>NZ_VIGB01000003.1:0-601000 GCF_006636205.1 Kitasatospora acidiphila | reverse complement strand
CGACGGCCCCGACCGGCACCGGGGCCAGTGCCTCGTCCAGCAGGTAGCTGCGCAGGCCCGGAACGGCCCGCCCGATCACACTGCCCACCGCGTCGTCACCGGCGACCAGTTCGTGGAACGTCACATGGACCGTCGTCTCGGTGATGCCGTACATGTTCACCAGGCGGGGCCCGCCGGCCGGGTGCCGCGCCCACCACGGCACCAACCGCGCGGGATCGAGCGCCTCGCCGCCGAACACCACCGTGCGCAACGACCCCAGCGCCTCCGGGCGGTCGTCCGCCACCGCCATCAACTGCTGGAACGCCGACGGGGTCTGGCTCAGCACGGTGACCCGCTCGCGCTCCAGCAGCTCCAGGAACTCGCGGGGCGAGCGCGACACCTCGTAGGAGACCGCAGCGACCCGGCCGCCGTGCAGCAGCGCTCCCCACAGCTCCCAGACCGAGAAGTCGAACGCGAAGGAGTGGAACCAGCTCCACACCTCGTCGGTGCCGAACTCGAAGAGCCCGCGAGTCTGCGCGAACAGGTCGGTGACGTTGCGGTGGGTCACCACAACGCCCTTCGGCCGCCCCGTGGAGCCCGACGTGTAGATCACGTACGCCGCGTGGTCCGGCAGCAGCTCGACGTCCGGCGCGGTGCCCCCGGCGGCCGCCGACTCCGCCACCACGGCGGGATCGTCCAGTACCACCAGCGGCACTCCGGAGCCCGCCAGGCGGTCCCGCAGCACCGCCTCGGTCAGCACCCAGCTCGCGCCCGCGTCCGCGAGGGTGAACTCGATCCGCTCGTCGGGATAGGCCGGATCCACCGGCACGTACGCCCCGCCCGCCTTCAACACGGCCAGCAGTGCCACGATCAGGTCGACACCGCGCTCCATCACCACCGCGACCCGTGTCTCGGCACCCACACCGCGGTCGGCCAGCAGCCGCGCCAGTCGGTTCGCCCGCTCGTCCAACTCCCGGTAGGACACGGACGCACCGTCGGCGACGACCGCCACCGACTCCGGCGCCGCCGCCACCCGAGCCGCGAACAGCGCGGGAACGGTCACCGGCTCGGTCGGGACGGCCGGAGTGTTCCACTGCGTCAGCATCCGGTCGAGCTCGGCTCGGTCGAGCACCTCGACGGCCGCCAACCGGGTCTGCGGGGCCTGCTCCGCGGCCGCCACCAGGTTGGCCAGACAGGTGTGCAGCAGGGCGCACACCCGGTCCGGGTCGGCCGGCTCGGCGGCCTCGACGCTGATGGTGAAGCCGTCAGGGTGGTCGTCTACGCTGGCGACCAGCGGATAGTTCGTCGCGCCCCGGTAGGACAGCACCCGCATGCCCGCGAGGCCTTCGGCGCCGCCGGATCCCGCCCGCGATCCGGTGCCCTGGTCGTGGCGGTAGTTGAACAGCGCGGTGAACAGCGGACTCCCGCTCGGCACACCGGAGGCGCCCTGCGCCACGGTCAGCGGCGCCTGCTCGTGGACCACCAGGTCGGCCAGTTGGCCGCGGAGCGCGAACAGCGCGTCCGTCACGCCGGCCTCCCCGGTGCGCACCCGCACCGGCAGGGTGTTGATGAACGGCCCCTGGACCCGGTCGGCCCCGCCGCCGGAGTTCATCCGGCCGAACAGCACCGTGCCGAACACCACGTCGCTGCGGCCCGACAGCGCGGCCACCACCCGGGCCCACGCCAGGTGCAGTACGGTGGCCGGGCTCACGCCCAGCCGGCGCGCCAACTCGCGGATCCGGCCTGCCAGCGCGCCGTCAACCTCCTGCCGCGCCCGGTGCGTCGCACTGCCGTCGCCGTGCACGTCCAACAGGCCGAAGGGGGCGGTGGGTTCGGACACATCGCCGAGCAGTTCGGTGAAGTGGCGCCGGTGCTCCTCGCGCGGTACGCCGAGGCGGGCCTGCGCGACGAAACCACGGAACGGCAGCGGGTCCGGCAGCGACGAGCCCCGCCCTGCGAGGATCATGCGCACCTCGCTCAGCAGCGCCCCCGTGGTGGTGTCGTCGCGCACCAGGTGGTGGATGCGCAGCAGCGCCGGCCACCGGCCGTCCCCGCCGGGACCCGTGGTGACGTGCGCGTCCATCAGTGGGGCACGCCGCAGGTCCAGCCAGCCGCCGGCGGCGGCGCGCAGCTGCTGTTCGGCGTCGGCACCGTGCGGGTCGAGCGCAATCCGCACCACGGGTAGCTCGACCTGCCGCTGAACCACCTGGACCGGCTCGCGCAGGCCGTCCCAGACGATCGCGGTGCGGTAGACGTCATGCCGGTCGATCACCTGGCGCAGCGCCGCGAGGAAGTCGTCGCGCAGCTCGCGGGTGTCGAAGGCGAGCGTGATCGCGCCTGCGTAGACGTCGGACTCGTCCCCGCGACCGGCCTGCAGCAGGTGATGGAAGAAGATGCCCTCCTGCAAGGGGGCCAGCGGATAGATGTCGGCGATGTTGGCCGCGCCGCCCTCGATCCGGGCGGTGATCCGCTCGATCTCGGCCGCGTCCAGCTCGACCAGCGGCAGCATCGCAGGGGTGATCTCGACCGCGTCCCGGGGAATCAGGTTCGCCGGCACCACCACCTGCTCCGTACCCGCCTCGGCCGCCAGGCCGGCCGGGGTCGGCGTCTGGAACAGGGCTTTGACCGACACCGCGATGCCGCGGGTGCGCAGCTTCTCCACCAAGGAGACCGCCAGCAGCGAGTGCCCGCCCAGGGCGAAGAAGTCGTCGTCCACGCCGACCGCCGACAGGCCCAGGAGTTCGGCGAACGCCTGGCAGAGCACCTCCTCGCGGACCGTCGCCGGCCCCCGGCCCGCGCCCGCCGCGCCCTCGAAATCCGGGGCGGGCAGGGCGCGGCGGTCGAGCTTCCCGCTGGTGGTCAGCGGCAGCGCGTCCAGCACGACCACCGCCGCCGGCACCATCTGCTCCGGCAGTCGCTGTGCCAGGAACGCCCGTGCTGTGACCGGGAGTTCGGCATCGTTCGAGCCATCGCCCACCACGTACGCGACCAGCTGCGGGGTCCCGGGGACGTCCTCACGCGCGACCACCGCCGCCTGCGCCACCCCGCGGTGCCCGGTCAGCGCCGCGGCCACCTCGTCGGGCTCGATCCGGAAACCGCGGATCTTCACCTGGTCGTCCGCGCGCCCGGCGAACACCAGTCGGCCGTCGGCCGTCCACCGCGCCCGGTCACCCGTGCGGTACATGCGCTGTCCGCTGTCGAACGGGCACGCCACGAACCGGTCCGCCGTCAGCCCGGCACGCCCGACGTACCCGCGGGCCAGACCCGCGCCCGCGACGTACAACTCGCCGACCACACCGGGCGCCACCGGACGCAGCATCCCGTCCAGCACGTAGCAGCGGGTGTTGTCGATCGGCTGCCCCACCGGCACCACCTCGCCGCCGGTCAGGCGGGTGGTCAGCACGCCGATCGTCGTCTCGGTCGGACCGTAGTGGTTGAACACCCCGCGGTCACCGGCCAGCGACACCAACTCCCGCACCAGAGCGGGCGGTGCGGCCTCACCGCCGAGGACCAGTGACCTGCCCGGCAGCACCCGCGCCAGACCGCCCGCCGCGCCGAGGGCCGCCAGGTGCGAGGGCACCACCTTCAGGTAGTCGATCCGCTGCTCGGCCAGGTAGCCGGCCACCAGGGCCGGATCGGTGACCGCGTCCTCCGCCAGGATGTGCAGCTCACCACCCGATACCAGACTGGCGAAGAGCATGGTGTTGCCCAGGTCGGTCGCCTGCGCCTGGAGCAGCGCATACCGCCCGCCCGGCTCGCCGCAGCCCACCCGCGCCGGTGCCGACGACACGTAGTTCGCCAGCGCCGCCCGGCTGACCGCCACGCCCTTCGGCCGACCCGTCGACCCCGAGGTGTAGATCACGTAGGCCAGGGCGGCCGGCGGCACGGACACGGCCGGAGCTTGTGCCGCAGCGCCGGCCAGCCACGACCGCACCGACGCCGAGTCCAGCGCCACCAGCGGTGCCAGGCCAGCCGGCAGGTCGTCCAGGATCTCCTCGGTCGTCAGCGTCAGCGCGGCACCGCTGTCCCGCAGCAGGAACGAGATCCGCTCCACCGGCTGCCCGGGATCGATCGGCAGGTATCCGGCGCCCGCCTTCCACACCGCCAGGATGCCGGTGACCATCTCCACGCCGCGCGGCAGCGCCAGCCCCACCAGGGAGTCCGCAGCCACGCCCCGCGCCGCCAGGTAGTGCGCCAACCGGTTCGCCCGCGCGTCGAGTTCGGCGAACGACACCGACTCGCCGCCGGCCACGACCGCCACGGCACCGGGAGTGCGCGCGACCTGCGCCTCGAACAGCTGATGGACCGTCGACTCCGCTGCGGGGGCACGGGTGGCGTTCCACTCCACCAGCACCCGCTGCCGGTCGGCGGGATCGAGCACGTCGACCTGGTCCACCGGTGTCAGCGGGGCCTCGGTCATCGCGACCAGCACCCGGCGCAGTGCTTCCGCGAACCGCGGCGCAGCCGGTGGATCGAACAGGTCCGCCGCCGCGGTGAGGACGCCGCGGATGCCTGCCGGCCTCCCCTGGGCATCGAAGGTCTCGCCGAGCATCACGTCCAGGTCGAACTTGGCCACCGTCCGTTCCAGCGCCACCGGTTCGGCCCGCAGCCCCGGCAGGTCGAGGCCGGTGCCGCCGGCCGCCTGGTCGGTGTTCTGCAGCGTCAGCACCACCTGGAACAGCGGATGACGGGCCACCGACCGGGTCGGCGCCAGCTCCTCCACCAGGCGGTCGAACGGTACCTCCTGGTGCGCCAGCGCGTTCAGCACCTGCTCGCGCACGTGGTCGAGGGTGTCGGCGAGGCCGGCCGCTCCGGACAGCCGGGTGCGGATCACCAGGGTGTTGACGAAGGCGCCGACCAGCTCGTTCAACGCCTCGTCGGTGCGCCCCGCGACCGCCGAGCCGATCGGGATGTCGTTGCCCGCACCGAGTCGGGAGAGTGCCACCGCCAGGCCGGCCTGCAGCACCATGAACAGGGTCACCCCGCGGTCCCGGGCCAGCTCCAGCAGCCGCTGGTGCAGCTCTGCGGGGAGCTCCACGGCCACCGGGTGACCGCGGTGCGTGGCCACCGCCGGGCGCGGCCGGTCGGCGGGGAGCGCCAGCTCCTCCGGTGCTCCGGCCAACTCGGTGCGCCAGTAGTCGATCTGACGTGCCAACAGACTCGCGTGGTCGTCCGCGTCACCGAGCAGCTCGCGCTGCCAAAGGGCGTAGTCCGCGTACTGCACCGGCAGCGGCTGCCAGGTCGGCGCCCGGCCCTGAAGCCGCGCCGCATAGGCCGTCGACAGATCGCGCGCCAGCGGAGCGCCCGACCAGCCGTCGGTGGCGATGTGATGGATCACCACGACCAGTACGTGATCGAGCGGGCCCACCGCCAACAGCCGTGCCCGCACCGGAACTTCGACTGCGGAGAGGTCGAAAGCGGACAACGCCGCACGCTCCACCGCGGCGGGCAGTTCCTGCGGCGCGACCTCCTCCACTGCCAGATCCCACACCAACTCCTCGACGCCCAGCACCCGTTGGAACGGCTCGCCGTCCGTCACCCCGAACACCGTACGCAGTGCCTCGTGCCGCTCGATGACGTCGCGCAGTGCGGCGGCAAGCGCCTTGCGGTCGATGTCGCCGGTCAGGCGCAGCACCATCGGGCTGTTGTAGGTGGCGCTCGGGCCTTCGAGCCGACTGATGAACCAGAGCCGGCGCTGGGCGAAGGAGAGCGGCAGGCGCTCGGGGCGCGGTCCGGCGACGAGGGTGGCGCGGGCCGCGTGCGAGTCGCAGATCAGGGCCGCGAGCGCGGCGACCGTGGGGGCCTCGAAGACGGTGGCGATCTCGACCTCGACGCCGAGCAGCGCTCGGATGCGGCTGACCAGGCGGGTGGCGAGCAGTGAGTGTCCGCCGAGCTCGAAGAAGTTGTCGTCGACTCCGACGGCGGGCACTGCGAGGGTGTCGGCGAAGGCGGCGCACAGGATTTCCTCCTGCGCGGTGGCGGGGGCGCGACGGCTGGTGGTGGTGGCGTGGTCGGGCGCGGGCAGGGCGCGGCGGTCGACCTTGCCGTTGACGGTCAGCGGCAGCGCGTCCAGGACCGTCACCGCGGACGGGACCATGTGTTCGGGCAGTCGGCCGGCAGCGAAGTCCCGGACGGCAGAGGACAGTTCGGTGCCGTCGGCAGGCTCGGTGCCGACGGCGGGGACCACGTAGGCGACCAGCCTGCGCTCGCCCGGGGCGTCCTCGCGGACCAACACGGTGGCCTGGTCGATTCGCGGGTGGGCGGTCAGGGTTGCCTCGACCTCGCCGGGTTCGATGCGGAAGCCTCGGATCTTGACCTGGTCGTCGGCGCGGCCGGCGAAGTCGAGCTGCCCGTCGAGGGTCCACCGGGCGCGGTCGCCGCTGCGGTACATGCGGGTGCCGTCGGCGGCGAACGGGTCGGCGACGAAGTGCTGGGCGGTCGGACCCGGTTGGCCGAGGTAGCCGCGGGCGACGCCGGCGCCGGCGATGTAGAGGTCGCCGAGGACGCCGGGTGCCACGGGTGCCAGGGAGCCGTCGAGGACGTAGACCCGGACGTTGGGGTTGGGGCGGCCGATGGACGGCCTTTCACCGGCGGCGAGCGGGCTGGTCATGGTGGCGCAGACGGTTGCCTCGGTGGGCCCGTAGGCGTTGATCAGGCGGCGCCCGTCGGCCCAGCGGGCCGCCAGGTCGGCGCCGAGTGCCTCGCCGGCCGAGATGAGGGTGGAGATTCCGGTCATGTCGGCGGGGTCGAGCACGGCCAGGACGGCGGGGGCAGGGTGGCGTGGGTGACGCCGTGGCGGGCGATCAGGTCGGTCAGCGCGGGGGAGGGCAGTAGGTCGCGCGCGGGGGCCACAACCAGGCTCGCTCCGGAGCAGAGCGCCATCAGCAGTTCCCAGGTGGCGGCGTCGAAGCCGACCGAGGCGAACTGCAGGACGCGGCTGTGCCGGTCCACAGCGCAGCGTTCCTGTTGCGCGACGGCCAGGTTGACGGCGCCGGCCTGGGTGAGCATGACGGCCTTGGGCGTGCCGGTGGAGCCCGAGGTGTAGATCACGTAGGCCAGGGCGGCCGGCGTGAGGGCGGTACCGGGTGCGGTGGCGGGTGCGGCCGCCAGCGCGGCGTGGACCGGGGCGGAGTCCACGGCCACGGTCAGCAGGCGCCCGGCGGGCAGTTCGTCGAGGATGTCCTGCTCGCTCAGCAGGGCCACCGCCCGGCTGTCGGTGAGCAGGTGGCGGATGCGTTCGGCGGGGTACTGCGGGTCGATCGGCAGGTAGGCGGCTCCGGCCTTCCACACCGCGAGCAGCGACACCACCAGGTCGGTTCCGCGGTGCTGGCACACGGCGACGACCGTCTCCGGCCCGACGCCCCGGGCGGCGAGGTGGTGGGCGAGCCGGTTGGCCCGTTCGTCGAGTTGGGCGTAGCTGAGGTGGACGCCCTCGCCGGTGACGGCCACGGCGTCGGGGCGGGCCGCGACCTGGGCGGTGAACAGGTCCACGGCGGTTGCGGGCGGCAGGTCGCGGGCGGTGTCGTTCCATTCGACCAGGACACGGCGCTGCTCGTCCCGGTCCAGCAGACCGGCCCGGCCGACCGGCTCGCTGGGTTCGGCGGTGACCAGCCAGGCCAGCACGCGGCGCAGCTGCCGGGAGACGTCCCGGGCCGGGAGCTGGTCGGGCAGGGCGGGGTTCACGTCGACGTCGAGCTGGACGCCGAAGTCACCACCGCGGGCGTAGAGGTTGACGCGGGTGTGGTCGATCGGCCCGGTGGACACGTTGCGCACCGCCGTGACGCGGCAACTGCCGAACTTCTCCGGGTAGTCGAAGGCCATCGCGTTGACGTAGAGGCCGCACAGCGGGTCGCCGTCGGTCAGGCGCAGGTCGCGCAGGATGTCCTCGTAGCGGTAGCGCTGGTGGCGCAGGCCCTCGCGGACGGCGTCGGAGATCTGGCGGACCAGGTCGGCCAGCGGGGTGTTCGGCTCGATCCGCACCCGGAGCGGCAGGTTGTTGGAGGTCATGCCGGGGACGGCGAGTTCGCGCCGTCCGGTCCGACCGGCGACGGGCAGGCCGATGACGATGTCGCGCTGTCCGGTGAGGCGGTGCCGGTGGACGGCGGCGGCGCAGGCCATCAGGCCGGTGAGGCTGGTGCGCAGGCGGCGGGCGGCGGTCCTGAGTTCGGCGAGCTCGTCGGTGGTGAGGGCGGCGATGTGGCGTTCGAGCCGTTCCGGGAGCCGCCGGCCGCGGGACGGGCGCGCGGCGCCGTCGGTGCCCGCTTCGACGACCTGCGGGAGGTCGGCGAGGACGCCCTGCCAGTAGGCGCGGTCGCGGTCGAGGTCGTCCGACACCCGGTAGGCACGGTCGGCGTCGAGCAGCAGGGCGAGTGGTTCCAGCGCGCCGTCGGCGGGGTCCTGGCCGTGCAGCAGTGCGTCGTGGATCCGGGCCGCCCGGGTGCTGAGGACGCTGCCGGCCATGCCGTCGATGAGCAGGTGGTGGTAACCCTGGTACCACAGGTGCAGGTCCGGGCCGAGGGTGAGCAGGGCGAACCCGAACAGCGGGCCGCCGCTGAGGTCGGCCGGCCGGGTGACGGTCTCGCGCATCCAGCTCTCGGCGGCCGCTCGCGGGTCGGGTTCGCTGCTGAAGTCGACGAGCTGGACCAGGTCTTCGGGGACGTCGCCGACGTACTGCCGGGGCGTCCCGGCGGCATCGGTGCGGAACCGCAGGCGTACGGTCTCGGCTTCGGCGACCAGCCTGTGGAGCGTTTCGGTGAACAGGCCGACGTCGAGGTCGCCGCGGATCTCCAGGTACTCGCCGAGGTTGTAGACCGGATTCTCCGGCGCGAGCTGCTGTGCCTGCCAGATCTCGAGCTGACCGGCCATCAGTTCCTTGAGCTCGCCGTCGAACACAGCCATTTCCGCGCACCCCTCAACGTCTCGACTTGCCGGACATGCCAGAATCGCCACCGGGAAAGGAGCAGGCGTCAGCGGCCGTTCAGGCATGCCGGTGTAGGCCGGCACTCCAAGGAGTTGCAGCTGTGCGTCGGTGGCCAGTCCCCTCCGCGCCGCCCTCGGCGGCCTGCGTCAGGACGCGCGGGAGCCACCCGTGCGCGGCCCGGACGGATGCGATCTATCCTCGGCAATTGCCGGATGTCGTACAACTGTTCACCAGCGGCGGTTGAACAGATGCGTGCTCCACAACGGCAGTCGCTCCGCGCCGAGCAGGCGCAGGTAGTTCTGGTCGGCGGCACTCGCGGCACTCGCGGCGCCGATGCCGTGGGCGCCGCGGGCGACGGCCAGCCGGACCGCCGTGCCGCCGATCCCTCCGGAGGCGCCGTTGATGAACCGGGACGTGCCGTTGGCGACGCCGAGCCGGTCGAGAGCGCGGGTGGCCGTCTCCAGCGCGACAGCCAGGCCCGCGGCATCGACGACCGCAGCGGATCCGGCGTCAGACCGTGAGGACGATCTTGCCGCGCAGGTGCCCGTGCTCGCTGACCCGCTGCGCCTGGGCGGCCTCCGCCAGCGGGAACACCCGGTGCAGCGGCAGCCGCAGGGTGCCGGCCTCGTGCAGGGCGAGCGCGGCGGTGTAGGCGGGCTGGTGGTGGAACTCGGTGTCGGAACCGCCGGTGGCGAGGATGCCGTACTTCTCCGCGCCCTCGAAGTCGGCGATGGTCAGGACCCGGTCCGCACGGCCCGTCAGCTCGATGGACAGCGGCAGCACCCCGCCCTGCCCGGCCACGTCCAGCACCCTGTCCACGCCGCCCGGTACGGCCGCCCGGACCCGCTCTGCCAGGCCCTCGCCGTAGGTCACCGGAATCGCGCCGAGCTCGCGCAGGTGGTCGTGGTTGGCCTCGCTCGCGGTGCCGACCACGGTGATCCCGCGGGCCCGGGCGAACTGCAGCAGCACGGTGCCGACCCCGCCCGCCGCGCCGTGCACCAGCAGGGTCTCTCCGGGCCGCACGCCCAGGACGTTCAGCGCCCGCTCGGAGGTCTCGGCCGCCACCGGAATCGCCGCGGCCTCCTCCCAGCCGAGCGAGTCCGGCTTGTGGGAGAGCATCACGGCGGGCACCAGCACCTGCTCGGCGTAGCCGCCGCCCATCACCGCGCCGAACACCGCGTCGCCGGGCGCGAAGCCGCTCACGCCCTCGCCGAGGGATTCGACCACGCCGGCCAGCTCGTAGCCGGACACGGCCGGGAACGTGACCGGGAAGACCTCGGTCATCACGCCGCTGCGCACCTTGTGGTCCAACGGGTTGACGCCGATCGTGCGGACCGCGACCCGCACCTGGCCGGGCCCGGGGGCGGGTACCTCGATGTCGATCGGGCGCAGCACGTCCGCGCCGCCGTACTCGTGGAAGGCGATCGCCTTGGCCATGGAAGGTCCTTGGGGTTTCGTGGAGTTGGTTCTTCCGACAGCTCCCATCCTGGCGCCGGGGCGGCGGGCGGCGACCCACTCTTCCGGACAGTTCGACCTGTCCGAAAGACCAGGCGGGTCCGGGCGGTCCGGCCGGGCTAGGCTCGTCGGCATGAAGCGCGGCGACAGCACTGGCGGTACGGGCAGCGGGAGCGGTAGGGGCGGCAGCGGCAGTACGGGTGCTGCGGGCGGCACGGGCGGCACGGGCGGCACGGGCGGCACGGGCGTTGCGGACGACCGGTGGCGGGAGTTCTGGGGCCGCCCCGAGGACGCGCTGGCGCGGGCCGTCGAAGTGCTGCGCACGCCGCGGCCGGACCTGCTGCTCCGCCTCTCCCAGATGCTCGACACGCTCGTCCCGCACGTGGCGGTCGCCCAGCTCAGCGGCGTCTGCACCTTCTCCCCGTCGCACGCCTTCGGCCCGGCCGAGCTGACCCGGGGAGTGAGCAGCCTGGAGCTGTCCCGGCTGGCCGAGCGCACCACTGCGACCACCTCGGCCGGCCGGCCCTGGCAGGGTGAGGCCGAACTCGCCGGCTGCACCCGGCCGGTGGTGGTGGCCGTCGCCGCCGCACCGAACGGCGGCCCCTCGGCGGACGACACCCCCACAGCGGGCACCGGCACCCTTTCGGCCACCACCGGCGGCGCCGTTCTGGTGCTCGTCCGGGCGGACACCACCCCGGTGGCGCCGGGGGCGCTCGCCGTCCTGCAGCAGCTGTGGGACCTGGTCATCGCCCACTCCGACCACCGCGCCACCGACGCCGGGCCCAAGCACGCGGCGGCCTCCCGCTCCTCGGCGAACACCCGCGCCCGCGCGATCGCCGAGTTCACCGGCACGCACAGCGCTGCGCTCAGCGCGATCCTGGCGCCGCTGCGCTCGGCCGACCTGGACGACGCCGCGGCGCGCCGCAGCGCCACCGAGCTGGCCGTCACCGCGCTGCTGGACCTGCGCCGGGGCGCCGACCTGGACCGTACGCTCAGCGAGGAGCCCGCCGACGCCGCCTTCGCCCGGCTCACCCGGGAGCTGCGCCCGCTGCTGCGGCACACCCGGGTCCGGCTGGAGGCGGCACCCCCGGTCGAGGCCGCCCGTTCGGTCCCGGCCGACGCCGCGCACACCGCACGGGACGCGGTCCGGGCTGCCGTCCTGATGATGCTGGACCAGGAGAAGCCGACTCGCCTGCACGTGAGTTGGCAGTTCACCCCGGAGGATGCCCTGCGGGCGGTGGTCCGCGGTGACGGCCTGGGCGTGCTGGCCGTCGACGCCCTCACGGTCCACCGCACCGCCGACCGCGTCGCCGCGCTCGGCGGTCGCTGCACCGTGGAGGCGGTGCCCGGCTGGGGCACCACGGTGGCGGTCGACCTGCCGCTCACCCTCCCCGAGCCGACCCACGCCACCGATCCGCTGGACGGCCTCCAGCCGAGGGAGTCGGAGGTCCTCGACCAGCTCGCCCAGGGCCGCCGCAACCGCGACATCGCCGCGGCGCTGCACATCAGCGAGTCGACGGTGAAGTTCCACGTCGCCAACATCCTGGCGAAGCTGGGCGTCGCCTCGCGCGGTGAGGCGGCAGCCCTGGCCCACCGAGCCGGGATGCCGGGCGGCACGCTGGGGCTGCATGTGGCGTCCTGAGCCGCACCCCGGCCGGGCGGCCGATCAACACCCCTCGGCGCCAGCCGAAATGACCGACCCGACCCTGTGGGGCTCGCAAAGTCATCGTCGCTGGTCGAGCAGCCTGTCGGTGCTCGTTGCAGTGCCGCTGGTAGGTGGCCGGGACATACCGGGCGTGGGCCTCGTTCATGACGAGGTCATGGTCCAGGGCCTCACACCGGATGCTGCCGATCACTCGCTCGCAGCGGGCGTTCATCCGGGGAGCCCGGGGTGCGCTCTTCAGGTGCAGCGGGCGGGCGGTGGCGGCAGCTGGCGTGATCTGGGGCTGCTCATGTCCAGTGTGAAGACGTCGGTGCCGGTTCGGGCGGTGGTGGGTTCCCGGGTGTCGGACACCCATGGGGACGAGGGCAAGGTGTCGCACCTGGTCCAGGCAGAGTCGGCTACCCGTCATGCATTGACGCAGGACTGGGAGGCCGTCGGATCCGTCGAGGACTTGGACGTCTCGGCGGTGATCACTCCGTGGAAGCGTCCAGGTCTTGGGCCGTGGCTCACCGATCGCCAGGGCGAGTGGGACGGCATGGAGGACCAGATCGGGGCGCCGGGGCTGGTCCTCGACGCCCTCGTGCTGTGCAACACGCGGTCCATGGAGGCTGCGGTGAAGCGGCTGCGGATGGACGGTTTCGACGTCCGTGACGAGGACGTGGCTCGCCTCTCACCGTTCGTGCGGCACCACGTCAACATGCTCGGCCGGTACTCCTTCCAGCTCCTTGACCTGCCCGGCGGCCTGCGACCACTGCGTGATCCGGACGCCGCCGAGGCGTGAAGCCGCAGGCACCGTCGCGGGGCCGGACGCTGTGCTCCGCACTACCGGGCCCAGCGGTCGGGGGCTGGGGTGCGCGGTCGTAGGCGCTCTCCCTGCGGCCCGAACATGATCAGGTATTCGACCGGTCCGCCGGGCCCGGCGTTCGCGACTCCGTGGGCGGTGCGGGTGTCGAACTCGGCCACGTCCCCGGCACTCAGGACGAGGTCCTGCTCGCCGAGCGCCAGCCACAGCCGCCCGTACAGGACGCACAGCCATTCGTACCCGTCGTGGGAGACCTGCCGCGGCCGCGCCGGCGGCGCGTCGATGGCAGGTAGGACGTGCTTGTGGGCGTGCAGGCCCCCGACGTACCGGGTCAGCGGTAGCACCGCCTTGTCGTTGCCGGATCGCTGCGGCACCGGGGTGCGCGGTCCGGCCGCCGCGGCGGGTGCGGTGCCGGCCAGCTCGTCCAGGGAGACGTCGTACGCCTCCGCGAGCTGCAGCAGCACCTCCAGGGTCGGCTTGCGCCGGCCGGTCTCGATCCGCGACAGCGTGCTCAGCGAGATGCCGGTCGCGCGGCTGACGCCGGTGAGTGTGGCGCCGTGCTGCTCGCGCGCGGTCCGCAGCCGGGGGCCCATGGCCGCCAGCGTGTCGGCTATGCCGTCGTCCGTCACAGTCGCCCCGTTCCCTCCGGCCGTGCCGTCTCCACCGCCCTGTCCTGCCAGTTTGCCACGATGGCAAGGGCGTTCGCGTCGCGCGGCCGCCGGGCCGCATGATCGATGCGTAACCACGGCCGCCCGTGAACCGAGGAGAGGCAATGCACCAGCCCGCGCCGTCCGCCGACCTGCGCCACCGCACCATCGAGGCACCCGCCGGGCGCCTGCACCTGGTCGAGCAGGGCACCGGACCGCTGGTCCTGCTCGTCCACGGCTTCCCCGAGTCCTGGTACTCCTGGCGCCGCCAACTCCCGGCCCTCGCGGCGGCGGGGTACCGGGCCGTGGCGCTCGACGTGCGCGGCTACGGCCGCTCCTCCAAGCCGGCCGCGACGGACGCCTACCGGATGCTCGACCTAGTGGAGGACAACGTCGCCCTGGTGCGCGCCCTGGGCGAGGAGAAGGCGGTGGTCGTCGGGCACGACTGGGGCTCCAACATCGCGGCTGCCTCCGCCCTGCTCCACCCCGAGGTCTTCCGCGCCGTCGGACTGCTGAGCGTCCCCTACGCGCCGCCCGGCGGCCCCCGCCCCACCGACGTCTTCGCGCAGATGGGCGGCGACCAGGAGTTCTACGTCTCGTACTTCCAGGAGCCCGGCCGGGCCGAAGCAGAGATGGAGCCCGACCTCCGGGGCTGGCTCGCGGGCTTCTACGCGGCCATGTCCGCCGACACCATGCCCGCCCAGGGCGAGCCCGACCCGCACTTCGTGGCCCGCACCGGCGGCCGGATGCGCGACCGCTTCCCCGGCGGCAAGCTGCCCGCCTGGCTGACCGAGGACGACCTCGACGTGTACGCCGGGGAGTTCGAGCGCACCGGCATGACCGGGGCCCTCAACCGCTACCGCAACATGGACCGCGACTGGGAGGACCTCGCCCAGTACGGCGGAGCCCCGATCAAGCAGCCGTCCCTGTTCATCGGCGGCGCCCTGGACGCTTCCACGACCTGGATGGCCGACGCGATCGACGCCTACCCGGCCACCCTCCCCGCCCTGGCCTCCACCCACATCCTGGACGGCTGCGGGCACTGGATCCAGCAGGAGCGTCCCGAGGAGGTCAACCGCCTGCTGACCGCCTGGCTCGCCTCCCTCGCGGGCTGAATCGGCGGGTGTGCCGGCCCGCCTCCGTCGCAAGAGATGCAGGACAAGACGTACAACTGGTGGGAGATCGCGCCGTACGCCTTCACCCTGAGCACGGTCTCGGAGTGCCTCGCCCTGCTCTCCATCGGCCTGGTGCGCGGGTGGGGCGAGGTCGTGCCCGGCTGGGTCCCGGTGATCGGCGGCCGGCGGGTACCGCTGGCCGCGGCGATCGTGCCGGCGACCCTCGGCGGGCTGGTGCTGACCGGCGTACTGGTCGAGTGGTCGCTCGGGATCCTCGGCGTCATCCCCGGCCTGCACTACACCGACGGCTGGTGGCGGGTGCTGGCAGTGTGCTGCCGGAGCCTGCTGGTCCAGTGGGGCCGGCTGCTGCTGGCCGTCACCTACGCCTACTGGGCGCGGCGCTGCCGCTGACCTGGCACCGCTGAGTCACCCTGGCCATGCTCGCGCACGCCTCCTTCGCTATCGCCGCTGCCATCGAACGGACCGTCAGCAAGCCCTCGCGCACGCTCATGTCGCGTGCATACAGCGACAGGATCCGCTCGTTGAAGCCGGCCAGCCGCCGCACGGGTGGCGTGGAGAGCGCGGAGAAGTGGGTGGTGCCGGTGTTGTGGTCCCGGGCGGTGGCGTTGTTACAGCTGCTCGTGCTCCTGTGCACGTCCGGATAGGCCGATGGTGTGATCATCGGCGGTCGGCGCCGCCGCATTCACTCGCCTGGCCGACGGTTCGTCAGTGCACAGATCTACCTTCTTGATGACAAAAAGATCATTTCGGAGGATTTAGAGCGCTCATGATCCTGGATCAGATGCGTGCGTCCGACCCGGGTGCGGGGACCTTGACCGCCGGTGCGGTCGAGGCGGTCTCGAGCGATGCGGATGGGCCGGCGCGCTTTGCCGCCACAGTCGAAGAGGTCTTGGACCGGGTCGGCGGCCCGCTGTGGGCTGAGTACACCCGCGGATGACTACAGGTAATCCATGAGTGCCATCGCGTGGACGCGACACACTCGTGTTACAAGCTCTTACGTCGGGACTTTCGGTCGGCAGGTGCTCTTCACATCGTCATGGCGGTCATTCTGCCTGCCTCGGGCGAACCTCAGGGGACACTCGATTGCTTACCCCGGGACCATCGTCGTGTTCTGCGCGCTGATGGTCCCGGGTGTAGCCGGAGCCGGCAGTCGATCTGTCTGAGGAGCGCCGATCCTGGCGTTCGGTCAGCCGGGGCGAACGGACGGCATCTCGGCGTTGCCGGTCAGCACTCGCGTAGCCCGGGAGCCGGGTCCTGGCCCGTGCTGACGTCGACGGCGGGCACGTTGCCCCAGGCGCCGTTGTCGAGCTGGGTCCAGTACCAGATGTCGTTGCCGCCCGGGTGGGGGTCGCCGTGGCCCCAGCACTGGAACCAGCTGAAGGTGCCGTTGAGCTGGCCGCGGGTGGCTGAACGGTAGGAGCGGTCCGCGTAGCCCTTGGCCCCGGCCTTGTTGCCGCAGTACAGCCTGCCGTCGGAGCGGACGCCGCATTCGGCGGCGGATGCCGGGAAGCCGATCGCGGCCAGGCCGGCCGTCAGGGCGGTGGTCATGACCAGGACGGTGATCTTCCTGCGCACGTTCACTGTGTTCTCCTCGATGGCGGGGCGCTTTCGCCCTGTGGTGGTGTTGCGGGATTCAGCGGGGGACCTCGGCTTCGCCGCCGAGTTCGACGGCAACCAGTACGGCGGCGTGGAAGTCTTCAAGGTCGCCGTCGGGGACCGGGGCCGGGCTGCCGGTGAGGGCGTACCACTCGTCGGCGCCGGTGTACCGGATGGCGACGTCGACGAGCTGCTCAGGGCGGCGGGTGCTGCGGACGGTCAGCTCACCGGTGATGACGCCGACCTCGACGGTCATCGCACCGCCGGGGCCCGCGGTGACCTCGTCCTCGCACACGGCGGGCTCCGCGGGCGGCCATCAACTCTCGCAGGTGTCGAGCATCTCGCCCAACGTGAGACGTTCAGGTCGCCAAGCTCCTTGCGGGCGACATCGGCGGGCGACGGCTCGGGCAACACCCGGTACTGCGCCAGCGGAACCCGGACCGCCCGGACCGGTGAGGCAGAGGCCGGCGCCGCGGCGGGGACAAGAACAATGGAGAAGCCAACGAGAGCGGTGGCAGCGGGGAGCCACCCACGAGAAGCGATCATGCGTCAAGAGATAGCGCCGGCCCGCCCACGGACTACTGATCGTCACCCATCCGAGGGCGAGCCCAGAGCCACGACTGACCCGCTCGCAACCAGTTCACTGCCAACCGCCATTCACCCGACGCAAGCCGAGCGGTTTGGAGAGGCCCCTTCATCAAGGGCCCTGCCGGGGCACCACTGCGCATCACGGAGAAGGCATATCTCGTGGACTAAGCGGCGGTCCGCTCAAGGCCATCGCCACCGCTGCTCCGTCAGCGTGTCACCACGCACTGACCTTGGGCCGAACTAGTAGGGCTTGGTCAGGTCTGTTGTCGTGTGGGTATGTCGCGGTGGCAGGTGGGGCAGGCGCCGGCCCAGGTCGCCAGGAGTGTCTGCAGCTGGCGGACGACCTGGTAGAGGCTCAGGCCGGCGCCGTGTCTTTTGGGGCGGTGTTCAGCCTGCGCAGGGTGCAGAACGCGTGGGCAAGGGAGACGAGGGTGACGTGGTGGTGCCAGCCGCCGAAGGTGCGGCCCTCGAAGTGGGCCAGGCCCAGGGCCTGCTTCATCTCCCGGTAGTCGTGCTCAATCCGCCAGCGGAGCTTGGCTGTTCGGACCAGCGTGGTCAGCGGGGTGTCGGCGGGCAGGTCGGAGAGCCAGAACTGGACCGGTTCGGCTTCCTTGGCGGGCCATTCGGCCAGCAGCCAGCACTCGGCCAGCTCCGCGCCTTCGGTGGCGTCGCGGACCTCGCGCCCGGCGGGGCGGATCCGCAGGGCCACGAACCGCGAGTACATCCGCTTGAAGCCGCTCCTTGCGCGGCCGGGGCGGGATCCCTCTCGCCACGACACCGGCTTGGCCGCCTTCGGTCCGGCGGCGATGGCCAGCTCCTTCACGCTGCGGGGCTTGTCCGGGTACTTCGCCACCGGCGGCCGGCCGGTGCCGTTGTAGGCGGGTGTGAACGGACGGGCTTCGCCGGGGTGCGCGGACAGGGTGGTGGAGATCCCCACCACGTAGTGCAGGCCTCGCTGTTGCAGGCCCAGGCGGAAGGCGGCGGCGTCGCCGTACCCGGCATCGGCGACGGCGAGCGGGACGTGGACGCCCCAGGACCGGGTCTCGTCGATCATGTCCAGCGCCAGCTGCCACTTCTCCACGTGGCCCAGGTCGGCGGGGATGCCGCACCGGGTGCGGCGGGCGACCTTGTCCGGATCCGCTTTCGCCGAGGCCGCATCCCAGCTCGCCGGGAGGAACAGCCGCCAGTCGACCGGCGCGGAGGCGTGGTCGCGGGCCAGGTGGAGCGACACGCCCACTTGGCAGTTGGTGACCTTGCCCGCTGTCCCGGTGTACTGGCGCGACACGCAGGCCGAGGCGTCCCCGTCCTTGAGGAACCCGGTGTCGTCGATGATCAGCGCGGTCGGTGCGATGGCATCCTGCATCCTCCACGGCAGCCGCGCACGGACATGCGCGGGGTCCCACGGGCTCGTCGTGACGAAGTGCGCCAGGGCCTGCCGGTTGCCGTCCTCACCGAGCCGCGCGGCCATCGGCTCCACCGACTTCCTCCGGCCGTCCAACAGCAGACCCCGCACATACGCCTGCCCCCAACGGCGCTGATCGGCACGGGTGAACGCACCGAACATCTCCGCCGCGAACGCCTCCAGGTCCTCCCGGACCTCGGCCATCTCCCCAGGTGTCACACCTCAACAACGCGCCACCCGGCACAAAGGACACGCCACCACCGAGCCGACCTGACCAAGCCCTACTAGAGCCTGTTGCGAAATCGGATCGTCTGTCAGACCCGTCTGGGATTCTCCGAGCATGGAGATGACGCTGCAGCTGACGATCGACTGCTCCGATCCGCAGAGAATGGTGGCTTTCTGGGCCGAGGCCCTGGGCTACGTGCCTGAGCCTCCGCCGGGCGGGCACGCCACATGGCGTGCTTACTGGGCGGCGATGGGGGTGCCCGAGGCAGAGTTGCCGGCCGGAGCCGGGGACATTCCGGAGTCGATCATCGATCCCGCGGGACGTGGACCGAGGGTGTGGTTCCAGCAGGTTCCGGAGCCGAAGGTCGCCAAGAACCGGTGGCACTTCGACTTGAAGGTCGGTGGGGGCCGTGACGTTCCAGTGGACGTCCGCATGCAGCGGGTCATGGCTACGGTGGAACGGCTGGTCAAAGCTGGTGCCACCGTGCTGCGGATCAAGGACGAGCCGGACATGGGGCTCTACGCCGCCGCCATGCAGGACCCCGAGGGCAACGAATTCGACATCGTCTGAGGGTCGTTACACGCCCTAGCCGCCTGCGGAGCAGCCCCGAGCGCGCGGGGAGGACGCCCTGTCCTCGCTGACCCGCTCCCGCGCCGTCGGAGCAACCCCACCCGCGTGGGGAGAACCCTTTGCGAGCTGCGTCGTTGCGCGTGCTTCGCCAATCCTTTGCTGATGTCAAGGAGGCTTCACTGGCGTAGCGGGGAGAGCGGGTCGGGCCGCCTATGGGGCATCACCCGAGACGCACTCTGGGACGCCACTACGGATCGCGGCCGTCAGGCTTCCGCATGGTCCAGGCCGGCGTCGCGGGCCAGTAGGGCGGCTTGGACCCGGTTGGCGGTGCCGAGAGCGGTGAGGATCCGGCTGACGTGGGCCTTGACCGTGCTCTCGCGCATGCCGAGGCCCTTGGCGATGTCCGCGTTGGACAACCCGGCGGAGAGCAGGCGCAGCACGTCCGCCTCCCGCGCGGTCAGGCAGTTGATCCGGGCCCGCGCGGCGACGGACCGGGGCGTGCCGGCCCGGTGGTAGCGGTCGATCAGCCGACGTGCGGCCGCCGGGTGCAGCATGCCCTGTCCGGCGGCGACCACATGGACGGCCCGGGCGATTTCGGCGGGCGGGGTGTCCTTGAGGAGGAAGCCGTCGGCGCCGGCGGCGAGCGCGTGGTAGACGTATTCGTCAAGGTCGAAGGTGGTGAGCGCGATGACGCGTGGGGCGGTGGGCAGTTCGCGCAGCCGCCGGGTCGCGGCGATCCCGTCGAGCCGGGGCATCCTGATGTCCATCAGCACGACGTCGATCTGCTGACTGCGCGCCAGTTCGACGGCCTGCAGCCCGTCGGCGGCCTCGGCGACGACGCTCAGCGCCGGATCCTGGCCGAGCAGGTCGATGAGGCCGAGCCGGACCAGTGCGTCATCGTCGACCACCATGGTGCGGATCATGCGGTGTCCTCCGGTGGCGCGGGTGGGTTCAATAGCTGATCGGGAGCCGTGTCCAGCTGGGCGGCGAGCAGGAAGCCTCCGCGGCCGTCCGGGCCCGCGTCCAGTTGGCCGCCGAGCGAGCGGACCCGCTCGGCGAGCCCGACCAGCCCGTAGCCGCTGCTGCGCGGACCATCGGATGTAGCCCCGCCAGGCCGGCCCGGGCCGTTGCGGACCTCGATGGTGGTGGCCGGGGCGCCGTAGCGGACCCGTACCGCTACGGGCGCGGTGCGGGCATGCTTGCGCGCGTTGGTGAGCGCCTCCTGGACCAGGCGGTAGACGGCCAGGCGGTGGGTGGTGGGGACGCTCTCCGCTTTGCCGGTGACGGCCAGTTCGACCTGCTGGCCGGCCTGAACCGCCTCGCCGACCAGCTCGGTGAGGCCTCGCAGTGCCGGGGCAGCGGCCCCAGGGACTCGCTGTGGCGGTTGATCGGCGCGCAGCGCGCCCAGCACGTCACGCAGGTCGTCGAGCGAGCCGGCCGCGGTGGCGCGTAGCAACTCCAGACGCTCGGTGAGCAGTTCGGGATCGGTGGCGACTGTTCCGGCCAGCGCCCGATCCCGCAGCACGCCGGCGTGCAGCACCAACAGGCTGAGGCGGTGGGCGAGTACGTCGTGCATCTCCCTGGCGATCCGCGCCCGTTCGGCGGACTTTGCCTGTTCGGCCCGCAGTTCGCGTTCGCGTCGCAGGGCGGCGACCTGGGCGTGCAGGGTGCGAATCAGCCGGCGGCGGCCGTGCAGCCACAACCCGAAGGACAACAGTGCGACCTGCGCCAGGAGTTGGGAAGTGAAGATGCCGGCCCCGTCGGCCAGTGAGGTGGCCCGGACCGTGCTGGTCGCGGCGATCAGGGCACCCCCGACGAGCGCTGGGCCGAGCCGGCCGATGCTGGCGAGGTAGTAGACGCTGAACAAGCCTGGCACGGCCCGGTTGAGCAGACCGCCGGTGAGGACCGGGAGAACGGCCGCGGCGACCGGGTGGCGGCGGGTCAAGAGCAGGGAGGCGGCAGCGAGAACGGCCATGGCGACCCGTGGCAGGCGCCACGGGCCGTCGGCGCGCACCCACTGCACCGCGGCCTCCTCGACGGTGAGCGCGAGGAGGGCCAGCAGGTAGAGCACGTCGACCCACGGGCGGCGGCCGGAGCCGAACCAACCGAGGGGTGCCGAGCGCACAGTCCACCTCCCCACCGCGTTCCGTACCGTCGATGCTAGGGCCGGCCCACGGCCCGACGCCTCCTCCTCACGGCTACCGCGACCCTCGACTTTGGTCGGGGGTGGGCGCCGCAGGTCGGCCGATTCCGGGCGCGGTCGGCCTTCCTACCGTCGTTGCCATGACGACAGTTCGGCTCGATGCCCGCCCCGACTCACCACGCCGCCACCGGGGTTCACTCGGTGACGGCCTTCTCTTCCTGGCCGAGGCGCTGCGCTCCTGGCACGACACCGGCGCGGTGGCACCGAGCGGCGCCGACCTGGTGAACGCGCTCCTGGTCCCCGTGACCAGCCGCCCCGACCGACCGCTCTCGGTTCTGGAGGTCGGCGCGGGAACGGGGGTGGTGACCCGGCGGCTGGTGCTGGCGCTACGGCCGGGCGACCGGCTGCACGTGGTCGAGGCCAACGCGCGGTTCGTCCAGCACCTGCGTGAGGACCCGGTGCTGGTCCGGCACGGGCCGAGTGTCGGCTTGCGGCTGTCTGCCGGCCGGGCCGAGGATCTGATGGACTATCAGGACGAGCTCGGACGGTACGACGTGATCGTGTCCGGCCTGCCGTTCACCAACTTCCCACCGGTGCAGGTGCGGCAGCTGCTGGACCTCTACCTGCGGCTGCTCGCTCCCGGGGGTGAGCTGACGTACTTCCGCTACCGGGGAACGACCGCCCTTCGCGCGCTCACCTCCGGTCCGCGACGCGCCGCCCAACACCGCGCGGTGGTCCACCTGTTGCGACAGTTCGAGGAGTCGTACGGGCTGGGTGAGCGCACCGCGTGGCGCAACGTCCCGCCGGCCCGCGCCTGCCTGGCACGGAAGCCGGGGTAGGTCGAGCAGACCGGCGCCCGACTCCACCAGTTCAAGTGCCTCGCTCTCCGTCGGGAACGGCGCCTCGATTCACGGCGCCTTCGTCTCACTTGCCTGCTGCGTTATGTGCCGGGCGGCGCCCCGTATCCCGGCTGGGCACTCCGCTCCGACCAGCCGGGCGGGACAACCCTCAGTCCTGCACGCTGGTCATTGACATGTGGTTGGCGGTGGTGAAAGTCGTCCTCGTCCCAGGTGACGATCAGCTCGCTGTTGTGGCCGCAGACCGCGATGACCAGCCGGGTGACCGTCTCACGCGGCATGGTCGCCTCCAGCAGCCGCACTCCGGGCACCAGTTCGGCCGCGCCGCGGGCCACCTGGTTCACCTTGCGGTGGTCCCGATGCCCGTAGCCGCCGTTCGCGTCGTAGCCGAGCAGTAGGTCGGCCCGCTCCTGGCGGATCAGCTCGGCCAGCCGCTGGCGGCCTCCTCGGTGTTCGTGCGGGCGAACCGAGTGCGGCCCGGCGGGTCCGGCTGGAGCTCCGGCCCGCGCCCGCTGTCCGCGTACCCCAGGTGCACCACCCGGCCCGATCCCAACACCGCGACGCTCGCTCGGAGTTCGCCCGCCGCAGCGCCGATCCGCACACCGTCGCCGATCTCACGGCGGACACCTTCGTCGAGGTGATCACCTCCTACGCCACCTTTGACCCGCGCAAGGGCACCGCGCGCTCCTGGGTCTTCGGCATCGCCCGGCGCGTCTACGCGGCGCACTGTGCGGCCGGCACCCGGCAGCGCGAGAAGACGGTGCGCCTGGCGGGCCGCCGGGAGCTGGACGCCGACCAGGTCGAGGAGCTGCTCGACCGGATCGACGCCGAGCGGGCCGGCCGGCATCTGGTCAGCGAGCTGACCGCGCTGTCCGGGCCCGACCGGGCCGTGGTGGAGCTGGTCGACCTCGCCGGCCTGACGGCCAGGGAGGCAGCGGGCGTGCTCGGCATGACGCCGGGCGCGCTGCGGATGCGGCTGATGCGGGCCAGGGCCCGCCTGCGGCGGAACCGCGCTGGTCGCCTTCGAGGCCCTGTCTGGCGGCCGCATCACCAGTGCGGTCGAGCTGATCAAGGGTCAGGCACCCGACTGCGTCAGCCTGCCGCCGCTGCCGGCGGACGCGCCGCCGCAGGGCTCGGGGGCCGGTGCGACGCAGGGCTCGGGGCTGTCGTCCTCGCAGTCCGACAGCTGAGGCATGAACCGCGCTGGGGTGGGGACTCTGTCCCCGCCCAGCGCGGTGCGTTCAGGCGGGTCGCAGCCTTCTCGGTCTTCGTTCAGAGGGCCTTGTCAGCCAGTCCCGGCGTTGTGGAATGTGCGTCGATTCGCCACGCAGGGCTGTTGTCGAGCGATCAGAACGGGTACCGGGTCTGGCGGTCAGTGGGCGGCCCCGGTCCAGGTGTCTCCGCACGGTCCGCCGCCGGTGGCCTCGGCGAGGTCGACGTCGCTGCCGTCCGGGTCGACCAGCGGCAGGTACCAGCCGGCGATCTCGGTGCTGCTCTGCGGGACGTAATGGAAGATCAGCGAGCGCCGGAAGCGGTCGGCGGTGGTGTTGGGCAGTGATCCGTGGACTGCGCTGCCGTGGAAGAACAGCACGTCGCCGGGTCGCATCTCGCTCTGCACGACCGGCAGGCCCGCCGGCGCCCGGACCAGCCCACTGGTGAACGACTGCCCGGGGTCGGCCTCCTCGGGGCAGACGATCTCCATGGTGTGACTGCCCGGCACCACTCGAAGTGCGCCGTTGGCAGCGTCGCACGCGTCGACGGCGATCCACGCCGCGATGCACGTCTCCGGGTGGGCGCGCAAGAAGAAGTTGTCCTGGTGCAGAGCCTGGCCACGGGCCGAGGGGGCTTGAAGTAGAACATCGACTGGGCTCCGTATACCGGGCCGACCAGGGCGCTGACCAGCCCGAGCAGGCGCGGATCGGTCATCAGCGTCCGGGCCAGGCGCCCGATCACCAGATCCGGGCGGCGATGCGGGTTCATGAAGCGGGGATAGCGGGCGAGGACGGCGTCCTGCGCCACCTCCTCGACGGCACCGACGGCGAGGCGGTCGGCCTCGACCTGAGCCATGAAAGCCGCGCGGATTCCGTCGGTCTCGGCGGCCGGGAGCACCGCGTCGACCTGGACCACACCGTCGCGGTCGTACCGGTCGCGCAGCGCGGCGGGATCGGCCGCCGGAACGGAGAGAGTGCTGTTCGTCATGCCTCCATCGTCTGCACCGGACCCCGGTCGGGGTATCGCCGAACCCGTCGTCCTCATGGATGATCCTGCTGTGCCCCCACCTCCTGACGCGGTGACCATCGCCTCCCGGACCGAGCGCGTGCTCTGCGGTCGGCTCGACGAGGATGCCACCTACCGCACCGTCAGACCCGGTGGCACGACCGACTGGGTGTTGTTCGTGACCGTGGCCGGCTGCGGGCGCCTGCGACGCACCGGCGCCCCCGACATCCTCGCGCCGGCCGACCGCATCACCGTGATCGAGCCGCACACGCCGCACGACTACGGCACCGACCGGGACGCCGGCCACTGGTCGCTGCGCTGGGCGCACATCGAGCCACGGCCCGACTGGCTGCCGCTCCTGCACTGGCCGGCGGCGGCCCCGGGCATCCGCAGCATCGAGGTCGACGGCACCGTGCGCGGTCGCGTCGTCCAAGCGCTGGACCGGGCCGTCGGCGCCCAGCACTGCGGACTGCGCCGCAACACGCTGTTCGCGATGAACGCCGTCGAGGAGGCCCTGCTGTGGTGCGACACCCGGAACCCGCGGGGAAACGTGCTCGACCCCCGGCTCCTGGCCGTGCTCGAGCACGTCAGCGACCACCTCGACCGCCCGCACACGGTCGCCTCGCTGGCCCGGATCGGCGGCCTGTCGCCGTCCCGCCTCGCCCACCTGGCCGCAGCTCAACTCGGCACCGGCCTCATGGCGCACGTGGAGCAGCAGCGCATGGAACTCGCCCGGCACCTGCTCGCCGTCACCGGCCTGCCCGTCAACCACGTCGCCCGCAAGGTCGGTTTCACCGACCCTCTCTACTTCTCGCGCCGGTTCCGCCTGACTACCGGGATGTCCCCCACCAAGTTCCGCACCGCGACCGGCGGATGACCGGCGCGGGTGGACCGGCCCACGGGGTCGGGGGCCCACCGGTGCCATGAGCGGTTGCGGAGTACGCAGGCCCGCCTTCGCGCCCGGTGCGTCAGGGTAGGCGGGGTTCACGGTAGCCGGGGGAGCGATTGTGGGCGCCGGAGGTGCCGACGGTGGGGTTGAAGCCACGCAGGCGGGAACGCCGGCCCGGGCTGATGGCGCTGCTGGGCGACCCCCGGGCAGCGATGGGGTCATTCGGCTGTGGTGCCGGGCAGGGGCGTGTGTATCGTGGATATTGGCCTGCAGGGCGAGCGAGGGAGTTCGACCGGATGGGCCCCGGGCGATGGGCGGAGGCTCCGCGCGGGGCTGTTTGTCGGCGGTCGGGCTGAGAGGCTGGAAGGTCTGTGAGACCGGAAGGCGACCTCCACCACCTGATCCGGACAATGCCGGCGAAGGGAGCCCACCTTGCAGGTCTTCGTCTGCCCGCACGCACTGCACTGACGCGAGGACACGATCAGTGATGAGGGATGACGGAGCGGCGGGGCAGGCGACGGTATGCGGCTTCGCGCATGCGTCATCTTGACGTTTTCGCCGGATACTGGACGCACAAGCCCTCGCGCCTGTCGGCGATCTGTACGAGCCCCTGCCGGGCCTGCCGGAGTCGGCTCCCATCGCGCGGAGCCAGCGCTCCGCTTGCCGCCCCGAGGACTGCCGGCCGCGGTCGTCCGCGGCAAGCCGGCCAGGGGCGGCGCGGGCAGGGTCGACATGGTCGGCGACGGCATCGACGACGCCCCCGCGCCGGCCCGGGCAGACGTCGGGCTGGCGATCGGCACCGGTGTCGCCATCGAAGCCGCCGACGTCACCCTGATTGGCCGGGGCCGCCCGCCCCGGCCTCAAGGCCGGAAGGCCCTGGCTCACGTCATCGGGGCCGCAGGAACGTGAGGACGGGGGAGGGCGCCTGCGTGCAGCACGATCCCTGGGAGGTGGGAGTGATGTTCTGGACCGCTCACGACGCCGGCGGGTGGCTCGGCATGGCGTTGGGCGTGATCGTCTTCTTGGGATTGCTGATCACCCTGATCCTGGCCTTGCGATCGATGGCCCGCCCGGCCAAGAGCAAGAAGAACACCCTGCCCTCGTCTACGATCACACCGCCGCCGGAGCAACGGCCCGCCGAGCGCCTCGCCCGCGACGAGAACGACAAGGACGAGTACAAGAAGCGTCTCGCCGCGCTCCACACTCACAGACCGGACCTCCCCAACACCTGACACAGCCGTCGGCGGCAGCTGCGCCCCGCCGTCCCGGGGGAGGACCCCATGACCACTTCCACCGCCCCGCACATTGCGAGGACCAGGAGCCCGTCCTGCCAGGTCGGGCGCCACATGCCCCGTTCCCCGCGGGCGGGTTCCGAAGCGAAGCGCCGCCAGTGCGATGGATGAGAGCCGCCGGTCACCAATGGCCCTAGCTCTGGGTCACGCTACGGCGGACACCACGCGGGGCGCCGCCGCCATTCGACCGGCTCCAACAGCACAGCGGAGAAGGAGGTGGGGGCGATGAGCGGCATCATGCAGCGTATCGCCGCCCTGTTCAGGATCAAGGTGGGCAAGGCGCTGGACCGTGCGGAGGATCCGCGCGAGGTACTCGACTACTCATACGAGAAGCAGTTGGAGCTGGTGCAGAAGGTGCGGCGCGGGCTGGCGGACGTGGCCACCAGCCGCAAGCGCGTCGAGCTTCAGATTGCCCAACTCGACCAGTCCTCTGTGAAGTTGGACGGTCAGGCGCGGCAGGCGCTCGCGGTCGGACGGGAGGACCTCGCACGTGAGGCCCTGAGCCGGCGCGCCGCCGTGGCATCGCAGATCAGCGACCTGCGGGGCCAGGAGTCGTCACTGCAGGCCGAGGAGGAGAAGCTCACCCTGGCCTCGCAGCAGCTGCAGGCTCGGGTTGACGCGTTCCGCACCCGCAAGGAGACGATTAAGGCCACCTACACGGCCGCCGAGGCCGAGACGCACATCAACGAGGCCGTCACCGGTATCTCCGAGGAGATGGGCGACATCGGTATGGCCATGCAGCGGGCCCAGGACAAGACCGAGCAACTCCAGGCCCGAGCCGGGGCGTTGGACGAGTTGATCGCCACCGGCGCGCTGGAGGACGCCACCCTGCCCGCGGGACGTGACGACATCCAGGCCCAGCTCGACGCCGCGAGCGAAGGCCACGACGTCGAGGCCGAACTGGCCAACATGAAAGCTCAGTTGGCCGAACCTGGCGCGGGCCCGGCCATCGAAGCCGGCAACAAGCCCGCCACACCGCCGGACGATGAGGCCGCATCATGAACGTGCGGATTCTCGGCGAGGGAGTACGTCCTCGCCGAAGAGCACGACTGAACGGCGTTGGACTAGAGCCCCAGGTCCAGTGCGAGGCAAGAGTAGAAGGCCCATTGCCTCTCAGGGTCGTACATGTCCGGCCCGCCGGATGCCGACACGTCCTTCATCTCGGTCATGTCCTCGAAGCGGACGCGCTCGGGCAGCGTGCGGAAGCGCGCCCGCCCGGCCGCGACGACGGCATCCA
This sequence comes from Kitasatospora acidiphila, assembly GCF_006636205.1. Classification (NCBI taxonomy): domain Bacteria; kingdom Bacillati; phylum Actinomycetota; class Actinomycetes; order Kitasatosporales; family Streptomycetaceae; genus Kitasatospora; species Kitasatospora acidiphila. The sequence goes on along the minus strand of NZ_VIGB01000003.1, from coordinate 573,381 downwards.
GTGCACGTGCTTGTTTCGTAGCCATGGTCCGCTACCTCCGGTTCTCTCAGGCGGACACCGCGGTGGCGTTGGCGGTGACCGGAATGTGGCCCGTGATGGGCTTGGAGCAGGGGCAGAGCTGGTGGGCGGCGTCGGCCGGCTCGGTGTCGGTCTCCTGGTCACCTGTTTGAACAGTGACGAGTGTTGCTCTGCCACGCGTAACCTGTCAAGAGGGTGACAGGGTGCCCTTGAGGCGACTCTCGGTGTGATGGTCCTGCGCTGCGGCCGGCAAGAGCCGCGGCGCAGGAACCGCGGCTCAGTCCTTGCCGCCGGCCCGGGCCCGGTAGGCGGCGGCCTTGACGCGGTTGCCGCAGGTCCGCATGGCGCACCACTCCCTGCGCCGGCCGCGCGAACGGTCGAGGTAGACCTGGGTGCACTCGGGGCGGGCGCACTCGCGCAGCAGTGCCCCGTCGGCGCCGCCGAGGATCTCGATCGCCTCGCGCGCGAGCGCCGTGAGTCCTTGCGCGGCCGAACCGCTGCGGGTCACGCCGCCGGGGCCGAGGCGCAGGGTGATCGGCAGCCCTGCCGCGTGCCGGTTCAGCACGCCGACCGCGTGGGCGGGCAGCGGCTGGCCGTCGAGGTGGGCGGCGACCAGCGAGTAGATCGCTTCCCGTACCTCGACGGCGATGTCGAGGTCGATGTCGTCGGCACCGGGGGCGCCGTCCAGCATGCCGGACTCGACGAACCAGTCGTCGAGCAGGCCGGCCGTGGCGAGCTTCTCCATCGGCGCGTCGTTGCGCCGGGCGCGCAAGGTGCCGACGAAGTCCAGGGGCAGGGTTCCGCAAGGAAAGGCATGATTCACGTCACCATTTTGACTGGTGACGAATGGGTGTGCAAGATGTGGCCCGACAGCTCCACAGGCGCCCATCAGGGGCGCTGCCGTCCCAATCCCCGCAGGTGGGCCTCCACCACTCGGAATGGCATCATCACGTCCGAACGGGATTTCCACCGGCGTCAGCGGCGTGCCCTCCCGCCCGCCTTCCGCTGTGACAGCATCGCCGCCTGCGTCGGCACGATGACCGACATCACCGAGGAACAGGTGTCGGACTGGCGCCCGGGCGAGGTGATCGCGGTGGATCTGGTGATGCGCCGGCTGATGGCGGCCATGCTCGTCGCGACCTTCCGTCGGGCCCCCCACCGGTGGCCGGTCAACTCGCTTTCCCGGCAACGATTTTGGACTTGCTGGTCCAATTCTGGCTGCCTAACGTGATGCCCGTTCCCTCACGGACGATCCCATAGGAAGGTGTCATCATGCACGCGATCCGCATCGAGGAGCACGGCGGCCCCGAGGTCATGCGCTGGACCGAGCTGCCGGATCCGACCCCTCGCCCCGGCGAGGCGCTGGTACGGCTGGGCGCTGCCGGCGTGAACTACATGGACGTCGGTGCCCGCGCCGAGGGCGGCCCGGGCTGGGCGGCTCCAGCGATCCTCGGCACCGAGGGGATGGGCTACGTCACCGCCCTCGGCGAAGGGGTCAGGGACCTGGCCGTCGGCGACCGGGTGGCGTGGTTCTACCACCCGGGCAGCTACGCCGAACTGCTGGCCGTCCCGGCCCACTCGCTGGTCCGGGTTCCCGACGGCATCAGTGACGAGACCGCCGCAGCCGTGATGATGCAGGCAATTTCACGATGCGCACAACTCAGTGCCGTGCCCCCGCCCTCGGAATGCCTACCTCGATCAGTGCCGGGCTGGATGGGCGCGGCACCCGGGCGGGTCAGGCTGCACAGGGATGGATGTCACCCGAACGGCCCATCTCCTGATGGGCTTTCCGGGTGAGTGGACATACCTGCCGTCAGTCACCGTACCGGTGCCCCGACGATTCATGCGAAGGCCTCGCCGCCGCCATGGCCAGGCTCAATGCGGCGCTGCACGAGGAGTCCGCACTGCGGTGCTGAACCGCGTGTCCGGAGGGTGGCCGGGGTGATTCGTGGTTCCCGCGAACCGGGCGCGGCGGCCGGGGTCCTGGAGGCTGTGGTCTTCGGCGGTGCCCGGGAGCGCGGGAGGTGTGGGGGCTGTTCCCGTTCGGTGGGCGCCGCCGGGTGGTGTCGGGCCGGTGGTGCCGGTGTGTGCGGGGTCTGCGGTTCTTTCCGCGGTGGTGGTCAGCTGCCGGTGAAGACGTCGTCGATGGTGATGGTGCCGGACTGGGAGCGGAAGGTCAGGCTGATGGGGGTCTGGTTGCCGGGCAGCAGCGGAGGAGGTTGACGGTGATCGGCACACGGGTGCTGGGTTGCCAGGCGTCGGGGAGGTGCCTGGCGTCGATCTGCACAGTGGAAATGCCGAGCGGGCCTTTGTAGCTGACGTCGACGGCGAGGGTGCCGGTGCCCTTGGCGAAGAAGCGGACGTTGGGCTGATCGACACCGACGCAATAGGTGGGGGAGGTGGCGTGCGCGCCCTGCGGCAGGGTCAGGGAGCGACTGTCGGCGGGGCTGACGACGTACCAGGGCTCGCTGCCCGCGCTCACGGCGGCACCGTTGTCCGGGGTCCAGGAGAAGTGTCCGGGCTCGAAGTCACCCCCCGGAACGTGCTCGTACTCTCCGAAGTCGCCCCATGGGATGAACGGCTGGCTCTGCGGCCCGACGGGGCAGATCAGCCGGGCCGAGGAGGTGGTGGCGTGGCGTCTTCGACAGCGACGGCCGGACGGTTGACAGACGCCCTGGAGGAATCACCGCATGAAGCAGGTGCGCGCATGCTGCTTCGACGCGCACCCTTCGATGCTGCGGGCCTGATCGCGGCTCAGCTCCTCGAGCCCGGCGGTTGCCGCCCGGGTCAGGACTTCGGCACGGTGTTGACGTAGTCGGTACCGGCACCGTAGAAGCCGTCCACCGCTTTCTGGACATCCGTCTGGGACACGGCCTCACCGGCCTTGTAGTAGAACCAGTTGACCTTAGTGTCCCATGTGCGCGGACCACCGGTGAAGGGGAGGTCGATGAACCAGTCGCTGAAGTGGATGTCCATCTTCTCGCGCGGGACGTAGTTGCCGGAGCTGGTGAACAGCTCCTTGCCGTCCAGAGAGTAAGTGACCTTTCCGTTCATGGCGGTGACCATCATGATGTGCCAGCCCTCGAGGTGCTGCTTGAGGGCGTGGGTGACCCGGTCCGGCGGATCGGCCTTGTACCAGCTCGTGGTGTCGAGTTCCGGACCCACCGAACCCCAGCCGCCGTTCGGCATGTACTCGTAGTCGAGTTCGCTGTAGTTCGTCGAGGAGTCCGCGGGGGAGATCGGGTAGAAGGACTCGACGAGGTGGTCGCCGTTGCGACCGCTCGCAGGCTTGTCGCTGAGGTAGATCCGAGCGGCGAAGGTCCCCGTGAAGAGGCCGGTGCCGGTGCTCTGCACCTCGACCTGCTTGGTGCCCTGCGCGGTGCCGTCGGTGGACGCCTGCAACTGCAGGATCCTGCCCCCTTGAGCGGTCGTATCGGACGGGAAGCCGGCACCAGTGGTGGACCAGGTGCCCTTGATCCCCGGGCCGCCATCGTCGGTGCGGACCTGCCAGCCGTGGGCGGTGAGCGAGGGGTCGTCAGGACCGCTGTAGTGGAAGTCGTCGAACAGGGTTCCAGGCGGTCCGGACGGGGTCGGCGAGGCGCTGGGGGCGGACGCGCCCTGCGCGGGCGCGGCGGCGTCGGCGCCCCCGCTGGATGCGGGGGCGCCGGAACACGCGGCGAGGCCGCACACGAGGGCCGGCAGCGTGAGCACGGTCCACGCGCGGCGACGAGAGGTGCGGCGGGGCTGGCTCACACAGGCTCCTTGGGGCGTAGGGGCGGTATCTGGACACGCCCTTTGCATGAGGATCGATCACTGATCGAATTGAGGCGTCATCCTAACCAAGTGTCCAGGCCCTGCCACCTCGTCCGCGGTGGGGACCTGGACGGCTCGAGCCCGAGTCCGCCCATCTGATCAGCCGGCTCGACCTTTGGGGAGTGCGATCAACTGCCTCTTGAACCTTGCTTGTTGGTCGGACAGCGGTCCCGCGGTGGGACGGATGCGCAGGTGGTCACGGCGGCTGCGGTGCCGGGCGAGGGCGCGCAAGTTCATCAGGTGGGCCATTCCGCGCTCGGGACGGAGCGCGGCGTGAGAAGTGTGAGAAGTGTTCGAAGCATTTCGATCTGATCACAACCTCTGGGCAGATCGCGCCAAATGCACACATCGAGCCCAATTCGAGTCGGGCTGGTGCACTAGCGTTCCCCCTCTACGTTTCCGGGGTCTACGTACCCTGCCCTGAAAGGCCTTGCAAGGTGCGCCCAGTCATCACTTCCGTCGAACGCGGATCGGCGCACCGGGCGCAGCCTGACATGTCCGAGTCGGGACTTCAGGAACAGGCTCCCGCGCCGGTCTTCGTCGACGAGTCGGGTCTGCGTGGCCGTCTGCTGCGGGGCCTAGGCTGGCCGGTATCCCTGGTCGGCGCGATGCTGGCGGCCGCCATGGGCAGCAGCCTGGTCGGTGTGCAGTCGGACGCCCCGGCGATGGGGATACCCGTGCAGCCCTCGCTGCCGTCCGCACCGGTTCCCCCGCCTGTGCCGTCGCTGTCGCCCACCCCGTCACTCTCGCCGTCCTCGCCCCGGACGGCCACGCAGTCTCCGACACCTCACGCGACCAGCTCGGCTACCGCACCGCACACCGCGGCCACTGCGCCGCACACGGCGGGCATCGTGCCGCACGCCTCGGCCACCGCGCCGCACGCGTCGGGCGCCGCACCGCACGCGGCAACGCCTTCGCACCAGCCGACCAAGCACGCCTGATCGTCCGCACCACCCATCTCCAGGAGCGCCATTGTCCCGCCACCAGCGCCGCCGGCAGTCCCTGCTGAGGCCGCGTCGACTGGCCGCGCCGCGTCTGCGCTTCTTCATGCCGTTGTCCCTGCTGGCCTGCCTGCTCGCGCTGCTCGTCCTGCGCGGCCTCGCCAGCAACGAGGTGTTCCACGACACCCGGATCGCGGTCTCGGTCGACAAGACGACCGTGCCGGACAACCTGCTCAAGGGCGGGCCGATCATTGACGCGCGTGGCACCAAGAACGCGAACCCAACGAGCTACCGCATCCCCGAACACACCGTGGTCCTGAGCTTCGACGACGGCCCCTCGCCGCAGTGGACTCCGAAGATCCTGGAGGTGCTCGCGGCCCACCACATCCATGCGGACTTCTTCGTGACCGGTGCGATGACCACGCGCAACCCGGGGCTGATCCGGCAGATCGTCGCGGGCGGCAACGAAATCGGCGTGCACACCTTCACCCACCCCGACCTGGTGTTCCAGTCCCACACCCGGATCGCCTGGGAGCTGGCGCAGACGCAGGTGGCGCTGGCCGGCGTCGCGGGCGTCCACAGCGCGTTGTTCCGCCCGCCGTACTCCTCCGACGCCTCCGCGCTGGACGACTGGAACTACCCGGTGGTCAAGTACGTGGGGTCGCACGGCTATCTCACCGCGTTCATCGACTCTGACACCGACGACTGGAAGCGTCCCGGTGTCGACAAGATCGTCAAGGCGGCGATGCCGCCCAAGCCCGGTGCGGGCGAGCTGATCCTGCTGCACGACGCGGGTGGCGACCGCTCCCAGACCGTCACCGCACTCGGGCAGATCATCGACAAGCTACAGGGCGAGGGCTATCGGTTCAGCACCATCTCCGAAGCGCTCGGCGCCTCCAACGCCATGGTGCCGGTGCACGGTTACCAGCTGTGGGCGGGCAAGGGATTCATCTGGGCCACCCAGGTTGGCGTGTACAGCCTGCCGGTGCTGGTCGGCCTGCTGGCCCTGGTCGGCTTCCTCAACTTCGGCCGGTTCGCGCTGATGCTAGTCCTCGCACCGATCCACGCCCGCCGCTCCCGGCGGCGGAACGCCTGGGGGCCGCCCGTCACCGAGCCCGTCACCGTGCTCGTCCCGGCCTACAACGAGCTCGAGTGCATCGCCAACACCCTCAACTCCCTGGCCGCCAGCGACTACCCGATCGAAGTGATCGTCATCGACGACGGCTCCACGGACGGGACCGCGGACGTCGTCGAGGAGATGAACCTGCCGTTCGTCCGGCTGATCCGCAAGGTCAACGGCGGCAAGTCCAGTGCGCTGAACACCGGTATCGCGGCCGCCTCGTACGACATCATCGTGATGATGGACGGCGACACTGTCTTCGAGCCGTCCACCGTGCGCGAGCTGGTCCAGCCGTTCGGCGACCCGGCGATCGGCGCGGTCGCGGGCAACGCCAAGGTCGGCAACCGCCACAGCCTGATCGGCGCCTGGCAACACATCGAGTACGTCCTCGGCCACAACCTGGACCGCCGGATGTACGACATGCTCAACGTCATCCCGACCATACCCGGCGCGGTCGGCGCGTTCCGCAAGGAGGCCCTGCAGCGGGTCGGCGGGATGAGCGACGACACCCTCGCCGAGGACACCGACATCACCATGGCGGTGCTCTGCGACGGCTGGCGGATCGTCTACGCCGAGCGCGCCCGCGCCTGGACCGAGGCTCCCGCCAGCATCCAGCAGCTCTGGTCCCAGCGGTACCGCTGGAGCTACGGCAGCATGCAGGCGATGTGGAAGCACCGCCGTGCCGTGACCTCCCGCGGCCCGGCCGGGCGCTTCGGCCGGCTCGGGCTGCCGCTCGTCGTGCTGTTCGGCGTGGTCGCCCCGCTGCTGGCGCCGCTGGTCGACCTGTTCCTGCTGTACGGCGTGCTGTTCGCGGACGCCCCGGTCACCCTCACCAGCTGGGGCGGCTTCATCCTGCTCCAGGCCGCACTGTCCTGGTACGCCTTCCGGCTCGACCACGAGAAGCCATGGCATCTGATCACCCTGCCGATCCAGCAACTGGTCTACCGGCAGCTGATGTACATGGTCCTGTTGCAGTCCACGATCACGGCGCTGACCGGTGGCCGACTGCGCTGGCAGAAGCTCCGGCGCACCGGCGAGGTCGCCGCACCGGTGGAGGCATGACCATGACTGCGTCCACCGAGTTCGGGGGCAACCAGGACACGCTCCAGTTGCGCATCCCTGTCGGTCTGCGACCGGAGCCGGAGTCGGAGCCGCCGTCCAAGCGCGGGGGCGGCCGCGACCGCTACCTCGACCTGCTGCGCGCGCTGGCGCTGGTCCGCGTGGTGATCTACCACAACTTCGGCTGGTTCTGGCTGCCGATCGTCTTCCCGTCGATGGGCGTGATGTTCGCGCTGGCCGGGTCGCTGATGGCACGTTCGCTCAGCCGGCCCGCCCTCGGCGTCATCCGGAGCCGACTGCGCCGACTGCTGCCGCCGATGTGGCTGTTCGGCGCGATCATGATCACCGCCCAGATCCTCGACGGCTGGGGACCCAACGCCGAGGGCCACCCGAACTGGTGGTGGGGCAAGCTGGTGTTCTGGATCGTGCCGTTGAGCACTCCGCCGTACGCCGTCAGCCTGCACGGCTTCAACCACCATCTGGAGCACGTCTGGGCCGAGCAGACCATCGTCCCGCTCTGGTACCTGCGTGCCTACCTCTGGTACGTCCTGCTCTCCCCGCTGATGCGGTGGGCGCTGCGGCGACTGCCGTGGGTGATGCTGTTCGTGCCATTGGCGCTGTCGATCGTCATGAACGTGTTCTTCGCCGATCAGGAGTTCATCTACGGCCGGGTCTGGGAGACCGCCACCGACTTCACCACCTTCGGCTCCTGCTGGATCCTCGGCATGGCCCACCAGGAGGGCCTGCTCAAGAAGATCCCGCAGTACGTCGTGCCGTCCGTCGCGCCGCTGATCATGGTGGCCGGCTGGTGGTACCTGCACACCCGGCCGGTCGATCCGAGCAACCCGACCGACATCGAGAGCTGGCCGATCGCCCAGGCCCTGTGGTCCTTCGGCTTCGTCGCCATCCTGCTCCACGTCAGCCCGTCCTGGGAGCAGTGGCCGAAACCGCTGGAACGCTGGAACGGCCTGGTCAGCCTGCTCAACGCACGTGCTGTCAGTGTCTACCTCTGGCACGAGACGGCGCTGGTGCTGTCCATCCCTCTGATCGACCCCCTTTGGACCGTCGACTTCTTCTACAAGCACTGCCAGTGGCTGCTGACCAGCCAGTGGTTCCCGCTGATGGTGGCGATCCCGCTGATCGGTCTGCTGGTGCTGATCTTCGGCTGGGTCGAGGACGTGGCCGCCAAGCGCTCGCCGCGGCTCTTCCCGTACCCGCGCCGCAAGCGCGGCAGGCGCCGGGCCGCCGTCTGACGGGGACTGCGAGTGGATCGGGCGCGTCAGACGCTGGGCGGCGGGGATCGCTGGGTGCAACCTGCGGCAGGGCAACCACGTGCCCTGCCGCAGGCGCGTGCGGAAACCCGACTCCGCGTCAGCGCGCGGAATCTACTCCTGCCTCCGCGCGCGGCGCCGGCGCAGGGTCAGGGTGCCGCCGGCCAGCGCCAGCGCCGCGGCACCGGAGGCGCCGAGCTCCGCCGTGGACGGCCCCGACTGCTGAGCCTTCTGAGCGGAGGCGAGGCCGTACCCTCCGGCCAGGCCCTTCTGGTCATACGCCGAGCCCGGCAGCTCGTCGGCGTAACGCTGGTGCACCAGCTTCTGGTACTCGGCCAGCGACAGGCTCGGGCGGCCGGCGAGCCCGTCCTGCGCCTCGTGGTTGAGAGGCTGGACCTTGTCGTCCGCGAGCTCGTACCAGGCGTGGATCTGCGGCTCGGTGAAGATCGTGGTCCCCGGCGTGGCCCGCTTGGCGTAGCCGGTGTCCTCGCTCTCGGAGCGGACTCCGGCCAGCGCCCACGAGCCGGTCCGGTGGCTGAGCAGGACATCGGCGTGGTGGCCGTCCTTGCTGGTCACCGGGGTGGCCAGAAAGGCGAGGTGCACGGTGTTGCCCGGCGTCACCGACGACGTTCCCCGGACGAAGTCGGGCGAGAGCTCGTAGAGCGGGACGGGGGCGTCCATGCTGAACGCCTGCCCGGCGACCGGGGATTCGGCCGCCCGGGGCATGGTGGGCGCACCGCTGGGGCTGCCTGCGGCCATCGCGCCGAGGAACTGGGAGACGGTGCTGTGCACATGGTCGGAGGCCAGTACCTGCTGGGCTCCCGCGAGGTCGGGGACGTCCTGCCCCTGGTCGGCCTGGGCCGCCGGGGACACGACGGCCATGAGCGCTGCCGCGCCCAGGGCCAGCGCGACCAGCCGACCCGCTCGCCGACCGGTACGGATGTTGTTTCGCATTGCGGCTGCGGCCTTCCTCAGTTGTGGATCCCGATCCGGGAGTGGGTCCAGCGGAACGAGTTGTTGCTGACGTAGCTGCTGTAGTCCCACCAGGTGTAGGTCTGGGTAGACGGCCACGGGTCGCCGACGGCGATCATGTTCGAGGACGGGTCGTACCCGTAGATGACGTTCATGTGCCCGCCTCCAGAGGTCCAGCCGATGCGCACCGCGAACGGGCGGTTGTCGGCTATCTCGTTGGCGGTCTCCGCGAAGGTGGCGCTGCGGTTGAGGTCGCTGCCGGTGCTGGCGAAGCCCATCTCCCACAGCGCGCCCGCCATGTCGTCCAGCGTGGCGGGTCGGTCGTTGCAGCTGATGCCGCTGTACTCGTTCGCGAGGTTGCAGAAGTCGTACTGGTTGTACTGGTTGTAGCCCCAGTAGTTGGCGATGGTCAGGCCGGAGGCGTCCCAGCACCATTCGTCCTGGACCTGCTTCTGCATGGTGATCGGCAGGGAGGACTGGCCGCAGCCGGGCAGGGAGTCGGTGCTCTCCGAGATGAAGGCGTCGGCGATGAAGAAGGAGCCCGACCAGATCCAGCGGGAGTCGTTGTCGACGGTGTCGCCCTGGGTCTGGCACTTCATGTTCACCGTATTGCCGGGGGACGCCTGCCCCACGAGGGACGCGGACAGGTGCGGAGCAGCGCGTTCGTTGATGTACGAGTAGTTTTCCTGACCGCCTGTCACCGTGCCGGTGGAGTCGGCGAAGGCCGGAGCAGCCGCCCCGAGCCATCCCGCCACGGTCATCAGCCCGGTGACCACCGCGTTAGTTGCCCTTCGCCGACGACGGAAGGGAGGAGAACCGTGCATGCAGCAATTCCTTCTCGAACGGACAGGTGGGACGAGCCGGTACGGCAGCAGCCGGACCCCGCGCAGCTGGGAATTCGTGCGGAATGGAGGCCGGCGGACGGCATGACGGCAGACGGCATGACGGCAGACGGCTGCGACAGACGCCGATCCGGCCGTGCCGACGCGGTTCGAGCCCGCGCGGCACGGTTCAGCCGCCTCCGTGAAGACACCCCGTGGTGACCAGAAGAGGCGATGAAATCAGTCTGCGTACGACTTACCAAGCGTCATGACTATCCCCGACCATGAATGGCAACTGGCACCGGCTCGGCGCCTGTGATGGATCGGCTGCCCGCCAACAGCCCTGATGTGCAGGTCGAAGGGTGCTGGGTCGAGAGCCTCCGGCCTGCTGGTGCGGATCATGTTAGTGACACGTCAAGCCACTTGGTCAAGTCCCTGGAACCACGAATTCCGCCCCCGGGTGACAGAACATCAGTCGACAACAGCCAGTCGCAGACCGCGTCATGACACCAGGTCAACCAATGCCCGGTAGCCCTGGATCGCGGCCGCCGGCAAGCCGCATGCTCGTCGAACGCGAACGCGAACGCGAACGCGAACGCGAACGCGAACGCCACGGGGCGCAGGGGCTTTCGCCCGCCGGCCGCACCGCCCCCGGGTAGGTGCGACACGGTGCCAGGATTGCGCAGGATCACGGCGGCGGAGATTCGCCATGGCCATGCTCTCGCTCCAGGGGTATGACATGTGCAATGGTACGTCCGACCGGTCGGTCGGCCCCGGCCGTCCTGACCGGCATCCCATATGCCAAAGGGGGAATATGTCGTGCCGACCACGGATCCATTGCCACCAACCACCCCACAGGAAAGCCGAGTTCGGCTAGCACTGGGATCGGCTCGGGCCGTGCCGGAACGTCGGCGGTGGTGCACCTGCCCTTGCCGAAAACCTCATCCGCCCTGCTCGGACAGCACGCTGGCACTCGTGGAGGGGGCCGTCAAGGCGGTCGCGCCGTTGTATGCCGGCAGCCGCTGACACGCTGCCGCCAGCTCCACGTGCCCGTTATCGCGCCCGAGGGCGATCAGTACCTGCGCGCGGCGCAGCCGGGCGTCGGTGTCGTCGGTCTCCTCCACCACCTCGTCCAGCAGGTCCAGTGCCTCGGGCAGGTGCCCCGAATCGTGCCGGGCCATCGCGAGGTTGAAGGCGATGCCGGGGGCGGTCCCTGCGGGGTGCCGTGGGTCACCGCTGCCGGATTGTCGGGTCCGGGCTGCGCGTCCGGGTTGTAGTCCGCTTGCCAGGAGGTCCCCGCCTTGATGTAGGGCAGCAGCACGTCATCCTGCCTCAGGCGGTCCTGGCCTCCGTGATACACGATCACCTGCATGCGCCGGCCGTCCGGCAGCTTCTTGTCGAGCAGTGCCTGCACCGCGGCGAGAACGGTGGAGTGGGCTCGAAGCCGTTCTCCATGTCGATCACTCAGCCGTCGAAGCCGTAGGCGACGGCGTACCGGTAGAGCTTCTCGACCGTCTCGTGGTAGTGGTCCGCATCGAAGAGGATCTGGGCCTGGTTGACGCAGCCAGCGCAGTCGGCGGTCACCGTGGCGAAGACCGGGACGCCGTTGCGATGTCCGGCGTTGGTCCACTGGGTGGGCGGTACGGACATCAGGGCGTGTGTGTAGTAGTAGAGGTCGTCGACGTGCTGCCAAAGGTCGAAGTCGAGCACGTTGCCCCTGTCGACGCCTGAGACCGTGCCGCTGCGGCCCTGGGCGTAGCCGTCGGAGACCGGCTGTACCGGTGACGGTCACCTTCGGTGGCCTTGAAGGGAAGGGAAAGAGCCCGGCCGGGGGCACTACTGGTACCGGCGGCGTCACAGAGATCTCACAAGAAGGCTTCGTACCGTGTCCGGACCTGCCGGCCTGAGATGGCGGCGCTCACGTCTCGACACGAGTGAGGACGGTTGCGATGGAACCAGAGCACGTCCTGAGCGGGCGGTACGCGGTCTTGGGACGCGGGGACATGGCCGAGGTGCACCTGGCCCAAGACCAGCGTCTTGACTGCCTGGTAGCAGTGAAAGCCCTCCGACCGGATCTGGCCGTCGACCCCACCTCGCTGCTTCGGTTCCGGCGGGAGCCCTTTCTACGGCTTCGCTCAACCACTCCTCGATCGTTGCGGCCTTCGACAGCGGCGAGGAGGCGCTGGATGAGGGGGTGCTGCTGTACCCGGTGTTGGAGTACGTCCAGGGATGCGCCCTCGACGAGGTGCTGCCCAGGGGCCGTCCTCGCCGGCCGCGCGGGCCCTGGAACTGACGCTCGACCTGCTGGACGCCTGGCCGATACACCGCTTGGAACCCAACTACTGCGAAGGAGAAGGCGCACAACGATGCCGGCGCACACTTTTCGGAGGCAGATCGCAGTCCGTGAGGCGGCAATCCGGCGCTGGCTGCCGATGGCGTTCCGTACGGCGGGTTTCCTGCTGATGCCATGGATCGTCGTGCTTGCGCTGTCGGTGAAGGGGCGCTTCGGTGCACGGAACCTCTCCAACTCCTGGGTGTGGCTGGATGTCATGGAGGTGGCGGCGCTGTTCCTGTTGGCCCGGTTGGTGCGTCGCCGCCACCCGGCCACCAGTCCGGTGGCCTCGGCCACCGCCGTCCTACTGGGCCTGGACGCGTTCTTCGACCTGTGGTCGGCACATCGCGGCTCCGACTACCAGCTCGCACAACTGCTGGCCTACTTCGCCGAGTTGCCGAGTGCAACCGTTCTCGTCGCGCTCTCCTGGTACGCGCTGCCGTGGGCCGCGACCGCCGCTCCGGCCGCAGGCCCCGGCGTTTCGACGCCGCCGCCCCAGCGTGCTGTGCTGGGGTGACATGGCACTGCTGCTTCGGGAGCCGGAGTGTTTCAGCTCTTCGAGGATCCGCACAGCCCAAGGCGCCTTGGACGCCTTGGACGCCTTGGACGCTTTGGACGCGCTGGGCCGGTACGGTGGCGGCTGAGGCACGGTGCGGCGATCAGCAAGGCCATGGGCGACAGCGTTCCTCCCCTCAGTCACCGAGGACTACGCAGCCAGCCCCCGCATCATCTGCCTGACCGCCGCCCACTGCCCGCGGACCAGGGTCAGATGTCGTACGCGACCGTGACGGGCGCGTGGTCGGACCACCGCTCGGCATGCGTGGCGGCCCGCTCGACCTTGCTCCACAGGGCGCGCTCGGCCAGGCCGGACGATGAGATGTGGTAGTCGATCCGCCAGCAGATCGAACGGGTTTCTCAAAATGGTTCGCTCGTTCGGGTGTGCCGTGGTCTGTGGTGGCGGTCGGCTCGTGTGGAGGGGGCTACCTGTGGCCAGTATGACGACTTCGGTGGCGGTTCGGGCGGTGGTGGGTTCGCGGGTGTCGGATACGCATGGGGATGAGGGGAAGGTGTCGCATCTGGTGCAGGCGGAGTCGGGGACTCGGCATGCGCTGGGGCAGTCGTGGGAGATCGTGGGGGCGTTCGAGGATTTGGATGTGTCGGCGCAGGTGGCGCCGTGGAAGCGGCCGGATCTGGGGCCGTGGTTGACCGATCGGAAGGACGATTGGGATGCGTTGGTGTGGGCGAAGGTGGACCGGGCTTTCCGGTCGGCGAAGGACTGTGCGGATGTGGCGCATTGGGCGGAGGAGAACGGCAAGGTTCTGGTGTTCGCGGATGACGGGATCACGTTGGATTACCGGGAGGGGAGGGGGAGTTCGTTCGGGAATGAGATGGCGAAGGTGTTCCTGATGTTGGCGTCGATCTTCGCGGAGATGGAGTTGAAGCGGATCAAGGCGCGGGTGGCGGGGGCGCACAAGCATCTGCGGAAGACGGATCGGTGGGCGGGTGGTCAGCCGCCGTACGGGTACCGGATCGTGGACCGGGCCGGGGGTGGGCGGACGTTGGAGCCGGATCCGGTGACGTCGGAGGCGGTGCGGTACATGGGTCGGCTGGTGGTGCGGGGGCAGAGTCAGTGGATGATCGCCGCCGCCTTGGAGGCGGCGGGCTTCGACACGCCGACGACGCACGTGTACCGGAACCAGGGCGAGGGCTACAGCAGCAAGCGCAAGAAGCCGCCGGCGAACCAGTGGAACGCCTCGAGTATCGGCAAGATCCTGCGCTCGCCGGCGACGATGGGCTTGAAGCTGATCGGCCGCTCCGGGGGTGAGCGCAAGGTGGCGCGGGATGCGAAGGGGGGATCAGCCGCCCTGGGCGCCGCGCGGGCCCGGGACGCGGGGCAGCAGATCCCACAGCGGCCGGCCGCTGGAGGCCCAGCGCCCCAGCAGATCACGGTCGACCAGGAGCACGTTCTGCTCGGCGCCCCACTTCACCGACGGCTTGGTGAAGCGGCCGTTGGTGACCACCACCGGCACCTGGGCCTTGTGCACCCGCTCGTTCGCGCCCACCAGGCTGTACAGCACGCCGACCGACACCGGCGCGCCACCGATCGGGTCCTGCTTGTGCTTGCACTGCAGCACCCAGGTACGGCCCATCGGATCCGTGGCCAGCACGTCCGCGCTCTGGTCACCGCCCTGGCCGACCCGATGCGCGGTGCAGCCGTCGCGCAGCAGCAGGTCGCGTACCGCGAACTCGAAGGCGTCGTGGCGCATGTGGTCCAGGCCCCCGGGCCCGGTCAGCGTCAGCCGCAGCCGGCGCTGGCGCTCCAAGTCGGCCAACTGCCGGGCCTGCTCGGCGCGCTGTTGATCGAGCAGTCGGCGGACGAAGAAGACCGCCACCCCGGCCCCGATCAGCGCCAGCAGCACCAGCACCCAGACGTGGGTCGCCAGCCACCGCAACACCGTGACCACCACGGCGAGCGCAACCACCGCACCGACAACGAAGAGCCACAACTCATCCGACCCGGTGGCGGCCTTCTTCGGCCGGCGCCCGCTGCTGCGCCGGCGGGCCGGAGGCCTGCGCGCAGTCACCGCCCACCCCCGATGCCGACGACAAGCGCACCCCGTCCCAGCCGAGCCACCCGGTCCCACTCCCAGTACGTGGACATGCCTACGGCACCCATGACATCACCCATCCCTGACAGAACGTCAGCCGCGCACGCGCACACCGGAGCGTCAGCGGGTCGCCTGGCCGACGATTCCGAACACGTTCCCGACCAAGTGCAAGATCATCTGCCCCCAGGAACTCGACGCGATGAGAACGCCGAACACCACGCAGACAAACGCGGTCAGCCGTTCGTTGACACGGCTACGAGCCTCAGTACGCCGGGCCAGCAGCAGGTAGATGACGATTGCGAAGAACACGGTCGCGCTGACCGACAACATGCTGGTCCCACCCCTGGTGCATCGGCTGTCCGTACGGCGAACCTCTCCGTCGCCCTCGGGTGAGCATGCCATAACGCCCAGTCACAGGCCGGTGGTTCGGAGACACCTGATCGGCAACCGTGCATGACGGGCCTCATGGGCCCGACGAGCGAGGCGCACGCGGTTGGGCAGGCCGGCCGACGTGGGCGCGACCACCCGGCCGACGAGCCGACAAGTCAGGGACGATGGCTCAGCGCGCTTCGCGTGCGGCGTGCGTTGCGATCCGCGCGTCCGTGGCGATCGGCAACGGTCCTGAGAGTGCCCTGTGGCTGATCGAGGAGACGTTCAAGAACAAGTCGGGGTAGCGGGCGGCGCGAGGGTGGCTCCGCCGCACAGCCGTAGCCGGCCGCGCGGCTGGCCCGCCTCCGCCCGCCCGTAGGCACGCGCGGCACCGCCGTGGCTGACGGGCGAGGCCCGGGCCCCAGAACCATCCACCAAGGGGCGATTTGTCGACGTAGACCAGCACCGGGCGCAGTTGCCCGAAAAGCCGTCACTTGGGTCTGGCAGGCGGGAGAATGCGCTAGTGGGCCTCACCTCGGAACTGCGCCAGCCCGATTCTTGAGTAGCATCACCTGCTACCCGGACTCCCGCCGCTACTACGACCGCAAACGCGCGGAAGGCAAGACACATGCCCAGGCTGTACTCGCCCTCGCCCGCCGACGTGTCAACGTCCTCTGGGCTCTCCTGCGCGACGGACGGTCCTACCAAGCCAGCCGCCCGTGATCCAGTGCGGCTGAGTGCAAGCCGGCGCCCTGCGGCGCTGGCCCCATACGCTGACGAACTCACCCGCCATGACCACCGGCGTCGTCGCGGAGCGAGGCCGCCTCACCTACGGCAGCAAGCAGTTGAAACGGAAACTCCGGATCAGCCTGGCCGATGGTCAACGCGAGCCAACGGTCGGCGGCCGGCAACCGCCATACCCACATGCTGCCGGCGACCATGCTCAGGAAGGAGAGCGGCTCGGGCGCCGCGTAGTCGGGGTCGGGATGGTCGAGCCCGAGATACGGCCACAGGTCCACCAACGTCGGATTGCCCCAGCGGCCGGTCAAAGTCGCAGCCAGTACGGCGAGATCGGACTCCAGTTCTTGCTCGGCCGCCTCGGTGATCTCTTCGCTCCGATCGTCCCAGAAGTCCTGGCTCTCCCGGAGGACGGCCAGGTGAAAGCCAGGCCCGCTCCAACCGCCTTCCCTCAGCGAGCTCTCCTCTTGAAGGGGGAATGGCAAGTCGATCAGGGCCTCGGTGATCGACAGCTGGTCGTCAGCGGAACCTGCCGCCCGGTGTTGACTCGACATGGTCGAAGCCTAATCAGCGGCGCCCGGCGCGTTGACAAGGGGAATTGAGAAGTCCTACCTGCCGAACTCGAAGTACGCGCAGGGCAACTGGAGAGCGCCGGGAGCTCGGTGTAGGCCGGCTGCCCTGGATCATCGTCGGCCCGAGCGGGTCGTGGGATGGGTGGGCCTCGAACGCGGTCGCTTTCGCAAGCACAGGCTGACCTCAGTCCGTGGGCGCACGGCACATTGTTGTGGGAGATGCCCTCTCCCACAACGCCGTGTGCATGGAGGGACGTTGAGGACGGGCAGACCTTTGCCGGCACCCCGGCCTCGCCTGGAAATGCTGCGACGTTCTCGCAGCCAGCCAGACTCCTTGACGCCCGCGCGAATCGGAATCTCCCGATAGCCCGCCTCCTGGCATACCGGCCGTCCATCATGGAGGCATGACGTCCAGTGACCCCGCCCCGGCACATGCACGACCCGAGATCACGGCGGTGACGCGGCAAGACATCTTCAAGTATCTGCGCGGGCTGTCGAGTCCCTGGTGGGGAAAGCTGGACGAAGTCACGTTTCTTGAGGACCTCTACGACCTCGACCGGCCGCCGTCAGAGAACAGCCAGCTCCCGACTGTCCGCGCCGATATCCAGCAGCACCGGTTCAACAACTTCGACCTTCCCGACGACTGGATCTTCGAGGATCTCAGGCTGGGGCTCTCCCACGGAGCGGATGAGGTGTTGCTCGCCTTTCTGGCACGGGTGGTCCATCCCGAGGTGGTGGCCGATGTCGAGGAGGCGACCGGGCACGTCAAGGAGCTGAACCGGCTTCTGGCACCGGACGGATGGGGCTTGCGCTCCTACGAGTTCGTTTCCGGCCGCCCGCTGTACACCCCGGTCCGCGTCGCGCCGACAGGCCCGTTGGTCCCGTTGCCGCTGGGCGATGAGGACACGGGCAAGCTCGACCTGGTCCTGGGCCAGACCTACAGCCTCCTCGACTGCGCCGGCGAGGAGAGCGCACGCGATCTGCTGCGCACCGCGGTTCTGACCCTGCGCCGCGACGGCGGCTTTTTCCATCCCATGCCGGGTGACGGCTGGACGGAGGCCACGTACGAGGCGGTCCTGACGGTGGAGCGCGAGCTCCTGCACACCGTCACCGAAGAGACGAAGGAATTGGTCTGGCGGACGCTGGAGACCGTGCTCGGCCAGCTCGGGCGCATCGACGTCCAGCGCTTCGTGGTTGAAGGCGATCCCCGGCCCATGCCCAACATCGCACCGGACTGGCGGAGCCAGGGCATCGCACCTGCCGCCCCCATCGTTCGCGGCTTTCGCCTCCTCAATCTCACCACCGAGTTCGATGTCACCCGAGGGGACTTCGCCAGCCTGAGGATCCGGGGTTCGCAAGACAGCGACGGGCTCCGGCACCTGTACGACACGCGCACAGGTCGGAGGATCACCGACTTCGTCCTCGACGACCGGCCCCAGGTGGCGACCCTGCTCAGTGTCACCATCATCAAGAAGGGTGACAGCTACACGCCGAGGGTCAAGCTCTGGAAGAAGGACAAGAAGAAGGCGGGGGACACCCCCGTCTCTCAGAGGGAGTTCTGTGAGGGTCTGAGCGGTTTGTCCATTGTTTCGAAGTCGGCTGCCAGCCCAGGGGGGTGACGTCCAGTGGAGATGCGGATTGCTGTAGACATGGGCGAGCGCAGGGCCTATCAGCGTGAGCCCGGGGCGAGGGCCGGTTGCTGTTGTTCGCGGCCCGCCTCGATGCTGGCAACACCGTCGGGTATGGCTCCCCACTTCCCGTTGGCATCAGCTTGGTTGCGACGCCGCCCCGATCAGGTCGCAGCATAAACACTGTGCATCCACTAGCGTTAGCACATATGCCCAACGCCACTGTGTTGTGGAGGAGTTGCATGGACCCGCTTGCCGTAGACGGGCTGATCAGTGCAGCCGGAACGACGCTGGTGAACGCCATGGCGACTGATGCGTGGCACCAGGTAAAGGACTCCGCCGTAGCGCTCTGGCATTGCGTGCATCCGACTCAGGAGGCTGCGGTGGCCGAGGAGTTGTCGGACGTGCGCGCCGAGTTGCTCGCCGCGCGGGAGGCAGGGGACGAGCGGCTCGAAACGGTTCTGGCCGACGACTGGCAGCGCAAGCTGCGCCGGCTGCTCAACCGGTATCCGTCCCTGGTCCCTGAACTCCAGCGGATCCTGGACGAGGAGTGGCGACCATTGCTCAACGAGCCCCGACCCTCGGCATCGCACACCACGGTGATCCAGCGGGCGGAGGCGTCGGACCACAGCACTATCGTCCAGGCGGCCGGGAACGTGAAGTGGTCGAGCCGTGACGCCGCCAGCTGAGGAGCCTTCGAAAGGGGAGAGCAGTGACCACCGGCCGCACCATGTCGAGCAGTCGGCGGTCGCGCACGGGAACAGCT
This sequence comes from Kitasatospora acidiphila, assembly GCF_006636205.1. Taxonomy (NCBI): domain Bacteria; kingdom Bacillati; phylum Actinomycetota; class Actinomycetes; order Kitasatosporales; family Streptomycetaceae; genus Kitasatospora; species Kitasatospora acidiphila. Next base: position 554,352 of record NZ_VIGB01000003.1, on the reverse strand, counting down.
CAATCACCCAGGTTGCCGGGGACTACCACAACTACAACTTCGCCGAATCGCAGCGCGCACTCAAGGGGCCGAGCAGCCGCGACACCCCCTCCCCGTACCCCGGTCTGCGGCCATTCGGCAAGGATCGGGCTGGGCAGTTCGCCGGGCGCGGCAAGCTGGTCCAGGACCTGTCGAGCCGGCTGAGCGAGAAGCCCGGGGTGCCGCTGATGGTGGTGGGACCGTCCGGGTCGGGGAAGTCGTCGCTGCTGATGGCCGGGCTGCTGCACGAGCTGTCCGAAGGCCGGGTGAACGTGCCGACGTCGAGGCACTGGCGGCAGATCGTGATGGCTCCGGGGCGGCATCCGCTCACCGAACTGGCCGAGAAGCTCGGACGGAACCCGCAGCAGGCCGCCCGGATCGGCGTGCTGCTGGCCGGCGACCCCAGCCGGCTCGCCGAGGCGTGGCGGGAGATCGGCCAAGAACACTCCGATCAGATCATTCTGATTATCGATCAGCTCGAGGAGGTCTTCACGCTCTGCGAGGATGCTGCCGAGCGGCACCGGTTCGTCGAGGCCGTCAGCCGGCTCGCGACCGACGGTCCGGTGGCCCGGCTGGTCTTCGGGCTGCGTGCCGACTTCTACGGTCACTGCCTCGAATACCCCGTGCTGAAGGACGCGTTGCAGCGGAACCAGGTGCCGGTCGGTCCGATGGACCGGGAGCAGCTCGAGGAGGCCATCATTAAGCCGGCCGCCAGTGTCGACCACCTGGTCGAGCCCGAGCTGGTGAAGATGCTGCTGCTCGACATGGGCGTGCTGACCGGGGCGAGCAGTAGCACCACATCGGGGCCGTGGTCTGCCGCCGGCCAACTCCCTTTGCTCTCCCACGCCCTGGCCAACACCTGGAGCCAGCGCGAGGGACGGGCGCTCACCGTCGCTGGCTACCAGCAGACCGGTGGGATCCAGAACGCGCTGAACCAGACCGCCGAGAACTGCTTCGCGCGTCTGGACGGGCTGGGCCGGGAGGCCGCCGAGCGACTCTTCCCGCGGCTGGTCAGGATCGCCGACGACGCCGAGGACACCCGGCAGCGCGTGACACCCGCCGAGCTCGGAATCGGCCTGCGCCCCGCCGTGGTGGAGCAGGTGCTCGCGGTGTTCCATGACGCTCGACTGCTCACCTGGGACCGCAACGAGGACGGCACCGGCACTGTCCAGCTCGCCCACGAGGCCATGATCCGGGCCTGGCAGCGGCTGCGGGACTGGGTCAACGCCAGCCGCGGTGAGTTGCTGGTCCGCCAGGAGCTGGAGGCTACCGCCCGGTCCTGGCAGGCCTCCCAGCGGGACAGCGCCCTGCTGGTCCGGGGCAGCAGGCTGGAGCGCGCCGACCAGGCCGATCAGCACACCCCGGGTGAGTTAAGCGAGACGGCCGCGGCCTTTCTGCAGGCCTCCAGGCTGGCGGCGGCCGCAGTCCGGCAGGCGGCGGCCCGCGCGGTCCGGGTCCGACGTGCTGTCATCGCCGGGCTGACCGTACTGACACTGATCGCCAGTACCGCGGCCGTGATCGCCTTCCAGCAGCGCGCCACCGCCCAGCACCAGCGGGACCTCGCGATCGCCGGGCAGATCGCCACCGAAGCCGACCGGATCCGCGCCACCGACCCGTCCCTGGCGGCGCAGCTGGATCTGGCGTCTGATCGGATCAATCCCAGCCAAGACCGCTACACCGATCTGCTGGCCACCGAGAGCAGCCCGCTCGCCACCGCGCTGCCGATCCCCGCGAAGGGTCCGGCGTTCGACGGCGACGGGCACCGGATGGCGACGATCGGTACAGACAAGACGGTGAGTCTGTGGGACACCACGGATCCGGCCCATCCGCGCTTGGCCGGGACGGTGCCCACCTTCGCGAACTGGTTGGCGGTCAGTCCGGACGGGCGGTTCCTCGCGCTCTCCGTTCTTGAGCAGAATACGCAGGGCCCCAACGACGCGGGGGGCACGGTGCTGTGGGATGTGGCCGATCCGGCCCACCCTCGGCCCACCGGTGCCGAGCTGACCGGCGGCGTGCTCGAGGGCGGGGCCTTCGCCGCGGACGGGAAGAGCGTCGCGACGACCACCAACGAATCCGCCACCGTCTGGGACCTCGCCGACCCGGCGCACCCGGCAGTCAGGGCGACGGCGCTGGGCAAGGCACTCGCGTTGAGCCCGGACGGCCGCACCCTCGCCGTCTCCTCCGGGGGCTTCGGGGCGGGCAACGCCGAGACTCTCCCGGGCGGCCTTCGGCTGCTTGACGTGTCCGGCCCAGGCGAGGGCGTACCCCAGCTCCCGGACCCGCTCGACCTGGGCGGGGACGATTCCGCCCATGCGCGGTTCAGTGCGGACGGCCACCACCTCGTCGCCACCGGCGGCCAGCAGCCCGGGAACACCACGCTGTCGGAGTCCGGTTACGAGACCCCGCTCAGATCCTGGGACATCACCGACCGCAGCCATCCGGTTCTGCAGACGGAGCGGGTGTTCCCGGAGCAGGTCGACGGGAACAGCATCGCACTGCGTCCCGACGCTCAAGTGGTCGCGGCCCAGGCCGGAAAGTCGGTCCAACTGTGGCGGCTCGATCAGACCCCCACGCACCACGCCGAGCACGGGGGGCTGGACATCGGCGACCTGCAGCCCCTGGGCCTGCCGTTGAGCACGGAGAACGGCACCATCTCGGACTTCACCTTCTCGCCCGACGGTTCGACCCTGGCCACCACCTTCAGTTCCCGCGTCTGGCTCTGGAACCTGCCACCCACCCAGGCCACGCCTGGCGGCAACATCCAGGTCATCGACTACCTATCCGACGGCAAGGGTCTCGCCACCGCCAGCAACGCCGACGGCGGCGCGGTCGGCGATCCGGTCCGGCTCTGGCAGGTCACAGCACCGAACCGGGCCGTGCCCGTCGGCGATCCGATCCTCGGGCAGTCCGACAAAACCGCCAAGACCGTGGCGGTCAGCCCGGACGGCAGGACTCTGGCCACCAGCGACCCGGACCACAACCTGCGGCTCTGGGACCTGACCGACCCAGCTCGACCCACCCCGCTCGCAGAGGTGAACGACACGCGCGACTTCGTCGGCGAACTGGCCTTCACCGCCGACGGACGAACGCTCTGGGACGTCCAGGAGAAGGTTGCCTGGGACGTGAGCGACCGCAGCAATCCTCGCGAATACCCGACCAACAGCCTGTCCAACGCCGGTGGCCAAACGGTGCTCGAGCCACAGCGACCCCTGCTGGTGGTCTCCTCCGACAACGGGATCGGGCTGTGGGACGCCCGAGACCCAGCGCGCCTCGGCCCGCTCGGGGCGGTCCACTCGAGCTCGGACGACGCAGTGGTCATCGCCCCCGGCGGCGGAATGCTGGCCACGACCGACAGGCAAGCGGGCATCCAGCTCTGGAGCATCGCGGATCCACACCATCCCGCCAAGCTGGCCTCGCTGGCGCCCTGGAACGCCGGGGCCATCAACGAGATGGCCTTCTCCGCGAAGACCCCGATGTTCGCGACGGTGAGTGAGGACAACTCGCTGCGCCTGTGGGACCTCTCGGACCCGCACCATCCGCAGCAGATCGGCCGGCCGCTGCCGTGGACAGGATACGACGGCCTGGCGTTCAGCCCGGACGGCCGCTCCATCGCCACCAGCGGCGCCGGCGGGACACTGCAGCTCTGGGACCTGGACGTCTCCCACGCCATCGACCGGATCTGCGCCACGACCTCGGGAGCGCTCACACCCGAGGTGTGGGCCCAGCACTTCTCCGGGATCTCATTTCGGACCGGCTGCCGCTGACATTTGCACCTGGTAGCCGTTCGACTCACGCACCTACGCTATGCCGCTGATGACTGTGAGACTGAATGGCTGCGGGGACCTCACGGAGCATGACGGCCGCGTCCTCGGCATACACTCGGAAATTATCCTGCCGATGATGCGACCGTCGCTTGACCGGCTCGTCGTACCGGATGGCTCCTAACATCCAAGGCGGTGCCCGACGTGCCTGGCTGACCGCACATCCTCACCAAGCCCGAGCCCGGCCTATTCGTCCTCGCCAGATCAACACCGGGCACCTCGGAGACCAACTCAAGCTGAAATCCGGCAAAGCCCCACAGAACATCCTCTCAGATGGTGCCCGACACCGGCGCTACCCGTGCCGTCAAGGCGCTCGTCGACACCGGCGACGTTCACGAGAACTTCTGGAAGGTCATCAACTTCCTCCAGGGGTGCGCCGGCCTGAGCACCCCCGCCGACCCCCTTCAGCTGGTGGCCGGAGACTAATCCCAACTGGCCCAGCTGCTGACCGGTCAGGACCGGACGACGGTTCTCGGTGCGGTCAAGACCGCGATCGGCGGTGGCCTTACGGAAGAGGACATCCGGCTGATCAGCAACCGCAAGGAACAGCTCCAGAGGTTCGAGCGACTGCTTACCGATCCGGGTTACTTCCAGCAGGCTGAGAGCCTGGCCACGACACGCGGGCCGGAGGCGGTGTGGCAGGTCTTCTTCGAAGAGAACCAGTGGATCTTCGGCTACGGCCTCAACCTCATCGCCTGCGAATCCATCGACGACGGCAAGCTGGAACGCATCACCACAGGGGCAAGCATTTTCGGCGGGGCCGGAAAGCGCATCGACGCCATCATGCGTTCCAAGGGCCTGATCAGCAGCATGCTCTTCTGCGAGATCAAGACTCACGAGACGGAGCTACTCGCCAAAGTCCCGTACCGATCGGGCGTCTACCAGGCATCGAAGGAGTTGGGCGGGGGCGTGGCCCAGGTTCAGAAGACCGTCAACAAGGCCCAGCAGCTCATCGCCCGCGAGTTCCTCGATCGCATCTACGAGGACGACGGCACCCCGATCGAGGTCGGGCTGTCTACCACTCGGCCCCGACAAGTCGTGGTGATCGGCAGCCTGCAGGAGTTCATCCAAAACGGCGCCGTGAACCCCGCGCAGCTCAGCTCCTTCGAGCTGTATCGGACGTCCATTCAGGACGTCGAGATCATCACCTTCGACGAGCTCTACCAGCGGGCGTGCTCCATCGTCGCGGACCGCTGAGTCTGGTCGGCGTTAGCGCATCGGATCGCGCTTCGCGTCCAGGTGGCAGGCCATCAGCATCATGCTGGCCTGCCACTGCGGGGTGCCGGAAGTCTGGAGTATTTGCTGCCGCCGCGAACGCCGACACCCTGGCAAAGAGCGGATCGTACGGAGCGATAGTTGCCGGAACGAGGACCGCGGGGATCGGACAGCCGGCGGGATCACGTTTGAGTTCGAGATCTCCTGAGCGGCGGCTACCCACACCGGGGTTCCGCCGCCGGATTCCACCACCCCCCCCCGCACATCATCGATGACGGCCGGGGGTTCGTCGAGTCGGCCAGGCGGTGACAGCGTTCTCCAGGAGGCGTGGCGACCCGGCGGCGACCGCAGCCGTCAGGTGGTTCACGAAGCGGGTGAAGCCCGGGGTGGTTGCAGCGCCTGTGTTGCGAAGGCGCCTTCCGCCAGTGGGTCCAGGGTTTTACAAACCGAGGAATTCCCGGAAGATCAACTGACGCACGCTCAGAACCTAGCGGAACCTGGCGATCGCTGTGTAGCCAATCTGCGGGGCTGTAGCGGCTGCGGCAGTCGCTCCAGGCGGGTCGTGCGACGACCGCAGCAGCCAAAGTCAGTTACCTGAAATTCTCTCAGTGCTAAAGGAGTTGATCGAGGTCGAAGACGGCGGTCACCGGTGCGTGGTCGCTCCATCGCTCGGCATGGGAGGCCGGCCGCTCGACGTGGGCCTTGACGCAGGAGTCCGCGAGTTTCTGACTGGCCATCAGATAATCAATCCTCCAGCCGCTGTCGTTGTCGAAGGCCCGGCCGCGGTAGGACCACCAGCTGTAGGGGCCGTCCTGGTCGGGGTGGTGGCGGCGGACCACGTCGACGTAGCCGGCCTCGTCGAGGACTCGGGTGAGCCAGGCGCGCTCCTCGGGGAGGAAGCCGGAGGCCTTCTGGTTGGCCTTCCAGTTCTTCAGGTCGGCCTGCTGGTGGGCGATGTTCCAGTCGCCGCAGACCAGGACCTCGCGGCCCTCGGCGGCTGCCCTGGTGCGCAACTCGGTGAGGTGGACCAGGAATTCGGCCATGAAGCGTTCCTTCTCGGTCTGCCGCTCGGTGTCCACCTCGCCCGAGGGCAGGTAGAGGCTGGCGATGGTCAGGCCGGGCAGGTCGATCTCCGCGTAGCGACCGGAGCCATCGAACTCCGTTGAGCCGAAACCGATTTGGGTGCGCTGCGGGGCGGTGCGGGAGAGCACGGCCACCCCGGCGCGGCCCTTGGCGGCGGCCGGCGCCCAGAGGGTGTGCCAGCCGTCGGCGTCCCGCAGCTCGGGCGGCAGCTGGGCGACCTCCGCGCGCACCTCCTGCAGGCAGACCACATCCGCCGAGGTCGCGGCGAGCCACTCGAGGAAGCCCTTCTTCGCCGCGGCCCGGATCCCGTTCACATTCGCAGTCGTCACCACAGTCACCCGCGCAGCCTACCTGCCGGGTGCGGGCGGCCGGTCAACGTGAAGGCCGGATGAAGGTCCGTTGCGCGGCGGTCAAAGCCTTGGCATTGGTCTTGACCATCTCCCGGCGCACCACCTAGGGTCCCTTACTGCAAAGACCTTTAATAAAGAAGGACGGATAAAGCCCCGGCCTGCCACCAGGCAGAACCCGCCCCGCAGCAGGCGCCTCGGCGGCCGGAGCCAGCCGCGCCTTCGGGATGCCGGACGCGCGGCCGTACCACAGCGGCCCGGGCCGGCCAGGGTGGAGGACACGGTGGGGACAGCTCAGCTCGCGGCGGTACCGGAGCCGAAGTACTGGCACCTGCGCACGGTGCTGCTGCGCGCCATCACCTCGGAGTTCGCCACCGGTGAGGTGATCCCGAACGAGCGTGAGCTGGCCGCCCGGTTCGGCGTGGCCCGGGCCACCCTGCGGCAGGCGCTCGACCAGCTGGAGCTGGAGGGCCGGCTGGTCCGCCGGCGCGGCATCGGCACCCTGGTCGCCGCGCCCCGGGTCGGTGTGCCGGTCAGCCGCCGCGACGAGGGCTGGCCCGGTGGCAACCGGGAGCAGGTCTGGCAGACGGTCGGCTGCACCGTGGCCCCCGCCGGTGAGCGGCTCGCCGGGGCGCTGGGTGTGCCGGCCGGCGAGACCGTGCACAGCGTGCGCCGGATCCGGGTGGCCCAGGGCCAGATCGTGGCCACCGAGGCGCTGCACGTGGCGGACTCCGCACTGCCCGCGCTCCCCGAGATCCGCCTCTCCGGTGCGGGGGAGGAGGCTGCCGAGGGTGCCGCCGACGGCGAGGAGCAGGGCCGCGCGGTGCTGCGCCGGCTGGAGCGGCTGACCGTGGACGGCGAGTCCCGCGCGGTCGAGCTCGGCGTGGCCGAGGCCGACGAGGCCGCGCTGCTGCAGCGGCCGCCGGGCACCCCGGTGCTGGTGGTCACCACCCAGTACGCCGCCGCGGGCCGACTGGCCGCCCTGGCCGTCTCCACCTACCGCGCCGACACCTGCCGCCTCACCTTCGGCGAGACCGGCCTGGTCGAGGTCACCCCGGTCCCGGCGGCGGTCCGCAGCGCCAGCTGAAGCCGCCAGCTGACGAGACGTCAAAGACGAGACGTCAAAGACGAGACGAAGGACGAGACGTCAAAGGCGAGACGTCAAAATGGGCCCCCGTTCATACCAGGACGGGGGCCTGACTGCCTGTCAGCCACGTGCGGAGACCGGCTGATCCACCGCGAACAGCTGCTCCTCCACCTGGTCGAGCGCCAACCGCAGTGCCCCAAGCGCCACCACGTCCTCGCCCAGTGTGGAGAGCGCCACCTCGGGCGCCCGCAGGCAGTAGCGCGCGAGCTGCTCGCGCAGCGGCTCCAGCACGTCGTTCAGGCCGGCCGCCCAGCCGCCGATCACCACCAGCTGCGGATCGATCGCCAGCACCAGCGCCGCGACATCGTGCACCAGCCGGCGCAGGAAGCGGTCCATCGCCACCCGGGCCACCTCGTCGCCCTCGCGGGCCAGGGTCAGCACCCGGGCCACCGCCGCCTCGTCCAGCGGGTCCAGCGGCTTGCCGGTGGTGGAGAGCAGCCGCTCCGGGGTGGCCTGCTGGCCCAGCAGGTGGAGGGCGCCGATCTCGCCCGCCGCGCCACCGAAGCCGCGGTGCAGCCGGCCGTTGATCAGGGAGCCGGCGCCCGGGCTCAGCCCGGCGAGCACGAACACCACATCGCCCATGCCGACCGCCGCGCCCTGCCAGTGCTCGGCGATCGCGGCCAGGTTGGCGTCGTTCTCGATCAGCACCGGGCAGCGGAACGAGCGGCGCAGCCTGGCTCCCAGGTCCAGGCCGGTCCAGCCGGGCATCGCGGTGCCGAGCCGCACCGAGCCGTCGCCGTCGATGATCCCCGGCGTGCCCACGCCGACCGCCCACAGGCTGTCCCGGGACACCCCGGCCTTGCGCAGCAGCTCGGCCACCGCGCCGCGCGCCGCGCCGAGCCGCTCCTCGGCGTCCATGGTCTCGGTCACCGCGCGGGTGTGGCTGCCGATCTGCTCGCCGGCCAGGTCGGCCAGCACCACCCGGATCGTGTGCACGCCGATTTCGATGCCGAGACTGTGCCCGGCCTCGGCGCGGAACCGGAACCAGCGGGCCGGCCGGCCGCGCTGGCGGCCGCCGTCCTGGCTCTGCTCGACCTCGGCGACCAGCCGGGATTCCATCAGCCCCTCGATCACGCCCTCGACGGTCGGCCGGGACAGGCCGGTGTCGCCGACCAGTTGGGTGAGGGTGACGGCCTGCCCGTCGCGCAGCGCCCGCAGGGTGACCGCGGCGTTGATCCGACGCAGCAGCGAGGTGTCTCCTCCGACGAGTCGATCCGTCAAGTCGCTGCCTTTCCGCATTCGCGCGAGGTCCCTGGTGCGCGGTGACGAGAGTGCGCGGTGCGATCGGTGCGCCGCGGGCGGACGCTTCGCCGATGCCGCGCGCGAGGTGCCGCATCTCGGAGGGCGTCAGCCGGATCCTAGCCCGGGCCGCGACGAGCCCGCGAGCATTCGCGCAGCTCATGCCCCGTTCGAAACCGAAAGTTGACCTAAGGTCGGGCGGTGCGGCGGTGGGCTGTTGATGGGCTCATGGCGCAGGTGTGCCCCGCGCGAGTTGCGGGCACGGCAGGGCGCCGGGGGACATATGCTGCGGCGCATGCCGAACGATATTCCCGTCCTCGAACCGAGCGGAACCCCGGCGCCGGCTGCGGCCGCGTTCCTGGCGGGGCGGACCAGTCTGGCCCCCGTGCCCTTCGTGCCCGAGGTCAGGCTGCACATGGCGGATGACGTCATCACGCTCTGGGAGGAGATGGAGGAGGCCCGCGGTGAGATCGGACTGCCGCCGCCGTTCTGGGCGTTCCCCTGGGCCGGTGGCGTGGCGGTGGCCCGGTACGTCCTGGACCACCCGGAGCTGGTCGCCGGGCGGCGGGTGCTCGACCTGGCGGCGGGCTCGGGGCTGGTCGCCATCGCAGCCGCGCGGTGCGGTGCCGCGGCGGTGCGGGCGGTGGACATCGACCCCGATGCCGTGGTGGCCATGGACGTCAACGCCGAGGCGAACGGCGTCGAGATCGAGCCGGTTGCCGAGGACATCCTCGACGGCGACGGCGGGACGGCGGAGGTGGTCCTGGCGGGCGACGTGTTCTACGAGCGGGCCATGGCCGCGCGGTTCCTGCCGTTCCTCCAGCGGGCGCAGGCCAGGGGAGCGCAGGTGATCGTCGGTGATCCGGGCCGGGCGTATCTGCCGCGCGAGCGGTTCACCAGCCTGGCGACCTACCGGGTGCCGGTGGTGGCCGACCTGGAGGACGCCGAGCACAAGGCCACCACCGTCTGGCAGCTCAACTCGGCGTCCTCACAGGGCGACTGACACGGACTACGCGGGGTGGGCCCGGGCGAACGCCGCCGCGTCCCAGACTCCGCCGAGGGCGGGCGCGAGCGCCGCGGCCGCCCGGTCGGCGAAGCCCTCGGCGGTCGCGACCACCCCGGCGGGCAGGGCGCCGAGCAGCGGTGCGCCGGCGTCCTTGGGCAGGTCGGCGAGGTTGCACCGCATCGCGAGGTCGGGTTCGGCCGGCCAGCTGCCGATCACGATGCCGGGGGTGCGCAGGCCGCGGGCCCGCAGCGCCTCGGCGTTGAGACCGGTGCTGTTGAGGCTGCCGAGTCCGGCGGTCACCACGGTGAGCACCTCGCCACCGGTGGCCTGCGCCATGTCGGCCAGGGTCAGCCCGTCCTCGTTGTAGCGGACCAGCAGGCCGCCGGCTCCCTCGATCAGCACCAGGTCGTGGCTGCTCGTCAACTCCTTGATTTCCAGCGTCACCTGATCAAGGGTCAGGGCCGGAAGTCCGGAGCGCCGGGCGGCCGTGTCGGGGGCCAGCGGCTCGGGGTAGCGGGCCAACTCGCGCAGCGTCACGGTGGATCCGGCGAGCCGGGCCACCTGGGCGCAGTCGCCGGCCTCGCCCGGCGCCACGCCGGTCTGGCCGGGCTTGAGCACCGCCACCGAGCGGCCGGCCCGCACCGCGAGCGCCGCGATCGCGGCCGTCACGGCGGTCTTGCCGACCTCGGTGCCGACGCCGCTGACGAAGAGCAGCTGTCCGGGACTGCCTACTGAGCTGGTCGCCGCGTTCATCGTGCTCATCCCTTCAGCGCCGCGGCCGCGACGGCGGCGCCGATCCGGGCCAGGTCCTCGTCGCCGGTCACATACGGCGGCATGGTGTAGACCAGGTTGCGGAACGGACGCAGCCACACCCCCTCGCGGGCCGCCGCCTCGGTGGCGGCCACCACGTCCACGGGGTGGTCCAGCTGTACCACGCCGATGGCGCCGAGCACCCGGGCGTCCGCGACCCCCGGAGCCCCGACCAGCGGGTCGAGCGCGGCCCGCAGGCCGGTCTCGATCCGCTTGACCTCGGCGGCCCAGTCCTGCCCGAGCAGCAGCTCGATCGAGGCGTTGGCGACCGCGGCGGCCAGCGGGTTGCCCATGAAGGTCGGCCCGTGCGCCAGCACCGGCACCGAGCCCCGGCTGATGCCATCGGCCACCTCGGCGGTGCACAGCGTGGCCGCCATCGTCAGGTAGCCGCCGGTGAGCGCCTTGCCCAGGCACATCACATCGGGCGACACCCCGGCGTGGTCGGCCGCGAACAGCGCTCCGGACCGGCCGAAGCCGGTGGCGATCTCGTCGAAGACCAGCAACACGCCGTGCTGGTCGCAGAGTTCACGCAGTAGCCGCAGATAGCCGGGGGAGTGGAAGCGCATCCCGCCCGCACCCTGCACCACCGGCTCCACGATCACCGCGGCCAGCTCGTCGGCATTGCGCTCGATGGTGTCGGCGAGCTCGGCGGCGTAGGCCGGGTCGACCTCCGCGTCGAAGCCGGCCGGCGGCTCACCGACGAACAGCTGACGGGGCAGTACCCCGCCCCACAGCTGGTGCATGCCGCCGACCGGGTCGCAGACCGACATCGGGTGGAAGGTGTCGCCGTGGTAGCCGCCGCGCCAGGTGAGCAGGCGCTGCTTGGCGGGACGGCCCACCGACTGCCAGTACTGCAGGCACATCTTCATCGCGACCTCGACCGCGACCGAGCCGGAGTCGCCCAGGAAGACGTGCTGCAGCGGCTCGGGCGTGATCTCCACCAGCTTGGCGGCCAGCCGCACGGCGGGCTCATGGGTGAGCCCGCCGAACATCACATGGCTCATCCGGCCCAGCTGGTCCTGGACCGCCTGGTTCAGCACCGGGTGGTTGTAGCCGTGCAGGGCCGCCCACCAGGACGACATGCCGTCGATCAACTCGCGGTTGCCGCCCAGGGGTTCGGCCAGCCGCAGGCGCACACCGGCGGCCGACTCGACCAGGTGCGAGGGCACCGTGCCGGGCATCGGCCCGTACGGGTGCCAGACGTGCGCCCGGTCGAGCGCGACCAGCTCTGCTGCGTTGGTGAGGTCCGACATCAGGCGTTCGGGGCCAGTTCGGTGCCGGCGCCGCGGCGGCGGACGCGGACCAGGTCCTCGCGCAGGGCACCGGCGTCGGGCTCGGCCTGCGCGACCGCCGCCTCGGACTGCCCGGCGGCCTCGACGGCCTCGGCGGGCTCACCGCACGGTCCGCAGCCGCCACCCGCGTGCCCGCCGCAGGCGTGGGCCGCGGCCGTCCCGGCGGCCTCGCCCGAGGAGCCGCACCCGCCGGAGGAGCCGCAGCCGGCGAACTGCTCGGCGTACTCCGAGCGGTGCCGCGGCATCGTCGCCTCGCCCTGGCCCTCGACCTCGAAGCCGGCGTCCTTGATCATGTCCAGGTCCGCCTGGCCCGCCTGGCCCTCGCTGGTCAGGTAGTCGCCCAGGAAGATCGAGTTGGCGATGTGCAGGCCCAGCGGCTGCAGGCTGCGCAGGTGCACCTCGCGGCCGCCGGCGATCCGCACCTCGGTGTCGGGGTGGACGAAGCGGACCATCGCCAGGATCCGCAGGCAGTGCTGCGGGGTGAGGTTCCACTCCTTGGCCAGCGGGGTGCCCTCGAACGGGATCAGGAAGTTCACCGGCACCGAGTCGGAACCGAGCTCGCGCAGCGCGAACACCACGTCCACCAGGTCCTCGGCACTCTCGCCCATGCCGGCGATCAGGCCGGAGCAGGCGGACAGGCCGGCGCCGTGCGCCTTCTCCACGGTGTCCACCCGGTCCGCGTAGGTGTGGGTGGTGGCGATGTCGCCGTAGGTGCCCTCGGAGGTGTTGAGGTTGTGGTTGTAGGCGTTGACGCCGGCTGCGGCCAGCCGCTCGGCCTGGTTGTCGGAGAGCAGGCCGAGACAGGCGCAGATCTCCACGCCCGGGTCGGCGTCCTTGATCGCGGCGATGGTGTCGGTGACCCGGTCGATGTCGCGGTCCGTCGGCCCGCGCCCGCTGGCCACCAGGCAGACGCGCTTGGCGCCGCCGGCCACACCCGCGGTCGCCGCCTGGGCGGCCTCCTCGGGCTTCAGCCAGGTGTACTTGAGGATCTCGGCCTTGGACCCGAGCCGCTGGGAGCAGTAGTTGCAGTCCTCGGGGCAGAGCCCGCTCTTCAGGTTGACCAGGTAGTTGAGTTTGACCCGGCGGCCGAACCACTTGCGGCGAACCTTGCCGGCGGCGGCGACGACGTCCAGCAGGTCGTCGTCCGCGGTGGCCAGCACCGCGAGGGCCTCCTCCCGCGTGGGGAGTTCGCGGTTGAGGCCTTTGGCAACGAGGGTGTCGAGCAGATCCATGCGCTGATCCTGCCTGGCCGACGGCGCGCGGCGCCATAGCGAACCGACCAGAAGATCGCCCGGATGGTGTGCGAGTTGTCACATAGCGGATTTGAGGGATGGTTCGCTCACGAGCCCTTGGCCGGCGGGTCCGCCGGTGGGGCCGCTGCCAACCCTGTGACCTGCGCCTCGATCTTGCTGCATACAATCACCCCATGACCACGCAGGGGGATGAGAGCTCGATATCCGACCGCGCACCCGGCACCCCAGACGCCGTCAGAAACGGCGCGCGCGGCGGGTCCAAGCGGCGCATCGTCGCCTGGTGCGGCGCGATCGCCGTGCTGGGCGCCGGCGGCTGGGTGGTCTCCCGTCCGCATCCCGGCGATCTGCTGCCCGGGCTCGGCAGCACCAGCCAGGACGTGTCCGTGGTGGTGGGCAGCCCGGCGCCGAGCTCGGCGACCGACCCCAACCCGTTCGACGTCAACCGGTACTTCCCGCAGAGCAAGCCGGTCGAGGTCAACAACTACAAGGGCAAGCGGTCCGGAGCCCGGCAGAGCGGCGACTGCAACGAGGTCCTGCAGGACGCGGCGAAGAAGCTCCTCAAGGACGCCGGCTGCCAGGGCTACATGGCCGTCAGCATCAGCCGGGGGGACACCAGGGTGCTCACCAGTGTCACCGTGCTGCGGTTCGCCGACGACGGCGCCGCCGCCAAGGCCGCCGAACTGCTCGCCGGCCAGGGCGCCGTGGTGCGCTTCGTGCTGCCGGACGCCACCTTCGCGGGCACGCCCAGCCCGGCTCCCGGCGCCGCCGCCAAGAGCGACCCGGCGCCCAAGGTGCAGGCGGTGCGGCACTACGTCACGCTGACCAGCTCGCGGTTCGCCGACGGCCACGCCCCGGTGACCCCGCAGGACAGCCAGGACCTGGACGAGGCCACCCGGGCCGGCTCCTACATCGCCGGGACGGCCTTCGTCTGGTCCTGAGCTTCCCGGCCATCCTGAGCTTCGTGACCATCCTGAGCTTCCCGACCAGCCTGAGCCTCCTGATCGACCGTCAGCCGACGGCCGATCAGGAGGCGGACGCTCAGCCGCCCAGCCGGTCCACCGCCATCACCCGCAGCACGGCCCGGCCCTCGGCGTCCGAACCGTAGAGGTCGACCTCGGCGCTGATGCCCCAGTCGTGGTCGCCGGCCGGGTCGTCGAAGATCTGCCGGACCCGCCACAGGCCGGCGTCGTCGTCCTCCTCGATCAGCAGCATCTTCGGGCCGCGGGCGTCCGGACCGGTGCCCAGGTCGTCGTGCTCCTCGTAGTAGACGTCCATCGCGTCCGCCCAGCGGTCCGCGTCCCAGCCGTTCTCGCCGTCCAACTCGCCCAGCGCGCCGTAGTGTTCGAGGGCGGCCAGCTCGACGCGGCGGAACATCTCGTTGCGCACCAGGACCCGGAAGGCCCGGGCGTTGGCGGTGACCGGCTGTGGCTTCGCCTCCAACTCGGCCTGCTCCTCGGTGGGTTCGGTCGGATTGGCGAGCTGCTCCCACTCGTCCAGCAGGCTGGAGTCGACCTGGCGGACCAGCTCGCCCAGCCAGGCGATCACGTCCTTGAGCGCCTCGGTCTTCAGCTCCTCCGGCACCGTCTGCTCCAACGCCTTGTAGGCACCGGCCAGATAGCGCAGCACGATGCCCTCGGTGCGGGCCAGGTCGTAGTGGCCGACGTAGTCGGTGAAGGTCATGGCGCGCTCATACAGGTCGCGCACCACCGACTTGGGCTGCAACTGGTAGTCGCCGATCCACGGGTGGGCGCGGCGGTAGACCTCGTAGGCGTGCTCCAGCAGCTCCTCCAGCGGCTTGGGCCAGGTGATCTCCTGGAGCCGCTCCATCCGCTCCTCGTACTCGATGCCGTCGGCCTTCATCTGGCCGATCGCCTCGCCGCGCGCCTTGTTCTGCTGGGCGGCCAGGATCTGCCGCGGGTCGTCGAGGGTCGCCTCGACCACCGAGACCACGTCCAGCGCGTAGCTGGGGGACTCCTGGTCGAGCAGCTCGAAGGAGGCCAGCGCGAAGGTGGAGAGCGGCTGGTTGAGCGCGAAGTTCTCCTGCAGGTCGACGGTGAGCCGGACGGTCCGGCCCTCCGCGTCAGGCTCCGGCAGCCGCTCCACCACGCCGCCGGCCAGCAGGCTGCGGTAGATGGCGATCGCGGAGCGGATGAGGTGGCGCTGGGCGGCGCGGTCCTCGTGGTTGTCGGTGAGCAGCTTGCGCATCGCCTCGAAGGCGTTGCCGGGCCGGCCGATCACCGCCAGAAGCATCGCGTGGGTGACCTTGAACCGGGAGACCAGCGGCTCCGGATCGGCGGCGATCAGCCGGTCGAAGGTCTCCTCGGTCCAGCCGACGAAGCCCTCCGGCGCCTTCTTGCGCACCACCTTGCGCTTCTTCTTGGGATCGTCGCCGGCCTTGGCGAGCGCCTTCTCGTTCTCCACCACGTGCTCGGGCGCCTGGGCGACCACCTGGCCGACGGTGTCGAAGCCGGCCCGCCCGGCGCGGCCGGCGATCTGGTGGAACTCCCGGGCCCGCAACACCCGCACCCGCACCCCGTCGTACTTGGAGAGCGCGGTGAACAGCACGGTGCGGATCGGCACGTTGACCCCGACGCCGAGCGTGTCGGTACCGCAGATCACCTTCAACAGGCCTGCCTGGGCCAGGCGTTCGACCAGCCGGCGGTACTTGGGCAGCATGCCCGCGTGGTGCACGCCGATGCCGTGCCGGACGTAACGGGAAAGGTTGCGGCCGAACTTGGTGGTGAACCGGAAGTTGCCGATCAGGTCGGCGATGGCGTCCTTCTCCGCCTTCGAGCACATGTTGATGCTCATCAGCGACTGGGCCCGCTCCACCGCCTCCTTCTGCGTGAAGTGCACCACGTAGACCGGAGCCTGATTGGTCTTCAGGAGCTCTTCCAGGGTGTCGTGCAGGGTGGTCCGGCGGTACTCGTAGAACAGCGGCACCGGGCGGGTGGCGGAGCGGACCACGGTGGTGGCCCGGCCGGTCCGCCGCGTCAGGTCGGCCTCGAACCGGCGGACGTCGCCCAGCGTCGCCGACATCAGCAGGAACTGCGCCTGCGGCAGCTCCAGCAGCGGGATCTGCCAGGCCCAGCCGCGGTCCGGCTCGGCGTAGAAGTGGAACTCGTCCATCACCACCTGGCCGATGTCGGCCCGCTCGCCGTCCCGCAGCGCGATGTTGGCCAGCACCTCGGCGGTGCAGCAGATGATCGGCGCGGTCGGGTTGACGCTCGCGTCGCCCGTCATCATGCCGACCTGCTCGGTGCCGAACATCTTGCAGAGGTCGAAGAACTTCTCCGAGACCAGGGCCTTGATCGGCGCGGTGTAGAAGGTCCGCTTGCCCTCGGCCAGCGCGGCGAAGTGCGCGCCCGCGGCGACCAGCGACTTGCCCGAGCCGGTCGGCGTCGCCAGGATCACGTTGGCGCCGGTGAACAGCTCGATCAGCGCCTCCTCCTGAGCCGGATAGAGGGTGATGCCCCGCTCCTCGGCCCACCCGGCGAAGGTGGTGTACAGCGCGTCTGGGTCGGCGGGCCTGGGCATCAGATCAAGGAGGGTCACCGGCCCACCCTACCGTTCGCGCAGCACAGGCCCGGGGTGTGCCCGGGAGCACGTTGCCCGGGGCCCGCCGCGCGTGCCAGGGTGCGGACCATGATCGAGCCGACCACCACCGCCCGCCCGCAGGCCCCGGCCGCCGTCTTCGACTGGCTGGACGAGGCGGCCGAACTGCGCGCCCGCGCCGGCCTCACCCGCACCCTGCGCAGCCGCCCGGCCGACGACCCGGTGCTGGACCTGGCCTCCAACGACTACCTCGGCCTCACCCGCCACCCGGCCGTGACCGAGGCCGCCGCCGCGGCCGCCCGGCGCTGGGGCGGCGGCGCCACCGGCTCCCGACTGGTCACCGGCACCACCGCGCTGCACACCGAGCTGGAGGTCGAGCTGGCCGACTTCTACGGCGTGGAGGCGGCCCTGGTGTTCTCCTCCGGCTATGCGGCCAACCTGGCCGCGCTGACCGCGCTCACCGACCCGGACACCCTGATCGTCTCGGACGCCTACAACCACGCCTCGCTGATCGACGGCTGCCGACTGGCCCGCGCCCAGGTGCACCGGGCCCCGCACGCCGACCCCGCCGCCGTGGCCCGGGCGCTGGCCGAGCGGGCCGAGCCGCGGGCCCTGGTGGTCAGCGACTCCGTCTTCTCGGTGGACGGCAACGCGGCGCCGCTGGCCGAGCTGTCGGCGGCGGCCCGCAGCGGGGGAGCGGCGCTGCTGGTGGACGACGCGCACGGACTGGGCGTGCTCGGGCCCGGCGGGCGCGGCGCGCTGGTCGGCGCGGGCCTGGCGGGCGAGCCGGACACGGTCGCCACCGCCACCCTCTCCAAGTCGCTCGGCGCCCAGGGCGGTGCGGTGCTCGGCCCGCGACGGGTGATCAGGCACCTGGTGGAGAGCGCCCGCACCTTCATCTTCGACACCGGCCTGGCCCCCGCCTCGGTGGGCGCGGCACTGGGCGCGCTGCGCCTGCTGCGGGCCGAGCCGGAGCGCGCCGCCCGGGCCCGCGAGGTGGCCGCGCTGCTGGCCGAGCGGCTGACCGGGGCCGGGCTGCACGCCAGCACCCCGGATGCGGCGGTGGTCTCGGTGCGCGCGCCCGGCCCCGAGCAGGCGCTCGCATGGGCCGCCGACTGCCGCACGGCCGGACTGGCGGTGGGCTGCTTCCGCCCGCCGTCCGTGCCCGACGGCTACTCCCGGCTGCGGCTGACCGCCCGCGCCGACCTGACGGACGCCCAGATCTCGCTCGCGGTGGCCACCCTGGCCCGTACTGCCCCGAGGCCGTAGCCGCTACTGTCTGGGTTCACGAACGTTAACCACCTTGGAGGACCCTCATGACCCGGTTCGTCACCCTCGAGGTCACCGACGGCGTCGGCACCATCCGGCTGGACCGCCCCAAGATGAACGCACTGGACATCGCGATGCAGGACCAGCTGCGCGAGGTCGCCGACGAGGCCGCCGCCCGCACTGACGTCCGCGCCGTGGTGATCTACGGCGGCGAGCGGGTCTTCGCCGCCGGCGCCGACATCAAGGAGATGCAGGCCATGTCGTACACCGACATGGTGGCCCGCGGCGGTGCGCTCCAGGACGCCTTCACCGCCGTGGCCCGGATCCCCAAGCCGGTGGTCGCGGCCATCACCGGCTACGCCCTCGGCGGCGGCTGCGAGCTGGCGCTGTGCGCCGACATCCGGATCGCCGGGGACAACGCCAAGCTGGGCCAGCCGGAGATCCTGCTCGGCCTGATCCCCGGCGCCGGCGGCACCCAGCGCCTGCCCCGCCTGGTCGGCCCCAGCAAGGCCAAGGACCTGATCTTCACCGGCCGGATGGTGGACGCCGAGGAGGCGCTGCGGATCGGCCTGGTCGACCAGGTGGTCCCGGCCGAGGAGGTCTACCAGGCTGCGCTGGCCTGGGCCGGCAAGCTGGCCGCCGGCCCGGCCTGGGCGCTGCGCGCCGCCAAGGAGTCGATCGACCGCGGCCTGGAGAGCGACCTGGACACCGGCCTCGCCATCGAGAAGGCGCACTTCGCGGGCCTGTTCGCCACCGAGGACCGGACCACCGGCATGCGCAGCTTCGTCGAGGAGGGCCCGGGCAAGGCCAAGTTCGCCTGATGGCGCGGGGGCTGCCCGGCTGCGGGCAGCCCCTCGTCAAAGCTCCTTCAGGACGCGCCCGTCAAGCCTTCAGGACCCGCCCGCCGTGAGCAGCACCTCGGCCCCCACCGGCTGGTACCCGGCCGCCTGGAAGACCCGCACGCTCTTCGCGTTGCCCGGCGCCTGCTGCGCCCACACCACATCGCCCTCCGGCACCAGATGCCGCGCACTCACCGCCAGCGCCCGCCCGATCCCGCGCCCCTGCGCACCCGGGTCCACCTCGATGGCCGCCTCCCAGCGCCCGGCCACCCCGCGCCCGAGCACCAGCAGGCCGCCGCCCGGCGCCTCCCAGACCCGCACCCCGTCGCGGAACCGCAGTGCCCGGACCACGCGCGGGTGCTCCCGGTCCTCGATCTCCACCAGCGGCAACGGCGGTTCGCCGGGCAGCCGTTGAGCCACCGTCAGCAGGTCGCTGTTGCCGATCCGCCGCCCGGTCCGCTCCGCTAGGGCCACCAGGAAGTGCGGCGACAGCGGCGCGGCGAGCTGGTCGTGCGAGGCGCCCGCGATGGTCTTGCGGATCCACTGAGGGTCCTCGTCGCTGAACACCACGGCGTGCGCGCAGAGCGCCAGCACCCCGGCCTCCCGCTCATCGGGCTGCGGCACCACCGTGACGCTGCCGTCGGTGGGCGGGAACCGGCCGCGGGCGGCGTCGTCCAGGATCAGGGCCAAGGTCGATTCGTTCATGATCGGCACCCTACGGGCCCGTCCCGGGGCAGCCGTCACCGTCCCCCACCGGCCGTCACCCCCATCGGTCGCGAGCGCCCGTCACAGCCGTCCGCCCGCCTGCGGAATGCGGGCGGGCGGACGGACGCGCTTGAGGCGTCTCACTGCGTCATCGGCTTAGAGGCCGCTCAGCAGGCTCCCCATCTCCTCGTCCAGGTCGGAGCCGTTGAAGGAGCCGAGGTTGACGTCACGGCCGGCGTTGATGATGTCCTTGCCGGCGACCTGGTTGTGGTCACCGACGATCACCGTGCCGAAGTTGCCGCTCGCGTTCTCGTCCGAGTCCTTGCCGTGCTCGTGGTGCCTGCCCTCGTCGTCCCGGCCGTTCTCGTTCCGGCCGTTGTCGTCCCCGTGGTGGTGGTGGTGGTGCCGGTCGCACTTGTCGCCGTGGTCGCGGTCCTCGTCCCGGTCGCACTTGCGCCCGTGGTGGTGCTCGTCGTGCGAGCCGTTGAAGGAGCCGACGTTGGCGTCGCAACCGGCGTTGATGATGTCGTCGCCGGCGACCTGGTTGTGGTCACCGACGATCACCGTGCCGACGTTGCCGGAGAAGGACTGGGCCGAGGCGACGGTGGGCACGGCGGCGAAGCCTGCGGCGGCGGCCACGACCAGCGCCCACTTGATGCGGTGGAGCATGGGTGATTCCTCCAAAACTAGATGGGAACAATGCCGTTGAAATGCCCGTGAATCGGGCACCGAGGCAGTACGCTCATTAGGACACTGGGGCAGCGAGGTCCGCATGCAGATGCGGCCGGGACCTTCCGCCAGTTGGCGGCGTGCCGGTCACGGGTTCGATGGCCACCGGAATTCGAAAATCAGTGGGACAAGGCCGCGAGGTGCCGCTCCGGCGGCCCGCCGTCGCTCGCTGCGCGTCGCCCGTGCGAGTGAGGACCGGCATGGCGCAACGGTCGCCCGGACCCTGCTCGGGCACCATCGTGAAGCCGAGCTGTGGCGGCCGTTAAGAATTCCTCGATGGACCGCACCCCCTCCTACCAGGCAGATTGCTCCCGGGCCCGGCGCGGAATGGCGCCGCGACCGGGCCCCTGGACCCCTCCCGCCCCACCGCCCCGTCAGGAGCCGCAGCCATGAAGGCACTCGTCAAGAAGCACGCCGAGCCCGGACTGTGGCTGACCGAGGTCCCGGAGCCGACCATCGGCCCCGACGAGGTGCTGATCAAGGTGCTGCGGACCGGCATCTGCGGGACCGACCTGCACATCCGCAAGTGGGACGGCTGGGCGCAGCAGACCATCAGAACGCCGATGACGATCGGGCACGAGTTCGTCGGCGAGGTCGTCGAGATCGGCTCGTCGGTCGCCGAGGTCAACGTGGGCGACCTGGTCAGCGGCGAGGGCCACCTGGTCTGCGGCAAGTGCCGCAACTGCCTGGCCGGCCGGCGCCACCTGTGCCGCAACACCGTCGGGCTGGGCGTCAACCGGGACGGCGCGTTCGCCGAGTACGTCTCGCTGCCGGCCTCCAACGTCTGGGTGCACCGGGTGCCGGTCGACCTGGACGTGGCCGCGATCTTCGACCCGTTCGGCAACGCCGTGCACACCGCGCTCTCCTTCCCGCTGGTCGGCGAGGACGTGCTGGTCACCGGCGCCGGCCCGATCGGCATCATGGCGGCGGCGGTCGCCAAGCACGCCGGTGCCCGGCACGTGATGATCACCGACGTCAGCCCGTACCGCCTGGACCTGGCCCGCAAGGTCGGCGTCTCGCTGGCCCTGGACGTCTCCCAGCACACCATCGAGGAGGGCCAGCAGAAGCTCGGCCTGCGCGAGGGCTTCGACGTCGGCCTGGAGATGTCCGGCCGCCCCGAGGCGCTGCGCTCGATGATCGACAACCTCACCCACGGCGGCAAGATCGCGATGCTCGGCCTGCCCGCCGAGGAGTTCGCGATCAACTGGGCCAAGGTGGTCACTTCGATGATCACCATCAAGGGCATCTACGGCCGTGAGATGTTCGAGACCTGGTACGCGATGTCGGTGCTGCTGGAGGGCGGCCTCGACCTCTCCCCGGTGATCACCGGCCGCTACCCGGCCGAGGAGTTCGAGGCCGCGTTCGACGAGGCGGCCGGCGGCCGCTGCGGCAAGATCATCCTCGACTGGTCGAACGTCTGACCCTTCTGCCCCAACTGCCGCACCAGGTACCGCTTTAGGAGAGCTGTGTTCAACTCTGTGCGCGACGACATCCAGGCCACCCTCGACGAGATCACCGAGGCCGGCCTGTTCAAGCCCGAGCGCGTGATCGGCACCCCGCAGAACGCCGAGGTCACCGTGACCTCCGGCGGCCGCCCGGGAGAGGTGCTGAACTTCTGCGCCAACAACTACCTGGGCCTGGCCGACCACCCCGAGGTGATCGCCGCCGCCAAGGAGGCGCTGGACCGCTGGGGCTACGGGATGGCGTCGGTGCGCTTCATCTGCGGCACCCAGGACGTGCACAAGGAGCTGGAGCGGCGGCTGTCGGCCTTCCTCGGCCAGGAGGACACCATCCTCTACTCCTCCTGCTTCGACGCCAACGGCGGTGTCTTCGAGACCCTGCTCGACGAGCGTGACGCGGTGATCTCCGACGCGCTCAACCACGCCAGCATCATCGACGGCATCCGGCTCAGCAAGGCCAAGCGCAAGCGCTACGCCAACCGCGACATGGACGCCCTGGAGCAGGCCCTCAAGGAGACCCAGGACGCCCGCCGCCGCCTGATCGTCACCGACGGCGTCTTCTCGATGGACGGCTATCTGGCGCCGCTGGCCGAGATCTGCGACCTGGCCGACCGCTACGACGCCATGGTCATGGTGGACGACTCGCACGCCGTCGGCTTCGTCGGCCCGAACGGCCGCGGCACCCCGGAGCTGCACGGGGTGATGGACCGGGTCGACATCATCACCGGCACCCTCGGCAAGGCGCTCGGCGGGGCCTCCGGCGGCTACGTCGCCGCCCGCCGGGAGATCGTCGCGCTGCTGCGCCAGCGGTCCCGCCCGTACCTGTTCTCCAACTCGCTGGCCCCGGTGATCGCCGCCGCCTCGCTCAAGGTCCTCGACCTGCTGGAGACCTCGCACGAGCTGCGCGAGCGCCTGGCCGCCAACACCGAGCTGTTCCGCACCAAGATGACCGAGGCCGGCTTCGAGGTCCTGCCCGGCGAGCACGCCATCGCCCCGGTGATGATCGGTGACGCGGCCAGGGCCGGCCGGCTGGCCGAGCTGCTGCTGGAGCGCGGCGTCTACGTGATCGGGTTCTCCTACCCGGTGGTCCCGCACGGCCAGGCCCGGATCCGGGTCCAGCTGTCCGCCGCGCACTCCACCGAGGACGTCGAGCGGGCCATCGCGGCCTTCGTCGACGCCCGGGCGGCGCTGGACGCCTGAGCCCGTCGGCCGGGGCTGAACGCGTGACCTGAGTGCGGTCGACGGGACCCTGTCAAGCCTGTCGTCAGAACTGGTCACAATTCCTGGCAGAATTGACCGGGTGATCGACACCAGACGCCTGCGGACCTTGCGTGCCGTGGCGGACCACCGAACGGTGACCGCCGCGGCCGCCGCGCTCTACCTCACCCCGTCCGCCGTCTCCCAGCAACTGGCCGCGCTGGAACAGGAGACCGGGCACGCACTGCTGGCCCGGGACGGGCGCGGGGTCCGGCTGACGGCGGCCGGCGAGATCCTGGTTGGCCACGCGGACGCCGTGCTGGCCCAGCTGGAGCGGGCCGAAGCCGATCTGGCCGCCTATGCGTCGGGCGCCCAGGGCGAGGTCACGGTGGCCTCCTTCGCCACCGGCATCTCCATGGTGCTGGCCCCTGCGATCGCCGCCCTGGTGGACACCGCCCCCGGTGTGCGGCTCAAGGTGCTGGACGCCGAGGGGGACGCCAGCCTGCCGATGCTGCTGGACGGGCAGGCCGACCTCGCCGTCGCCGTCGAGTACCGGGGCGCGCCGCGCGCCGACGACCAGCGGCTGGCCCGGTACCCGCTCTATGCCGAGCCGTTCGAGGCGGTGCTGCCGCTGGACCACCGGCTGGCCGCCGGGTCGGGCCCGATACCGATGGCTGAGCTGGCCGCCGAGACGTGGATCGGCCCCTACCCGGGCAACCCCTGCCATGACGTGGTGCTGCTGGCCTGTGAGCACGCCGGCTTCGCGCCCCGCCTGGTGCACTCCTCCGACGACTTCCGCGCGGTGATCGCGCTCGCCTCGGCCGGCGCCGGGGTGGCGCTGGTGCCGCGCTCGGCGCTGCGCGGGGTCGAGCTCGACCAGGTGGCGGTGCGGGCCGTGGACAGCGCCCTGGCCACTCGCAAGGTCTTCGCCGCCGTCCGGGGCGGTGCCGAGAAGCATCCGCTGATCCGGCCGGTGCTGCGGGCGCTGGAGACCGTGGCGGCGGGGCTGGGCTGAGCGGGCGCTTTGACCTGCCGGGTTGAGTCGAACGCACAAATGGCCTGTTTCTGAGCGTGAACACCTCATAAATCTCGCGTATGCGGCCTTCCATCGGGACAGGGATCTGAGGCAGCGTCAACCAGACGCTGATCCCACTGATCCGGAGGAGCCCCGTGCGCAAGAAGCTGCTCGTCTCGGCCGCCGCAGCGGCCACCCTGCTGCTGGCCGTCCCGGCCTCCGCCGCCACCCCGACGCCCGGCGCGCCCGGCGCGGGCGACCCGTACTACCCGACCTACGGGGACGGCGGCTATCGGGTGTCGCACTACGACCTGCGGCTGAAGTACCAGCCCGCCACCGACCAGTTGGAGGGCACGGCGACGCTGCTGGCCACCGCGACCCAAAACCTCTCCAGCTTCGACCTGGACTTCGCGCTGAACGTCAACTCGGTGCTGGTCAACGGCCATCCGGCGAAGTTCTCGGTGGTCGGGGTGCAGAAGCTGCAGGTCACCCCCGACGCGCCACTGGCCGACGGCAGCCAGGCGACCATCGTGGTGCAGTACTCCGGTGTGCCGTCCACGGTCTCCACCTACGGCTTCGACGCCTGGCAGCGCACCCCCGACGGCGCCGTGATCGCCGACGAGCCGGAGGCCGCCTGGTGGTGGTTCCCCAGCAACGACCACCCGTCGGACAAGGCCACCTTCGACGTCTCCGTGCTGGTCCCCGACGGAACCCAGGCGATCAGCAACGGCGTGCTCACCTCGACGAGTTCGAAGCTCGGCTGGACGCGCTACAACTGGCGCGAGAACAAGCCGCAGGCGACCTACCTGGCGACCCTGGCGATCGGCAAGTTCGACATCACCACCGGCACCAGCCCCAGCGGCATCCCGGTCATCAACGCCTACAGCCCGGACCTCGGCGACAACGAGGACGCGGCGCGCTCCAGCGTCGAGCGCACCGGGGAGCTGGTCGACTGGCTGAGCGGGTACTTCGGCCCCTACCCGTTCAGCACGGTCGGCGGCTACGTGCCCAATGTGCCCACCCACTACGCCCTGGAGACCCAGACCCGGGTGTTCTACAGCCCCCGGCAGTTCGCCAACGGGGCCAACCCCTCCGTGGTCGTCCACGAGTTGACGCACCAGTGGTACGGCGACAGCGTCTCGCTGGAGCACTGGAGCGACATCTGGCTCAACGAGGGCTTCGCCACCTACGCCCAGTGGCTCTGGTCGGAGCACGAGGACGAGGGCACCACGCAGCAACTCGCCGACTACGTCTACAGTTCGCACCCGGCCGACGACCCGTTCTGGACCGTCAAGCCCGGCGACCCGGGCGCGGCCAACCAGTTCGCCGACGCGGTCTACGACCGGGGCGCCCTGGCCATCCAGGTGCTGCGGAACACGATCGGGGACGACGCCTTCTTCAAGCTGCTCAAGGCGTGGCCCACCGAGCACCGCTACGGCAACGGGACCATCGCCGAGTTCCAGGCGCTGGCCGAGCGGATCTCCGGCAAGCAGCTCGGCGACCTGTTCCACACCTGGCTCTACACTGCCACCAAGCCGGCCCAGCCGACTGCCGGCCAGGCGCACTCGGCCACCGCCGCCGCACCGGTGGCCCAGCCCCGCTCCTGGGCGCAGATCAAGGCCGCTCAGCAGCACTGATCCCGTCTGCTCCCGTTTCGACGCGCCGGGCGGCTCCGAGTTCACCGACTCGGGGCCGCCCGGCGGCGTTCGGGCCTGCTCGGTCCGCCGTACGCCTGGTCGAAGGCCTCCCGCACCACGAGGCGACCGGCCCGGTGGAACGCCCCGGCGTGCGAGTCGACGTCATGCACGACGGTGCGGCGCACCACGACGGCCACCGCCACCACCAGGCCGCCGCCGCTCGCCGACTCGGCCAACTCGGCCAATTCCTCGCGCATTCCGGCGGCCAGGGCCGCGTGGTAGGCGGCCAGCTCGCGCGGGCCGGGATCGTTGACCACGGTGGCCTCGCGGTCGACCTCGAAGGTGAAGCCGTCCTCCCAGGGCTCGAAGTCCACCGTGACGTCCGCGAAGTCGGACGGACAGCTGAACTGGCGCACAAAGCGCGCCCGCAGGCCACGGATCGGCCGTGGCGGAAAGGTGCGCGGTTCGGTGTTCACGGCTGCCTGTCGAGCAGCCCGGTGGCCAACTCCCGCAGGGTGTCGGCGAGTCGCCGGCCATCGCCCCGCTCCAGCAGCCGCAGCACGGGGTCGCTCTGAAGTGCGCTGAGCAGCAGGTGGGCGACCAAGTCGGCGTCCAGGTCGGGGCGTTGCTCGGCGATCAGGGCGCTGAGGTGGGTGTGCCACTCCTGGTAGACCGGGTGCGCACCGCGCGGCTGGTCGTCGTGCGCGTGCGGGGTGGTGGTGACGGCGTGGCCGAGGGCGGCCAGCAGGCTCTTGTTGCGGGCGACCATGTCGACCACGGCGTCCAGGAAGGCGAGTACGCGCATCCGGGCCGGCGCGCCGGGACCCAGCGGCGGCGGCCCGGTGCGCACGGCCTCGCCCAGGTCGAGCGCCCGCTCCTGCATCAGGGCGAGCATCAGGCCCATCCGGCTGCCGAAGCGGTGGAAGACGGTCCCCTTGCCCACCCCCGCGGCGGCCGCGATCCGCTCCATCGAGACCTGCTCGGGTGGTTGGGACGCGAGCAGTTCCTCGGTCGCCCGCAGGATCGCGCGCCGGTTCCGGGTCGCGTCGGCGCGTTCGCGTCTGCCTTCCGTCATGCTCCGCCCACTCCTGTTCATGTCGTTCACGTCGTACTCCATGGACAACTGGACTGGCGGTCCAGTACGGCCCCTGATGAAAGCTGACCGTCGGTCCAGTTTATCGGCCGGTGCGTTCACCGCATCAGGGAGGCATCATGCGACGCGTTCGCTACCACCAGTACGGCGGCCCCGAGGTTCTGACCCTGGAGGAGGCCGACACCCCCGTCCCCGGCCCGGGGCAGGTACTGCTGCGCACCGAGGCGATCGGGGCCAACTTCGTCGACACCGAGTTCCGTCGGGGAGTCGGCTCCATCTTCAACCAGCCGCTGCCGGGCATCCTCACCGGCGACGTGGTCGGCACCGTCGAGGCCGTCGGCCCCGGCGTGGCAGGCGAGTTGACCGGGCAGCGGGTCGCCACGCTGGCCGAGGACGCGTTCGCCGACTACGTGGTCGCCGACGCCGCCTGGCTGGCATCCGTCCCGGACGGCGTCGACCTCGGCACGGCCACCACCCTGCCGATGGCAGCCCCGCTGGCGCTGCGGACGCTGCGCCTCGGCCGAACAATCGGACGAGCTGGCCGAGTTGTTGGCCACTCGGAACACCCAGACCAACGAGATCCGGCGGTGCTTCGCGCTGCGTCTGGGGCTGCACCGGATCGCGGCTCACTGGCCAGGGTCGCTGACGTTGCTGGAGGTCGGCACCAGCGCCGGGCTGAACCTGCACTTCGACCGCTACGCCTACCAGCTGGCACAGGCCGGTGGCGGCGCGCCTCTGACGCTCTCCACCACCGTGCGCGGCGGCGGCCCGGCGGACCAACTGCCGGGCGAGGCACCGGTGGTGGCGCATCGCATGGGTGCGGATCTGGAGCCGGTGGACCTGGCCGCCGACCCGGCTGCCGGGCCCTGGTTGGAGGCGTTCATCTGGCCCGAGCAGGTCCGCGAGTTGGCCACCTTGCGGGCGGCGATCGAGCTGGCGCGGCGCGAACCGTACCCGCTGGTCCGCGCCGACGCCGTGCGGGACACCGCGCGGCTGATCGCCGAAATGCCGGGCGAGCAGCCGGTCGTGGTCTTCACCGCCTCGCTGCTGAGCTATCTCGACGCGGCGGCCCGGGAGCGGTTCACCGCCCAGTTGTCGCCGGCGGCCCGCGCCCGCAAGGTGGCGTGGCTGTTCACCGAGGCCCCGGGCCTGGTCGTGCGCACCGATGTCGCTGCCGCCGCGCTGGCCGGGCCGCTGCGCGACACCGGCGAGGTGTACGCGGTCGGGATCAGCCTGCGCGGCGCGGCCGAGCGGCGGGACGAGGTGCTGGCCCTGGCCGATCCGTACCTCGAGTGGATCGCGCCGGCCCACGGCGAGGCGGACGACTTCTCCTGGGCGGCTACCGTGGGCTTGTCCCAGCCAGTGGGCAAGTGACGGTAACCGCCCAGGAGTTGGCCGATCAGGCGCTGGGGCTGTCGGTCGCTCCCGCCGAGGGAGAGCCGGACGGACGGGCCGGCAGCAGCGGGGCGCACGTCTTGTAGGCGGCGGCGGTGTTGGGATCGGCGGTGTTGAGGGCCCGCAGGCCGCCGCTGGTCGGCAGCGTCACGCCGTGGTCCTTGAGGCAGCTGCTGAAGGCCTGCATCGCCGAGCTGTTGGGGCCGCCGCCGTTGCCGCGCCCGCCACCGCCGCCCTGCGGGCGCAGCGAGGCGCAGGCCTGCATCGCGGCCTGCCGGGCCGGGTCGGGCGAGCCGCCGCCACCCCAGGGTCCGCCGCCGCCGTTGCCACCGCCGTTGCCGCCGCCGCCCGGGGCGCCGCTCGGGTGGCCGCTGGGACGGCCGGTGGGCAGCGTCACGCCGTGGTCCTTCAGGCAGGCCATGTACGCGGCACGCCCAGCCGCACCGCTACCGGAGGCGCTGGCGGACGGCGAGATCGAGGCCGACGCCGCGTTGGTGTTGGAGCTGCTGGAGGAGCAGCCGGTGAGCAGCAGGCCGGCGGCGAGCAGTGCGGCGGCCCCGACGGTGCGGATGGTGGTCCGGGACAAGGCCGGTGCCTCCTGGTCTTCGATGAGCGGGTTCGGATTGCGCTTGGTGTGGTGCTCCTATGCAGCGCCTCGGCACAGCGCTGCAGTGGTGCAGACGAATTGGCGCAGAAGCTTCGGTGCCGCTGATGCAGCGGGCGGTAGCGCCGGCGACGTCACCGACTGTTGCGCACCGTCGTTGGGAAACCCTGGGTCCGGCTGGGAGTTCCCGCCGTGGAGCTGGCAGCTCGACGGCCGCGGCTGTCCGATATGTGGCGATCCGCCGAAGTATCGCCCGGAGTGGGTCGCAGCCGACTCCCAGCTACTTCCGAGTGCGGCAAAAGGCGGGCAGTGCCTCATGGGGTTATATCGCCATACCCCCGCTGCGGGGTACAACTCTGGCATCGGTCCCAACGAGGCCTTCGGAGGCATCAGCCATGCCCAAGATCAACGTGTACCTGCCCGATGAGCTCGCCGACGCCGTCCGGGCGACTGGCCTGTCGGTCTCGCCGATCTGCCAGCGCGCCCTGGAGCACGCAGTCCGCCAGGCGAACGCGATCCAGGCGGCCGTCACCCAGGACCTGGACGGTGGCGAGCCCGCGCTGGCCCGGTTCACCGACCGGGCCCGCAGCGCGGTGCGCCTCGCCATCGAGCAGGCCCGCGAGGCGGGGGAGCCGAACGTCTCCACCGCCCGCCTGCTCGCCGGCCTGCTCGCCGAGGGCGGCAACCTGGCGCTCCAGGTGCTCGGCGCGCTGGAGATCGCCCCCGAGCAGCTCACCGCGGCGCTGGCAGGTGCCCCGTCCGCCGAGCCGGAACAGGGCCCGGACAGCGCGCTGCGGTTCAGCGGCCCGGCCGCCCGGGCGCTGGAGCTCACCGTGGCCGAGGTCGGCATGCTCGGCCACAACTACGTGGGGTGCGAGCACCTGCTGCTCGGCCTGGTCGCCGAGCCCGGCGGCGCCGGCGGCGAGGTGTTGCGGGCGGCCGGCGCCGAGCCCAAGCTGACCCGCCGCGCGGTGGCCGCCGCCCTGGTCGGCTACAACTACCTGCGCGCCAGCCAGGGCACCACGCCCCCCTCCGCCGGCCAGCTCACCTCGCTGCTCCAGCAGCAGCTGCAGCAGCAACTCCAGCCGCTGGTCGCGCGGATCGAGAGCCTGGAAGCCCGGCTGGGCGACTGAGCCGACCGATAAGGCTGTTGGCCCCGCTCCCGGTCGACTGGAACAATCCAGCCAGCCGGGGGAGGGGTCATGGGGGAGATGTTCGCTTGTGCGGGATGCGACTGCCCGCTGACCGTCCCGCTGTCGCAGGTCGCGCTCCCGGTGCTGGCTCACCAGTCGTACGGCCGCGAGCGGTGGCTCCCGCCGCTGATGGCGGCCGGGACGTATGCCGTGGACCCGGAGCCATGGGGGCCGCCCGGGCGGCCGTGGAGCGAACTCGGAGAGGGCGAGGCGGTGGCCCGGGGGCTGTTCGCGCCGGTCGCCTTCCCGTCGGCAGGGGCGTGGGGAACGTTCGTGATGGCCCCCGGTGACGCCTGCAACACGGTGCTGACCCCGGAGTCGAGCCGTTCCGCGTGCTGCGGGGTCGACGGCGGGGAGGGGCCCAACCTGCGATGCGCGAGCTGCGGTGCGCCGGTCGGGACCCGCATCGATGACTGCGACCGCTGGCAGGAGGTGCGGCTGGCACGGGAGGCGGTGCGCCGCATCCCGGTTGACGGCCACGCCGACCGGGCGCTCGACTGGGCAGCGTTGCTCCAGGAGACGAACGGCACCCCGCCGATCGCACCCGGCGGATTCTGGGACTCCCGCTGGGAGGCGACGGCCGGGGAGGCCTTGGCCCACCTGGTGGCAGCCTCGGGAGGCGAAGCCGTGGCCGTCCCTGACGGCCTGATCGCGGAGATGTTCCGGCGACCGCTCGGCAGACTCCTTCCGGGGCCGCCGCCCGCGAAGACGCTGGCCTTGGCCGGCCCGGGTCTGCCGGTCCGGGATCCGGCCCCCGACCTGCTACTGGTGCCGCGACACCCGCAGACGGGGGAGGTGTGGCAGCCGCCCGGTGCCGCAGCCGCCGTGCCGCTCTCCGCCGACGTGTGGATTCACCTGGCCTTCCACAACGACCGGTTGCTGATCCCAGCGACCGGCCGACTGCCCGAGCTCGTACTCCGCGACGAGCCGCTGCCACTGCGTCCCCGGCAGCTGTTCGAGCCGGACTCCGGCGTGTTCCTGCACACCCTGGCCCGGCTCCCCGCCGTCCGTGCCCCCTGGCTTCGCCGGATCTACGACCGCGTGAGCGGCTCAGGCCCGTACCCGGGCCGGCTCTAGGCGCGGCGACTGCGAGCGCCGATTCGGCGACAGTCACCCAGCAGCGTGACGATCCGCCCTGCGCCGGATCAGTCCGCCTGCGCCGCCCCCTCCTCGTCGGCGTGGGCGTAGAGCTTCAGAACCGGAACACCCACCTTGTGGCGGGCCCGGCTCGCCCAGTCCCGGTGGAAGAACTCCTCCACCAGGTGCGGGGCCACCAGCACGATCACCTCATCGGCATGCGTCTGATCGACCACCGACCGCAGCAGGTCCAGCGGATGGTCATCGACGACCTGGCCAACGGCCGCACAGCCCGCCGCCCGCAGCGCCCTGAGTGAGTGCTCCAACGCCACCGCGGCAGGCTTCAGGGCTGCCTCGCCCTCGGGCTCATCGCGCTCGTGCACCGCCTCGTCGAGCTCGCCGAGCGCGACATCGTCGATCGCGCGAAGAAGCCGGTCCTCCTTGCCGCGTGGCTGCATCAGGACGACGAAGGACATGTCGTCGTCGTGCAGGGTGGTGACGAAGTCGACGTCTGTCGCGGACAGCGGCTGCTCGACCATCAGGACGCTCGTGAACACCGTGGGCCTTCCCCTCGACGCATCCCCGACGGATGCGGACAGCGCGTAACGATATCGCCACGGCACGCTCCTCAGAGTGGCAAAAACAAGCATGCGTGATTGCTTTTTTCGTCATCTTGACCCACCATCATGTGCGTCCCGTGTGCCGCGCCAGAGAGGCTGCCCACGCATGCCCAACCCCGCATCCGCGTCCACCGTCACGCCGCTGAGGATCGGCAACGCCTCCGGCTTCTACGGGGACCGGTTCGCCGCCTTCCGGGAGATGCTCACCGGGGGGCCGCTGGATGTGCTCACCGGGGACTACCTGGCCGAGCTCACCATGCTGATCCTGGCTCGGGAGCGGCTCAAGGACCCCGAACTCGGCTACGCCAAGGGGTTTCTGCGCCAGTTGGAGGAGTGCCTCAGGTTGGCGCACGACCGGGGCGTGCGGATCGTGGTCAACGCCGGGGGGCTCAACCCCGCGCGTCTCGCCCTGAAGATCGGTGAACTGGCGCAGCGTCAGGGCCTCGACCTCAAGGTGGGACACGTCACCGGTGACGATCTGCTGCCCAGGGCCGCCGAGTTCGCCGATCCGGCCGGACTGCTCGCCGCCAACGCCTATCTGGGTGCCTTCGGCATCGCCGACTGCCTGACCGCCGGCGCCGACCTGGTGGTGACCGGCCGGGTCACCGACGCCGCCCTGGTGGTCGGCCCGGCAGCGGCGCACTTCGGTTGGAGCCGCACCGACTTCGACGCGCTGGCCGGCGCCGTGGTGGCCGGCCATGTGCTGGAGTGCGGTGCCCAGGCCACCGGCGGCAACTACGCCTTCTTCACCGAGCACGACACCCGCCACCCCGGCTTTCCGCTCGCCGAACTGCACGCCGACGGCAGCAGCGTGATCACCAAGCATCCGGGCACCGGCGGCGCGGTCACCGTGGGCACGGTCACCGCCCAACTGCTGTACGAGACCGGCGGTCCCCGCTACCTGGGCCCGGACGTCACCGCACGGCTGGACACCGTCCGGCTGGAGCAGCAGGGCCCGGACCGGGTGCGGATCAGCGCAGTGCGCGGCGAGGCCCCGCCGGCCACCCTCAAGGTGGGCCTCAACCGGCTCGGCGGCTGGCGCAACGAGGTGGTGTTCGTCCTCACCGGCCTGGACATCGAGGCCAAGGCCGCGCTGATCCGCGACCAGTTGGACCCGGTGCTGGCGGACGGGCCGGCCGAGGTCCGTTGGACGCTGGCCCGCACCGACCAGCCGGACGCCGCGACCGAGCAGCAGGCCAGCGCACTCCTGCAACTGACGGTGCGGGACGCCGACCAGGCCAAGGTCGGCCGCGCGGTGAGCTCGGCCGCCGTGGAGCTCGGCCTGGCCGGCTACCCGGGGTTCCATCTCACGGCGCCACCCGGGCCCGGCGCGCCGTACGGGGTGTTCAGCAGCGCCTTCGTGGCGCAGGACGAGGTGCCGCACTGGGCGGTGCGCTCGGACGGCACACGCCAGGCCGTCGCCCCCGCGCCGGTCACCCTCGAACCCTCGCCCGAGGCCGCCGAACGTGAGGTCACCGAACCCGAGGCTGCCGAACCCAAGGCCGCCGAACCCAAGGTCGCAGCACCCGAGGCCGCCGAACCCGAGACCTCCGCACCGCCCACCGGCCCGACCCGCCGCGCCCCGCTCGGCCTGATCGCCGGCGCCCGCAGCGGCGACAAGGGCGGCGACGCCAACCTCGGCGTCTGGGTCCGCAGTGACGCCGCCTGGCCCTGGCTGGCCGCCACCCTGACGGTGGACCGGCTTCGCCAACTGCTGCCGGAGACCGCCGAACTGACCATCACCCGCCATCTGCTGCCCAACCTGA
The DNA here is from genome assembly GCF_006636205.1 of Kitasatospora acidiphila. Taxonomy (NCBI): domain Bacteria; kingdom Bacillati; phylum Actinomycetota; class Actinomycetes; order Kitasatosporales; family Streptomycetaceae; genus Kitasatospora; species Kitasatospora acidiphila. The sequence continues at coordinate 520,967 of NZ_VIGB01000003.1, read as the reverse complement.
GGGCCGTGAACTTCGTGATCGAGGGACTGCTGGGCGAGGGAGTCGCCGCCCAGGCCCGGTTCGATCCGCAGGCCAAGGCCCTGGGGGAGTGGCTGCGCTCCCGTCACGTCGAGATCCCGGAGAGCCTGCTGTGACCCGACCGGCGCCCACCGAAGGGCTGGTGACCGCATGACCGTGCTGGCCAGCCGGCTCGACCCGACGGGGGCGGACTACCACGCCCACCGCACCGCGATGCTCGCCAAACTCGCCGACCTGGACGCCGAACACGCCAAGGCGCTGGTCGGCGGCGGCCCCAAGTACGTCGAACGCCACCACAAGCGCGGCAAGTTGCTGGCCCGGGAGCGGATCGAGCTGCTGCTCGACGAGGACTCGCCGTTCCTGGAGCTCTCGCCGCTGGCAGCCTGGGGGAGTGAATTCCCGGTCGGCGCCGGCCTGGTGACCGGCATCGGCACGGTGGCCGGCACCGAGTGCCTGATCACCGCCAACGACCCGACGGTGCGCGGCGGTGCCAGCAATCCGTGGACGCTGCGCAAGTCGCTGCGGGCCAACGAGATCGCGATGCGCAACCGGCTGCCGGTGATCAGCCTGGTGGAGTCCGGCGGGGCCGATCTGCCCAGCCAGAAGGAGATCTTCATCCCGGGCGGGGCACTCTTCCGTGACCTCACCCGGCTCTCCGCAGCCGGGATCCCCACCATCGCGGTGGTGTTCGGCAACTCCACCGCCGGCGGCGCCTATGTGCCGGGCATGTCCGACCACACCGTGCTGGTCAAGGAGCGGGCCAAGGTCTTCCTGGGCGGTCCGCCGCTGGTGAAGATGGCCACCGGCGAGGAGAGCGACGACGAGTCGCTGGGCGGCGCCGAGATGCACGCCCGAGTCTCGGGCCTGGCCGACTACTTCGCGGTGGACGAGCCCGACGCGATCCGCCAGGCCCGCCGGATCGTGCACCGCTTGCACTGGCGCAAGGCCGGGCCCGGCCTCGACCCGGCCGCCGCCCCGCCGCGCTACGACGAGGAGGAACTGCTCGGCATCGTCCCCGGTGACCTCAAGGTGCCCTTCGATCCGCGCGAGGTGATCGCCAGGATCGTGGACGACTCGGACTTCGACGAGTTCAAGCCGCGGTACGGCAGCAGCCTGGCCACCGGCTGGGCCACCATGTTCGGCTACCCGGTGGGCATCCTGGCCAACGCGCAGGGCGTGCTGTTCAGCGAGGAGTCGCAGAAGGCCACGCAGTTCATCCAGTTGGCCAACCAGCGGGACATCCCGCTGGTCTTCCTGCACAACACCACCGGCTACATGGTCGGCAAGGAGTACGAGCAGGGCGGCATCATCAAGCACGGCGCGATGATGATCAACGCGGTCTCCAACAGCACCGTCCCGCATCTGTCGGTGCTGATCGGCGCCTCCTACGGGGCCGGGCACTACGGCATGTGCGGGCGGGCCTATGAGCCGCGCTTCCTGTTCGCCTGGCCCAGCGCCAAGTCGGCGGTGATGGGACCGCAGCAACTCGCGGGCGTGCTCTCGATCGTGGCCCGCCAGTCGGCCGCCGCCAAGGGCCGGCCGTACGACGAGGAGGCGGACGCGGCGATCCGCGCGGCGGTGGAGCAGCAGATCGAGGCCGAGTCGCTGCCCGCCTTCCTCTCCGGTCGCCTCTACGACGACGGGGTGATCGACCCGCGCGACACCCGCACCGTGCTGGGCCTGTGCCTCTCCGCCATCCACAGCGCCCCCGTCCAAGGGGCGCGCGGCTACGGCGTTTTCCGAATGTGACCGATATGAGGGACCGTCAGATCATGATCTCCAGCCTGCTGGTCGCCAATCGGGGCGAGATCGCCCGGCGGATCTTCCGCACCTGCCGCGACCTCGGAATCGCCACCGTGGCGGTGTACTCCGACCCGGATGCCGACGCCCCGCACGTCCGCGAGGCCGACAGCGCCGTCCGATTGCCCGGGGCCGCGCCCGGCGACACCTACCTCCGGGCCGACCTGCTGGTGGCGGCGGCGCTCGCGGCCGGCGCCGACGCCGTCCACCCCGGCTATGGATTCCTCTCCGAGGACCCGGCGTTCGCCCGCGCCGTCCAGGCGGCCGGCCTGACCTGGATCGGGCCCAGTGCCGAGGCGATCGCCGCGATGGGCTCCAAGACCGCCGCCAAGCGGCTGATGGCGGCAGCCGGCGTGGCGGTGCTGGAACCCGTCGACCCGGCCGCCGCCACCGAGGCGGACCTGCCGCTGCTGGTCAAGGCGGCCGCCGGCGGCGGCGGTCGCGGCATGCGGATCGTCAACCAACTGGGCGACCTGACCGACCAGTTGACGATGGCACAGGCCGAGGCCGCGGCAGCCTTCGGGAGCGGCGAGGTCTTCCTGGAGCCCTATCTGCCGACCGGCCGCCATGTCGAGGTGCAACTGCTCGCCGACACCCACGGCACCGTCTGGGCGCTCGGCGAGCGCGACTGCTCGCTGCAGCGGCGGCACCAGAAGGTGATCGAGGAGACCCCGGCCCCCGGTCTGGACGCCGAGCTGCGCGCCGAGTTGGCCGAGGCAGCCACCGCCGCCGCCCGAGCGATCGGCTACACCGGTGCCGGGACCGCCGAGTTCCTGCTGGCCCCCGACGGCCGGTTCTTCTTCCTGGAGATGAACACCCGACTCCAAGTCGAGCACCCGGTCACCGAGGCGGTCACCGGAGTCGACCTGGTCGCCCTGCAACTCGCCGTCGCCGAAGGCGAGCCACTGCCCGAGCGGGCCCCCGAGCCGCACGGCCACGCCATCGAGGCCCGCCTCTACGCCGAGGACCCGGCCGCCGGCTGGCAGCCGCAGAGCGGCACCCTGCACCGCTTCGACCTGCCGGCCGGCGACGGGCTGCGGGTGGACTCCGGTGTGGTGGACGGCAGTACGGTGTCCATCCACTACGACCCGATGCTGGCGAAGGTGATCGCCTGGGCCCCGACCCGGGCCGCCGCCGCCCGCAAGCTGTCCGGCGCACTGGCCCGGGCCCGGATCCACGGCCTGGGCACCAACCGTGACCTGCTGGTCCGGGCGCTTCGCCATCCCGCCTTCATAGCCGGGCGAGTGGACACCGCCTTCCTCGCCGAGCACGCGGCCGACCTGCTGCCCGCCACCGACAAGGGCGCCCTGCCACTGGCCGCGCTCGCCGCCGCTCTGGCCGACGCCGCCGGCCGCCGCGGCGCACTGCCCGGCGGCTGGCGCAATCTGCCCTCGCAGCCCCAGGTCAAGCGCTACCGCACAGCAGAAGGCGAGGAGTTGACGGTCCGCTACCGCATCACCCGAGCCGGCCTCCAGGCCGAGGACCACCCCGGCGTGCGGCTGCTGGCGGCCGCGCCGGACCGGGTGGTGCTGGAGCTGGACGGGATCAGCCGCACCATCGAGGTGGCCGTCCACGGCACCGAGGTGCACCTGGACACCCCGGGCCGGTCGCTGGTGCTGACCGCGCTGCCGCGCTTCTCGGAGCCGGTCGACCAGCAGCTGCCCGGCGCCCTGCTGGCCCCGATGCCGGGGACGGTGATCCGCCTCGGCGCAGCCGTGGGCGAGCAGGTGACGGCCGGTCAGCCGCTGCTCTGGCTGGAGGCGATGAAGATGGAGCACCAGGTCGTGGCACCGGTCGACGGCCTGCTCACCGAACTGCGCGCCGCCCGCGGCCAGCAGGTCGAACCCGGCGCCCTGCTGGCCGTGGTGGCCCCCGCCGAGTCGTAACCACCGCCGCCGAGCCCGAGTTGGACCAGTTGAGCCACCACGAACCGCTGACCGAACAGGAGTCCCCGTGATGACCAGCACCGAGAGCCCGCTGATCGAAACCCCCGAACGGATCGCGCTGCGCAAGGCGGTCGGCGATCTGGGCCGCCGCTTCGGCGCGAGCTACTTCCAGGCCAAGGCCCGCGCCGGCGAGCAGACCGACGAACTCTGGCGCGAGGCCGGCAAGCTGGGCTTCCTCGGCGTCAACCTGCCCGAGGAGTACGGCGGCGGTGGCGCCGGCGTCTACGAACTGTCGATCGTGCTGGAGGAGTTGGGCACCGTCGGCTGCCCGCTGCTGATGCTGGTGGTCACCCCGGCGATCTGCGGCACCATCATCGCCCGGTTCGGCACCGAGGAGCAGAAGCGCTCCTGGCTGCCCTCGCTGGCCGACGGCAGCCGCCGGATGGCCTTCGCCATCACCGAGCCGGACGCCGGCTCCAACTCGCACCGGCTCAGCACCGTGGCCAAGCGGGACGGCGAGGACTGGGTGCTGAACGGCCGCAAGGTCTTCATCTCCGGCCTCGACGGCGCCGACGCGGTGCTGGTGGTCGGCCGCACCGCGGACGCGCGCACCGGCAAGCTCAAGCCGGCCCTGTTCATCACGCCGCTGGACACCCCCGGCTTCGAGTACCGGCCGATCCCGATGGAACTCGTCTCGCCCGAGCGCCAGTTCCAGGTCTTCCTGGACGATGTCCGGCTGCCCGCCGACGCGCTGGTGGGCGACGAGAACGCCGGCCTGCTGCAGCTGTTCGCCGGGCTCAACCCGGAGCGCATCATGACCGCCGCGTTCTCCCTCGGCGTGGCCCGGCAGGCGCTCAACACCGCCGTGGAGTACGCCAAGACCCGTACCGTCTGGAACGCCCCGATCGGCTCCCACCAGGGCCTGGCCCACCCGCTCGCCCAGTGCCACATCGAGGTCGAGCTGGCCCGGCTGATGATGCGCAAGGCCGCCCACCTCTATGACGCGGGCGACGACCTGGCCGCCGGGGAGGCCGCCAACATGGCCAAGTACGCCTCCGGCGAGGCCGCCACCCGGTCCGTCGACCAGGCCGTGCAGACCCTGGGCGGCAACGGGCTGACCCAGGAGTACGGTCTGGCCGCCCTGCTGAGCGCCACTCGGGTCGGCCGGGTGGCCCCGGTCAGCCGTGAGATGATCCTCAACTACGTTGCCCAGCACTCCCTCGGGCTGCCCCGGTCCTACTGAGAGTGAAGGCGCGTGTGGGCGCCGGGCACCGGGGTAGCAGCACCTTCGGCAGCCGGCGCCACCGCGGTGCGCGTCAGATCCGGACACCCAGTAGCAGGAGTGGCGATGGCTTTTCGCAGCGAGTTCCCCGATGTCCCCCTGGTCGAACTGCCACTCCATGAGGCGGTACTGGGCGGCGCCAGCCGGTTCGGTGAGGCACCCGCGCTGATCGACGGCGTCACCGGTGAGAGCCTGAGCTACGCCCAACTGGCCGACGCCGTCGAGCGGGTGGCCGCCGGACTGGCCGCGGCCGGGGTGGCGGCGGGGGACGTCGTGGCGCTGCACAGCCCCAACTCGATCGCCTACCCGGTCGCGGTCTACGCCGTCAGCCGGGCCGGCGCCGTGCTCACCACCGTCTCCTCACTCGCCACCCCGGGCGAGTTGGCCGACCAGCTGCGGGACAGCCGCGCCCAGTGGATCATCACGGCCGAGGTGCTGCTGCCGGTCTCACTGGCCGCCACCGCAGACGGCGGCCCGAAGGTGCGCGAGGTCCTCCTGCTCGACCTGGCCGCCGGCGCACCCGGGGCCGGCCACCGCACCCTCGGCGACCTGCCCGCCACCACCCCGGCCCCGGTGCCGGCCATCGCCCCGGCCACCGACCTGGCCGCGCTGCCCTACTCCAGCGGCACCACCGGCCTGCCCAAGGGGGTGATGCTCACTCACCAGTCGATCGCCACCAACCTGAGCCAGGTGGACGCAGTGCGCCCGGTCCGCCCCGGCGAGCGGATGCTCGCCGTCCTGCCGTACTTCCACATCTACGGCCTGACGATGCTGATGCACCGCCCGCTGCGGGCCGGCGGCACCGTGATCGTGCTGCCCCGGTTCGACTTGGAGCAGTTCCTGACCGTGATCCAGCAGTACCAGGTGGAGGGCCTACTGGTGGCGCCGCCGGTGGTGCTGGCGCTGGCCAAGCACCCGATGGTGGACCGGTTCGACCTCTCCTCGCTGCGCTACGTGCTCAGCGCCGCCGCCCCGCTGGACGCCGAGCTGGCCGCCGTCGCCGCGGCCCGGCTGAAGCTCCCGGCCATCCAGCAGGGCTACGGCATGACCGAGCTGTCACCCGCCAGCCATGTCGACCTGCTCGACGACCCGAACCGGGCGCCCGGCGGGGTCGGCAAGCTGATCGCCGGCACCGAGCTGCGGGTGATCAGCACCGACGGCCTGGAGACCGACGCCGGCGTCGGGGTGTCCGGCGAGATCCTGATCCGCGGACCGCAGGTGATGAAGGGTTACCTCGGCCGCCCCACCGACACCTCCGCGATGATCGACGCGGACGGCTGGCTGCACACCGGCGACATCGGCTACCAGGACGAGAACGGCTATCTGCATGTCATCGATCGGGTGAAGGAGCTGATCAAGTACAAGGGCTACCAGGTCGCCCCGGCCGAGCTTGAGGCCCTGCTGCTGACCCACCCGCAGATCGTGGACGCCGCCGTGGTCGGCGTCACCGACGCGGAGGGCACCGAGCGCCCCAAGGCCTTCGTGGTGCGGGCGGCGGGCAGCAGCCTCACCGAGACGGAGGTGATCGCCTACGTGGCCGACCGGGTCGCCCCGTACAAGAAGGTCCGTTTCGTCGACTTCCTGAGCGCGGTGCCCAAGTCCGCCAGTGGCAAGATCCTCCGCCGTGAGCTGCGTGGGCGCTAGCCGCCCCAAGGCGCACCCCGGCCGCCGTCTGCGAAGATGCGGTGGCCGGGCCCCGTCACCCGTGCCGCCGTTGGACCACCGAAGGACCGCACCGTCATGAGCACCGCCGCCCGCACCCCCCAGCAGGACCGCAGCCGCGCCACCCGCCAGCGGCTCCTGGAGGCCGCCGTCGACTGCCTGGCCGAGCTCGGCTGGAACGGCAGCACGGTCACCGTGGTGGCCGAACGCGCCGGTGTCACCCGCGGTGCCGCCCAGCACCACTTCCCGACCCGGGAGGACCTCTTCACCGCCGCCGTCGAACACGTGGCGGCCGAGCGGCTGGCCGCCCTGCGCGCCGACACCGGGGAGCTGCCGCCGCTCGGTCCGGCCCGCACCGAGGCGGTGGTGGAGTTGATCATCCGCCTCTACACCGGCCCGCTGTTCCGGGCCGCCCTGCACCTGTGGGTGGCCGCCGCCACCGAGGAGCCGCTGCGGGCCCGGATCATCGCCCTGGAGAACCGGGTCGGCCGCGAGTCCCACCGGGCCGCCCTGGAGTTCCTCGGCCTCGACGAGGGCACCCCGGGCGTCCGCGAGACCGTGCAGGCCACCCTCGACCTGGCCCGCGGCCTGGGCCTGGCCAACCTGCTCACCGACGACACCCAGCGCCGGTCCGGGGTGGTCAGGCAGTGGTCGGCGATGCTCCAGGCAGCCGTGGACGGCGCGGCCGCCGTACCGGTGGAGCAGAACTGACCCGAGGTCACCACCGGTCGCCGCCGCGCCCATCACCAGGCAACCTGGAAGCGAGCCGACCGAAGCCGAGCCGCCGGGTGGTTGCCGATGGACACACCAGCACCGCACATCGACCCCGCCCGCCTGAACGGCCACCGCCTGGTCCCGCTCGCCACCGCCCTGCTCGACGCCGACGGCGTGGTGCTGCACTGGAGTGAGGACGCCGAACGGCTGCTCGGCTGGTCGGCGGACGAGATCGTCGGGCAGCGTGCGGCTCCGCTGCTCACCACCGAGCAGCAGCGCGGCGCGGCGATGGGTCTCTACGAGCGGGTGCTCGGCGGCCGCCGCTGGTCCGGGGTCTTCCCGGTCCGGCACAAGGACGGCCATGAAGTCCGGCTGGAGCTGCGCACCTACGGCATCAGCGGCCCGGGCGGCCGCCCGCTGGTGCTGGCCACCGGCACCGACGTGCAAGCCGTCCAGCAGGTCGAGGCCAACCTCGCCGTGCTGGACGGCTTCTTCACCCAGTCCCCGATCGGCCTGGCCGTCTACGACACCGAGTTGCGCTTCGTCCGGCTCAACGAAGCGCTCGCCCGGTTCAACGGCCTGCCGGTCGCCGACCACCTCGGCCACCGGATCAACGTCGTACTGCCCGGCATCAACGCCACCGAGGTCGAGGCCGTGATGCGCCACGTGCTGCTCACCGGTGAGCCGGTGCTGGACGCCCGCTCGCACGGCCGCACCCCGGGAGACCCCGGCCACGACCACGCCTGGTCGGCCTCCTACTTCCGGCTCGCCGACCCGGCCGGGCGGGTGCTCGGCGTCAGCTCCTCGATCATCGACGTCACCGAGCGGTTCCAGGCCGAGGCCCGCGCCGCCCGCGCCCAGGAGCGGCTCACCCTGCTGGCCCAGGCCAACGCCCGGATCGGCACCACGCTGGACATGCAGCGGACCGCCGAGGAGCTGATCGCCGCAGTCGTGCCGCGGTTCGCCGACTTCGCCACCGTCGACCTGCTCGACCCGATCCTGCAGGGCGAGGAACCCGGCGTGCTGGCGCCCGACCAGGGCGTGCTGCTGCGCGCGGTGGCGGCCGGCGAGGCGTACGAGGACGCGCTCACCCAAGCCGCCGACGCCATCGGCGAGACCACCGCCTACGAATCCAGCCGGGTGTACACCAAGAGCCTGCGCAGCGGCCGCACGCTCTACGTCCCCCACATGGACGAGGCCAAGCTGCGGACCATCGCGGCCCGCCAGGAGCGGGTCGAACCCGCGCTCGCCGCCGGCCTGCACTCCTACCTGCTGGTCCCGCTGCTGGCCCGCGGCATGGTGCTGGGCGGCGCCGAGTTCATCCGCGCCCGCAACCCGGTGCCGTTCGGCGAGGCCGATGTGGCGCTGGCCGAGGAGCTGGTCGCCCGCACCGCCGTCAGCATCGACAACGCCCGGCTCTACCGGCGGGAGCGGGACACCGCGCTCACCCTGCAGCGCAGCCTGCTGCCGCAGGAGATCCACCGCACCCTCGGCCTGGAGATCGCCTACCGCTACCTGCCGAGCAGCGTGGTCAGCGAGGTCGGCGGTGACTGGTTCGACGTGGTGCCGCTCTCCTGCGGGCGGGTCGCGCTGGTGGTCGGCGACGTGATGGGCCACGGCATCCGGGCCGCCGCCACCATGGGCCAGCTGCGCACCGTCGCCCGCACCCTGGCCACCCTGGACATGCCGCCGGCCCAGGTGCTGGCCCGGCTGGACGAGACCGCCAACGGGATCGGCGAGGGCCAGTTCGCCACCTGCGTCTGCGCGGTCTACGACCCGGTGGACCGCAGCTGCACGGTGGCCAGCGCCGGGCACCTGCCGCCGGTGGTGATGGGCCCCTCGGGCGAGGCCCGGGTGCTGGAGACCCCGCCCGGGGTGCCGCTCGGGGTCGGCGGCGCAGTCTTCGAGAACACCGAGTTCGGCCTGCCCGAGGGCGGCATCCTGGCCCTCTACACCGACGGCCTGGTGGAACGCCGAGGCGCCGACATCGACGAGGGCATCGACCAGCTGTGCGCCACCCTGGCCGCGCGCGGCCGCACGCTGGAGGCGCACAGCGACGCGGTCATCTCCGCCCTGGTCCGCGACGGCAGCGAGGACGACGTAGCGATGATCATGGCCCGGGCGCTGCCGGTGCCCCGGGACCGGATCGCCACCCTGCCGCTGACCGGCGAGGGCCCGATCCCGGCCGCGGCCCGCCGGTTCACCCGTGGCGCGCTGACGGCCTGGGGCCTGACCCCGCTGGCCGACTTCGCCGAGCTGCTGGTCAGCGAGCTGGTCACCAACGCCCTGGTGCACGGCGGCGAGCCGCTGCGGCTGCGGCTCTTCCGGGACCGCACGCTCACCCTGGAGGTCGGCGACACCGGGCGCCAGCAGCCCCGGCTGCGCCCGGCCGGCTCGGAGGACGAGGGCGGGCGGGGGATGTACCTGGTGAACGAGCTGGCCCACCGCTGGGGCAGCCGGCCGACCAAGGACGGCAAGGTGGTCTGGGCGGAGCTGGAGCTGCCGCTCGGCAGCTGAGCCCCGCGCCCAGGGCAGCCCCGGTCAGCTCTGGTTGTAGAACCCGCTCTCGTCCAGCGGCCGGTCGATCACCATCACCTCGACCTCCGGCGGGGTGAGCAGGAAGACCCGGCGGGCGATCCGCTCGATCCCGCCCTGGGTGCCGAAGACCAGCCCGGAGGCGAAGTCGACCATCCGCTTGGCCTCGGCGTCGTCCATCTCGGTCACGTCCATCACCACGGGGGTGCCGGACCGAACGTGCTCACCGACGGTGCGGGCCGACTCGAACCCGGTCGGCTTCACGGAGACGATCCGCGCCGGGTTGGGCAGCGCCGGAATGGTGTCGGCGGTGCCCCAGTCGTCCTCGTACACCGCAGCCGGGTAGCTACCGGACGGCATCAGCCACCCGTTGTGGTGCTCGTCGCGAAGTGCTCCCATGCCGCGCCTCCCTGTCCTGATCCCCGGTCGGTTCCGTGTGCGGTGCGACCAGCTGACGCGTCATCCACCCGTCGGAACTGTCCGAGTATCGCACTGATCACCGCATTGGCGCCCGCCCTGGCGCGCCGTCGAACTCGTGGTGCATGCCGATGGCATACACCGCTCTTACTGAGTGCGGACGCCGCAGGTCGGTGGAGGGTTCCCGGGTCCGGCCGAACATCACCCGAATGCCACGGATGTCAACCGGAATTGACGTCAGGTCACTCCCCGGTGACGCCGTCCACCGCCTCCCGCAGCAGGTCCGCGTGCCCGTTGTGGCGGGCGTACTCCTCGATCATGTGCACCTGGATCCAGCGCAACGTCACATCCCCGTTGCGGCGCTGCTTCCGGCCCACCGTGTCCAGCGGGAGCCCGGCCACCGCCTGCTCCGCCAGCTCGATCTGCCGCCGCCAGGTGGCGAAGGCCTCGTCGGGATCGGCGGTGTCCACGTCGTTGAAGTCGCCGTCCCGGTCCGCCTCGCAGTACAGCGAGATGTCGTCCCCACCGAGCAGCACCACCTGGTACCAGTAGTGCTCCACCTCTGCGAGGTGCCGCAGCAGACCGAGCAGGGTCAACGAGGACGGCGCCACCGAACGCTTCCTCAGCTGTTCCGCCGTCAGACCGGCGCACTTGACGGCCAGGGTCTTGCGGTGGAAGTCCAGCCAGGCGGCGAGCATCCCAGCCTCGTCGGCGGCGTTCGGGGGATCCAGGCGCTCCATGCTGCTGCTCTCGGTCATGCTGCCATCCTGACCCACCCGGTCCGCTCGGGGCGACCGATTTCCGCTGGATAGCCTCGATGCGAACCAAATACCCTCGACGCGAACCAACGACAACCGAGGAGCACCAATGTCACGACCCGTCACCCTGGTCACCGGCGGCAGCCGCGGTATCGGCGCGGCCCTCTGCCTGCGCCTCGCCGCCGACGGCCACGACCTCGCGATCGGCTACCGGCAGGACGAGGAGGCTGCCGAGAAGGTCGCCGCACAGGCCCGCGCCGCCGGGGCCACGGCCGTCGCGCTGCGCCTGGACACCGCCGTCGAGGCCGATGTCGAGCGGTTCTTCGACCAGGCAGCCGAGCAGCTCGGCCCGGCCACCGGACTGGTCAACAATGCCGCCATCACCAGCCTGAGCGGCCCGCTCGCCGACCTGCGCACCGACGACCTGCGCCGAGTGGTGGACGTCAACCTGGTCGGCTACCTGCTGTGCGCCCGCCGCGCCGCCCGGGACTTCGGCGCCGGCGGGGCCATAGTGAACGTCTCCTCGGCCGCCGCCACCCTCGGCAGCCCCGGCGAGTACGTGCACTACGCCGCCACCAAGGCCGCCGTCGACGCGCTCACCATCGGGCTCGCCAAGGAACTCGGCCCCGCCGGCGTCCGGGTCAACGCCGTGGCCCCCGGCACCACCGACACCGAGTTCCACGCACTCGGCGGCGAACCCGGCCGGGCCGCCCGGGTCGCGCCCGCCGTGCCGCTGCGCCGGCCCGGCCGCCCCGAGGAGATCGCCGCCGCCATCGCCTGGCTGCTCTCCCCGGACGCCTCCTACACCACGGGCGCGATCCTGCGTGTGGCGGGCGGGCTCTGAGGCGGCTTCAGGCCGCAGCGGCCCGGCGGCGGCTGCGCCGGTCGCGCCAGAGGACGGCCAGGCTGAGCGCGCCCAGCACCAGGATCACCGCCGTCGACAGCAGGAAGGCCGGCGAACCGGGCGTCCCCGCCGAGGCACCCGCCACCGCGTAGGCGGCGGTGGCGGGCAGCACCCCGAGCGCCGTCCCCGCCAGGTACGGGCCGAGCCGCACCCCGCACACCGCCGCGCCCAGGTTGACCGCCTGGAACGGCACCCCCGGCACCAGCCGCAGCACCAGCACGGTGCGGAACCCCTGCTCGGTGAGCTGCCGGTCCAGCGCGCCCAGTGCCCGGCCGCGCAGCAGCGGGCGCAGCGCCCGCTGTCCCAGGCCGCGCCCCAGCCCGAAGGCGATCGCCGCTCCCAGCGTGGTGCCCAGCACCGCCACCGGCGCACCCCAGCGGGCCCCGAACAGCACTCCGGCCGCCACGCTGAGCGCGGGCTTGGGCAGGAACGCCAGCGTGCCGAGCGCGAACAGCAGCACGAAGGCCGGGGCCCGCCAGAGCGTGGGCACCGCGCCGATCACCGTGCGCGGATCCCAGAACGCCGCCGACCCGGCCGCGGCTGCCAGGATCAGCACCAGCAGCACGGGCCGGGTCCAGCGGGAGCGGAGCAGACGGCTCGGCGGGGCGGAATCAGGCACCCGCCGAGCCTCTCACAACCGTGGGGCTACTTGTGCTCGTGGACGGGGTGGCAGTCGCGGCCTTCGACGTGGAACGGCAGCTCGGCGAAGCCGGACAGCTCATCGTGGCGGGCCTCGCACAGCACGACGAAATCGGTGTGCTTGTGCCGGATCTTGAAGTCCCCGAACACGGGCCCGTGCTTGGGGAGCTCGCCGCGGGCGACCTCGCAGCCGCCGAAGCCGTCCCAGCGGCCTTCGGGGCCCGTGTCGGCCCTGAGGTTGTCGCAGGCGTATTCGCGGACGTGCCGGTCGTGGTCCGTGGCGTCCGCGGAGGCCATGGCGGCGGGCGCGGCCAGTGCGATGGCGGTGGCGGCCACCAGCAGGGCGCGGGCGGTTCGTCGGGTGATGCTCATGAGGGGTTCAGTGCCTCTCTGTACTTCGGGGGGCGCCGGGGGAATCCGGCGGGCTCACCGTCCCCGGCTCGATCCGCGGTAATGCCCTATGACTCGAACGCCACTCGAACGGCTGTGCCCGCCTCAGACCCCCGCCCGCTCCTGGGCCTGGGCCTGGCCGGCGCCGCCCGCCGCCCCCGCGCCCGATCGCAGTGCTCCCGCCGCCAGGACCAGCATCGCCACCAGCGCCGTCACCAGCGCGAACGAGACCCGCAGCGAACTGCCCTGCGCCACGCTGCCCACGATCGCCGGCGCCACCAGCCCGGAGGTGTAGGTGACCGTGGCCACCCCGGCGATCGCCTGGCTCGGGTTGGGCCCGGCGTGGCCGGCCGCTGCGAAGGCGAGCGGGACCACGACGGCGATGCCGATGCCGATCAGCGCGAACCCCGGGATCGCCACCGCCGGGCCGGTCGCGGCCACCACCAGCACCCCGCCGGCCGCGGCCACCGCGCCGCCGGCCCGCACCGCGCGCACCGGTCCGAGCCGTCGCACCACCGCGTCGCCGGCCAGCCGGGCGACGGCCATGGTGCAGGCGAACGCGGTGTAGGCCATCGCCGCCATGCCCGGCGCCGCATGGGTGACATCGCGCAGGTAGACGCCCGACCAGTCCATCCCGGCTCCCTCGGCGAACACCGCGCAGAACCCGACCAGTCCGATCACCACCGCCGAGCGCGGCGGCAGCGAGAACCGCGGCGGCGCCTCGGCCTCCGGCTCCGGCCGCACGTCCAGCACCCGGGTGCAGGCCAGCTGCCCGATCGCCAGCAGCACCACGGCGGCCGGCAGCAGGTGCGGGCGCGGCCCCAGGTGCTGACGGGCCGCCAGCGCCCCGCCGGCGGCGGCGACCAGTCCGCCGAAGCTCCACATGCCGTGCAGCCCGGACATGATCGCCCGGCCCATCCGGCTCTCCACCTCGACCCCGATGGCGTTCATGGTGACGTCGGCCATTCCGGCGGCCGCGCCGTAGGCCGCCAGGGCCAGGCAGAGCGACGGGAGCCCCGGCGCCACCGCGGGCGGGATCAGCGCCAGGCACCAGAGCGCCAGCAGCAGCCGCAGCGCCGCCTTGGAACCGAGCCGGTGCGTGATCCGGCCGGCCAGCGGCATCGCCAGCGAGGCGCCGAGCGCGGGCATCACCAGCGCCAGGCCGAGCTGACCGGCCGACAGGTGATCCGCGCCCTGCAGCGCCGGGATCCGGCTGGCGAAGGTGCCCGCCACCGCGCCGTGGACGGCGAAGACGGCGGCGATGCCCACCCTGGCTCGGCGCAGCGGGCGTGGGCTGGATGGCATGGCTGGGTCCCTCCCGTTGAGGTGCTCTCGATGAAACGTTGACGGGCCCCGGTGAGCCGGTGGCGGAGTTGCGAGTAAATTATCAGGAAGGGACCCTGATAGATAGATCTGGAAGGATGCGATGCCATGACCACCGCGCGCACGGCCACCCCGAGCACCGCCCGTGCGATCAACGACCGGCTGGCCCTGGACCTGCTCCTGACCCATGGGTCACTCACCGCCACCGAGTTGCGCACGCTCACCGGTCTCTCCCGGCCCACCGTCGCCGATCTACTGGAACGCCTGCAACACGGCGGCCTGGTCGGCATCGTCGGCGAGCGCGGCGAGCAGCGCCGCGGACCCAATGCCCGGGTCTACGGCCTGCGCGCCGACCGGGCCCACCTGGCCGGCGTCGACGTCCGCACGGTCGGCGTCACCCTCACCGTCGCGGACCTCACCGGCCGCACCCTCGCCACCGCCGCGCTCCCGGTCGACCCCGCGGGACCGCCGCCCGGCTTCGCCCGGCAGGTGCTGCGGACCCTGCTCGACACCGCCCGGCAGGCCGGCGCCCGCGAGCTGCACACCGTGGCCGTCGGCGCCCCCGGCCTGGTCGACCCGGCCACCGGGCAGCTCCGCTCCACCAGCCAACTCCCGCAGTGGCACGCCGAGTTGGTCGACGAGCTGCGCGCCGGCCTGACCGGCGAGGTGATCCTGGAGAACGAGGTCAACCTGGCCGGCATCGCCGAACACCGCCTCGGCGCCGCCACCGACCGGGACACCTTCGTGCTGTTCTGGCTCGGACACGGCACCGGCGCCGCCGTGGTCCTCGACGGCAGGCTGCGCCGCGGCTCCTCCGGGGGCACCGGCGAGATCGGGTTCCTCCCGGTGCCCGGCACCGGCGGCCTGCCCGACCGCTCCACCTGCGACGGCGGCTTCCACAGCCTGGCCGGCAGCGCGGCGGTGTGCGGGCTGGCCCGCCGCCACGGCCTGCCCGTCCCGGGCGGCGGTGCGGACGACGCGCCCGCCGCCGAGGCCGCGATGCTGGCCGCGCTGGCGGCCGGCCCCGCCGGGGAGCCGTTCCTGGACGAGCTGGCCGAGCGGGTGGCGATCGGCGCGGCGGCGGTGTGCGTGATCCTCGATCCGGGGTGCGTGGTGCTCGGCGGCGAAACCGGGCGGGCCGGCGGCGCGGCGCTCGCGGGCCGGGTGGCCGCCCGGCTGGCCGTGCTCTCCCCGTTCCGCACCGAGGTCCGCGCGGGCACGGCAGGCGGCGGCGCGATTCTCAGCGGCGCCGTGCTGACGGCCTGCGACGCCGTGCAGCGCGATCTCTTCGGCGGGCTCTGACCAGGCCGGGGAATGCGGCAGGATGGGACCGTGGTGACCAGCCGAACGAGGGGAGCGAGCGCCATGGGCCAACCGGGCCGGTCGGTCAACAACTACCGCATCGGTGAGGCCGCAGCGATGCTCGGGGTGAGTGCGGACACCATGCGCCGCTGGGTCGACGCCGGCCGGGTCGCCGCCGAGCGGGACGAGCAGGGGCACCGCATCATCCCGGGGGAGCCGCTGGCGGCCTTCGCCCGGGAGCTGGCCAGGCCCGGCACCGCCGAGGCGGAGGGCCGTCCGCCGTCCTCCGCGCGCAACCGGTTCCCGGGGATCGTCACGCAGGTGGTGCTCGGCGATGTGGCGGCGCAGGTGGAGATCCAGGCGGGCCCGTTCCGGGTGGTCTCACTGATCAGCCGGGACTCGGCCGAGGAGCTGGAGCTGGTCCCGGGGGCACCCGCGACTGCGGTCATCAAGTCGACCAATGTGATGATCGAACGCACCTGATCGCCTGCCAGCTGACCCGCCGTCGCCTCCGAAAGACCGCCTGATGACTGATGCCCTGTCACGTGTCGACCAGCCCGTCCGGCCGCTCGCCGTCGCCCACCGCGGCGACCCGTACCGCCACCGGGAGAACACCCTGCCGTCGCTGGCCTCCGCGCTGGCCGCGGGCGCGGACGCCGTCGAGGTGGACGTGCAACTCACCCGCGACCGGGTCCCGGTACTGCTGCACGACCCCACCCTCAAGCGGCTCTGGGGCCTGGACCGGCCGGTCTCCGCGCTGACCAGCGCCCAACTGGCCGCCCAGGAGTTCGAGGGCGGCCAGCGGGTGCCGACCCTGGCCGAGGCGCTCGGCCTGCTGGCCGGGACGCCGACCGCCCAGCTGCTGATCGACCTGGACGAGCCCGGGCCGGCCAAGGCGACCTGGGCGGCGGTCACCGAGCTGGGCGCCGAGTCGCGGGTGGCCTTCTGCGGGCCGGTGGCCGCCATGTTCGCGGTGCGGGAGCTGGCCCCCGAGGTGCCGATAGCGCTCACCTGGAAGCGGCCCGAGCTCCCGGTGCCCGCCATGCTGGCCGACCTGCGCCCGCGCCACCTCAACCCGCCCTTCGGCCTGGTGACCGAGGAGTTGGTGGCGCGGGCGACCGACGCCGGGCTGCTGGTCAGCACCTGGACGGTCGACCTGCGCCGCACCATGCGCCGGATGCGCGCCCTCGGCGTGGCCTCGCTCACCACCAACCGGATCGCCGTGCTGCGCGCCGAGCTCGACGCCCGCCCCGGGCGGCGCGGGTGACCGAGCCGCTGCTGGAGCGGCGGGCCCTGAACCGGGCGCTGCTGGCCCGTCAACACCTGCTGGAGCCAGCCGAGTTGACGCCGATCCAGCTGATCACCCAGCTGGTCGGCCTGCAAGCCCAGGCCGCCGACCCGCCCTACTACGGCCTCTGGTCCCGGCTGCCCGCCTTCCGCCCGGAGCAGCTGAGCGACCTGGTGACGGACCGCCAGGTGGTCCGGCTCAGCCTGCAGCGCGCCACCATCCACCTGGTCACCGCCGCCGACTGCCTGCGGCTGCGCCCGCTCTTCCAGCCGGCGCTCGACCAGGCGCTGACCGGTGCCCGCGGCCGCCTGCTCGCCGACCTCGACCTCGACGCGGTGGCCCGGCGCGGCCGCGCGCTGGTCGAGGAACGACCGCGCACCTTCCAGGAGTTGGGCACCCTGCTGGCCGCCGGCCACCCCGACCGCGACCCCGCTGCCCTGGCCCAAGTGCTCCGGGCCCGGCTGGCCCTGGTGCAAGTGCCGCCGCGCGGACTCTGGCGCACCAGCGGCGCGGCGGCCCACACCACGGCCGAACACTGGCTGGGCCGGGAGCTGGACCGGTCGGCCCCGGAGGCCGCCCGGGACGAGCTGGTGCTGCGCTACCTGGCCGCGTTCGGCCCCGCCACCGTCGCCGACCTGCAGAAGTGGTCCGGCCTCACCCGGCTGGCCGGCGTGGTCAAACGGCTCCGGGCCCGGCTGGTGGAGTTCCGCGACGAACACGGGAAGGCGCTGTTCGACCTGCCCGAGGCGCCGCGCCCCGAGCCGGCGACCGCCGCACCCGTGCGGCTGGTGGCCCCGTTCGACAATCTGCTGCTCTCCCACGCCGACCGCAGCCGGGTGCTCCCCGGGGCGTTCCGCCACCGGGTGATGACGGCCAACGGCATCGTGCTGGGCACGCTCCTGGTGGACGGCTTCGTTGCGGGAATCTGGCAGCTGGAGCGGGAGAAGGACCGAGTGACCGCCGCGCTGCGGCCGTTCACCACCCTGAACCGGCTCGCCCGCGCCGAGGCCACCACCGAGGCCGAGCGGCTGCTCGCCTTCGCGGCGCCGGAAGCGCCGGACCACCAGGTGCGGATCGAGGAGGCCTGACCCGGCCTCAGGGAGGTCAGGCGGGGCCCGGAACACGGACGGCACCCACGGGCCCGACCGGACGGCGGATCCATGGGTGCCGTGACAGTGACCGGCCCTTCCGTCGGGGCTAGCCCACCACCGCCGGGTCGAGGACCGCCAGCAGCCGGGTGACCTCGGCGGCCATCGCCGCCCGGCCGGGGCCGAGGTAGCGGCGGGTGTCGACCAGCCGCGGGTCGGCCGCCAGCGCCGCCCGGACGGCGGTGCTGAAGACCTGGTTGAGGTGCGTCGCGATGTTGATCTTCGTCATGCCGTGCCGCACCGCCTCCGCCAGGTGCTCGTCGGCGACCCCGGAGGAGCCGTGCAGCACCAGCGGCACCGGCACGGTCGCCCGCAGCGCGGCGATCAGCCCGAAGTCGAGCGCCGCGTCCCGGGTGAGCATGGCGTGCGAGCTGCCGACCGCGACGGCGAGCGCGTCCACACCCGTCGCGGCGACGAACGCGGCGGCCTCGGCCGGGTCGGTGCGGGCACCGGGAGCGTGCACGCCGTCCTTCCCGCCGACCTCGCCGAGCTCGGCCTCCACCCAGAGCCCCGCGTCGTGGCAGCGGACGACGACCTCGGCGGTGGTCCGCACGTTCCGCTCGTAGTCCAGCACCGAGGCGTCGAACATCACGGAACCGAAGCCGAGTTCGACGGCCTGCTCGACCAGCTCGACCGAGGTGGCGTGGTCGAGGTGGACCGCGACCGGCACCTCGGCCGCCTCGGCCACCGCCAGCATGGCACCGCCGATCGGCGCGAGGCTGCCGTGGTAGCGGACGGCGTTCTCGCTGAGCTGCAGGACCACCGGCGTGCCCGCGGCCTCGGCGCCGGCCACGATCGCCTGCGCGTGTTCGAGCTGGATGACGTTGAAGGCGCCGACACCCCGCCCGGCGCTCAGGGCCTTGGCGACGACGTCACCGGTACCGGTCAGCGGCATGGGGACTCTCCTTCACGAGTGCGGAGCGGTTCGACGGTCACCTGCGGCAGCAGGCGGCGGTGGAGTGCGGGATCGAAGTCACCGGCGAGCGGGGCGGCGACGGCGGCGGCGGACAGCGCCACCGCCTCCGTGAGCCGGACCGGCCACGGGGTCTGCGCGACCAGGCCGGCGGCGAGGGCCGCGACCGCCGCGTCCCCCGCGCCGGTGGGGTTGCCGGCCAGCGCCGCCGGCGGCGCGGCCCGCCAACTGCCGTGCGGCGTAACGGCGATCATGCCGTCCGGCCCGAGCGAGGCGACCACCGCCCGGGCCCCGGCAGCACGCAGCGCCTCGGCCCCGGCGTATGGATCGCTGCTGCCGCTGGCGGCCGCCAGCTCATCGGCGTTGGGCTTGACCAGAGCCGGCCCCTCGCCGAGCGCCGCGCGCAGTGCCTCGCCGTCGGCATCCAGCACGGCCGGCACGCGATGTGCGCGGGCGCGGCGGATCAGCTCGGCGTAGCCGTCGACGGGCAGGCCGCCCGGCAGGCTGCCGGAGAGCACCACGACCGAGGCGTGCGGCACCAGTTGCTCGTACCGGTCGAGGAACGCGGTCCACTCCGCGGCCGACACATGCGGGCCGCCCTCCAGCAGGATCGTGGTGTCGTCGGCCTCCTCGTCGACCACGGCGACGGTGCGCCGGCTCTCGCCCGCGATCGGCACCAGCTCGTCGGTCAGTCCGGCCGCCGCGAGGTCACGGCGCACGGCCGCACCGGTCGGCCCGCCGGCCAGGCCGGTGACGACGGTGCGGTGCCCGAGGGCGTGCAGCACGCGCGCGACATTGACGCCCTTGCCGCCCGCCCGGGCGGCCGTGGCGCGGACCCGGTTGCCGGCGCGCGGTCGGAGCCGGTCCACCCGGTAGGTGACGTCGAGCGCCGCGTTGAGGGTGACGGTGAGGATCATCCGGCCGCCTTCCACGACAGCTGACGGGGTATCGGGAACCTGCGGGTGCCCGGGTCGGGCCGCAGCTGCTGCGCGAGCAGTGCCGCGCCCAGGCAGCCCGCCTGGTGGCCAAGGGCAGCAGGCACGACCGGGGGCGAGGCCTGGAAGGTCAGCCGCTCGGCCAGGGCGGCGCGCAGGGCGTCGAAGTACGGCGCGCCGGCCAGGGCCAGGCCGCCGCCGATCACCACGCGCTCCGGGTCGAGCAGCGTGATCGCGGCGCTCAGCCCGTCGGCGAGAGCCTCGACGGCCTCCTGCCAGACCGCGGCGGCCTCGGTGTCGCCGTCGGCGGCCCGCCGGGACACCTCCTTGGCGCTGACTGCGGGCGTGCCGGTGCGCCGGGCGTACCTGCGGGCGATGGCGGCGGCCGAGGCCACGGTCTCCAGACACCCGCGCCCGCCGCACGGGCACGGCTCGCCGTCCGGTGTCACCGCCAGGTGGCCGAGTTCCCCGGCGAGGCCGTGCCCGCCGGTCAGCGCCCGGCCGTCCACCATGATCGCGGCGGCGATGCCGGTGCCGACCGGGACGAACAGGAAGGAGCCGCAGTCGCGGCCCGCACCGAGCCTGGCTTCGGCGAGTCCGCCGGCCCGGACGTCGTGCCCGAAAGCGACCGGCAGGTCCAACTCCTCGGCGAGCCAGTCGCGCACCGGCACCTGCCGCCAGCCGAGGTTGGCGGCGAAGACGGAGGTGCCCGAGGCCTCGTCCACCAGGCCCGGCACGGCGATGCCCGCCGCCGCGGGCCGGTACCGCTCGGTGAGGTCGGCGGCGAAGGCGAGGACGGTGTCGAGGACGGCGTCCGGGCCGCGCTCAGCCCGGGTGGGTCGGCGCTCGGACTGCACCAGGGTGCCGTCGTCGGCCAGCACGCCGCCCTTGATCTGGGTGCCGCCGACGTCGAGAGCGATGACCGGCACGCCCCCGTCGCACTCGCTGGGCCCGGTCATGACGTCGCCAGGAGGACCGGGCGGCCGAGGCCCAGCGGCTGGTCCGGGTCGAGGCCGTGGCGCTCGGCCGTTTCGGCCGCGAGCCGCTGGGCGCGGACCGGATCGGCGAGCGGGTCGAGCGGCGAGCGCGAGACGGTCGCACCGCTCGGGTGGACCTGGGCGGGGAGGCCGGCCGGGGTGAGCCGCCTGGCGCGGCGCCGGCCTGCGGGCCGGCCGGCTATCTCGTCGGAGACGTAGGTCATCGCGTCCTCCTGCGGGCGGAGCCCGTTGCGTGAAGATGCTCAGTTATAGCTGTTTCAAGCAGAATCACGCAATGGTGCGCAGGTCAGGGCATCACTGGCCTGCGCGATACGCTCGCTGTTCGCGCAACGATTGAGGAGTGGGGATGAGCACGCACGAGCGGTGGACGCGCCTGCTGGAGGTCCTGGGCGAGCAGGGCCGGATCGAAGTCGCCGAGGCCGCCGAACTGCTCGGGGTGTCCGCCGCGACGATCCGCCGCGACATGGAGGAACTGGCCCGCC
Source organism: Kitasatospora acidiphila (assembly GCF_006636205.1). Taxonomy (NCBI): domain Bacteria; kingdom Bacillati; phylum Actinomycetota; class Actinomycetes; order Kitasatosporales; family Streptomycetaceae; genus Kitasatospora; species Kitasatospora acidiphila. The sequence goes on along the minus strand of NZ_VIGB01000003.1, from coordinate 499,573 downwards.
AGCAGCTGCTGACCCGGACGCGCGGCGGCGCCGTGCTGAGCGGTGTTGCGTACGACCTGCCGCTGCGCTACAAGACCGCGCGCCAGGCCGACGAGAAGCACCGGATCGCGCGCGCCGTGGCCGGGCTGATCCCGCCGGGCGCCGTGGTCGGCCTGAACGGCGGCACCACCACCTCGGAGGTCGCCCGCGAGCTCGCCACCCGGGCCGACCTCGCCGAGCAGACCGCCGGCACGGCGCTGACCATCGTGACCAACGCGATCAACATCGCCAACGAGCTCGCGGTGCGGCCGTATGTGAAGACCGTGGTGACCGGGGGCGTGGCCCGGCCCAACTCCTACGAGCTGACCGGGCCGTTGGCCAACCTGGTGCTCCAGAACATCTCGCTGGACTACGCGGTGCTCGGAGTCAACGCCGTCGACCCCCGGTTCGGCGCCGCCGCCCACGACGAGGGCGAGGCCAGCGCCAACCGCGCCATGGCCGAGCGGGCGGACCGGGTCATCGTGGCCGCCGACTCCACCAAGCTCGGCAAGCGGGCCTTCGCGCAGGTCTGCGCGATCAACGAGATCGCCGTGCTGGTGACCGACACCGACGCCCCGGACGAGCTGGTCGAGAGGATCAGCAGCCAGGGCGTCGAGGTGCTCTGCGTGTGACGTCCCCTCAGCTTGACTTCTGCTGACGGGACTTGGGGTGCCGACGCGGATCAGGCGCCCGGCGGTGTATTGAACGGGGCGGCCCGCCGGGTGCCCACCCGGCAGGCAGGTTCACCCGGTGGCCCGGTTCACCCGGTGGCCACCGGGAAGTACGCGCCGATCCAGCGGTCCAGCTCGTCGAACACCTGCTTGCGCGCCGACTCCCGGGAGAGCACCAGGTCGTGCACGCCGCCCTCGATCCGCACGACGGTGACGTGCCGGCCCAGCCGCGGGCCGAGCGCCGCGATGTCATCGGCCCGCAGCACGGCGTCGGAGTGGTGCAGCGCCGGGTCCCACTTGCTGGTCACGACGGAGGAGGTGGAGGCCATCAGCAGCACCGGGCAGTCGATCGCCAGTCCGCGCCGCACCTCGCGGTGGCCGCGCTGGATGGCGGCCAGCCAGCCCGCGTAGAGCGGAAAGCCCTCGGCGGGCTTGAGCGAGAGGTCGAAGTCCCACTCGCCCCGGTGGTCGCGGTGCAGACTGTGCACGTAGTGCGGATTGAGCGGGGCCGGGAGCTTGCGCAGCGCGGCCAGTCGACCGAGCGCCCCCACGGCGGGAGCGCCCAGGGTGCGGACGGCGGGCGCCGCCGGCATCGACAGGAACGGGCTGTTCAGGAAGATCCCGTCCACCACACCGCGCCCGGCCTGCCGGCTCGCCCAGAGCGCGGCGACCAGGCCGCCGGTGGAGTGGCCGTTCAGCAGCAGGCGGGTGTGCCCGTCCGCCCGGACGGTACGGACCGCCGCTTCCAGCTCCTCGTCGTAGGCCCGCAGGTCGCGGACGAAGTTCGGCGAGTGGTGCGGCCGCAGCGAACGGCCGTACTTGCGCAGGTCCAGCGCGTAGAACGAGAAGCCGGCCGCGACGAAGTGGTCCGCCAGGTTGGTCTGGAAGAAGTAGTCCGTGTAGCCGTGGATGTACAGCACGGCCTGCTTGGAGCCGGGCACCAGCCGCCGCACCAGGGTCGCACTGACCGCACCCTCCTCGTCCGCGCGCAACGGCAGCTCGGCCGCCTCGTACGGCGCACCCAGGATGTCTTCTCGGAACTCCATCTACCGCCGCACCCGCTTCCGCTCTGGCCTGTCGAGGCAGGACCGCCGACCGGGCCGCCGGCAGGACCGCCGACCCGAGGGCACCGACGATACCGGCCAGTAGGGCGAGTGCGCTGCGCCGCGGCCTCCGGCCTATGCTGCCGACATGCTGCTGAGAGACCCCGCCGCGGGGCCGGCCCGCCGATCGAAGGCCCGCCGACCGAAGGCCCGCCAGTGACCGAACCCCGCCCGGTGCTGCGTGACACCGCCTTCGGCACCGCCAAGCTGATGCCCGACCTGGATCGCGAGGGCGGCTGGCTGCTCACCCTGGACGACACCCCGCAGTCCTACGTGGACCTGTCCGACCCGACCCATCTGGAGTTCGAGTACACCCGCCGCCTCGGCCACCTCGCCGACGTGCTGGCACCCGAGGGCGAGCCCCTGGACGCACTGCACCTCGGCGGCGGCGCCCTCACCCTGCCCCGGTACCTGGCCACCACCCGCCCCGGCTCGCGCCAACTCGCCGTCGAGGCGGACGGACCGCTGGTCGAGCTGGTGGCCGAGGTGCTGCCCTGGACCGGCCAGGGCATCGAGGTCGCCGTCGGCGACGCCCGCGAGCACCTCGCCCAACTGGCGCCCGGCTCCTGGGACCTGGTGGTGGCCGACGTCTTCCAGGGCTCGCGCACCCCGGCCCACCTGACCTCCGTCGAGTTCGTCCGACTCGCCGCCGGCGCGCTTCGCCCCGGCGGCGCCTACGCGGCCAACCTCGCCGACGGCGCCCCGCTGGCCTTCGCCGCCGCCCAGGCCGCCACGGTCCGCGCGGTCTTCCCGCACACCTGCCTGGTCGCCGAACCCTCGGTGCTGCGCGGGCGACGGTTCGGCAACCTGCTGCTGATCGGCTCCGACCAGCCGCTGCGGGTCGACGCGCTGGCCCGCCGGCTCGCCGCCGACCCGTTCCCGGCCCGCCTGGTCGAGGGACCCGACCTGCGGCGCCTGGTCGGCACGGCCACACCGGTCACCGACGCCGAGGCCCGCCCCTCGCCGCCGCCGCCGAAGGGCGCGTTCAGCATCGAGTGAGCGGGCCGCCGGGATGCGCTGGCTGATGGATCGTCAACTGTCGAACCCCAGGCCCAGCCGGTCCAGCAGCCGCAGCCATCCGTTCCGCCGTCCGTCGTTCGCGTCCGCCTGCGCGAGCGACCACTTGGTGATCCCGATCGCCGCCGAGCGGATCGGCTCCGGGGGGAAGGGAAGCGGCTTGTGCCGGACCATCTCCAGCGCCGTCCGCTCGGTGCGCTCACCGGCCAGCAGGTCGAGCATCACCTCGGCGGCGAACCGGGTCGCTCCGACGCCCAGGCCGGTGAAGCCGGCGGCGTAGGCGACCCGGCCGCCGTGCGAGAGGTCGAAGAAGGCGGTGAAGCGGGTGCAGGTGTCGATCGCGCCGCCCCAGGCGTGGGTGAAGGAGAGGTCGTCCAACTGCGGGAAGGCGCGGGCGAAGTGGCGGGCCAGGGTGGCGAAGGTCTCCGGCCGCTGGTCGTGTTCGGCGCGCACGCGGCCCCGGTAGTGGTAGACGGCGTCGTAACCTCCCCACAGGATGCGGTTGTCGGCGGTCAGGCGGACATAGTGGAACCGGTTGGCGCTGTCGGCGAAGCCCTGGCGGTGCCGCCATCCGACGGACGAGAGCTGGCGCCCGCTCAGCGGCTCGGTCATCAGCGCGTAGTCGTAGACCGGGACGGTGTACGGACGGTGCCGCCGCACCAGCGACGGAAAGGCATTGGTGGCAAGCGCGACACGTCCGGCCCGGACGCGGCCGTACGAGGTCCGCACCTCGACACCACCGCCGGACGGGGTGAGCCGCGTGGCCCGCGTGTGCTCGTGGATCCGAACGCCGCGCTCCTCGCAGGCTCGCTTCAACCCCCAGGCCAGCCGCGCCGGATTGACCATCGCCACGCCGTCCCGGTCCCACAGCCCGGCCAGGAAGGCGGGGGAGTCGATCTCGGCGCGCACGGCTTCCGGCGTCTCCAGGAGCGTCCGCTCGACGCCGTACCGGGCGGCCAGCGCGGCCAACTCCCGCAAACCGTCGACCTGGTACGGCTCGGTTGCGACGCTCAGCGAGCCGGTGCGCTCCCAGTCGCACGCGATGCCGTAGCGCTTGACCGTGTCCTCGATGGCCTGCAGGTTGCGGGCACCGAGCCGCTCCAGCACAGTGAGCTCGCCGGGCCAGCGCTGGTGTCCGTTGCCGAGGCCGTGGGTCAGGCTGGCCTCGCAGAAGCCGCCGTTGCGGCCGGAGGCGGCCCAGCCGACCTCCTCGGCCTCGATCAGCAACACGTCACACGCGCTGTCCCGTTCCTTGGCGAGCAGCGCCGTCCACAGGCCGCTGTAGCCGCCTCCGACCACCAGCAGGTCGCAGCGGGTGTCGGCGACCAGGGCGGACGCGGCGTCCGGCCGGGCGGGGTCGTCGAGCCAGAAGGGCACCGGCTCGGCGTCCCGCAGTCGGCGAATCGGATCAGTCATGCCGGACGCTCCCCGGGAATCGGCTCGCTGAGCGCCCGGCGCCGGCTCGCGATGTCCCCGGGCTCCCATCCCGGGTGCGGCACCGAAGCGAGCAGCAGGCGTGTGTACGGATGCTCCGGCCTCGCCAGCAGGTCGGGCAGCGCACGGTGTTCGACCGGGCGGCCCTGCCACATGACCAGGGCCTCGTCGCAGACGTACCGCACCACGGCGAGGTCGTGGCTGACGAAGACCAGGCCGATGCCGGCCTCGCGGCGGATGTCGGTCAGGAGGTTGAGCACCTGCGCCTGGACCGAGACGTCCAGCGCGGAGACCGCCTCGTCGAGTACCAGGACCGCCGGCTCGACCGCGAGGGCGCGGGCGATCGCGGCGCGCTGGCGCTGGCCCCCGGAGAGCCCGCGCGGACGGGCGGCGGCCTCGCGGTCGCCGAGGCCGACCTGGGCCAGCAGTTCGCGGACCCGGGCGGCGCGGGCCGATCGGTCGCGGTGGCCGTGCAGGCGCAGCACGCCGTCGAGCGTTTCACCGATGGTCAGCCGGGCGTCCAGGGAGAGGTACGGGTCCTGGTAGACCATCTGCACCGCCTTGGCCCTGGCCAGCCGCGCCGCACGACCGTGGACGGCCGGCGCCAGCGGCTGGCCGAGGACGCTGATCGAGCCGGAGTCGGGGCGCTCCAGCCCGACCAGCATCCGGGCGGTGGTCGTCTTCCCGGAGCCGGACTCACCGACCAGTCCCAGCGCGCCCCCCGGCGGCAGTGAGAACGAGACCCCGTCGACGGCGACCGTCGGGCCGTACGCCTTCCGCAGTCGGCTGACTTCGAGCAACGCGTTCACGGGCGGACCTCCTCGGCGGGGGACGGGATCTCGGCCACTCGCAGGCAGGCCACAGCCCGCCCGGCGCCATCAGCGCCGTCCACGAGTGGCAGCAGCGCCGGCACCTCCTGGTCGCACCGCCCGGCCTGCGCGAATGCGCACCGCGCCGCGAACGCGCACCCCGGTGCGGCCTCGTCCAGGCCGATCGGTGTGCCGGGCACCGGCCTGAGCCGCTCCAGCGGACCGGTCAGCGGCGGGGTCGACCCGAGCAGTCCGATCGTGTAGGGGTGCCGCGGCCGGCCGAACAACTCCGCCGCCGTGGCGTGCTCCACGATCCGCCCCGCGTACATCACGTACACCCGGTCGCAGCTCGCCGCCGCCAGCTCGATGTCATGGGTGATCAGCAGCAGGCCCAGACCCCGTTCGCGCTGCAGCCGGCCGAGCAGCGCGAGGATCTCCGCCTGGGTGCTGACGTCCAGGGCGGTGGTCGGCTCGTCGCAGAGCAGCAGCCGCGGCTCGCCGGCCAGCGCGCCGGCGATCATGACGCGTTGCAGCATCCCACCCGACAGCTGGTGCGGGTACCGCCGCAGCTGGCGCTCCGGCTCCGGCAGGCCCACGGCCGCCAGCAGTTCCACCGCCCGCTGCTCGGCCCGGTGCCGCGGCCAACGGCGGGTCAGGCGCAGCGGTTCGGTGAGGAAGTCGCCGATCCGGCGGACCGGATTGATGCCCGCGCGAGGATCCTGGAAGACCATCGACACCGTGCCGGCACGGATCGCGCGCAGCCGGCCCTGCCCTGCACCGAGCACGTCCTCCCCGTCCACCAGCACCCGGCCGGCGCAGCGCGCCCCCGGTGGGAGCAGCCCGAGGGCGGCCCGCGCGGTCACCGACTTCCCGGACCCCGACTCCCCGACCAGTCCCACCACCTCGCCCGCCGCCACCCGCAGGCCGACCGCGTCGAGCACGGGCCGTGCGGTGCCGGGCAGTTCGACGGTCAAGCCGTCGATCTCCAGCAACGAGGCGCTGATTGCGCCGTCCTCCTCCTTCGGCAAAGAGCCGCTCACCGCGTCGTCCCCCTCTCGCCCAGTCGCTCGCCGACCACGTTGAACGCCAGCACCGCCGCCACCACGGCGACCACCGGCAGCACCGCCGAGAGCGGCTGCCCGGCCAGCACGGCCGACTGCGCGTGGTTGATCATCGCGCCCCAGTCCGGCGTCGGCGGTTGCACGCCGAGGCCGAGGAAGGAGAGCGCGGCCAGGTCCAGCAGCGCGTAGCCGAAGTTGACGGTGGACTGCGCGAGCACGGTCGGTGCGATGTTCGGCAGCAGTCCGCGCACCGCGACGTAGCCGGGTGCGTGGCCCTGGACCAGGTAGGCGGCGATGTAGGGGCGGGTCTTCTCCTGCGCGGTCAGGCCGCGCACCAGGCGGGCGGTGTAGGGCAGGTAGGCGACGGCCATGGCCAGCACCGGTGCGCCCAGGCCCTTGCCGAACAGTGCCACGGCGAGGATCGCCAGCAGCAGCGACGGGAAGGCGAAGAGGACGTCGAGCACCCGGCTGATCACCGCGTCCACCCGTCCGCCGCGCCAGCCGCTCAGGAGCCCGACGGCGATGCCGCCGGCGCTGGAGAAGACGACGACGCCGAGCGGGCCGAGCAGGCTGGTCCTGGCACCCTCCAGCAGCGCGGAGAAGGTGTCGTGGCCGCCCTGGTCGGTACCGAGCCAGTGCTGCGCGCTAGGCCCGGCCATGGTGTCGGCGAAGTCGCCGACCGTCGGGTCCTGCGGCGCCAGCCACGGTGCGAACAGCGCCACCGCGACGAAGACCACCAGCACGCCCAGGCAGATCCGGAACAGCCAGCCGTGGCCGCCGAGTCGGCGCAGCACCCGGCCGGCGCCCAGCCGCACGATGTCGCTACTCATCGAACACCCCCGCCGTCCGTGCGACCCGCGGGTCGATCAGCGGATACACCAGGTCGACCAGCATGTTGACCACCACGAAGGCCGCGACCACCAGCAGCACCAGCGCCTGCACGACCTGGAAGTCCAGCTCGTCGACGCATTGCACGAGCAGCGAGCCGATCCCGGACATCCCGAAGGCGGTCTCCACGATGGCGGTGCTGACGAGCATGCCGGAGACCAGCAGGCCGGAGACCGTGACGATCGGCCCGAGCGCGTTGCGGAACACGTGGCGGCGCAGCACGGCGAACCTCGGTGTGCCCCGGCTGAGCGCCACCTCGACGTGCTCGCGGCCGAGTTGGTCCAGCATCGCGCTGCGGGTGACCCGGGTGACCAGCGCCATGAAGGTCACCGAGAGCGCGATCGCCGGCAGCACCACGTGGCGCAACTGGTCCAGCAGGCCGGTGCCGTTGCCGATGGTCGGGAACCAGCCCAGCTTCACCCCGAGCACGGACCGCAACACGATCGCGGCGGCGAACGACGGGACGGCCGCGCCGACGGTGACCAGCAGCAGCACGGCGCTGTCCGTCCGGGTGCCGCGCCGTAGCGCACCGAGCGCGCCGGCGCCGGTCCCCACCACGGCGATCAGCACGGTGGCGACGGCGACCAGCAGCAGCGACGCGGGCAGCCGGGACCAGATGACGGCGCCGACACTCTGGTGGAACAGGTAGGAGCGCCCGAAGTCGCCGTGCAGCACCGCGTCCAGCCAGTGCCAGTAGCGCACCAGGAACGGCTGATCGAAGCCGAACTGCCTGCGGATCGAGGCGAGTTCGGCGGGGCTCGGGCTGCGCCCGCGGACCAGGAAGGAGACCGGGTCGCCGGGCGCGAGGTAGAGCGAGGAGTAGACCAGGAACGAGGTGACCAGCAGCGTCACGGCGGTGCCGGCCAGCCTGCGCAGCACGGCGACCGCGAGGCTCATCCGTCGCCTCCTCATCCCTTGGCTCCGATCTCGGCGGCCCAGGGGTAGTAGAGGTAGTCGATCGACGGCTGCAGGCCGGTGATCCGGTTGCCGAGGAAGACCGAGACGGGCTCGCTGTAGAGCGGCAGCCAGGGCAGTTGCTCCATTGCGATCTGCTGCGCCTTGGCCGCCGCAGCGGCGTGCGCGGCCGGATCGGAGGTGCCGGCGGCCTGGTCGACCGCGGCGTCGAACTGCGGGTCCGACCAGTTGCCGTAGTTGCTGAACGCGCCGGTCCGCAGCGAGCCGTACATGTCCAGCGGGTCGGTGATCGAGGTGTACCAGAAGGTCTCGAAGAGGTCGATGCCCTTGCGCGCGGCCGGGTCGGTGAACAGCGCGGTGTACTTGTCCGGCGAGACGGTGTCGATCTGCGGCTTCAACCCGATGGCGGTGGCGGCCTGTTCCACGGCCTGGGTGATGATCGTGCTCTGCGAGTCGAGCGGGCTGCTGGCGATGACCACCGACTGGCCGTGCACCCCTGCGCTCGCGGCGAGTTGCTTGGCCTTGGCCGGGTCGTACGGGTACTGCGGCAGGGCCTTGAGCAGCGGATCGACGGTGCTCTGCGGGCTGTTGTTCCAGGTGTTGCGGGTGACCAGCGAGTCGGCCACCTCGCCGATCCCGCCCACGCCGGCCTTCACGATGCCCTTGCGGTCGATCGCCATCAGCAGCGCCTGCCGCACCCGGGCGTCGCCCAGCGGGCCCTGGAGGTTGCCCACCACTTCGTCGGCGACCGTGGTGTTCTGGCCGTAGTAGAGCTTTCCCTTGCTGGATGTGGCCAGTTGTGCGTAGGAGTCGGCCGGGACCATCCAGCCGCCGTCGACCTCGCCGCTCTGGAAGGCGTTGACGCGGGCGGTCTCGTCGGAGAGGAAGACGAACTTCACCTGCTTCGCCTTGGCGCGCAGCGACTGGTCCCAGTAGTCGTCGAACCGCTTGAGCACGAGGGACTGCCCGGGGGTCCAGGAGGAGAAGGCGAACGGGCCGGTGCAGTTGACGCCCCTCGCGGGGTTGCCGTAGTCCTTGCCGTCCGCCTGCAGGGTGGCGGCGGACTCGACGGTGCCGGGGCTGGCGGCCATGTACGCGTTGAAGGTGGAGTCGGGGGTGTTGAGCGTGACCGTCACCTGCATCGGGCCGGTCTTGTCCACCGACTTGACGTTGCGGAAGGCGTAGGCCCAGTCGCTGCCCGTGTTCGGATCGAGGTTGCGGCGCAGCGAGGCGACCACGTCATCGGCGGTCAGCGGCGTGCCGTCGTGGAAGCGCACGCCGCTGCGGATCGTGTAGACCCAGGTGGTGGGTGTCGGGTTGGCGTAGCCGGTGGCCAGGCCGGGCGAAGTGGTCAGGTCCGGGTTCCAACGCAGCAGGCTCTCGCAGACGTTGGACAGCACCGTGTTCGGTGGGTAGTCGAAGGAGAAGGCGTAGTCGATCGAGACCGGTTCGGCGAACAGCGACCAGGTGAAGGAGTCGACGTCGCCGGTGCTCGACGCGGTGCGGGTGGTCAACCGGTAGGCGGGGGCGCCGTCCGCCGAACTTGCGGGGTGGGCGGTGCCGCTGCAGGAGGTCAGTGCGAGGGCGGTGAGCGGGAGCGCGGCCAGCGCGGCGCTACGGGGTCTTGGTCTGGGCACGATGAGCCTCCAGAAGTGGAATTGACGATGAGTCAGCTGGTGGCGATGTGGACGGGCTGCCCGTCGACGAAGGTCATCCGGACCTTGGCGGAGCCGATCTCCTCGGCCGGGCCCGCGAACGGGTCCCGGTCGAGCACCACCAGGTCGGCGCACTTGCCGGGTTCGACGGTGCCGGTCTCGGCGTCGAGGTGGTTCGCCCAAGCGCTGCCGGCCGTGTAGGCGGTGAAGGCCTGGGCTAGCGTCAGCGCCTGCTCCGGGTAGAAGGGTTGACGGTCGGCGTTGGCGTCAACCGCCCGGCGGTTGACGGCGACATGGATGCCCCAGAGCGGGTTGGGGCTGCTCACCGACCAGTCGCTGCCCGCGACCAGCCGCGCGCCGGCCCGGGCCAGATCGCCGAACGGGTACTGCAGGGCGGCCCGTTCGGGGCCGAGGAACGGGATGGTGAGCTCGTCCATCTGCGGTTCGTGGGCCGCCCAGAGGGCCTGGATGTTGGCGGCGGCGCCGAGTTCGGCGAACCTCTTGACGTCGTCCGGGTGGACGACCTGGAGGTGGGCCAGGTGGTGGCGGTTGTCGTTGGCGCCGTTCATGGCCCGGGCCAGCTCCAGCGCGTCGAGCACCTCGCGGACGGCCCGGTCGCCGAGCGCATGGAAGTGCAACTGGAAGCCGAGCGCGTCGAGTTGGGGCACGGCTGCGCGGAGCACGGCCGGCTCGACGAAGCTGAGGCCCGCGTTGGCGGTGGCGCAGCCGCAGGCGTCGAGGTAGGGCTCCAGCATGCTCGCGGTGAAGTTCTCCGCGATGCCGTCCTGCATGATCTTGACGGTGGTGGCGTTGAACCGGCCGATCCGGCCGTGCAGTCGGCGTTCCACCAGCTCGGGGATCTGCTCCGGGCCGCGCCGACGGTCCCACCAGAGTGCGCCCACGACCCGGGCTTCCAGTGAACCGTCGCGGGCCGCGTCCAGGTAGACGGGGTAGTTGTCCGGGTTGCCGGGAAAGCTGCCGATCATGGCGTCCTGCCAGGCGGTGACGCCGAGTGAGAACAGGTACCGCTGGGCGGCCAGCAGACCGGCCCGCGCCTGGGCCGGTGTGGCGACCGGGACGTGCCTGGCCACCAGGTCCATGGCCCCCTCCTGGAGGGTGCCGACCGGGGTGCCGTCCGGCTCGCGCTCGATCCGGCCGTCGGCGGGGTCCACGGTGTGGCGGTCCACCCGGGCCACCTCCAGGGCGCGGGTGTTGACCCAGGCGCCGTGCCCGTCGCGGTTGGTGAGCAGCACCGGGCGGTGCGGGACGACGGCGTCGAGCATGGCCCGGGTGGGGATGCCGTCGGGGAAGGCGTCCATCGACCAGCCGCCACCGCAGATCCATTCGGCCTCCGGATGCTCGGCCGCGTAGGCGGCGACGGTCGCCAAGTAGCCCTCGACGCCGCGCTGTTCGGACAGGTCGCAGCGGAGCAGCTGCACTCCGGCGATGACGGGATGCACATGGGCGTCCTGGAACCCGGGCGCCAGCAGCCCGCCGTCGAGGTCGATCACCTCGGTCGTCGGCGCGGTCAGCTGCTCGTGCAACTCGCGCTCGTCGCCGACCGCGAGGATGCGTCCGGCGCGGACGGCGACGGCGGCCGGTACCGGCTCGGTGCCGGTCGCGGTGAACACCCGGCCGCCGCGGAAGAGCAAGTCGGCAGGGCGGCGTGATGATCGTTGGATTGACGCTGCGTCAGGAGCCATGGGCGGGTCCCTCCCCGAGTGGTGGTGAGGAGGAGTGAAGCGCTGCGCAACGGTGTTGTCAACGGTGTTGCGCAGAGCGGGGGTCCCATCGTTACACTGGCGGCACCATGTCGAATACAGCCTCGAACCCGTCGACCCCGCGGGCTGCGGCGCCACCCGCCCGCGCGCGCAACCGGCGTTCCGGAAGCCAGCTCAGCCCCGAAACGATCATCGAAGCCAGCCTGCGCATAGCCGCCCGCGGCAGCGCGGACGCCTTCACCGTGCGGCGCCTCGGTGAGGAGCTCGGCGCCGATCCGACCGCCGTCTACCGGCACTTCCGCGACAAGGACGACCTGCTGCTGGAAGTGGCCGACCGCACCCTCGGCGAGGTCCTGGACAGCATCCCCGAGGGCCTGGGCTGGCAGGACCGGATCCGCGCCCTGGCCGACGGCTCGCTCGCGGTCGCCCTCAAGTACCCGGCCGTCGCCTCCGCGATGGCCAGCCGAACCACCCGACGGGCCAACGAGTTCCGCGTCGTCGAGCTGATCCTGGGCGCGGTCACCGAGGCCGGCCTGACCGGCGCCGAGGCGGCAGTCCACTACCGGATGGTCGGCGACTCGCTGCTCGCCCTGGTCGGCCAGCGTGCCGCCTACCTGCTCTTCTCCGCCGAGGCACGGGCGGCCGACGAAGCCTCCTGGACCCGGGAGTACCGGCTGGTCGATCCGGTCGCGTTTCCGCAGATCACGGCGGTGGCCGAGGAGTTGGCACAGGTCACCCAGGACGGGGTCTACCGCGCTCGGGTCGAGGCGCTGATCACGGCGATCGAGCGGAGGGCGGCGGAGCTGGCCGCGTAGCCCGGCAACGGCCGGTTTGCGCAACGCTGTTGACAACGCCGTTGCGGAGCCGTTCACTCCAGGGCAACCGTTCTCACCCCGAGAGAGGGGATCTGCCATGGACCAGGAACCTGCCAGACCGACCACCCAACTCCCCGCCACCACCCGCACCGGACTGCCGGACGGCCTCGGCCTCGCCTTCTGGCTGGAGGGCGAGGCCCGACGGCGCGGGATGCCCGTCGCCGAGGTCGCCGGCGAGCGGGCCGAGCGGGCTGAACATCAACTGAACCGCCGTCAGCTGCTCGCCGCAGGCGCCGGCGCGGCGGCAGTCGCCGCGCTGCCCGCCGCCACCCGCGCGGCCGCCGCGCCGAACTCCGCCGCCGCGCCGCGCATCGTCATCGTCGGCGCAGGCCTCGCCGGGCTGCGCTGCGCGCACCAGCTCTGGACCGGCCACCGACCGCTCGCCGCCACCGTCTACGAGGCCGACACCACCCACCTCGGAGGTAGGTGCTGGTCGCTGCGCGGCTTCTTCGCGAACGACATGGTCAGCGAGCACGGCGGCTCCTTCATCAGCTCCACCGACACCGCCGTGCTCCGGCTCGCCGCCTCCTTCGGGCTCAAGACCGAGTACGCCAACGGCGGTTCACTCGACTCGGGCAGCTACGCCGGCTGGTTCAACGGCGCGCGGTACGACGGCCCGCAGCAGCAGAACGACTGGGTCGCCGAGGCCTACACCGCCTTCGCCGCCTCCTACGCCGCCATGGGCACCCCGCGCTGGAACAGCGCGACCGCCGAGGCGCAGCGGCTCGACCGGCTCTCCTGCCTCGACTACCTGGCCGAGATCGGCCTGCCCACCGGCTCCGCACTGAGCCAGCTGATCCAGTCCATCCAACTGCAGGGCGGCGGCGAGGCCGCGCAGTCCTCGGCGATCGGCATGATCGGCTTCCTGGGCAACTCCTCGACCTTCGACGGCGGCGCCGGCTTCGACGAGAAGTACCACCTCGTCGGCGGCAACGACCAATTGGCCAGCCGGATGGTCGCCCAACTGCCCGTGGGCGCCGTGCAGCAGGGCTACCAGCTGGTCGCGGTGGTGCGCAACGCAGACGGCAGCTACACCTGCACCTTCGACTGCACCGGCGGCGGCCCACCGGTCTGCGTCCCGGCCGACCACCTGGTCCTCGCCCTGCCGTTCAGTACCCTGCGCGCGGTGGACCTGACCAGGGCCGGCCTGACGCCCTTGAAGCTGCAGGCGATCCAGCAGCAGGGAATGGGCCAGCACGCGAAGCTGGTCACCCAGGTGCAGGCGAAGACCTGGCCCGCCCTCGGCTACAACGGCGTCAGCAACACCGCCCCGAGCGGCTACCAGACCGCCTGGGACGGCTCGGTCCAGCTCGGACGCAATGGCGGCCCGGCTCTGCTGGTCAACTTCCCGGGAGGGAACACCGCACGCTCGGTCCTCACCGGCACCGCCCACGGCCCGGCCCCGGCCGCCGACGTGGACTGGTTCCTCGGCCAGATCGAGCAGGTCTACCCCGGGACCACGGCCGCCTTCAACGGCCTCGCCTACGAGGACCACTGGTCGCTCGACCCCTGGCACCTGGGCTCCTACCACTACTACGGCGTCGGGCAGTACACCACGTTCGCCGGCTACGAGGCCCTCCAGGAGGGTCGGATCCACTTCGCCGGCGAGCACACCGACGTCGACAATGCGACCCTCAACGCGGCCGTGGCGTCGGGGGAGCGGGTGGCGGCGGAGATCACGGCACAGGTCTGAGCCAGTGTCCGCCGTGGCCTGAGGTGTCCCGGCGGAACGGAACCGCAGCCCTGCCGGCGCCAACCCCGCTGGACTGACCCGGCGGTAGCATGTTGATCGTGTCCAAGAGGGCGAGGGCGTCCAAGGAATCGCCCGGAGGATCGTGCCCGGAGGTGATCGGACTCTGCGGCGATTCCGTATCCGCGAGCGCCTGCTCGAACGGCGGCATGACCTAGCCCGGGTCCCCCATCGCCTTGTAGGCGTTGGCCAAGTAGGTGCGGTAGGTCAGGGTGTCGGGATGGTCGGGGCCGAGCACCCGCTCGGCGACCGCAACGCTCTGCGCGAACAGACGCACGCCCTTCGCCGGGTCCCCTGCCAGTACCCAGGCGCCCGCGAGGTTGTTGCGGGCAGCCAGGGTGCGAGGGTGGTCGGGGCCGAGCACCCGCTCAGAGTCCGCAACAGTCTGCTCCGACAGGCGGATGGCCCGGTTCAAGTCCCCCAATAAGAAGTAGGCGTTCGCGAGGTTGTTGCGGGAGGTCAGGGTGTCGGGGTGGTCGGGGCCCAGCACCCGCTCACGGTCCCTGAGGATCTGCTCGTACAAGCGGATGGCCCGACCCACGTCCCCCGCCCGCAGCCAGACGCCTGCAAGGTTGTTGCGGGAGTTCAGGGTGCCGGGGTTGTCGGGCCCCAGTACCCGTTCCACGTGCGCGAGGAGCTGCTCGAACAGAGGCGCGGCCCGATCGAGGTCCCCTGCCGATCGGTAGGCGCTCGCCAGGTTGCTGCGGGAGCCGAGGGTGTCGGGGTGGTCGGGGCCCAACACTCGCTCACGGTCCTCGAGAGTCTGCTCGAACAGGCGGGTGGCTCGTTCCAGGTCCCCCGCCTCCTGGTAGGCGTTCGCGAGGTTGTTGCGTGAGTTCAGGGTGTGGGGGTGATTCGGGCCCAGCAGCCGCTCGCGGTCCTTGAGGGTCTGCGTGTACAGCCGAGTGGCTCTGCTCAGGTCTCCTGCCTGCAGCAAGGCGCCCGCTAGGTTGTTGCGGGAGCTCAGGGTAGCGACGTGGTCGGGACCGAGGACCCGCTCGCGATCCTTGAGGACGTGTTCGAACAGGGATATGGCCTGCTTGAGGTCCCCCGCCTCTGCGTAGGTGTTCGCCAGGTTGTTGCGGGAGGCCAGGGTTTGGGGGTGGTCGGGGCCCAGCACCCGCTCGGCGTTTGCGATGGTCTGCCGGAACAGGGGTATGGCCCGGCTCAGGTTCCCCGCCGACCGGTATGCGTGTGCGAGGTTGTTGCGGCAGGCCGGGGTGTCCTGGTGATCGGGGCCCAGCACCCGCTCGTGATCCTCAAGAACCTGTTCGAACAGAGGTATGGCACGGCCCAAGTCCCCAGCCGCCTCATAGGCGCGGGCGAGGTTGTTGCGGGAGGCCAGGGTGGTTTGGTGATCGGAGCCCAGCAGCCGTTCGCTGTCCTCGAGGGTCTGCTCGAGCAGGGCCATGGCCCGGCCTATGTCCCCCGCCGCCTGATAGGCGTTCGCGAGGTTGCCGCGGCTGACCAGCGTGGCGCGAGCGTCCGGCCCGTAGAGATCTGTGCGGGCAGTCAAGGCGCGCTCGCCGTAGGCGATCGCCTGAGCGACCTGGCCCTGCCCGAGCAGGAAATCGGCGGTGGCGTGAAGGACGAACGCGGTGTCCGGGGTGTCGTCGCGGGACCGTCTGTGGGTGATGTGGGCCTCGATGTGGGGCTGCAGCGCGCGCCAGCGCGGCCACTCGGCGACGCCCCCGGATCCGTCCGGGATCGCCTGTGCCAGAACGGCCGCTGCCAGGTCGCAGGCATGGTCGATGTCGCTCGCCTGTCGGTGAGGGTCGTCCGGGTCCGGGGTTCGGGCGAGAGCCTGGACGAGGCGGTGAGTGGTGATCGAGTACTCATCCAAGGTGATCATGCTGAAGTCGGCCAGGTGCGCTATGCCATCGTTGATCTCGGCGGCATCGAGAAGGTTTCCGGTGACCACGTCGCGAGCGAGGCGATCGGGGCCGAGCCAGGCGAGGACGCGCAGGAGCCCGACGGCGTACGGGTGCCGGTCGGCGAGGACGTCGAGGGTGATCCGCCAGGTGCGGGCGATGGTGATGGTGTCCGGATCGCCGGCGCTGGAGAACACCTTTTTCGGCTGAGCGCGGAAGAGGTCGCAATAACCGGCGAAGGTGGTCTGTATGCGTGCGATGTACACGCCCGCGTGGGTGAGGGCGAGCGGAAAGCAGCCCAGCTCCTTGGCCAGGACGCGGGCTTGACTGCGCTCCTCGGGAGCGGTGCCCCGTTCGGCGAGGTGGAGCAGGAGGCGGGTGGCGGGCCGGATAGGCAGGACATCGAGGCGGAGCAGCGGACGGGGGGTGACACGACGCCAACCGGTGGCGAGCCGACTGGTGATCAAGCATGCGCCGGAGGTGGCTTGGGCGAGGTAGGGGGCGAGGTGATCGGGGTGGGTGGCGTTGTCGAAGACGAGTAACCAGCCAGGGTGTTGCTGCAGCCAGGCCAAGGCCCAGGTCGCCAGGTCGTCGTCGGGGAAGCTGCTGGTGTCCCAGCGTGGCAGGAGGCGACGCGCCAGGTTCGCCAGCGAAGCGGTGATGGTGTCCGGGCTCTGGGCGGCGACCCACCAAGTGGCCGAATACTCCCGGCGATGGGCGTGCGCGTAGTGCAGGGCCAGCATGGACTTGCCGATCCCACCCAGCCCAGCCACGGCTTGCGTGACCACCTGTGTGGCCGGGCCGTGCCCTGCGCGTACGGCTTCTTCCAGCTTGCGCAGCTCCCTGCTACGCCCCATGAACGACGCCTGGACAGGCCGGGGTAGGTTGTGCAACTCGGCCGGAGAAGGGACTTGAGAAGGCTCCGGGAGCACCACAGGAGCGCGGATGTCTCCGGTGAAGACCGTTCCGGAGAGGCTGTACGCGGCGACGGAGCGTTCACCACGCGTCTCGATGTGGATGGCCGGCTCCCCACCAGGGTCGGGCTGGGAGAACGTGGTCATGGCGTGGTGGGAGGGTGGTTGTCTCCGGTGGTGATGTTGCCGTGGACGGTGTGCGCGGCGACGGAACGCTCACCGGAGGCGGTCATGGCCACCGTGGGGCGGGGCACGGCGGCAATGTCAGAGGCGAGCTGCGCGTCTGCCTGGAGAGCCCGGCGGATCGCCAGACGCAGTCCGGCTTGCAGGTCAACGTCCTTGGGATCACCAGCGAGATCATTGACCGCGCCAGCCACCGCTTCCTGCTCGGGCCCTGTCCGGCGGAGCAGACGACGCAGCAGCCGCTGACCGCACGATACGGTGGCATCAGCGGCGTGTTGCTCGACCTGGGTGAGCACCGCTGCCCCGTAGGCGCTCACTGCGGCTGCGACATACGGCGTGATCTCCTGGGCGAGTATGACGGCATCGCTCATGGCGCCTCCCGCGTTTCCGCGTCTCGGGTGTCCCCGCGTACCGCAGTGCGCGGGGCTGGGTTCATGTTCATAGTAGTCATCATCCACGGGTCCAAGTCGCTTGCGGGCCAATACAAGTGATCGACTGCTCGGCAGGCCGCTCGGTCGTCGGGGCCCCTTGGCAACGCACCCGCTGCCACCTGGAGCGCGCGCGCTGGCCACCCACAGCGGCCTCGCCCAGGAACCGCTGCTGCTGGAACTGTCCTCGACCACCGCGATCAAGGCCGCCGTGTTGGAGAACGTCGGCCCGGCCGTGCTGAGTTCGCAGGCGGTGGCGAGCGAGCTCTCGGCGGGCTCCCGCGGGTTCGAGTACCCGTCAGGGACCTCGACCTCGGGCGGGTCTGCGCGTGCGCACGCGGGCCTCGAGCAGCCAGGGGGCCTTGCGGTCAACGCTGTTGACCAGACCGCAGGTCCATGGCCGTGGTCGCTCAGGCTGCGACCCGTTCTGAGGCCGTCGCATGCCGGTGCCGTTGCGGGTCCACTGAGCTGCGGTGTCCGGGCAGCCCGGGGCTACCATCCGGGTATGGGCGAGTCGGCTGGTCGCGGCGCGCCGTGGGGAAGCTGTCCGCGGTGCGGGCGGGCCCTGGTCCGCGACTGGCTGCCGCTGCAGGCCGGCCCGGGGCTGGGCATCGCCATGCAGGGGCCGCCGGTCTGCCCGGGCTGCACGGCCGAGGAGGTCGAGGCGTACCTGGCCGTCTGGGAGCCGCCCCAGGACGAGCCCGAGGACGAGGACGAGGGCGAGCGGGACGGCTGACCGTTCCGGGCGTCCGGATCGACGGTCGGCTCGGGTCCAGCCGGTGGCACCGTCCGGCGATCGCCGCGTTGCTCGGTCCTCGGGGGCGGACACGCCGCAGAACGGGGGGAGGCATCCGGTTGGGGCTGAGCAGGGAAATGGCCTGATCAGGTGTCAGACTGTGCGGGAGGACCAATCGAACATGGATCCCCCTAGGAGACCCGGATGGCTTCTGACGACCCGTCGGCACCGCTGCCGACCGAGCTGAGCGCCGTGCCCGAGACGGCGCTCTGGACGCTGTACCAGCGTGCCGTCGAGGCCCGGCGGCCGGAGCCGCTGCTGGACGACCCCAAGGCCGTGGAGTTGGTCGACCGGATCGACTACCCGTTCGAGGAGCGGTTCGGCACCAGCGCCCTCCAGGCGCAGTTGCAGGCGTTGCGGGTGGCCTGCTTCGACCGCGAGGTGGCGGACTTCCTGGCACGGGAGCCGCGCGGCACGGTGGTCTGCCTGGGGGAGGGCCTGGAGACCCAGTACTGGCGGGTCGACAACGGGCGCGCCCAGTGGCTCACCGTCGACCTGCCCGAGTCGGTGGCGCTGCGCGAGCAGCTGCTGCCGCCCGGACCGCGCCAGCGCTACCTGGCCGCCGACGCCACCGAGTTGGGCTGGACCGACGAGGTGGACCTCAGCCGCGAGGTCCTGGTGACGGCGCAGGGCCTGTGCATGTACCTCCGGCCCGCCCAGGTGCGGGCCCTGATCGCCGGGTGCGCCGAGCGGCTCCCGGGGGGCTCGATGGTGCTGGATGCCGTGCCGCGCTGGTTCGCCCGGCTGGTCCGCGACGGCAAGCTGCACACCTCCGGCTACCAGGTGCCGCCGATGCCCTGGGGGATGGACGCGGGGGAGCGGGCGAAGTTGCGCACCGCCAGTCCGGCGGTGGTGGGTGTGCGGGACGTCCGTCCGGCGGGCGGGCGCGGGCTGGTCGGCGCCTTGCTGCCACTGGTGCTGGCCGTTCCGCCGCTGGCGAACCGTCGCCCCTCGGTCACCGTCCTGGAGTTCGCCGAGCGGCCCGACCCGTCGTAGGCGGTGCACCGGCAGGGATCAACGGGAGCGGATCAATGATCGTGAGAGGTCGGAGCCAGGGCGTGAGCGACGGACTGCGGTATGACGATCTGCTCAGGCCGCTACCGGAGTTGCTGAAGGGGCATGCCGAGCGGTCGCCGGACCGGGTGGCGTTCCGCGACTCCGCACGCGCCGTCGGCTACGCCGAGCTGGAGCGGCGCACCAGGCGGTTGGGCGGGGCGCTGGCCCGGGCCGGGGTTCGCCGCGGCGATCGGGTCGCGCTCTGCCTGGGCAACTGCGTGGAGCTGGTCGAGGGCTGCCTCGCCGTGCTGCGGGCGGGGGCGATCGGCGTTCTGCTCAACCCCCGCTCCGCCGACGCCGAACTCGACTACTTCCTCCAGGACAGCGGTGCGTCGGCCATCATCACCGACCCCGCACACCTCGCCCAGCTGCAGCGCCTCGGCCCCGAGCACCACGACCTGCACGTCCTGCTCACCGGCACGGGCCCGATCCCGGCGGACGCCCCCGACGGCACCGTCCTCTTCCGCACCGCGGCCGAGACCGACGGGTCCGAGCCGCCGGACGACCTGGGGCTGGACGAGCCGGCCTGGCTGCTCTACACCTCCGGGACCACCCACCGCCCCAAGGGCGTGATCTCCACCCAGCGCAGCGCACTGTGGTCGGTGGCGGCCTGCTACGCGCCGATCTTCGGAATCTCCGCCGAGGACCGGCTGCTGTGGCCGCTGCCGCTGTTCCACAGCTTCGGACACTCCCTCGCGATCCTCGGCACCACGGCCATCGGCGCGAGCACCGCGATCACCGGCGAGCTCCTGACCCCCGGCGACCTGTGGCGCGAACTGCGCACCCCGGACGACGACCTCGGCGGGCCGTTCACCGTCCTGGCCGGCGTTCCCACCACGTACCACCAGTTGGTGTCCTCGGCGCCGGACGCCCCGTCGACCCGGGTGCGGCCCGGCCTGCGGCTCTGCCTCACCGCGGGCGCGCCGTGTCCGCCCGCGCTGCGCAGCGCGGTCGAGGAGACGCTCGGCGTGCCGCTGGTCGACGCCTACGGCAGCACCGAGACCTGCGGCGCGATCGCGGTGACCCGGCCGACCGGCCCCCGGGTCGACGGGTCCTGCGGAGCACCGGTGCCCGGCATCGAGGTCCGCGTGGTCGACCCGGACAGCGGCATCGACGTCCAGGCGGGTGGCGAGGGCGAGCTGTGGGTGCGCGGTCCGAACCTGATGACGGGGTACCACAACCAGCCGGAGGCAACGGCCGCCGCGCTGCGCGACGGCTGGTACCGGACCGGGGACCTCGGCCGCCGGGCCCGGGACGGTCACCTCGTCCTCACCGGCCGGGTCAGTGAACTGATCATCCGGGGCGGCGAGAACATCCATCCCACCGAGATCGAGCACGTCCTGCGGCGCTGTCCCGGCGTGCGGGACGCCGTGGTCCTCGGCATGCCGCACGCCGTCCTCGGCGAGGTCCCGGTCGCCTTCGTGGTGCCCGGCCCGGACGGCCTCGACCCGCGGCGGGTGCTCGACGCCTGCCGCTCGCAACTGGCTGAGCACAAGGTCCCCGTCGAGGTCCGCGAGATCGCGGCCGTCCCGCGCACCCCGTCCGGCAAGATCATCCGCCATGCGGTCCACACCGGCCCGGCCTCGGCGCCGACCCCGGCCGCAGCCGACGGAGCCCTGTACCGCGGGCTGCTGCCGCTGCCCCAGGAGGAACGGGAACGCGCGCTGCGCGAGGCGGTGTGCGCCGAGACGGCCCGGGTCAGCGGATCCGAGCCGGCGGACCGGCTCGACGCGGACAGCCCCTTCGCGGACCTCGGGCTCACCTCCCTCGGTGCCATCGAGCTGATCGGCCGGCTAGCGGCGGCGACCGGGCTGAGCCTCCCGACGGCACTGGTCTTCGACCACCCCACCCCGGCCGCCGTCGCCCGGTACCTGCACACCGAACTGTTCGCCCCCGCACCCGCGACCGCCGCCGCCCCGCGAGCCGTCGGGCGGGACGCGGCGCACGACCAGGACCCGGTGGTGATCGTCGCCATGGCCTGCCGCTACCCCGGTGACGTGCAATCCCCCGAGGGGCTCTGGCAGTTGGTGTCGCAGGGCGCGGACGCGATCTCGGAGCTGCCGGGCGACCGGGGCTGGGACCTGGCCGCCCTCCACGACCCCGATCCGGACCGCATCGGCTCCTCCTACACCCGCAGCGGCGGATTCCTGCACCAGGCAGCGGAGTTCGACGCGGGCCTGTTCGGCATCTCGCCGCGCGAGGCGCTCGCCATGGACCCGCAGCAGCGGCTGCTGCTGGAGATCTCCTGGGAGGCGTGGGAGCGGGCCGGGATCGACCCGGCGTCGGTGCGCGACAGCGACACCGGCGTCTTCCTCGGGGTGATGTACGGCGACTACGCGGACCGCTTCACCCAGCACGAACTGGAGGCCCATCTCGCCCTGGGGTCGGCCGGCAGCGTGGCCTCCGGCCGCCTCTGCTACGTGTTCGGCCTGCGCGGACCCGCGATCACCATCGACACGGCGTGCTCCTCTTCGCTGGTCGCGGTGCACCAGGCGGCCGAGGCGCTGCGCTCCGGCGCGTGCTCGCTGGCCCTGGCCGGCGGCGTCACCGTGATGGCGACCCCGAAGCCGCTGGTCGCGTTCAGCCGCCAGCGCGCCCTGGCGCCCGACGGCCGCTGCAAGTCGTTCTCGGCCACCGCGGACGGCACCGCCTGGGCCGAGGGCGCCGGGGCGCTGCTGCTGGAGAAGCTGTCCGACGCCCGCCGCAACGGACACCCGGTGCTGGCCGTGCTGCGCGGCTCGGCCGTCAACTCCGACGGCGCGTCCAACGGCCTGACCGCGCCCAACGGCCACGCCCAGCAACGCCTGATCGAGCGGGCGCTGGCCGACGCCGGGCTGCGCGCGCACGAGGTGGACGCCGTGGAGGCGCACGGGACGGGAACCGCGCTCGGCGACCCCGTCGAGGCACGGGCACTGCTCGCCACCTACGGCCAGGGCCGGGGGCCGGCGGATCCCCCGCTGTGGCTGGGCAGCATCAAGTCCAACCTCGGACACACCCAGGCCGCCGCCGGAGTCGCCGGGATCATCAAGATGGTTCAGGCCATGCGGCACGGCGAGTTGCCCAGGACCCTGCACGTGGCGGCACCCACGCCGCACGCCGACTGGTCCTCGGGCCGGGTCGAGCTGCTGACCTCCGCCCGGCCGTGGCCCGCGCCCGCCGACCGGCCGCGCCGCGCCGGCGTGTCGGCCTTCGGAATCGGCGGCACCAACGCCCACGTGATCATCGAGGAGCCGGCCGCCACCGACCGCGCGCCGCAGCAGGCACCCGAGCCGCCGCAGCGGCCGGTGGCAGTGCCCTGGCTGGTCTGCGGAGCCGACGAGCCGGCCCTGCGGGCCCAGGCGCGGCGGCTGGCGGACCACGTCGCGGCCCGGCCGGGACTGTCGCCGGCCGATCTGGGCTTCTCGCTGGTGGTGTCGAGGTCGGCGCTCACGCACCGGGCGATGGTGCCGGCCGCGGACCGCGACCGCATGCTGGCCGGGCTCCGGGCGATCGCCGACGGCACCTCCGGCGCCGGGGCGGTGGCGTGCCTCGCCGACCCACGGACCCGCACCGCCTTCCTGTTCACCGGACAGGGCGCCCAACGCGCGCGGATGGGCGAGCAACTCCGGGAGGCGTTCCCCGCGTTCGCCGCGGCCTTCGACGAGGTCTGCCGGCTCCTGGACGCCGAACTGGACCGGCCGCTGCGCACGGTGATCCGCGCCGAGCCCGGCTCGCCGGATGCCCTGCTCGACCGCACGGACTTCACCCAGGCCGCCCTGTTCGCCTTCGAGGTGGCGCTGTTCCGCCTGGTGGAGTCCTGGGGCGTGCGGGCCGACTTCCTGGCGGGCCACTCCGTGGGGGAGTTGGCAGCCGCACACGTCTCTGGCGTACTGGACCTCCCCGACGCCGTGCGCCTGGTCGCGGCGCGCGGGCGGCTGATGCGGGCGCTGCCCGAGGGCGGGGCGATGGTGGCCCTCGACGCGGCGGAGCACGAGGTGATGCCCGAACTCGCGGGCGTGGCCGACCGCGTGGCGATCGCCGCGGTCAACGGGCCACGCGCCGTGGTGATCTCCGGCGCGCAGGACGCGGTACTCGCCGTCGCGGCGGGCTTCGAGGCCCGCCGCCGCCACAGCACCCGGCTCAAGGTCAGCCACGGCTTCCACTCGCCGCTCGTGGACCCGGTGCTCGACGAATTCCGGCGCGTCGCCGAGACGTTGGAGTTCCGGCCGCCGCGGATCCCGCTGGTCTCCACCGTGACGGGCCGTCGGGCCGCGCCCGAGGAACTGGGCTGCGCGGACTACTGGGTGCGGCACGCGCGTCTTCCCGTGCGGTTCGCCGAAGCCGTCGGATGGCTGGGCGGCAACGGGGTCGGTGGCTTTCTGGAACTCGGCCCGCAGCCCGTGCTCACCGCGTACGCGCAGTCCTGCTCGGCCTCGCAGGACGGCGGCGGCCCGGTGTTCGCCTTCGCGGCCCGGGACGGCGAGCACGAGCCCTCGGCCCTGCTGTCGGCCGTGGCCCGGCTCCACCTGCGGGGCGTCGGCGTCGACTGGCCCGCGGTGTTCGCGGACCGCGGGCTGCGGCGGGTGGAGCTGCCCACCTACGCCTTCCAGCGCCGGAGGTACTGGCTGGACCCGCCGCGCCCGGCCGTGGCCGAGCCGGCCGCTGGGGAACACCCGCTGCTGGGACCGCCGTTCGAGGTCCCCGGCAGCGGGCACACGGTGCTCTCCGGCCTGCTGTCGGCGGCTGCCCAGCCGTGGCTCGCGGACCACGTCGTCAGCGGGGCGCCGCTCGTGCCGGGGACGGCGTTCGTCGAGATGGCCGCGCGCGCCGGCGACGCGGCCGGCAGCGGCACGCTGGAGGACCTCGTGATCCTGCGGCCGCTCGCGCTGCCCGCCGCCGGGGTACGGGTCCAGGCCGTGGTGGGGGAGGCCGACGGATCCGGTCGGCGGTCCATCGAGATCCACGCGCGACCGGTGGAGCCCGCCACGGCCGGGTGGACGCTGCACGCCACCGGCCTGCTCACCCGGACGCCCGAGCCCGGAGCGGTACCGCAGGACCACGGCCTCACCCAGTGGCCGCCGCCCGGCGCCGAGGAGATCGGGCTCACCGGCGCCTACGAATCCGCCGCGGAGCGTGGTCTCGCCTACGGCCCCGCGTTCCGCGGCGTGCGCACGCTCTGGCGACGCGGCGCGGAGGTGTTCGCGGAAGTCCGCCTGCCTGAGCCGTGGACAGCCGAGGGGTACGGCATCCACCCCGCGCTGCTGGACGCCGCCTCGCACGCCGCGCTGCTCGCCGCGCCCACCCAGGGACCGGACGCGGGCGGCGCCAGGGTGCCGTTCCAGTGGAGCGGCGTGTGCCTGCATGCCGCCGCGGCGTCGCAGCTGCGGGTACGGATCTCGCCGGTCGGAGTCGATGCCGGCCCCGACTCCGGGCACGGCACGCTCTCGCTGACGCTCGCCGACCCGGCCGGCCGCCTGGTGGCCCGCGTCAACTCCTTTGCCACCAGGGAGCTTCCGGCTGGGCAGCGCCGCCTTGGGGACGACATCGCCGAGCGCGCCCTGCTGCGCCCCGACTGGCTCCCCGTCGCACTGCCCAGCGGTGCACGGCAGTTGGAGAGCTGGACGGTCCTCGGGCCGGACGAGTTGAACCTCGCCGCCTTCGTCCCCCTCGCAAGCCCGTCCGTCCACGCGAACGCCGCAGCCCAGCCTGGCCACTTGGCGGTCACCGCCGTCGGATCGGGCGCGGATCACGGCCCGCTGGCCGACGTCCACCGGCTGACCGCGAAGGTGCTCAAGGCACTGCAGGACTGGCAGGGCGACCCGGACACCGCCGGCTCGCGGCTCGTCGTGGTGACGCGGGACGCCACCGCTGCCGCTCCCGACCTGGCCGGAGCCGCGGTCTGGGGGCTGGTGCGCACCGCACAGTCGGAGCTACCGGGGCGCGTCATCCTGATCGACGTCGACGCGGACCCCGCCTCCCTGCGACTGCTGCCCGCGGCGGCCGCCTCCGGCGAGCCCCAACTGTCCCTGCGCGCCGGGCGGGCGACGGTGCCACGGCTGGTCGGCGTCCCGGCAGCGGTCCACCCGCCCGAGTCGTGGACGGCCGAGACCGCGGCGCCGCGCCGCCCCGGTGCCCTCGACCCGGACGGCACGGTGCTGATCACCGGCGGCACCGGCGCACTGGGCGCGGACCTGGCCGGGCACCTGGTCGACGCGCACGGCGTCCGGCACCTGCTGCTGGTCGGGCGGCGCGGCCCGCACGCACCGGGCGCCGACGCCCTGCGCGCGACGCTGGCGGAGCGGGGCGCGCAGGTCAGCATCGTCGCGTGCGACACGGCCGACCGGGCCCGGGTCGCCGAGGTGATCGAGCAGTGCGATCCCCCGCTGACCGCCGTGGTGCACGCCGCCGGGGTCCTGGACGACGGAGCGCTGGCCGCGCTGTCCCCAGAGCGGCTGGCGGCGGTCCTGCGGCCGAAGGCGGACGCGGCCTGGCACCTGCACGAGCTGACCCGCGACCGGAACCTGTCGGCCTTCGTGCTGTTCTCCTCCGCCTCGGGCGTGCTGGGCCGGGCAGGTCAGGGCAACTACGCCGCGGCCAACTCGTTCCTGGACGCGCTCGCGCAGCACCGGGCGGCGGCCGGCCTGCCCGCCGTCTCGCTCGCGTGGGGCCGGTGGGGCCACGCCACGGGCATGGGCGCGCAGCCGACCGAGGACGGCGGGCACGCGAGGTCCGGCGACCTGGTCCAGGCGTTCACTCCCGCCCAAGGACTCGCCCTGTTCGACGCGGCGCTGCGGACCGGCGATCCCGTGCTCGCACCGATCCTGCTGGACCGCGCCGCGCTCCGCACCGCCGCAGGGCCGCTGCCGGCGCCGCTGCGCCAGCCGGCGCACCCGGGCCGGCCCGCCGCCGAAGCGCGGAGCAGCACCAGCGAACCGCCTGCGGGCGCGCAGGAGGGCCCGGAGCCCGGGGCGTGGCGCACACTGCTGGCCGGGCTGTCCGTCGCTGAGCGCGGAGCCGCGCTCACCGAACTGCTGCGCGGCGACGTGGCCGAGGTGCTCGGGTACTCCGGCGTGCAGGCCGTGCCCGTCGGCAAGACCCTTGCCGAACTCGGCTTCGACTCCCTGACGGCGGTTCAGCTCCGCAACCGGCTGAGCACGGCCCTGCGTCTGAGGCTGCCCGCGACCGTGGTGTTCGAGCACCCCGCGATCGAGGACCTCGCCCGCCACCTGCACGACCTGCTCGACGACCTGCCCGGTGGCGCGCCACCGGAACGGCCCGATCCGCGGCCCGAACCGCCCGGCGGCCGTCCCGCGCAGACGCTCGCGTCGTTGTACCGCAGGCTCTGCGAGCTGGACCGGGCGGTGGCCGCGATGCACCTGGTGGTCGCGGCGTCCTCGGCCGCCCCGACGTTCGACGCCTCCGCCGCAGCGGAGCACGCCGTGCCGCCGCTGCGACGGGCCGAGGGCCGCGCCGATGCCCCGGTCGTGGCCTTCTTCGCCGACTACCGTCCCGTCTCCGCATTCCCGGGCGGTGGGTTCGCGGCCCTGCACGCCTGCTTCGAGGACCAGTGGGACGTCCTGGAGTTCCCGCACCCCGGCATCGGCACGGGCAGCGCCGTCCCGGCCGACCGGGAGGCGCTCGCCCGGGTCCACGCCGAGACGCTGCGGCGGCACGTCGGCGACCGGCCCGTCATCCTGGTCGGTGCCTCCGCCGGAGGCGCCGTCGCGCACGCCGTGACCCGGCGCCTTGAGGTCATGGGATCGGCCCCCGCCGGGCAGGTGCTGATCGACACGTATCTCGTCCACGAGGGCAATCGCTCCACGGACTGGCTGGCCGCCCTGGCCGCCTCGCCGGGGCCGCGCCCCGGCGCTGACGGGTCGACCGGTGACGAGGACGCCGCCCTCGCGGCCATGGGCGCCTACACCGGGCTCTTCATGGACTGGCGGCCGGAGCCCGTGGACACCCCGACGCTGTTCCTCGGGGCCGCGCAGCCGACCCCCCTGATGGCGGCGCGCACGGACGGCGACGCCTGGCGCGCCTCCTGGCCGCTGCCGCACGACCGCGTCGAGGTGCCCGGTGACCACGTCTCCCTGCTGCGGGAGCAGGCCACCAGCACGGTGACCGCGATCCGCGCCTGGATCGGCGGCCTCGGCCTCGGGTGACCGTCGACTTCGCCGAGTGATCCCGGCGACCGAGACCGGCCGTCCACCCCCGGGAGGGTGGACGGCCGGCCCTGCCCGTCAGCCGTTTCGTCAGGCCGTCTCGTCCGGCCCGAGCTCGTGCAGGCCGGTGCCGGCGTACGCGCCGGAGGCCGTGTTCACCACGCCCGCCTTGGATTCCAGCGTGGTCCCGCGCGCATAGATGCCGCCGAAGCCGCGCTGCGCCCCGAAGATCCCCCAGACCAGCAGCCAGGGCACCAACTCGCCCTGCTCGTCCGGAAAGTACTCGGTCAGCGGGTCGACCCGGCGCTGGACCAGGTACGGGCCGTCCAGCCCGGCGGTGACCTGCTCGCGCCAGACCTCCGGCGTGACCTGCTCCTCCCAGCCCAGCAGCACGCCCTGGCCGCCGTG
This sequence comes from Kitasatospora acidiphila, assembly GCF_006636205.1. Taxonomy (NCBI): domain Bacteria; kingdom Bacillati; phylum Actinomycetota; class Actinomycetes; order Kitasatosporales; family Streptomycetaceae; genus Kitasatospora; species Kitasatospora acidiphila. The sequence goes on along the minus strand of NZ_VIGB01000003.1, from coordinate 471,859 downwards.
CAGCAGGGTGGGCTTGAGGACCAGGTCCTCCTGATGGGCCAGCACGTAGTCGAGCATCTCGACCAGCTCGCCGTTCTCCAGGGTGACCTTCCCCGGACGCAGCATCCTGGTCCACGGCAGGATCCGGTCCAGACTCTCCCGCTCCTCCTCGGTGAGGAGGTGGCGGTTGCCCTCGTCGGAGAGCATCGCCAGCGCACCCTTGCTGGCGAAGGCCTCCGACTCCATCGGTGTGAAGATCTTGACCTGGCCGGCCGCGGCGGCGTCCAGCACCGGGTCCAGCAGGGCGACGGCTTCCTCCGACTCCAGCAGGTCCTCGATCAGGAAGAGCCGGTGGATGATGTCCACCTTCACGTCGCCGAGCCGGACCGCGCCATCGCGCACCTCCAACTCGCCGACGTGGCAGCCGTGCACGTTCATGCCGCGGGCCCGCCAGTGGTCCACCGTGAGGGCGATGTACGGCGCCAGGTCGACGTAGCTGGACGGCCAGTCGGCGATCACCACGACCGGGTCGTCGTCGGGCGCGAAGCCGGACTCCGCCACGATGTCGTGCAGCTTCTCGGTGGTGAAGTCGGTGTAGCCGAGCCGGTGCTTCTCGGCGAACTCCCGCATCAGCGGGTGCTCCAGGAGCGCCCGGGACATCTCGCCGACGTCGATGCCGCCCAGCGCGCTGCCCATGTTGTACTCGAGGAGCTTGAAGCCCGACTCGTCCACGTACATGTCGGCGCGGATCTGCTTGGTCACTGCGGCGCCCCTGCTGCGCAGGATCGCCGAGACCTGCACGTCGGTCATCCCGACCGCCCGGGCGAAGGCCCCCAGGTCCCCGCCGAAGAGGCGCTCCGGCAGGCTGGTCAGGGCGCTGTGCAGGTTCTCCAGGTCGGCCTGCAGCCGCACCCGCTCCTCGTAGCCGAGGAAGAGCGGGCGGGAGAGGAACCTGCCCCGGTAGAAGGCGACCAGCATCTCGTTCTCGGGCTGGTTGCCGATCAGTTCGGATGCGACAGCGCCGTGTTCGCGGACGCCGTCCAGGAAGCTCGCCGTCAGTTCAGCGCGATCCGTCACGGTAGTGGCCTTTCACAAGCGGATGTCTGCGAGGTTCAGCGGTCGCGGAGTTCGAGGGTGCAGCACTTGACGCTGCCGCCGGCCAGCAGCAGTTCGGACAGGTCGACACCGATCGGGTTGAAGCCGCGCGCCTTGAGCTGCTCGATCAGGCCGGAAGCCGCCTGCGGGAGAAGCACATTGTAGCCGTCACTGAAGGCGTTGAGGCCGAAGACGGCGGCGTCGTCGGCGGTGGCCAGCACCGCGTTGGGGTAGAGCTCGCGCAGCACGGCCTGGCTGCCCGGGGTGAACGCCTCGGGCCAGTACATGATTTCGGTGTCGGAGAGCACCGAGAGGGCGGTGTCCAGGTGGTAGTGGCGGGGGTTGACCAAGGTGAGGCTGGTGACCGGCATGCCGAAGAACTCCTGCGCCTCGTAGTGCGAGCGCTGGTCGGTGCGGAAGCCGGTGCCGGCCAGGATCCGGCGGCCGACCGGCAGGTAGTCGCCCTCGCCCTCGTTGATGAACTCCGGCCACAGCACCTCCTGGTAGCCGTTGCGCTGGAACCAGGAGAGGTAGGCCGGGCCTTCGGCGGTGCGCTCCATGTGCCGGAACCGGGCGGCCAGCACCTTGCCGTCCACCACGGTGGCGCCGTTGGCGGCGAACACCATGTCGGGCAGACCGACCACGGGCTCGATCACCTCCACGGTGTGGCCCAGCGAGGCGTACAGCTCGCGCAGCCGCTCCCACTGGAGCACCGCCAGGCCGGTGTCGACCGGCTTCTCGGGGTGCATCCAGGGGTTGATCGAGTAGTACACGTCGTAGTGGTTCGGACGGCACATCAGCAGCCGGCGCGGGACGGCTGTTCTGGTGGCGGCGGCCTCGCGGTCGGCTCCGATGACGTCGGTGTACGGCATTCCTGGTTCTCCTCAGCTGTGGGACGAGCCGGCGGGTAGTGGCTCGTCTGAGACAGGGCCGGCGGCCCTGGGCCGGTCGGGTCTAAGCCCGGTCGGCCTAGATGCCCTTCAGATCGGTGGACAGGTCACCGGTCAGCGGAGCGACCGCGGTGTGGTAGTCCGCGATCATCTCGGTGATCTTCTTGTCGTAGTTGTCCTCCCACTCGGCACTCGCGTAGAAGGCCTCCTGGACACAGACCCGCTGCTCCTCGGAGGGGAAGCTGCGGATCAGGTAGTAGCCGTCCTCGGTGTTGAGCGCGGGGCCGAACGCGATCACGTTGATGCCCCAGCGGCGCATCATCGGGATCGTCTCCTCCCGGCTGACCCGGTCGAACTCCTCACGGGTACCCGGCTGCACGGTGAAGAGGCGGATCTCCAGCAGGCTCATGGTGCTCTCTTTCGTTCGTCATCTGACGGCGCGTCAGGTATCCAGGTCAGCTGTTCAGGGTGGCGGCCACCAGGGCCGCCATGTCCTCGACGGTCCGGACGGCCTGGAAGGCCCGCAGCTCCAGGCGAACGCCGAAGGCGCTCTCCAACTGCGCCAGCGCCTCCAGCATGGCCAGGCTGTCCCAGTCGTAACTGGCCAGCACCGGCTGCGCCGTGAGCGCTTCCGGCTCCTGGTTCAGCACCTCGCTGAGCACTTCGAGCACCTCGGTGCCGACCGACTCGACGGTGTTCCTCATGGCTGCCGCTCCTCACTCTCGATGGTCTCGGTGCTGTCGGTGCTCTCGACAAGGGTGATCCAGGACGGGGTCGGGTCCGGGGCCTTGCCCGGTGCGAACGCGAAGTGCCCGTCACCGTCCGGTACGAATCCCGCCTTCTCCCAGAACCCCGCCGCCACACCGTTCTTCGCCGAAGGCGTGAAGCGGCCCTCCAGCACCTCGGCCCCGGCCTGCGCGGCCAGCGCGGCGATCCGTCCCGCGATCGCGAACTCGACGCCCCGGGACAGCACCCGGCAGCTCAGCACCAGGTTGAGCACGCTCCAGCGCTCCGTGGTCCGCTCCAGCCAGACCGCGCCCACCAGGCCCTCGTCCCCGAACCGGTCGGTGACCGAGACGGTGAGCGCCAACCGGTCCGGGGCGTCGATCATCGCGATCGTGGCCGCCTCGTCGAACCGGACCCCGGTCAGGTTGAACTGATTGGTTCGGGCGGCGAGTTGAGCGGCCCTGGCAACAGTGAACCGGGTCACCGGCTCGACCGCCACCCTCAGATCCAGCGCCTTCAGGTAGTCCTCCGCCTTGCTGAAGCCGCCGGAGAAGTCATTGCGCAGACTGCGCGCCCGGTAGAGCTCGGGCCTCTTCAGATCGGTGCCGGTCAACTCGACCACGTCGAACCAGCCGTGCCGCACCAGCGAGTCGACCAGCTGGGCCGGCTCGCCGCTGGAGTCGATGATGGCGACCTCGGGCAGTTCGGCCGCCACGCTGCCGCGCTCGAAGTCCGAGTCGTCCATGAAGACGAACGAGTCGGTGCCGAGCCCCAGCGTGTCGGCGGCCTTGTGCAGATTGCCCGCCTTCGGCGCCCAGTTGACCATGCTGACCGAGAAGGCCTCCGGGCGCAGCAGCACCGCCGGGTGCCGGCTGAGCGCCTCCTCGACCGGGCCGGCGTCGTTCTTGCTGGCCAGCACCAGGACCACGCCCTGCTCACGCAGCCGGCTGACGGTCCGTTGCAGATCCTGGAAGCTCTTGCCCGGGTAGAGCCCGCCGAGTTCGACGCCCTCCGAGCCGACCTCGCCCAGGACCCCGCCCCAGAGGGTGTTGTCCAGGTCGAGCGCCAGCACCTTCTTGGACAGCCCCGAGCGGGCCTGCGCGATCCGCCGCACCTCGCTGGCGAGGATCAGCAACGCCCCGTCGGTGTAGGGCAGATCGGCGTACTTGTGCAGGCGCTGGTCGCGGGCGGCCACCGACGACTCGGCGAGCAGCCCGACCAGGTCGACGACCTGCACCTGCGGGTGCTCCTCGGCGAGTGCCAGCAGCCCGGCGTTGAGCCGGTGCCAGAGCCTGGTCAGCGCGCTCCTGGTCCGCAGGCTGATCATGGTGTCGCGCAGTGAGCGCGGCAGCGGGACGGTGTGCAGGACCAGGGTCGCCTCGGTCCCGTGCAGCGCCGCGCCGACCAGTCCGCTCAACTGGGCGAGCCGCTCCTCGAGATAAGGACCGGCGGCCTCCGGCGCGGTGGCGTCCAGGTCGTCCGGAAGGAAGTAGGACTCGTCCAGCAGGCAGAGCAGCAGGTCGGCGGCGTGGTCGAAACCGCCGGTGGCCAGGGTGAGTTCGAAGGTCCCGTACGGGGCGACCTCGATCGCCGGCAGTGCTCCGGCGCCCACCAGGCAGGCGCGCAGCAGGGGTTCGAGCGGGCCGACGGTGCAGGCGGCGACCACCGAGAGCCGCACCGGCCGCAGCCTGCCGTCCGGGTCGGTCAGCCGGGCCAGCGCCCGGCCGGCCTTGCGCAGCACGCTCGGGTCGTAGGTCTGCGCCAGCGCCAGGCGCAGGTCGGGGCTGGGAGCCGTGCCGGCGGCGACGGCCGCCTTGAGTGCGTCGACGAGTTCGGGCATCAGATCCTGACCAGGGTGCAGTACCAGCGCATGCCGATGGAGATGCCGATCAGGGCGACCAGGTCGCCGGGGACCAACTCGCCGCTGCGGGTGTACTCGGCGAGCGTCACCAGGTGGTCGGCCGCGCCCATGTGGCCGTGCTGGGCGGCGACTTCGGCGCTGGTGCTGCTGATCGGGACGCCGAAGACCTCGGCGATCTCCTCGAACGAGCCCTGGTTGTCGTTCAGGTGGATGATCTTCTTGATCGAGGAGCGCTCGACGCCGGCCTTCGCACAGGCCTGGTCGGTCACCTCGACCAGGCGCTGGTTGAGCGCGGTGACGAAGGTCTGCAGCCCCTTCGGGTCGGTGCGGAAGTGGTCGACCACCGCCTCAAGGCCGTTGGCCTGGGTCTGGGAGGACCAGTCGGCCGGCGCCACCGGCGCCACCTCGCCGCCGAAGTCGGTGCGGAACCAGTCCGACACGTCCGGGTCGGTGAACTGGACGGTCGCCAGCCAGCGGCCGAACTCGTGGCCGCGGCGCAGGATCACGGCCGACGCGCCGTCGCTGTGGATGGAGTTGTTGACCCGCATCCGGTTGCGGTGGTACTCGCTGACCCGGTTGACCGCGACGAACAGGATGTTCTGCAGGCTCGGGTCGGTGGCGAACAGGCCGGCCACGTTGCCCAGGCCCGTGACGCCGGAGACGCAGCCCTCCATGAGCAGCAGGTTCGGCTTGAGCCGCACCCCGATCTCGCGCGCCAGCGCCGAGGAGGCGTCCCAGTTGAGGTAGCCGGGCACGTCGGAGAGCGCCAGCACGACGTAGTCCACGTCGTCGGCGGTCAGTCCGGCGTCCTCGATGGCGTCGCGGGCCGCCCGGGCGGACAGCTCGATCGCGGTCACGTCCGCGGGCGCCCGGTGGAAGGTGTGGTAGCCCCACTGGAGCACCCGCTCGGGGTCGTCCACGAACTCGGTGAGCACCTCGGCTTCGACCTTCTGGTCGACGCCGAGCGAGTGGCCGAAGCCCGCGATACCGAAGTCGGCGAATTGGTTCGTCATCGTCATCTCTCTGTCCTCAGCCGTTCACACGGTCTGCTTCTCGGGGGCGGCCGACCCGAACTGGGCGGTCCGTCGCAGCTGTTCCATCGGGGTCAGGTCGATCCGGGCCATCGCGAACCGGAGGACCGGGGGTGCCATCAGCGAGGTCACCACGGCGACCAGGACGATCACGGTGTAGGTCGCGGAGTCCAGCACGTGCAGGCGCAGCCCGACCATCGCGATCACCACCTGGACCACACCGCGGGCGTTCATGCCAGCGCCGAGCGCCAGCGCCTCCCAGCGCCCGAGCCGGCTGGTCCGGGCCCCCAGGTAGGCGCCGCCGAACTTGCCCGCCACGGCGACCAGCAGGGCCGTCAGCGCCATCAGCGCCACCGTCGGGTGGGCCAGCGCGGTCAGGTCCATCCGCAGCCCCGCCGAGGCGATGAAGACGGGCGCCAGCACCGAGAGCGTCACGGTCCGCAGCGGCGCCAGCAGCAGCGGGCTCACCGCCCCGGTCGCCGTGACGGTCACCCCGCAGACGAAGGCGCCGAAGATCGGTTCCAGCCCGAGCGCCTGCGTCCCCGCCGCCGACAGCAGGACCAGCACCGCCGTGATGCCGACCACCGTGCCGGTGCCGCCGTTGCGTTCGGCCCAGCGGTAGACCCGGCCGACCAGCAGCCGCCCGGCCAGGGCGGCGAGCAGCACCACGGCCGCCAGCGAGGCCACCGAGCGCACCACGTTGGCGCCGCTGACCCCGGTGGTGGCCATCGCGGTGACGACGGAGAGCAGCAGCCAGCCGACCGCGTCGTCCAGCATGCCCGCGGTCATGGTGAGTTGGCCGATGTCGCGGTGGAGCAGGTTCATGTCCAGCAGGGTCTTGGCGATCACCGGGATGGCGCTGACGCACATGGCCACGCCCAGGAAGGCCGCGAAGGTGGTCCGGCTGCTGTGCGGGGCGAGCAGCGAGGCGGGCAGCAGCAGGCCGAGACCGACGCCCAGGCCGAGCGGCAGCAGCAGCCCGGCCGCACTGACCCGGGCGGCGGTCGTCCCCTGCTTGCGGACCAGCGTGAAGTCCAGGTGGCTGCCGCTCACACCCACCAGCAGCAGCACCCCCAACTGGCCCACCGCGTCGAGCATGTGGACCTGCTCGACATTGTGTGGGAAGAGCCACCCGGCCGGCCCGGGGGAGAGCGCCCCGAGCACCGAGGGGCCGACCAGCACACCGGCGCAGAGCTCGCCCGCCACCGCCGGCCAGCCGAGCCGCACGGCGAGGCGCCCCAGCAGCACCGCCAGCGTCAGCAGCACCCCGAGCTGCAGCAGCAGAACCAGCAGCGGGTGGGCGCCGATCGGGGCGATCGGCGCCACGGCGGCCAACGTCGCCTCAGTCCTCAACGTAGTACCAGTTCTCGGGGTTGATCATCCCGTACGGGTTGACCGGACCGAAGCCGTGCAGCCGGTCGGAGACCTCGAAGATCCGGATCGGGAAGTTCGGCATGAAGATCACCGGCACCTGCTCGGCGATGTAGTCCTGGTACTCGTAGAGCGCCGCCAGGTCGTCGCTGGTCACCGTCTTCTCGATCAGCTCATCGGCCCGCGGGTCGGTGTAGTGCCCGAAGTTGCCGCCGGCGCCCGTGCTGAAGAGGATCTCGCCGGTGGGCTGGTGGAAGACCCAGCCGCCGTTCCAGTTGCACGCCTCCCAGAGGCAGGGCTCCTCCGGGCCGGGGACGCACGGCGCGTCCTCGGCCACCAGCACCGAGCCGTAGACCTCCTGGAGGCGCACCTCGATACCGGCCTTGGCGGCGTCGTCGCGGAACTGCTCCATCACCCGGGTCAGCGCGGGCCGCCCCTCGACGTAGCGCAGCAGGAAGCTCGCCCACGTCCCCGCCGGGATGCCCTCGCCGGCCTGGCCCGGGCCGGTGCCCGGATTGACGCAGACCGCCGGAGTGGTGGAGGTGTCCCAACCGTTCTCCGCCAGCAGGCGCTTGGCCCGCTCGGGGTCGAACGGCAGCGGCCAGGCGCCCTCGCGCTGGCGCGGCGAGACGAAGTCGGTCTTCGGGAAGACCGGCACCGGTCCGTTCTGCCGGTAGGCGTAGCCCTTGTAGACGTCGCGCACCGCCGAGTCCTGGTCCACGCTGGACTGCAGGGCCTGGCGGAAGTACGGCTGGGCGAAGAGCTTGCCCTGCACCGTCGGGTTGTTGAAGTTGAGCGAGATGTAGCGCACGCAGTAGGCGGTCTGCGGGTACATCGTGTAGCCGGCCAGCGGGTTGGGGCCGCCCTTGTCCGGGCTCACCGCCGGCTCGGTGGCGAAGCTCAGCGGCAGGAAGCCGACCTGGATCGCGTCCGACCCGTCCGGGCCGGCCTGCAGCCGGGTGTACTGCTCCTCGTCGGAGTCGGTCGGGACCTGCCGGAACTCCTCCAGGTAGGGCTTGTTGGGCCCCGAGTAGTGCGGGTTGGGAACGAAGGTGACGATCCCCTCGAGGGTGTAGCTCTTCAGCTTCCAGGGGCCGCTGACGATGGACCAGACGGGGCTGTCGGCCCACTTGGTGCGGTGCGCGTTGCCTTCGTCCAGGATGTCGCCCTGCTCCGCCATCAGGTAGGCGTAGACGCTCTCGACATCGGCGAGGTCGCCCGAGGCATTGGCCGGGCCGTCAGCGGTGCGGTCCCAGGCCTTGGGCAGCGGGGTGATGGTGGAGAGCTGGTTGAAGAGCACCCAGCGCTGCGAGTAGACCTTGTCGAAGGTGAAATAGACCTGGTTGTCGGAGAGTTTGCCGTAGTCGGTGAGGTTGTCGGGGAAGTAGCCGGGGACGTACTCCCCGTACCGTGCGCCCTTGACCTTCATCAGGTTGACCCAGAACAGCACGTTGTCGGCGCAGAGCGTCTCGCCGTTGGACCACTTCCACGGCTTGACGGTGATGGTGACGGTCAGGCCGTCCTCGCTCCAGACCGGCTCCTCGCCGATGCTGTTGGCGTAGTCGACGTCCGGCACGCCGTTGCTTCCGAAGAAGTACAGCGTGCGGTACATGAGGGCCTGGAACTCCAGGATGTTGCGGGTGCCCATCCGCTCGGCGGGGGTGAACGGGAAGATCACCGCGGGCGGGAACCCGGGGGCCATCGCCCAGGTGACGACTCCGCCCTGCCTGGGCTTCTTCGCACTGTTGCTCATCGCCGCTCCTGCCTCTCGTCGTGGTCGGCGGCGTCGCTGTCCGCCTCGATCTCCTCCAGGTACGACACCCCGCTGGCCGCGTGCGGGCCGTACCGCTCCCAGGTCTCGGCCAGCCGGATCCGGCCGTCGGGGAGGGTCGCGGGGGTGGAGTGGCAGCGGCCGGAGACCACCTCCCCGTCGCTCAGCACCACGCAGTACGCGAACTCCAGTTCGCCGTCGGGGCCGCAGAGCCCCGTGAGGGTGCCCCGGCGGGCGTCGCCGCCGGAGAACTCGCCCCAGAGCAGGTTGCCGCGCTGGCGGTACTGCGCCACCCGCCCCGACTCGCCGTGGTCCGCCCCGACCGGGCGGAACCGCCTGCCGTTGTAGTCGATCACTTCTCCTCCACCGGGTACGGGTCGAGGTCGACGGTGATCTTCGCGGCGAAGTCGTTCATGGTCTCCATGGCGTCCTCCAGCGAGTCGCCGGTGGTGCCCAGGAAGCCGAAGATGGTGTTGCCGTACGGCGGGCGCAGGATGACGTCCCCGGGCCGTGCGGTGATCTTCAGCAGGAAGGCCTTCTCGGAGTCGCTGACCTCGGCCGGCACGTCGATGCTGCGCACCACGCCGCCGTCGCTGATCAGGCACATCGAGGCGGTGTGCACCCCGGTCGGCTGGAAGTGCCGCACCTCGGGACGCTTGCCCGCGCCGATGTCGGCCACGGCCTTGATCGGGTCGTGGGCCGCCGTCAGCCGGGCGATCTCGTCCAGGCCGCCGCCGCCCACCCGGGCCGCGATCTCCAGCAGGTACGGCTTGCCCTGGTGGAACCGCACCTCGGCGTGCGCGACGCTGCGGCGCAGGCCCTGGGCGTGCAGGCCGGCCTTGACCACCTCGTGGACGGCCGCCAGGTCCTCGGCGCTCATCGAGGTCGGCGCGTGGTGCACGTCGTCGTCGAAGGTCGCGCCCTCGACGGTGATCCGGTCCACCACCGAGCCGAGGTAGACCTCGTCGTCCCAGGCCAGCGCCTCGATCAGGTACTCCTTCCCGTCCAGGAAGGACTCCACCAGCAGTCCGTTCGGACCGAGGTCCAGGCCGGCCACCTCGGAGTTGGCCCAGAACATCTTCTGGATGCCCTCGGCCGCCTGTGCGTAGCGCTCGGTGAGTTCGGCCTCGTCGTCCACCTTGAAGACGTAGTTGCTGCCGGCGCCCATGGTCGGCTTGATGATCACCGGGTAGCCGAACTCCTCGGCCGCGGCGAGGGCTTCGTCCGCCGACTCGACGAGGCGGAAGGCCGGGTGCGGGGCGTTGCCGCGCTCGTGCGCCTGGCGCATCAGGTACTTGTTGCGGCTCGCCTTGGCGGCCTCCACCCCGATGCCGGGCAGGCCGAGGCCCTCGGCCACCGCGGCGGCGGTGATCACCGCGGACTCGGAGAAGGTGATCACGCCGTCGAACTGCTCGGTCTTGTGCCACTCCTGGGCCAGCTCGACGATGCGCGAGACGTCCCGGGTGCCGGCCAGCCGGTACTTCTCCTCGGGCCAGAAGTCGGGCGTCCCTTCGCCGTTGAGCACGTACAGGTCCACGCCGAAGGCCTCGACCTGCCGGTAGCGCGAGATGTAGTACGACAGGTACTGGACCGTTTCGATGGTCAGCAGTTTCACGGGTCTCTCCGTTCAACCGGATTGGGTACGACGTGAGTTGTGCGCCCTGGGGCGCATGAGGAGCGATCCCGCCAGCAGTACGACGGGCAGTGCGGTGACGGCCGCGAGGGTGAGGTAGCCGCGGACCACCCCGGCGTGGTCGCAGACCGTCGCGACCAGCACGGTGACCAGCACGGCGGCGGCCAGGCCGAGCGCGTTGACGGTGCCGAACACCCGCCCGGCCCGCTCGGCGCGGACCGCCCGGGTCAGCTCGACCCGCGACGGCAGCCGGCCGAGCGCGAAGGTCGTCCCGCCGAGCAGGATGCCGGGCAGCATGGTCCAGACCGAGATCGGCTGGACCAGCGCCAGCAGCGCGCAGACCAGGTAACCCCAGAGCAGCAACTGCCGGTAGTCGATCCGGTGCTGCCACCGCTGGTACAGCGCCGCCCCGATCAGCATGCCGACGCAGGCCAGCGCGTCGACCAAGCCGAGCAGGCCGGAGCCCTGATGGAACCGGCGCACCACCACGACCATCAGCAAGGTGTTGGCCGTGGTCGCGATGACGCTGCCGATGCAGTACAGGGCGCCGAGCCGGACCACCGGCCCGTCCGGAACCCGCTCGGATTCCGGTTCGGCAGAAGCGGATCGGCCCACCGGGCGGTGGCGTCCGATCAGCAGCATGCACAAACCGGAGAGCAGGAAGGTCACCGCGTTGAAGAAGAACAGCGGTACCACCCCGGCGAACTGGGCGACCAGCCCGCCGATCAGACCCGAGAGCACCATGCCGGCCTGGACCGCCATCTCGTAGCGCGAACTGAACGTTCCCAGCCGCTCGGTGGCGATCCGCTCCTTGATCAGCGCCTGACTGGCGGGCGTGAAGAGCGCCGCCAGGCAGGCCAGCACGAAGCTGACGGCATAGGCCCCGGCCCCGGCCGAGCCGTGGGCCAGCAGCCACACCGGCAGGGCCAGTGCGGCGAGCGCACTGGTCACGTCGGCCAGCAGGCACAGGGTGCGCCGGTCGAACCGGTCCGCCAGCCGCCCGAACAGCGCCGAGAGCGCCACCTGCGGAAGCGCCGTCGCGATGTACACCCAGCCGACCGAGAGCGCCGTGCCGGTACTGCGGTAGATCAGCAGCGAAGCGGCGATCAGCTGGATGTTGTTGCCCAGGTTGGTGACGAACGCGGCCGGCAGCAGCAGGCGTTCGGCCCGGCCCACCCGGGGGTGGGCGGCTGCGGCGTCCGGTCGCAGGGAGGTCGAGGTCACGGCAGCGACGGAAGGCGGAACGGTGCGATCTTGTCGACCGGCTCCGGGGCGAGCGAGAGCACCACCCCGGCCTCGGCGGCCAGCCGCGCGGTGTCCACCAGTATCGGTGCGGCCCAGCCGAGCAGCGACCGCACGGCGGCCAGCAGGTCGCCCAAATCGGCCTGCCCGGCGGCGCGTTCGTTGAGGGTGGCGATCCGGTCGGCGATCAGCTCGGCCGCCCGGGCCACGCTGAAGCCGGTCAGCTCGAAGCAGCCGCGCATGGCCGTCGCGAACCGCTCCTGGTCCGCCCGTCCGGCGGCGGTGACCTGCTGCGGTGCGCTGCCGGCCGCGTCCGTCAGGCTCGCCAGCCTGGCCGCCAGCTCGTTCCACGGGCCGGTCAGCCGGCGGGCGGTGACCTCGGCCAGGCCGGCCCGGTCGAAGTTGGTCCGCTCCCGCTCGGGCAGGGTCAGCGCCAGGTAGAACCGGGCGGTGTCCCGAGGGGTGCCGGCCACCAGCTCGGCGCCCCTGATCAGGTGGTTCCGGCTGGTGGAGAACTTGGCGTGGTCCAGCTCGTAGAACTCGTTGACCACGCTGGCGCTCGGCCGGATGTAGCGGTCGCCGTGTGCGAGCAGCAGGACCAGGTCGACCAGACCCCAGTGGTAGACGTTGTCGAAGCCGTGGAAGTAGACCAGTTCGGCGCCGTTCGACGCCTTCCAGTACTCGTCGTACGGGAGCGCCTGGTCCTCGCCGTTGGCCCACCAGGTGGCGTACATGGAGGCGGGCATGGCCTCGACCCACGGGTAGACGATCTGGCCCGGGGTCGGCGCGAACGGTGCGGGGACGCCCCAACTGCCCGGAATCGTCACCGGGATGACCGGCAGCGGTCCGGCCAGCAGCTCCCGGATCAGCTGGGCGGGGTGCGGACGCCAGCGCGGCAGCACCTCGGCGAAGTGCGCCTCCAGCTCGGCCCGGTACTCCTCCATCGGCAGCACCAGGATGGTCTCCTCGCGGAACGAGACCGGGTCCTCGGGATCCAGCGCGTAGCGGGCGTCGAGCAGTTCGTCGAAGTTGTTCGGGTGGCCGCAGTCCTCACAGGTGCCGCCGCTGCTGCCGGCCCCGCAGGACGGGCAAGTACCGGTCAGCAGGCCGTCGTAGAGGTGCCGGCCGGCGCGCTCGGCGTACGGCAGGCGGACGGTCAGGGTGCGCAGCCGGCCGGCCTCGTGCAGCGCCGTGACGAACTCCGTCACCGCCTCGCGGTAGCGGGCGTCGATCGGCGGCAGCACCCGGCCCTCGGGGGCGGTCGGTTCGATCCCCATCGCGGTCAGCGAACGCTCGATGGCCACGGTGGAGTCCGCCGCCAGCCGGGCCGGTGTGGTGTTCTTGCGCTGGGCGGTGGAGACCACGTAGGTCTGGCTGTCGTCGGTCGCCGTCGTGGCCGTCACCGACAGGCCGGTGGCCCGCAGGTAGCGGGCGTAGACGTCCGCGGCCAGGTACGGGCCGGCCATGTGGCCCACATGCAGGTCGCCGTTGGGCGTCGGGGTGGCAGCGATCAGGATCCGGGGCCGCTGGTCGGACTCGGTCATGCCCCGGCACCGCCGTCCGGCCCGGTCCCGGCGTGCGGGCCCTCCTGGTGCCGGCTCAGGAAGCCGCCCGCCAGGTCCGCGTCCCACCAGATCGCGTAGAACTCGAAGTCGGTGTCCGAGGCGTTGACCACCTGGTGCACGGTGTGCGGCTCGAAGTGGATGATGTCGCCCGCGACGAACGGCACCCGCTTGCCCTCGGTGCGGATCTGGGAGGCGCCGGACAGCGCGATCCAGATCTCGTACTCGTGGTGCCCGTGCTCGCCCGACTCGGTCCCGGGCGCGACGACGCACCAGGAGCCCTCGAACGGGGCGTTCAGCAGCGGCCAGGGCACCAGCCGCTGGGCGCGCAACTGGTTGTCGAGCTTCAGTCCTACCCGGTCCAGCGGACGGATTTCATGTGCCATGGGGAATCTCCTCGAAAAGTGCCGGTGCGAGCAAGGGGCAGGGATCTGACGATCCGTCAGGCGACGTCGGCCAGCAGTGGGGTGTGCCGGCCGTCCTGCCCGCGGTGCAGCAGCAGGTCGGAGACGATCTCGCCGGAACGGCCGGCCAGCACACTGAGCAGCGAGTCCGAAATGCCGTGGGTGGCCTCGTTCACGCCCTGCAGATAGCACGAGGCGCCGTCGGCGGAATTCGGAATGGCGAGTCGGTAGTTGCGGTCGACGGTGATCTCGTCGAGGCCGAGTTCGCCGGCCAGCTCCTGGACGAGTTTCGGCATCGCCCCGTTGAATCCGGTGCCGAGCAGCACCAGATCGCAGCGCGATTCGCTGATCGCCCCGGTCTTCCGGTCGCGCATCGTGAGGACGATCTCCTCGCCCTCCATGCGGGTCGCGGTGATCTCGGTCATCGTCACGATCTTGAGCCGCTCGGCGCCGGCGAGGCGCTCCAGGTAACGCTGCCGGTAGAGCGTCTCCAGCATGGCCGGAGCCAGCCCCGCGTAATTGCTCAGGTGCATTTCCCGGAGCAACTGCTCGCGGGCGTCCGGGGAGGCGGAGTGGAACTCGTCGATGAACGAGGTGTAGTAGATCTCGTTGGTGAACTTGCTCGACTCGTAGTTCTTCAGGCCGATCGAGCGCATCACCAGTGTGGTCTCGGCGGCCGGGAAGCCCTGGTGCGCCGCCCAGAGCAGCTCGGCAGCGCTCTGCGCCCCTCCGATCACCATGATCCGGTGCTTGCCGGCCGGGTCGAGGTCGGCGATCCGGGCGGAGTACTCGGTGCTGTGGATCACCCGCTCGGCCGGGAGGCCGGCGAACTCGGCGGGGATCCGGGCATCCCGCCCGGCGCCGATCACCAAGTCCCGGGCGGCCACCTCGGTGCCGTCGGAGAAGGCGGCCAGCCAGCCGGTCACCTTGCCGCCGGCACCCCGCCTCGGGGTGATGCCCTCGCACCGCATGCCGTAGGCGACCCGCACCTGGCTCAGTGAGTCGGCCACCCACTGCAGGTACCCGGAGATCTCCTGGCGGTACGGAGTGAAGGTGCCGAGGTTGATGAACTCGTCGAGCTGGCCGACCGTGTGCAGGTAGTTGATGAACGAGAACTTGCTGCGCGGATTCCGCAGCGTCACCAGGTCCTTGAGGAAGGAGACCTGGCTCTGCGTCCAGGGCAGCAGTATTCCGCGCTGCCACACCACCGAATCGTGCTGCTCGGCCAGGAGGGTCTTTCTGGCCATGTCACTGGGCGCCAATTCCTCCAGGGCCACGGCCAGGGCGAGATTCGCCGGGCCGGCCCCGATGGCGAGCAGTTCGACTTCCTGTCCGTTCAAAGCCATCCCCTGTCAGTGAACATAGGAGCTCTGGAGCTCAAGTAAGTTGGAGCTCAAGAAGGTTGCGAACGTTGGAGCTCAATGGATTTGGAGCTCGCGAATGCTGGAGCTCAAGAAGCCTGGAGCTCAAGAAGATTGGAAATCATGAACGCCCGGAGTTCGGAAACCTAGGGGTCCGGGAACTGAGGAGTTCGGGAACTTGGGAGTCCGGGGACTCAGGGGTCCGGGAACTCGGGTATCAATCCGCAAGCGATGCTGCCAGCCAGGTTTTACTATGGCAAGTCTTCGCCGGGAGTTTCACCGCAGAGCAGCGCGGCGGCGGCCGAACGGCCGGCCCCGAGTGCGTACTTGGCCGCGCCACCGGTCCCGCCGGTGAAGGTGAGCACCGGCGAGCCCGGCAGGCAGGAGCGCAGCCGCAGCCCCCCGGACGGTGCGTAGCAGTCGGCGGCGGCCACCGTGACGGCGTCCGCCCCGGGCCAGGAGTCCGAGCCCAGCCGTGCCTTGGCGCACCCGGCGACCCGCTGGACCAGCTCGCTGTCGGTCCGCAGCGCCGTCGGATCGACATCCCAGCGATCGGTCGGCAGGCCCAGCAGGAAGCGGCCCGAGCCGAACGGGCGCCCGTAGAGACCGGAGGTCTCGTCGACGAAGGCGCCCAGGCCTGGCGGGGTGCCCCGGCCCAGCGTGTACTGGATCTGTTTGGCCCTCAGCCCCCCGGCGGGAAAGCCCCAGGCGGCGAGCAGCGAAGGCGTCCAGGGCCCGGTGGCGAGCACCACCGTGTCGTAGCCGACCCCGGTGCCGGCCGCCGTCCGGACGGCGCCCTCGGGACCGACCCGGACCACCGGATCGGTGCGGACCACCGCGCCCGCGAGGACCGCCTGCTCCAGCATGGCGTCCCGCAGCGCGGCGGGGGAGAGGTAGCCGGCGTGCCGCTCGACCACCGCGACGGTGTCGGGTGGGAGACCCAGGAAGGGCTTCAGGTCCGGGAGTTCGCGCAGTTCGGCGGAGCCCGGAAGGAGTTCGTCGAGTAGCCGCAGCACGGCGGCGACCGACGACCGGTCGGTGCCTGGCGGGAGGACGACGGTGGAGTCGAGCTCGCGGTAGCCGGCCCAGCTCCGCAGCAGCGGCGAGCCGCGCAGTTCGGCCAGGCTCTCGGCGGCCGCGCGGGCTGCCGCGGGGTCGGGCTCGAAGCCTCGCAGCAACCCTCCGGAGGCCTGGGTGGCATCCGCCGAGCGGCCCTGCTCACTGGTGAACACCGTGGGTTTCAGACCGAGTTCGGTGAGCCGCCAGGCGAGCACGGCGCCGGCCAGGCCGCCGCCGACGATGGCGGTCCTCATGGCGCGCCGACCGCGGTGCCGGGGTGGGCGTCGGTGTTGCCGGCGGCCGGTGGATCCGTGCGCCGGTACTCGACCAGCTCGATCAGCAGTCCCGCCGGGCGTTTGGCGTAGACGAAGGCCACCCACATGCCATGCCGGGCTCCCGGTTGCGGCTCGCGGTCCACCGGGACCAGGCCGAGCCCGCGCAGCCGCTCCAACTCGGCGACCACGTCGTCCACTTCGAAGGCGATGTGGTAGAGCCCCGGACCGTGCTCGGCCAGCCGGCGGCTGATCGCCGCCTCGTCGTTCAGCGGCGCGACCAGTTCGATGGCGCAGCCGCCCTTCTCGGCCTGCCAGAAATCACAACTGACGCCGTACGTCTCGGCGTTCCCGCGGTCCCCGACGGTCAGGCCGAGGGCGGCCAGCAGGTCGCCCGCACCCTGCGGGTCGCCGGTCGCCACTCCCACGTGGTCAAGTCTGACAATCACGGCTTCCCCTATCCGATCTGTCTTGCGCGCCCGCGTAGTTCGGTCGCCAACTCTCGCCAGTTGTCGGCGCACTCCAGTGCGAGGGCCGATACCGTCGTTAGCAAGTGCGGTGGAATCGACTGGAGTTCATGCTCCGCTTCGCTGACCACCACCAGCCGCTGGTGGAGCCAGGTCAGCAGCGCGCGGCCGCTGTCGGTGAACCGCAGCGACGGGTCCCGGCGCAGCCGCTCCAGGCCGGCGAACGCCTCGTCGGCGCGCCGCTGGGCCGGCAGACGCTGCGAGCCGAGCCGGCTGGGCGGCACCGGGTCCGCCGCCACGCCGGCCCGCCGTGCGGGCCCGGACTCCGGGACACTCGGGCCGGGCTCCGCAACAGGCTGCGCGGTCTGCGCGACACGCCGCTCGGACGCCCTGGAAGCCTCGGACGGCGCGGGCGGGGCCGTGGGCGCCCACTTGGTGAAGGACTGCGAATCCGACCGCTGGGCCGGCACCGAACCGGTCCTGGTGGCGCCTGGCTGGACCGGCTCCTCGTCACGGATCCGGCACCGCACCCCGTGCGCGGTGCTCACCGAGACCCCGGCGGCCTGGGCGATCTCCCGGAGCGAGGCGTCGGGCCGCTCCCTGATGACCTTCGCCACCCGGCGGCGGCCCTCGTCCGCGTTGACCGGCCGCATTCGGCCGTCGCGCCCCACCCGGGCGTCCGACTGTCCACTGTCGCCGGTCGAGCGGCGGCGGATCTCGCTGACCGTCTTCGCGGAGAGCCCGGTGTTCCGCGCGATCGACCGGTCCGACATCTCCGGACGCATGGTGACGATGCGTTCGGCGGCCGCCTTGCGCTCGGAGACGGAGAGCGGCAGTCCGTGTGCGATGTTGGCTTCCACCGAAAGCAGGTAGGCGGCCTCCTCGGTGCCGTCGAAGTACTCGACGGCAATCGATTCCTCGCCCTTGAGCTGGGCTGCCCGCAAGCGGTGCAACCCGTCGATGACCCGCATGGTCTGACGGTGGATCAGGATCGGCGGCAGCGTCGCATCGGTTTCGGCGAGACGAGCGATGTGGGCCTTGTCCTCGATGGTGAATCGCGGGGATTCCCCGGGCAGCACCGAGTCGATGGGAATGCGGTCGGCAGTGTTCATGAGCGCCCCCTCAACGGGATGTACCGTGCGCACCGTGCTGGCCTGTGGTGGTGGGATTCGCCAGACGGGATGTCGTTCATGCGGCCGTGGGCCGCGCGCGCCGCTTCGCGTGGGGTCACCGGAGGAGCGGCGGTACGGCCTGCGGTGTAGTGCTGTCGGTACGGGCCGGCTGCCGGTGACCACCGGCCCGTACCGGGATCAGACGGCTTCGGTGACCGGCTCCGGCTCCGGAGTCCCGTCCATGGCGGCCTTCTTGGCGCCCGGGAAGGCGAACAGCCCGAGCACGCACGCCGCGGCGGAGAGCAGACCGAGGGTCGGCCAGACCGCGCGGCCCAGGCCCAGGAAGAGCTCCCCGCCGATGACCGGGCCGATCGCGGTGCCGAGGTTGAAGATGAACTGGAAGCTGCTGATGTAGACCGGCTTGAGGTGGGCGGGTCCGGCGGTGGCCGGGAAGGAGAAGACCGCCGGGCCGCCCATGATCTCGGCGGTGGTCCAGATGAGGGTGCCGATCAGGATGACCGCCCCGCCCAGCGGGAAGCCGTAGAACATCTCGCCGAGGCCGACCAGCGCCCAGGGGATCACGACGCTCAGCCGCAGCGGCCACTTCTGGGTGAACTTGGTCAGCGGCAGCTCGAAGACGATGACCATGAAGCCGTTGAGCGCCACCGCCAGCGTGTACCAGAGCACGTTCACGTGTTCCTTGGCGACGTCCAGCGGCAGCGTGCTGGTGTACTGCACGTAGACGACCGTGTTGAACAGCATGCCGATCAGGAAGAACATGTAGCGGCGGTCCCGCAGCACCGCGCGGTAGCCGCTCGGTCCGGCCGCGGCGGCGGACTGCTCGTCGGCGGACGGCCCGTCGGCGGCCGGGGCCGGCTCGCTGCTGTCGGCCTTGGCCGACGCGGCGACGTCAGCCTCGTCGTGCTTCCTCGGGATCAGGAAGAAGGCGATCAGCGCATAGACCACCGCGACCAGCGCCTCGCCCCAGAAGAGCACGGTGTAGCTCTTGTGGCGCAGGTTGAAGAGGGCGTAACCGAGCAGCGGCGAGGCCATCGTGCCCAGGTTCAGACCCCAGCGGTAGATCGCGAAGATCATCACCTGCCGGGTGTCCGGGGTGAGTTCGGAGAGCAGCGAGGCCGAGGCCGGCCGGTACATCAGGCCGACCGCACTCACCAGGAAGACGGCGGCCACGATCGCCGGGTAGCTCGGCACGTACACGATGGTGGCCAGCAGCACCGCCGAGCTGGCCATGCTCAGCACGGTGGCGTTGCGCGCGCCGAGCCGGCTGGCGAGCGCACCGCCGACCAGCACGCCCACCATGCCACCGGCGCCGTAGGCCCCGAGGGCCAGCGAGGCCTCGGCCGTGGAGTAGCCCTTCGAGACAAGGTAGAGCACGAGGAAGATGGTGAGGAAGGCGCCGAGGCGGTTGACGATGACACCGGCCAGGATCGCCTTGACCGCTGGGTGGGATTCCTTGAACGTGACCCAGGCTCCCGGGCCTTGGGAGGAGGGCTGCTGTTCGTTCTCGGTCATTTGCTGTGGCTGTCTTTCAGTCGGACGGCAGATGGCGGGACGAGGTGGTTCAGACCGAGTTGACGACCAGCGCGCCGCCGGCCTCGTCCAGCGCCTGCCGACAGGAGTCCACCGAATCGGCGGTCGCGGTCGCGAAGGCGATCCGGCCCCAGACGGTGCCCTTGGGCGGCGGCGAGACGACAGCGCCGGGCGCGGCCACGACCACCGACTGGTCGACGGCGGCGGGCAGTTCGCCTTCGAAGGCGACCGAGCCGAGGGTGGTGTCCTCCTCGGCGACATAGAAGAAGCGGACCCCGCTGATCCGGTGGCGGGACGGGGTCAGGTCGGGCTCCAGCCCGCAGGCCACCGAGGCCGCGGCGAGCCCGGGGTCGATCCCGGTGGCCAGCAGGCCCAGGTAGGGGATGAGGTCCCCGCCGAGCCGCCCGTTGACCTCGATCAGCTTGGGGCCGTCGGCCGTGAGCATGAACTCCGTGTGGGTCCAGGCGTTTTCGACGCCGAGCGCGGTGTGCGCGTCCTGGAGTGCGGCAACCAGCGCCGGGTCGGTGAGCAACGGGTCGTCGGCGTCGACGAAGTGGCCGATCTCCTCGGCGTAGGGCGGGTAGCCGACCACCTTGCGGCCGATGAACAGCGGTGTCACCACGCCGCTGCGGATCACCGCGTCGACGCTGATCTCCTCGCCGGTGACGCACTCCTCGACCAGGTACGGCTCCGCGGAGTTGAAGAGCACCGGCTCCGGGATGACGATCGACGTGGTGAAGGCGAAGCCCGCGCTCAGCGCGGCGGCGTCCTCGACCCGGATCACGCCGAGGCTGGCACCGAAGCCGCGGGGCTTGAGCACGACGGGGTAGCCGAGCTCCTCGGCCGCCGCCAGGGCCTCCTGCTCGGTGGAGACGGGTATCGACGCGGGCTGCGGCACGCCGGCCGCGGCGAGCGCCGCACGGGTCTGCCCCTTGTCGCGCAGCCGCCAGACGACCGCCGGGTCCCCGCCCAGCAGCCCGAGCGCCTCGGCGACGTACGCGGTGGCGTGGATGCGCACCTCGTCCCAGCAGAGCACGCCGGCCACCGGGGTGGCGGCGTGCAGGTCCAGTGCCGCCTTGGCCATCGCCGCGCCGTCGCAGGTGTCGGCGAGCACCGTCCAGCCGCTCAGATAGGCCTTCTCCCAGGACGGCTCGATGGTGTGGAAAAGGTGGACCCTAAAGCGAGTCGCGATCGACTTCAACAGGTACTCACGGTAAGGACGCATGCCTGATGCGACCAAGAGGAGAAGGGGCCGATCCGTCGCTTCGTCACTGCCGGTGATCATAATTCTGGGTTCCCTTCCCGGGCCTCCATGATCGGCATGTCCGTCGCGCGGGCCGAGTCGCCCCTTCGGAGTCTCAGTGAGCGCGATAACACAACCTACAAGTGGCCCTGACGGACTGTCGAGGAGCCGGGCATTGAGCCTGGCCGGGCCCGCCCAATCAGAGCGCAAATGGGCTGGTTTGAGAAGCCTTCATCGGGCGCCGCTCGCGCCGTCAACCTTCTGCGGGCTTGTTCAACCGCTTGTTCTCCACACTCGAACGCCGAGGGCTGGGCGCTCTGGTGCAGGCGAGTGCTGCTCAGGCGGCGGGTGTCCGTGCTTATGGAACACCCGCCGGGGATGCGGGCGCACCCTTGCGGCGGAGGAGGAGCATGAGATTCCGGTTGGGGTCGCGGGGCCGGACGCCCCGGCGCGAATGCCGACAGGTTTTGCTCCCCGAACTCTGTCGACGGACCGCTTCGGCGTGCATCATGTCCCCTTGTCAGCTCTCCCGGGGTCAGGACCGGGTCCAGAATGGCGAAAACCGTGCCGCTGGATGTCTCCGGGTATTCCTGGATTCCCCGAAAGCTTCTGAAAAGGGGAAGTAGAATGACCAGCCTCACCAAGGCAGAAGCCTCCCATCGGACCTCCGCCATTTCGGTCGGCGGCTATCAGGTGACGCTCGACCTCGCCGGAACGGCGGAGGTGTTCCGTTCCACCACCGCCATTCGATTCACCGCCGCACAGCCGGATGCGGAGGTGTTCTTCGAGCTCCGGCCGGCCCTCCTGCACGAGGTCACCCTGAACGGCACGCCGCTGGACGTGGCGCTGCTGAGCGACGGGCGCTTCCCCCTCACCGGCCTGGCCGGCGAGAACGAGCTGACCGTGGTGGCGGACATGCCCTACTCCCGCAGCAACGAGGGCCTGCACCGGTTCACCGACCCGGCGGACGGGCAGGTCTACGTCTACGGCTTCCCCTATGCGGACCAGGCGCCGCGGATCTTCGCCTGCTTCGACCAGCCGGACTTGAAGGCCCCATTCGTCTTCACCGTTACGACGCCCGAACATTGGCAGGTGCTGTCCACCGCCGAGGCCTCGCAGACCGCCCCGGGACAGTGGAAGATCGGCCCCACCGCACCCCAGGCGACGTACCTCACCACGATCGCGGCTGGTCCGTACGCGTCGTTCACCAGCGACCACGACGGTATCCGGCTCGGGCTGCATTGCCGAGCCTCGCTGGCCGAGGCGATGAAAGCCGACGTGGCCGAACTCTTCGACGTGACACGGCGATGCCTCGACGAAAGCCACCGGCTGTTCGGCGTCCGCTACCCGCTGCCCAAGTTCGACCAGATGTTCGTGCCGGAGTTCAGCGTCATCTCGCTGGACCACCCCGGGCTGGTCCTGCTCCGCGAGCAGTGGCTCTTCAACTCGGCGGCACCCGACAGCGAGCGGGAGACCAGGGCGGTCATCCTCGCCCACGGCATCTCGCTGATGTGGATGGCCGGGCTGGTCACCAACGCCTGGTGGGACGAACTCTGGCTCGGCCAGGCGTTCGCCGACTACCTCGCGCACCGCATCCCGTCCGAGGTCACCCGGTTCACCGGCCCGCCGACCACCTTCGCGGCCCGCCGCAAGGGCCAGGCGTACGACGCCGACCAGCGCCCGTCGACGCACCCGGTCAGCGTGGCAGGCGAGTCCGTCGCCGCCGCCCTGCTCGACCTGGACCGGATCTCCTACTTCAAGGGACACTCGGCGCTGCGCCAACTCTCCGCCGCGATCGGCGACGACGCGCTGCGCGCCGGGCTGCGCCTCTTCTTCGAGCGGCACGCCCACGGCACCGCCACCTACAAGGACTTCCTGGACGCGCTGAGCGAAGCCGCCCGGCAGGACCTCACCCACTGGTCCGACACCTGGCTCAAGTCGGCGAACGTGAACACCCTTTGGCCGGAGCTGGAGACCGCCGACGGCGTCATCACCGCCGCCGCGATCCGCCAGTCCGCCCCGCAGACGCACCCCGTGCTGCGCCGGCACACCCTGGACATCGGCCTGTACGACGCCGCCGGGACCCGCACCGCGCTGGTCCGCACGGTAGTCGACGGCGCCCGCACCCCCGTTCCCGAGCTGGCCGGCCTGCCCGAGCCCGCGCTCCTGCTGCTCAACGACGGCGACCTGACGTATGCGAAGATCCGCCTCGACGAGCGCTCCCAGCAGGCGCTGCCCGGCCTGCTGGCCGGGCTCGCGCCGATCAACCGCGCGATGCTCTGGTGCCAGCTGCTGCTCGCCGTCAAGGACGGTGCCTACCCGGCGGCCGCACACCTCGCCCTGGTCGCCGACATGGTTCGCGTGGAGCCGGAACTCTCCATCCTCACCGAGGTGTTGGAGCAGGCCAGGTTCCAGGTGGCGGACACCCTGCTGGACCCCGCCGAGCGCCCGGCGGCGGTGGCGGCGATCGCCGACGCGCTGCGCGGCCGGCTCGCCACCACGGGGCCCGACGCCGAAGAGGCCCTCACCCTCTTCCGCGGCCTGATCGACTTCACCCCGGACGCGGCGGAACTCGCCTCCTGGCTGGGCCCGGTGGAACTCCCGGCCGGCCTCGCCCTGGACACCGACCTGGCCTGGCGGATCCGGCTGCGGCTCACCGCGCTGGGCGGACTGGGCGCCGCGGAGATCGAGGCGGCGCAAGCGGCGGACCCCGGCTCCGACGGTGCGCTCGGTGCCCTCAAGTGCCGTGCCGCGCTGCCCGATCCAGCAGCCAAGGAGGCCGCCTGGAACGCGCTGCTCGCTCCCGGCGACCTCTCCAACTTCGAGGTCTTCGCGCTGGCCGGCGGCTTCTGGCAGCCCGAGCAGGAGGAGCTGACGGCACCGTACGTCGTCCGGTTCTTCGAGGAACTGCCCGCGGTGGCCGGCAAGCAGGGCGACCTGGTGCTGGACCTGCTGGTCAAGGCCCTCTACCCGAAGCACTCGGCTCGCCCCGAGACCGTGCGGCTGGCGCGGGCGCTGCTGGACAGCGGCCAGCTGCCCGAGTCGCTGCGCCGGGCGGCCGCCGACCTGACGGACGACCTGGCCCGGGCAGCGGCGGTCCGCTGACGCTCCGGACCGCGGCCGGCTTGCGGCTCGTGGCGCTCCAGGGCGGCGAGCCGGTGTGACCCCAACGCCCCCTGGCGGAGGGGCGGGTGAGCAGCACCCGCCCCTCGGTCAGGAGGCTTCGGTGCCCTTCGGGGCGCCCGGCCCGTACTTCCCGTACGCCAGCGCCCCCGCACCCACCAGCAGCGGCCAGAACAGGTACTGCCCCGACATCACCAACAGGACCGCCACGGCCGCCAGCGCCACCAGCG
The DNA here is from genome assembly GCF_006636205.1 of Kitasatospora acidiphila. Classification (NCBI taxonomy): domain Bacteria; kingdom Bacillati; phylum Actinomycetota; class Actinomycetes; order Kitasatosporales; family Streptomycetaceae; genus Kitasatospora; species Kitasatospora acidiphila. The sequence continues at coordinate 447,876 of NZ_VIGB01000003.1, read as the reverse complement.
CCGAGGCCCATGCCGCACTCCGCCTCGGCAGCAGCTTCACCGCCGCCCCCACCCCCAACGCGTACACCATGACGAAGGAACCGGTGGTCAGCAGCACCAGCGGCGCCGCGCCCACGTTGGCCGCCTCCACCCCGCCCAGCGCCAGCAGCGAGAGCACGGCCACCGCGGCCAGGCTGCGGCGCGGTACCTCCCCCGCCACGCTGCCGCGCGCCAGCACGCCGGGCAGCTGCCCGTCCCGGCCCAGCGCCGCACCCAGCTTGGACGCGCCGGCCCAGTACGCGTTCATCGCCCCCAAGGTCAGCAGCAGCGCCGAACCGGCTGCCAGCAGACGGGCGTTGCCCCCAAGCCCGCTGGCCATCAGGTCGCCGAGCGGTGCGCTGGAGTCGGCCGCACCGGGCCCGAGCACCACGATCACCGCGAAGGCCAGCACGAGGTAGAGCGCACCGACGATCACCACGGCCATGCCGGTGGCCCTGGGCAGGTCCCGGCGGGGGGAGCGGAACTCACCCGCCAGGTAGGTGATCGCCTCCCAGCCCGCGAAGCTCCACACCAGCAGTGCGGCGGCCGGGCCGATCGCCGACCACCCGTGCGGCGCGAACGGGTGCAGATGGGACAGCCGCGCCTGTGGCAGGGAGGTCGCGACCGCCGCCAGCAGGAGCGTCACCAGCAGGGCGGCCAGGGCGAGTTGGAGCCGCCCGGAGACCTTCAACCCCACCCAGTTGGCCAGGCCCACCACGGCCATCAGACCGGCCGCCGTCACCACGACCGTGGTCTTCCCGCCGCCGAGTGCCGATGCGACGTACGCCCCGCCGAACAGCCCGGCGGCCGCCGAGCCCGGCGGCACCGCGAAGTAGAAGCACCAGCCGGCGATCGAGGCGGCCCGGGGCCCGAAGGCCAACCGGGCGTAGTACGAGACGCCGCCCGCGTCCGGATAGCGCGAGCCCAGCGCCGCGAAGGTCGCGGCGAGCGGTGCGGAGAGGACCACCAGCCCGGCCCAGGCGAGCAGCGAGGCCGGCCCCGCCACCTTCGCCGCCATCGCGGGCAGGGCTATCACGCCGGTGCCCAACACCGCTCCGACATACATCGCGGTGCCCTGGACGAGGGACAACGTGCCGTGGTGCGAGGCGGATTGATCGGATCTACCGGAAGTCTCAGCTACATCGGTCACCGGGACACTATGGCAGGTCGCGGTCGGAAACTCCCGGGCTTGCGCCAATCGGATCTCCGCCTCCTGAACCGCGGGACCGCGCGTCCGCAGGACTGCCAACCAGCCTGGCGGCCACGGCTGTTCGGTGCCCCAGATCAGTGCTCGCCGAAGAAGATCCCGCGGACCTCGCGCGCCGCGTAGTAGACCAGCACGTAGCCGGCGGCCGGGTCGGCCCACCACCAGCCGAGGGTGCTGTCGAGGACCAGGCCGAGCAGGACCGCCACGGCCAGCAGCCCGTCGACGAGGGTGACCCGGCCCTCGGTCCGGAGCGCCGGATTGTCCAGGGCCGCGCCGGTGCGGGCCTTCCCGAACGCGAGGGCGAACATCACCGACGCGGTGACGGCGGCCGGCGCAGGCGCTGCCGGGATGCCTCGTGCGCACTGGTCATCGGGCCAGTCTCGCCGCGGCGTCGTTCCCATCGGCCGGCGGGGCGCACTCCGACGAGGCGCCCTCCGCCCTCGTAGACTCGCCGACAAGTGAGCCGAGCAGTGATCTGTGCGGCCATGGCGGCACCCTCCCGGATCAGTGCACCCGACAGGGCGGCGCCCCCTCGGGGGACGTCCTGAACGCACTCGCCGGGCCGCCCGGCCACCCGCGGGAGGAGGACCATCGACGATGCGTGGCGAGGCGGGGCCGCAGGCGCACGACTTCCCGGCCGTGACGGCCCCCGGGCTGGAGTCCCTGGGCGAGCTGGACGCGGCAGTGGCCGAGTGCCGGGCCTGCCCGCGGCTGGTCGCCTGGCGTGAGGAGGTCGCCCGGGTCAAGCGCCGGGCGTTCCGGGACTGGGAGTACTGGGCCAGGCCGGTCCCCGGGTTCGGCCCGGCCGACGCACCGCTGGCGATCGTGGGCCTGGCTCCGGCCGCCCACGGCGGGAACCGCACCGGTCGCATCTTCACCGGTGACCCCTCGGGCGACGCGCTGTACTCCGCGCTGTACGACCTCGGGCTGGCCAGCCGGCCGACCGCCACGCGCCGTGGCGACGGGCTGGAGCTGTACGGGGTGCGCATCACGGTGCCGGTGCACTGCGCGCCGCCCGCCAACCGGCCCACCGGTGCCGAGCGCGACACCTGCCGGCCGTGGCTCGCCCGCGAGCTGGACCTGCTGCGCCCGGACCTGCGGGCGATCGTGGTGCTCGGCGCCTTCGCCTGGCAGGCGCTGCTGCCCGTGCTCGCGGACGCGGGGTGGCAGCTGCCCCGGCCGCGGCCGGTCTTCGGCCACGGTGCCGAGGTGCTGATCACCGACCCCGGTACCCGACACGAGCTCTGCCTGGTCGCCGGCTACCACCCGAGCCGGCGCAACATGTCCACCCGCACCCTCACCCCCGCCATGCTCCGCGACGTGCTGCGGCGGGGCGCCGACCTCGCCGGACTGCCGCGCCGGCCGGCGGCAGGGACCGGGCCGGCCTGACGGGCCGGGGCGCCCGCCGGGGGTGAGCCCCGTCACGGGCGGGTGCGGGGAACGGAACGCCAAGGGTCGGTAAAACGTTCGCCAAGCGGACAGCACGCTACGCTGGCCTGTCACCCCCTTTGCCGACCGCGTTCTGGAGGAAGCGGCTTTGCACATCGACGAGTGGATCAACAGTGTGCCGCCAGGTGCGGTCTACGGCCTGCTCGCCCTGATCATCGGCATCGAGAGCCTGGGCATCCCGGTTCCTGGTGAGCTCGCGCTGGTGGCTGCCGGCATGATGGCCGCCAAGGGGACGGTCAACCCGGTCCTGCTCGCGGTCTGCGCCTCCGGCGGGGCGATCATCGGCGACTCGATCGGCTACCTGATCGGCCGCAAGGGCGGCAAGCCGCTCTTCGAGAAGCTCGGCCGCAAGTTCCCGCGCCACTTCGGGCCCGATCACCTGGCCACCGCGGAGCGCTCGTTCCACCGCTGGGGCATGTGGGCGGTCTTCATCGGCCGCTTCATAGCGCTGCTGCGGATCTTCGCCGGCCCGCTGGCCGGTGCGCTGCGGATGCCGTACTGGAGGTTCCTGATCGCCAATGTGCTCGGCGGTGTGGTCTGGGCCGGCGGTACCACCGTGGCCGTCTACTACATCGGCAAGGCGGTCGAGCAGTACCTGAAGGACTTCTCCTACGTGGCGCTCGGCATCGCCGCGGTCGGCGGGCTGCTCACCGGTGTGGTGATCAAGAAGCGGGCGGCCAAGGTCCATGCCGCGCAGGCGGCTGTCACCCCGGCGCGCGCCGAGGCGGAGCAGGTCACCGCCGGGGAGTGAGGCGACCCGGCCGGCGGATCTTACATAGTGTCAGTTCGCCCGCGTAAGATCATCGGCGGCAGAACGGGCGCGACAGCGGAGGTATCCGATGACCCAGCAGCAGTGGACCGAGGTGGACGCCTACCTGGAGCAGGCGCTGATCGGTGAGGATCCGGCGCTCGCCGCCGCGCTGGCGACCAGTGCGAAGGCCGGCCTGCCGGAGATCGCCGTCTCGCCCACCCAGGGCAAGCTGCTCCACCTGCTGTCGCTCACCGCCGGTGCTCGCCGGATCCTGGAGATCGGGTCGCTCGGCGGCTACAGCGCCATCTGGATGGCCCGCGCGCTGCCGGCCGGCGGTCGGCTGATCTCACTGGAGCTCTCCCCGGCGAACGCCGCGGTGGCCCGGGCCAACCTGCACGAGGCCGGGCTGGAGAAGGTCGCCGAGGTGCGCACCGGGCGGGCCGCGGACAGCCTGGCCGAGCTGGTGGACGAGGGCGCCGAGCCGTTCGACCTGGTCTTCATCGACGCGGACAAGCCCAGCATCCCCGACTACGTGGAGTGGTCGCTGAAGCTGACCAAGCCCGGCTCGCTGATCATCGTGGACAACGTGGTGCGCAACGGCAAGGTGGCCGATGCGGAGAGCACCGACGCCTCGGTGCTGGGCATCCGCCGGATGCACGAGATGGTCGCGGCCGACCCCCGGATGACCGGGACGGCCGTGCAGACGGTCGGCACCAAGGGATACGACGGCTTCACGCTGATCCGGGTCAACTGACCCTTCGTCGGCTCCGAGGCGTGCCACGGCGTCCCGCGCGACTCGCGCGGGGCGCCGTCGCGTTTCCCGGCGCAGTTACCGCGAAGAGCTCGCCACCCCGGAATCTTGCCGTCTAGGAAAACTTGCCAATCCGGAAACCTTGCCGTAGCGGCACGATTCGCCCTACGCTTCTCGCATGGCACCCGCAGACGAGGCCCGTACCACCGGGCAGCCCGGACTCCGTGAACGCAAGAAGCGGGAGACCAGGCTCGCCCTGAGCCAGGCGGCGATCCGGCTGTGCGTCCTGCACGGCTGGGACAATGTGACGGTCGATCAGATCGCCGCCGAGGCCGATGTCTCGGTCCGCACCTTCCGCAACTACTTCACCGGCAAGGCCGAGGCGATCGCCGCCAGCCACCTGGAGCGGATGCTCCAGGTGGGCGACGACCTGCTCGCCCGCCCCGTCGGCGAACCGCTCTGGGACGCCCTGCGGCACGCCGTGCTCGGCCGGTTCGCCCCGGCGGACACCAGCGGGACGATCAACTCGGCTCCGCAGAACCAGCGTTGGCGCGACGGTGTGCGGCTGATGCTGGCCGAACCCGCGCTCGCCGGCGAGATCGTCAAGGCCAACGCCGCCGCCCAGCAGGAGCTGGCAAAGGCCATCGCGCGGCGCACCGGCACCGACGCCGACCGCGACGTCTACCCGAAGCTGGTCGCCGCCGTGGTCGCGGCCGGCAGCGCCGTGGCCGTCGAGCACAGCTTGCGCGCGGACCAACCCGAGCCGCTCGGCGCGGTGTTGGCCCAGGTCTTCGAGCAGCTCGCCGCCGGCTTGCCGATGCCGTAGCCGGACGCGGCCCCGTGGTGCCACCCATTCCCGTTCGCACCAAGGAGACTTACCATGACCGCCGATGTGATCATCGTGGGAGGCGGACCCAACGGGCTGATGCTGGCCTGCGAGCTCAGCCTGGCCGGCATCCACCCGATCGTGCTGGAGCAACTCCCGCAGCCCAGCGCCGAACCCAAGGCCAACGGCCTGCTCGGCCAGGTGGTCCGACTGGCCGACCACCGCGGCCTGTACGAGCCGCTCAGTGGCAGCAAGGAGCCCCCGCAGCCCAACTCCGCCTACTTCATGTTCGCCGCCATGGGCCTCAACCTCGGCCTGCTGGACGCCAGTCCGGTGTACGGGCTGGCTGCCCCGCAGCACCGCATCGTCGAAGTCCTCCAGGAGCGCGCCCGCGCACTCGGCGTCGACCTGCGGCGCGGACACCGGGTGGCCGCCGTCGCCCAGGACGAGGACGCCGTCACCCTGGACGTCACCGGCCCCGACGGCGACCAGCGGCTCCGGGCCCGCTTCGTGGTCGGCGCGGACGGTGCGCGCAGCGTGATCCGCAAGCAGTCGGGGATCGGGTTCCCCGGCGTCAGCTACGACCGCCGCACCAACCGCACCGCGCACGCCACCGTCCCGGCCGACTGGGTCGACCCGGTCACCGGCGCCCTCACCGTTCCCGGCTACGGGCCGATCCTGCCGTTCCTGCCCCACCGCACCGACCAGGGCGGCTTCTCCTACGCACCGTTCCCCGGCCACCCGCCGCTGGTCAGCACCACCGAGTGGGACCAGCCGGCGACCGACGAGCCGATGACCCTGGCCGAGCTGGAGTCGAGCATCCGGAGGGTGCTCGGTGTCGACCTGCCGCTCGGCCCGCCGGACGGCACCGGCCCGCATGTGCTGCGCCGACTGACCGGCGGCAACACCCGCGTCGCCGACCGGTTCCGCGACGGGCGGATCCTGCTGGTCGGCGACGCCGCCCACGTCTACACCTCCGGCGGCGGGCCCGGCCTCAACCTCGGCCTGCAGGACGCCGCCAACCTCGGCTGGAAGCTCGCCGCCGTGCTGCGCGACACTGCCCCGCCCGGCCTGCTCGACAGCTATGACACCGAGCGCCGCCAGGCCGCCCGCCGCATGGTGCTCAATGCCGAGGCGCAGTCCGCCCTCACCGCGCCGGGCAGCGACACCACCGCCCTGCGCGGGCTCTTCGCCGAGCTGCTCGGCCACCAGGCCGTCGTCCAGCACCTGGCCGACCTCACCGCCGGCACCGACGTGCGCTATGAGATGGGCGGCACCGAGCCGCATCCCGCAGTCGGCCACTTCGCACCGGAGTTGGTGCTGAGTACCCAGTCGGGAACCGTGCGGCTCGCCGAACTCGCCCGGCACGGCCGCCCGTTGCTGATCGACCTCACCGACGACCAGTCGCCGGAGGCGGCACTGGCCGAGGGGAAGGACGCCGTCGAGCTGGTCGTCGCGCAGGGCTGTGACCCGGCGGGTCTCACCGGTCTGCTGGTCCGGCCCGACGGCTACGTGGCCTGGGCCAGCAGCTCCCCGCGCCCGGACCAGACCGAGCTGGCCGCGCTGCGAGCGGCCGTCGAGCGCTGGTTCAGTCCAGCGGTGCGGTGAAGGGAGCGGTCAACCTCCGGGTGAGCGCGGCGAGTTCGGCACGGGCCGCCGGATCGTAGGCCCAGTCGTGCGCCCGGGCCTCGGTGAACCGGTCGAAGTAGCGGCCCGTCACCCCGGCCAACTCCGGATCGGTGACCAGCCGGACGGTCGGACGCACCCCCTCCGCCACGCTCACCGCGGGCACCAGGCCGAAGGCCCGCACACCTTCGGTGTCCATCAGATGGGCCGGGTGCAGGGTGTTGACGGTGACCTCGTGGGCCGGCAGTTCGGCGCCGAGGTCGAAGGTCGCCATGATCAGGGCCAGCTTGCTGCGGCAGTAGGCCGTCAGCCCGTCGTACTCCTGCTCCATCATCGGGTCGGCGAGGTCGAGCGGAGCCTGCCCCATCGAGGCGACATTGACCACCCGTGAGGCCCGGCCCGAGCGTTCCCCGCTCGCCCGGAGCAGCGGGAGCAGCAGCGTGGTCAGCGTCCAGGGCGCCAAGTGGTTGACCGCGAGCTGCAGTTCATAGCCCTGGGTGCTCAGCTGCCGCAGCTTCGGATCGTTGCGGGCTATCGCGTTGTGCACCAGGACGTCCAACTCCGGCTCGGCCTCGGCGATCTGCTGCGCCAGCGCCCGGACCTGGGCCAGATCGGAGAAGTCGGCCAGATAGCCGCGGGCCTCGGCGCCGGCGGCCCGGACCTCGGCCAGCACCTTCTCCAGTCGTTCCGAATTGCGGCCGTGGAGCAGCAGGGTGGCGCCCTCGCCCGCGAGGTCCAGCGCGAGGGCGCGGCCGAGGCCCTGGGTGGCGCCGGTCACCAGGACGGTGCGGCCGTGCAGTGAGGCGTCATCCAGCGAGGAGTCATGCAGGGCGGAGTCATTGTTCATGGTCTGATGTATATCAATGCTTTGATGAGTCATCAAGTCATTGATGACTGACAAGCCAAGGGGCCTGGGCTCCTGCCGAGCCCAGGCCCCTACCGGCACACCGTCAGATCTTGTCCGCGACGATCATCAGGTAGTGGAAGCTGCCCTCCTTGTAGGCGGTCAGGAACGGGTCCTCGATCCCGGTGGCCACCGAGGACTTGGCCCGCAGCTCCCAGTACGGGATGGTGTCGGCGGTCAGGTCCACCACCGAGATCGGCACCAGGTTGTTGGCCGCCAGCGCCTTGAAGTACTCACTGCGCGGGTGGATGTTGCAGATGTAGTGCTGGTCGATCTGGCTGACGGCCCGGGACGGCCCGCCGGTGATGTCGTTGTAGCAGCCGGTGATGCAGACGTAGCGGCCGCCGAACTCCAGCAGCCGGGAGAACTCCCCGAACGCCTGGTGCAGATCCACGTACATGGTGGTCTCGTTGGTCCAGATCGCGCGCCGCGACCCGGTCTCCAGGCCGGTGTCCAGCATGTTGCGGAAGTGGAAGCGGACCCGGTCCGCCACCCCGCGCTCCTCGGCCTGGTCATTGGCGAAGCCGACCTGGTACTCCGAGATGGAGACCCCGTCGATCTCGCAGCCGAACCGGGCGTTGGCCATGATGCTGGTGCCGCCGCGCCCGGAGCCGGCGTCCAGCAGCCGGTGCTCGGGGCGGATGTCGCCCAGCTGGTCCAGCAGCACATCGGCCTGCGCCGTCTCCAGCCGGTGCATCTCCTTGATGATCCGCTCGTCGCGGGTCTCCTCCGGCCCGGCCAGCACCGACGGGTCGTACTCGCCGAGCCCGTAGTGGTGGTGGTACAGGTCGTCGATCTCGCCCAGGCGCAGGTTGACCGGGTCCTGCTGGTTGGTGTTCCAGTAGTTGGCCACCGACTTCTGGAAGGCGGTGCGCAGCACGGTGGCGGGGTTGGGCGTGGTGGTCGTCATGGCGTTGCGGACTCCTCGTCGAGATGTTGGGAAGGGGCGCCGGGACTGTCGGGTCGATCAGGAACGGGCGTGCGAGACCTCGACGTTCTCCAGCACTCCGAGCGCGTCGGGGACCAGGACCGCGGCGGAGTAGTAGGCGCTGACCAGGTAGGACATGACGGCCTTCTCGTTGATCCCCATGAAGCGCACGTTCAGGCCGGGCTCGTACTCGTCGGGGATGCCGGTCTGGTGCAGACCGACCACACCCTGGTTGTTCTCGCCCATGCGCATCGCGATGATCGAGGAGGTGTGGCCGTCGACCACCGGGATCTTGCCGCACGGGAAGATCGGGACGCCGCGCCAGGCGGGGATGTGATGGGTGCCGATCTCCACGCTGCCGAAGTAGATGCCGCGCTTGCTGCACTCCCGGCCGAACGCGGCGATCGCCTTCGGGTGGGCGAAGATGTGGGTGGTCTCGCGGCGCATGCTGAGCAACTCGTCCAGGTCGTCCGGGGTGGGCGGGCCGGAGTGGGTCTGGATCCGCTGGTCGTACTCGGCGTTCTGCAGCAGGCCGAAGTCCGGGTTGTTGACCAACTCGTACTCCTGGCGCTCGCGCAGCGCCTCGATGGTGAGCTTCAACTGCTGCTCGATCTGGTTCATCGGGTCGTTGTAGAGGTCGGCGACCCGGCTGTGCACCCGCAGCACGGTCTGCGCCACGCTCAACTCGTACTCGCGCGGGGCGAGTTCGTAGTCCACGAAGGTGCCGGGGAGGTCGGGCTCGCCATCGTGGCCGGCGGCCAGCTCGATCTGGGCCTCACCGTGCTGGTTCTGCGCCTGGTCGGCGCTGGCCAGGTAGGCGGCGACCTGCTCGCGCAGCGCCTCGGAGCGGCTGACCAGCTCCTGGAAGGCGGCGGTGGGCAGCACCATCACGGTGCCGGCGGTGGCCGCCTTCACCGTGAACTCCCAGAGCGCGTCGGTCTGCCTGATCGCCTCATCGCCGAGGTGGTCGCCGTCGGCCAGGTGGCCGAGCACGGTGGTCTCGCCGTACTTGCCGGTGCCGATCTGGTTGATCTTGCCGTGGGCGATCAGGAAGATCTCCTCGACCGGCTGCCCTGCCTCGACGAGCACCTCGCCCGCCGCCACCTCGCGCTGGCTGAACCGGTTGGCCAGCTCCTCCAGCACCGCGTTGTCCTCGAGGTCGCGCAGCACCGGCACCTCGCGCAGCGACGGCGGCACCACCCGGACCACCGCGCCGGTCTTGGCGAAACTCACCCGCCCGCGACCGACCGCGTAGCTGAGCCGGCGGTTGACCCGGTAGGTGCCGCCGGACACCTGCACCCAGGGCAGGTTTCGGAGCAGCCAGCGCGAGCTGATGCCCTGCATCTGCGGCTCGGACTTGGTGGTGGTGGCGAGGTTGCGCGCGGCACCGGTGCTCAGGCTGAGCTGGGTCGCGGCCTCCTGAGCCTCGGTCGGCGCGGGCCCGGTCTCGATCGACATCGGATCTCTCCATCCTCATGAGCGGTGGCAGGACGACTGACGTCTGTTGCCTCGTCAGATTTCATCGCACGCAACACCTGAGTGGGGGGTGGAATGTCATTCCGCCGCCACAGAAGGATGTGTAAGAATCTTCGCGCGCCCCCGTTTAAGGCTCCGCGCTACCGCTTCGACCTGCGGAAACAGAGCCAAGATCGGCATAGTCCCGATAACCCGTAAATGCGACTAATTCGAGGTCGCTTCTTTTCGCGCATTCCCGACGGTACGGTGGCTGAATCTGTGTGCCACCGCCATTCGGTTATGACGACCTGTCAGGCGTCGCTGCCGCCGACCTGGCGGTCCGGGCGCCGGTCGGCCGGTCGGCGGGGCGGAATCGGCTTGGTCGGGAAGTCGCGGCTGCCGGTCCACAGGGCCGGTACGGCATCCGCGCGCCGGGCCAGCTCATAGGCGATCGCCTCGTAGTTGACCCGCCAGCCGTGGAAGTGCGGCCAGGCCAGTATGGTCGGCCGCTCCGCCTCGAAGCCCGAGGCGATGATCATCGTGACCGCGGCGTCGAACTCGGCGTAGCTGATCCGGATCGGGGCATCGGGCTGCGGATCCGGGTCGTAGTCGAGACGGACCACCCGGGCGATGTCGCGCAGCGCGGTGAAGCCGGCCCGCAGCACCAGCCTGGCCTCCGGCGGCGCGCTCTCCGGACAGAGCGCCAGCTGGATCGCCGCCGCGTCCATCACCGCGATCAGGCCCACGATCCAGCTCCGGTACGGCTGCGGGGAGCGGAAGGAGAGCAGCACCGGGTAGTTGGAGTGGCTCTCGCCCAACTCGGCGGCGAGCCGCTCCCAGTCCCCGTACAGCTGCGGGAGTGCGGTCTCGGTGTCCACCAGTGACTGACGGGCCAGCAGCTCCGGCCCCCAGGCGGGCTCCCCGGCGCGCGACTGCAGCAGGGTGACCTCCACCTCGCGGCGGTTGTAGCTGGTGTAGAGGGTCGGCAGGTAGGCGATCTGCAGGGCGATCACCAGCGGTCCGCTGGCGGCGGCCAGGAAGTCGAGGCCGGAGAGCCGCAGTCGGGCGCCGCTGGCGAAGCCGAGGGTGAACAGGCTGGAGCCGGCCTCGCGGAACGAGGCGTCCCACGGCAGCCCCGAGGTCGCCTCCATCAGCAGGGTGAAGGCGCCGAGCAGGGCGAGCAGCCAGCAGAACAGCATCGCGACCAGCATCAGCGGCGCCAGCCAGGCCTGGGCCCGGTCCTGCGCCCGGTAGTTGCCGAACGGCGCCGCGCACAGGTGCAGCACGGCCCGGCCGAACTGCCAGAGCCGGAAGGTCAGTGTGGAGTACAGGCCGCGCGGCACCACCAGGGTGCGCAGGATGCTGGCGACGGTGAGCACCAGCAGCAGGGTGCCGGCCAGGGCGGAGATGAGGCGCATGGCCCCATTGTCGATCATCAGCAGGTCGGCCGACCGGCCGAAACGCGACGACCGCCCAGGTGGGGCGGCCGTGTCGGAGATGTGTCGCCCGTGGGCGAATTCACCATCGACGATGAGGCGCTGCGCGTGACCGCAGGGTAGATTGATCAGTCGGCCCGGCTCGGGCGGTGCGCGCACACCTCCGGAGCCGGGCTGCTTCTGTTATATCGGATACTGCGTCAGGTTGGAGGGAATACTGCGTCAACTCTGTTGTGACAGTTGTGTGAAGCGCTCCAGGCTCTGCTGGTAGGCGACCGGGGTGACGTGCATCGGGCCGGAGTAGGGGTGGGTCATGTGCAGCACCAGGTAGATGCCGAAGCCGACCACCGCCCCGACCAGGCCGAGCGCGATCGCCTCCCGCCGCTGGAAGGTCAGCCCGGCGATCGGCGCGTAGAGCAGGACCAGCATCCCGGTGCCGATCAGCGCGGGGTACAGCGGCGCCGGCAGCGAGACCGAGGCGTCCGCCAGCCGGATCTGCCGCTTGGTGTAGACGTCGTCCAGGTCGCTGAGCATGGTGGTGCGCTGCGCGGAGTCCGGCAGCGCCTCGACGTGAGTGCGCACGGCGTCCAGGCCGGCCCAGGCTGTGGGTGACGCGTCGCCGTGGGTCATCGCCTGGAAGTCCGGGCCGATCACCTCGGAGACGTAACTGCGCAGCAGCGGCCGGGTGCTGGCGTCGGCGTCGGTGTAGGCCGCGTTGAGCGACCTCGCCTCGTCCCAGGTGTGGCCGCGCGCGCTGTTGAGGTTCGACCAGGATCCGGCGATCAGGAAGCCGGTGACCAGCATGAACGACGAGAGCGAGGCGGAGCCGAGGAAGCCCAGCGCGCCCGAGGAGAAGCTGCCCTCGCGGGACCGGTGGGTGCGGCCGAACGCGGCCAGGATGCCCACGGCCGCGGCGGCCCCGAGCAGCACGGCGAGGACGATTCCGAGACTCAACGACGCCTCCCTGTGGTGTGGTTGATGAAGCTGACGGCCGCGGCGAGCAGGGCCGGGATGGTGATCGCGACGAAGGCGAAGGCGCTCTGGGCGTCCGCCGTCGGGGTCGTGCCGGGGTCGGGCGGGCGGTGCACGGGCATCGCGGTGGCGGTGCGCAGGTGGCTGGGCGGTGGCGGGGCGGGCAGGGCGAGGGTGGGGGTCGGCGACGGTGTCGGGGTGGGGAGGGGGTGTGCGGCGGGGCGGCGGTGTGCGGCTTGGGAGTGGGCGGGGGAGCGGGAGTCGGGCGCGCCGGATGGGTGGTGGGCGCGGCCGGCGTGGGCGGAGCGGGCGGTGCCGGGGGAGTCGGCGGTGCGGGGGGTGTCGGCGGTGCGGGCGGCGTGGGCGGTGCCGGCGGTGTCGGTACCGGGGGCGGACTCGGCACGGGCGGCGGGGTCGGCGGGCCGCAGGGGGGTGGCGGGCCCGGCGGGTCGCAGTGGTGGTGGTGGCCGTGGTGCGGCGGATGTCCGCAGTGGCCGGGGTGGTGGTGATGGTGACCGTGGTGTTCGTGGTCTCCCGGGAGGTCCTGGTCCGGCGGGCCGGGCTCCGGTGGGTCGTCATCGCCTTTCATGACCATGGACGATAATCAGGCGCGCGGTCGGGCGAATGTGAAACTTTGATCTGGATGGGTGAATTGACCCATGGGGGTGGCGTGAATTCGAACGGACACCATGGCTGTCGAGCCCGTGTTCTGGTTGAGCGTCTTCAATGTCGGCCGTCAGCCGGCCAGATAGCGCCGCAACAGCACCTTGCACTCGGCGATCAATTCCGGGTCGCCGTCCCGGTCCTGCTCGAATGCCAGTTTGAGCACCGCATCGGCGCACTCCAGGGCCACCCGGAGGGCGAGCGGCCCGGGTCGCCGTCCGCCGCCCACCGCATGCTCGGAGACGAGCCGGAGCAGCAGCGCCGCCACCGCGGTGTTGTTGTCCAGCGACAGGTCCAGCAGGTGCGTCACATCGCCCATCGCGGGCGGAGTCGGCCCGGTCAGCCCGAAGTCCAGGGCGCCGAAACCCGGCACGGCCCGCTTCATCGCCACGAACTCCTCGACCGCGAGGTCCACGAAGCCGCCGATGTCCTGCGGGCTCTCGGCCTCCAGGCGCCTGGTCAGCCGGTCCAGGTAGCGGCCCAGATTGCGCCGGGCCAGCGCGGCCAGCAGGCTCTGCTTGCCGGTGAAGAACTGGTAGAGCGTGCCGATCGGCACCTGGGCCCGGGCCGCCACCTCCTTGGTGGTCAGCGCGGCCGCACCGGACTCGTCGAGCAACTCCGCGCAGGCGTTCAGGATCCGCTCCAGGCGCTGCTGGCTGCGCTGCTGCACGGGCTTGCGCCGCAGCTCCGGTTCAGTGACCTCGACCGTGGTGGTGCCCGTGCTCTGCTCGGTCATCGGCCCCGTCTCCTTGCAACTCGCCGGTTCGGGTTACCACTCTGCCGCATCCGACCGGCGTCGCGCATGGGAGTCCCCGTTCCTGATGACCTGTCAGCGCCGCCAGGCGGGAGTCCGCGGAGCGCCGGCAGCTCGATCACCGGCGAGAAGGCGTGTCCCGGTGTCGACCTGCTTCGGCAACTCCTGCTCCCACACCTCGGGTTGAAGCGCTCCGCTGGCACGCGCCAGCACCAGCCGCTCCCCGCGCTGACCCGCAGCCGGGGAGCGGTGGACCTGCCAGGACGGCGGGACTAGCGCTTGGCGTAGTCCGCGAACCCCTGCCAGTCGATCACGACACACGCCTCGTCGCCCACGGTCCAGGCGTCGTGACCGGGCGGGCAGACCATGAAATCACCAGGGCCGTACTCCACTTCCTCTCCATCGTCCATGACGATCTTCATGCGCCCGGAGACGAAGTAACCCAGGTGGGCCGCCTGGCAACTCTCGGTCTTGGCGATCGGCTTCACGTGCTTGGACCACTGCCAGCCGGGTTGGAAGACCGCCCTGCCCACCGGACCCGCGTCGAGGTTGACCAGGGCGAGCTCGCCCATGCCGTCCTCGAACGGGCGGACCTCCTCAGGCGTGTCGAAGCTTCTGCGGATGAGACCGGCCATGTCGCACACTCCAGGGTCGAGCTATGGCTTATCACCATCCTCGGCCGAAACGGCCGTCCCGGCGCCCGCCCCGGCCCCAGATACGTCATATTCGGTAGAAGCGGGCTCCGGCGTGCCGTCCGCCATGCGGAAGTCATCGGCGGGCGACACCGGCCGGCCGGGATGGACGGCGAGCCGGCGGGTGTCCGGCGACGCCTCGCCCTCGCGCCTGTCGTCCACCCGGATGCCCTCGGCCGGCAGCCGCCGCACCCGGTCGCCGTCCCCGGTGGCGTGGGTGGCGTTCACCTCCGCGAGCCGGATCCTGCCGCACCACGAGGGCGATGTGGACCAGGATCAGGGTGAGTTGACCATCCGTCAGATTCATCCTGGCGCAACGCTCCGGCCAGGCCGCCTACGGCCTGGCCGGAGAGCCTCGTCACGGCGCCGAGTCGGGGACGTCCGGGCTCTTGGCGTACGCCTCGGTCGGGTTCATGCCGGCGTTTCCGAGCTTCACCGTGTCCTGGGTGGAGACCTGGGCGCACTTGCTGGAGTCGTCGGCGGTCTGGGCCGAGGAGTTGCTCAGCGCGGCCTGGGTGCTGACCGGGGCCGGCGTGCCGGGCGAACTGCCGCCGCCGCCACCGCCGAAGCTGGTGCCACTCGGCCAGTCCTTGCCGATCACCAGGGTGATGCCGGGGCCCGCGCCGGGCTTGACGGCCGAGGCGGGCAGACCGACCGAGGCGGCCACCTCCTGGGCGTCGGCCTCGCGGCCCGCCGTGTAGGTCACCTCGCTGGTCTCGTCCGTGCCGGTCGCGTTGGCGGCGGCGGTGCCGGAGTTGTAGCCGTCCGCCTTCAGGGCGTCGGCGACGTCGGTGGCGCGTCCGGTGATCCCGCTGCCGTTCTTCACGTGCACCGTGATCTCGGACTTCGGCGCGCCGCCGGTGGCGGCGGGCGGGGCCGGGGTGGGGGCGGCGGAGGTGGCGTCGGGGTTGGCCGTCGAGGTGGCCTGGGCGGCCGCCGAGGCCTTGGAACCGTCCCCGTTGGTCAGCGAGAGGTCGTTGGTGATCGCGTTGAACAGGTTCTTCGCCGCCGGGTCGACCACCACCTCGGCATTGGGGTCGGTGGGGTCCGGGTCGTTCTGCATCGTCGTCATGGTGATGCGGTTCGGCGGGACCTTGTTGAGGTCGTCGGCCAGGTTCACCAGGTTGGTGACGCCGGCGAGGCCGTCGTCGACGGTGAGCGCCTTCGTGGCGGCGTTGGCCAGCGACAGCACCGCGGCCGGGTTGGTGAGGGTGCCCGCGCTCTTCAGCTGGCGGACCATCGAGCTGAGGAACATGTGCTGGGCCGCCGCACGCCCCAGGTCGGACCCGTCGCCGAAGCCGTGCCGGGTCCGGACGAACTGCAGGGCGGACATGCCCTGGAGAGTGTGGTTGCCCTTCTTCAACTTCAGGTGGGAGTAGGGGTCGTAGACATTGTTGTCGACGCAGATCGGCACGCCGCCGACCGCGTCCGACATGTTCACCACGCCCTTGAAGTCGACCATCATGAAGTGGTCGATGGGTATGCCGGTCAACTGGTGCACGGCGGCCACCGTGCAGCCCGGACCGTAGTCCAGGGTGCTGTTGATCCGCTCCCGGTGCGGCTTCATCGTGGCGTGGGTCTTGCTGTCCACGCAGCCCGGCAGCGAGGCGTCGGTGTCGCGCGGGATGCTCATCACGGTCGCGTTGCTGCGGTCGGCCGAGACGTGCAGCACCATCTCCACGTCGGCGTTGGCACCGGACCCGCAGTCTCCGCCGATCTGGCAGTCGGTGGGGTCGTCCCGGCTGTCGGAGCCGATCACCAGGATGTTGATGGGGGTGCGGCCGAAGGCGTCCGGCTTCTCGTGGCCGGCATCGCCGGACGTGCCGGCGAAAAGCGGTGAGTGCTTGATGTTGCCGTTGAGCATCTCGAATATGTAGCCACCCCCGGCGGCGGCCACCAGTACCAGCCCGGCGGTGGTGTACGCCAGGATCCGCAGGCCCTTCCGCTTGGGTTTCTTCTTGCTCTTGCGGACCGCCGCCCTGCCCCCGGTCGCCGACCCGGTCGGCTGGGCACCGCGCGCACGGCCGGGGGCCTCGGACCCGCCACCCGCTGATACGTCGACCATCCCCGCATGCCCTCCTCGACCTGTGTTCTGCGCTGCTGTTCTGCGATGGCGACGCTGCACGACCGGCCATCGGTTCCATTTGCGCAAGGTAGCAAGTGTTCCTGAGGTCGCCGGGAGCGGGGCACCCGCGGCCGCCATCGGGAGGCCGATCGCCCTGCGTAGCAGTGCAGTTACTGGCTCGCCGCCCCGGCCGCCACCGCGACCCCTCCCCGGAAGGATCACTCGCGGGAGAGTGCGGATCGTCAACACCGGCATGCCGGTGCCGAGTTCCGACCTCGTCGGCTACGCACGGCAGCTCGCGCCGGGGCTGTACGAAGCCATCGCCCTGGGTCTGCCGGAGGCCGTCATGCTGCTCCCGGACGCCCAACTGCCAAGGCTCGGACGGATCGAGGACGTGCGCGCCGATGCGTTGGAGAACCTGCGCGGGCTTCCCGCCGACCGCGCCTCCCGACCGGCCCCGGCTACCCCGTGACCAGCACCGCCACCCCGGTGACCCGGTCGGCGGCGAGGTCGGCGAGCGCGGCGTCGGCGCGCCGCAGCGGGTAGCGGGAGACGTGGACCGTCGGCCGGGTCCGCGCCGCCTCCGCGAGGTAGGCGCGGCCGTCGGCCCGGGTGTTGGCGGTCACGCTGCGCAGCGTGCGCTCCTGGAAGAGGTGCCGCTGGTAGTTCAGCGCCGGGATGTCGGTGAGGTGGATGCCGGCCACGGAGAGGGTGCCGCCGCGGTCCAGGGCTGCCAGGGCCACCGGGACCAGCTCGCCGACCGGGGCGAAGAGGATCGCGGCGTCCAGCGGCCGGGGTGGCGGGTCGTAGGAGTCGCCGGCGAAGTCCGCGCCGAGCTCCAGGGCAAGCCGCCGCGCGTTCTCGCCCCGGGTGAAGACGTCCACCCGGGCGCCGCGGGCCAGTGCGAGCTGGGCGGTCAGATGGGCGGAGGCCCCGAAGCCGTAGATGCCGAGGCGGCCGCCGGGCGGGAGCTCGGCGCGCTCCAGGGCGCGGTAGCCGATGATGCCGGCGCACAGCAGCGGGGCGAGTTCCTCGGCGGGCGGGCCGTCGGGCAGCCGGTAGGCGTAGCGGGCATCGGCGAGCAGGTGGCCGGCGTAGCCGCCGTCGCGGTCCCATCCGGTGTAGCGGGAGCGCGGGCAGAGGTTCTCCCGGCCTGCCCGGCAGTAGGAGCACGCGCCGCAGGTCCAGGCCAGCCAGGCGACGCCGGCCCGGTCCCCGACCGCGAAGTCCTCGACTCCGGTACCGACCGCCAGCACCTGCCCGACCACCTCGTGGCCCGGAGCACAGCTGGGGATCTTGGGGGAGAGGTCGCCTTCGGTCAGGTGCAGGTCGGTGCGGCAGACTCCGCAGGCCTCGACCTCCACCAGCACCTCCTGCGGCCCCGGCGGGGAGAGCGGTCGGCGCTCCCAGACCAATGGGTGGTCCGTGTCCACGCGCCCCGGCCGGGCGACCACCCAGCTGTCGGTCTCGCGGGGAAGCTGTTGTGCGGCAGTCATGGCGAAGCCCCCTCCCCGTCGGTCTCCGCGGGGTTGACCGGGAGGCGGACCTGGAAGCGGGTGTCGCCCGGCGCGGACTCGAGGCGCAGGTCGCCGCCGTGCCGGTTGACGATGATGCGCCAGGAGACGTCCAGGCCCAGGCCGGTACCCTGGCCGACGGGTTTGGTCGTGAAGAACGGGTCGAAGACCCGGTCCTGTACGTCGGCGGGTATGCCGGGGCCGGTGTCGCGGAACTCGACCAGCACCTGGTCCCCGTCCCGCGCGGTCCGCACGGTGAGGGTGCCCTCGCCGTCGCCGGTGCTGCGCATGGCCCAGGCGGCGTTGTCGATCAGGTTCGTCCAGACCTGGTTCAGCTCGCCGGGGTAGCCGGGGACGCGGGGCAGCGTGGTGTCGTAGTCGCGCACGACCGTGATGTTCGGGCCGATCTTCGCGGCGAGCAGCAGCAGGGTGCTGTCCAGCAGCTCGTGGACATCGGCGTTCTGGTACGGGGCCCGGTCCAGCTGCGTGTACTGCTTCGCCGCCCCGACGAGCGCGGAGACGCGCTGGGTGGCGTCCTCGATCTCGTTCAGCAGCAGTTCGGCCTCGACGGTGCAGGTCAGCCAGTTCAGTGCGCTGCCGAGCACCTTCGCGGGCAGCGCGTCCGCGATCCGGTCCAGCCAGTCGGCGCCCAGACCCGCCTGGACGAGGACCGGTGCGAGCTCCCAGCCGTCGGCGACGTCATGCTCCTCCAACCAGTCACCGACCTCGTCCTCCCGGTCGGCGGCCTGGAGCGGGCCGAGCGCCGGGGCCTGCCCGATCCGGCCGACGGTCAGCTCCTGGAGGTCGCTCAGCTGCGCCAGGTCCTGGCTCTGCTGCGGCTCGGCGGCGAGTGCGGCGAACTCGCGGCGTTCCCGGGCGATGCGCTCCCGCAGCGCCGAGGTGGCGCGCACGGCGGCGGCCGCGGGGTTGTTGAGCTCGTGGGTCAGCCCGGCCGTCACCGACCCGAGGGCCAGCAGCCGCTCCCGCTGTCCGACCGCCTCCTGGGTGCTCTTGAATCCGAAGAACAGGCCCTCCAGCAGGTGGACGGCCATCGGGAACCAGTCGCGCATGACCCGCGCGAAGGCTTCCGCGGGCAGCACGAAGAACCGCGACCGCTCGGTGACCCGCAGCGAGTTGTTGTACACCTGCGGCACCTGGTCACCGAGGTACGCCTGGAAGGCCCCGGCGTACACCCCGGGCGCGGAGGTGGTGGTGACGTCCACCTCCTGGCCGCCGACCCGGCGCGAGAGCACCACCGTGCCGTGGAACAGCACGTAGAAGTTCACGGCCGGCTCCCCCTCCCGGTAGACGGGGCCCGGGTCGTACCACTCCGCGTAACCGTCCTGGCACAGCTGGGTGAGCTGCTCGGGCGTGAGCTTCTCGAACAGGAACAGCGTCCGCAGCTCCTGCTCGTCGCAGCCTGCCGGGCGGGCGGTCATGACTGCTCCAGGTACCGGTGCGCGAGCATGACGGCCATGGCGCCTTCGCCGACCGCGGAGGCGACCCGTTTGGCGGACTCCGCGCGCACATCTCCGGCCGCGAACACCCCCGGCACGCTGGTCTCCAGGTGGTAGGGATGCCGGTCCAGCGGCCAGCCGCCCGGAGGGCGCGCGTCGGCGCTCAGATCGGGGCCGGTCAGCACGAAGCCGCGGGGGTCCCTGAGCACCGTGCCGTCCAGCCAGTCGGTCAGCGGCTCGGCACCGATGAAGATGTACATCCACTGCGCGTCGACGGCCTCGGACCGCCCGGTCACCCGGTTGCGCAGGGTCAGCCCTTCCAGGTGGTCCCTGCCGTGGGCCGCCTCGACGACCGTGTCCGTGCGCACGGAGACGGTGGGGGCGTCCGCGACCCGCTGGAGCAGGTAGAAGGACATCGAGGCGGCCAGCTCCGGCGCCCGCACCAGCAGGGTGACCTTCTTGGCACGGCGGGCGAGGAACATCGCGGCCTGGCCGGCGGAGTTCGCCCCGCCCACGACGAACACCTCCTGCCCCTGGCAGGCGGCCGCCGCGGTCAGTGCCGAGCCGTAGTAGACCCCGCGTCCCGTCATCTCGGCGACTCCCGGCACGTCCAGCTGCCGGTACGACACGCCCGTCGCCAGGATCACGGCCTGGGCCGAGACCGAGGAACCGTCGGCGAAGCGCAGCGTGCGGGCGGCCCCGTTCACCTCCAGCCCCGTGACCTTGCACGCCGTGAGCAGCTCCGCGCCGAACTTCGTGGCCTGGCGGCGCGCCCGATCGGTGAGCTGCGCGCCGGAGACCCCGTCGGGGAATCCCAGGTAGTTCTCGATGCGCGAGCTCTGGCCCGCCTGGCCCCCGGTCGCCTCACGCTCCACCAGGACGGTGCGCAGACCCTCCGAGGCTCCGTAGACGGCAGCGCCGAGCCCGGCGGGGCCGCCGCCGACGATGGCCAGGTCGTAGAAGTCCGCCGCCGGGGTGGTCGACAGCCCCACGTGGGCGGCCAGGTCCCGTTCCTCCGGCTCCACGAGCACCGTGCCGTCCGGGGGCACCACGAGCGGCAGCCGCCGCGCGTCCAGCCCTGCGGCTGCCAGCAGGCGCGCGCCCTCCGGTTCCTCGCTGGAGTACCACCGGTACGGCACCTGGTTGCGGGCCAGGAACTCCCGGATCTGCGAGGAGCGGGCCGACCAGCGGTGGCCGACGACCTTCGTGGTGTCCACGGCCCGGCCCCCGGTGTCCCGCCACGACTCCAGCAGGTCGTCCACCACCGGGTACAGCTTCTCCTCGGGCGGCTCCCAGGGCTTGAGCAGGTAGTGGTCGAGGTCGACGACGTTGATCGCGTCGATCGCGGCGTTGGTGTCGGCGTAGGCCGTGAGCAGCACCCGCCTGGCTCCCGGGTAGAGGTCGAGCGCCTCCTCGAGGAACTCGATGCCGTTCATCTGCGGCATCCTGTAGTCCGCCAGGATCACCGCCACGGGCGTGCCCCGCAGCTTCAGCTCGCGCAGCGCCTCCAGCGCCGACGCGCCGGACTCGGCGCGGACCACCCGGTGGTCGCTCCCGTAGCGACGGCGCAGGTCCCGGGCAACCGCGCGGGACACCGCGGGATCGTCGTCCACGGTCATGATGACGGTGCGCACCGCATCGGTGACTTCTGCCATGGCTCACCACCCAGGACGGTCGTCGGCTCCAGGGGACGACCATTCCAGTGTGCTCGCCGACCCGTGGTCGGGCCCATCGTCGCGACCGGCTCCGCTCCGTGCCCGCCGGCCCACTGCGCCCGCTGAGGACGGCAGCGGCGAAGTCCATGATCGTCGCGTCCATGCTTGATGTGCATGAAATGCCCGTCTGTTTCTGGTAGTTCAGCGCGTTCCTCCCCTAATATGAGCCGAACTCATATAAGTTCAGGGGGTTGGGCATGATCGATCGACGTGGTCTTCCGGCCGGCTTCAGCTGGGGCGCGTCCACCGCCGCCTACCAGATCGAGGGTGCGGTGGACGAGGACGGTCGCGGGCGCTCGGTGTGGGACGTGTTCTGCGAGCGGCCCGGGGCGGTGAAGAACGGCGACAGCGGGAGGATCGCCTGCGACCACTACCACCGCTACGTCGAGGACGTGGCACTGATGCGTGAACTCGGGCTCGACGGCTACCGGTTCTCGATCGCCTGGCCCAGGATCCAGCCCACGGGCCGGGGTTCGGTGAACCCGGCCGGGCTGGACTTCTACGACCGCTTGGTGGATGCCCTGCTGGCGGCCGGCATCACCCCGCTGCCCACGCTCTTCCACTGGGACCTGCCGCAGGCCCTGGAGGAGGACGGCGGCTGGCTGGCCCGCGACACCGCGTACCGCTTCGCCGAGTACGCCGCGCTCGTCGCGGACCGCCTCGGCGACCGGGTGCCGGCCTGGATCACCCTCAACGAGCCCGTGGTGCACACGGTGTTCGGCTACGCCTTCGGCATCCACGCTCCGGGCCGCGCCCTGATGCTGGACGCCCTGCCCGCCGGGCACCACCAACTCCTCGGTCACGCGCTGGCCGCGTCCGAGTTGCGTTCCCGTGGTCGTGAGGTGTTGATCGCCAACAACCTCACGCCCGTGTGGCCCGCTTCGGTGAGCGACCCCGACCGTGCCGCCGCCGACGCCTACGACGCACTGCACAACCGCCTGTTCCTCGACCCGCTGCTGCTCGGCCGCTACCCGGACCTGAGCGCCTACGGTGTGTCGGCCGACCTCGCCGGCAGCGTCCACCCGGGCGACCTGGAACTGATCGCCGACGCCGGACGCCTGGACGGGCTCGGCGTCAACTACTACAACCCCACCCGGATCGCCGCCCCCACCGACCCCAGCCTCCCCTTCACCGAGGTCGAGATCGACGGCGTCCCCCGCACCCACTTCGGCTGGCCCGTCGTCCCCGACGGCCTGCGCCAGATCCTCCTCACCCTCCGCGCCCGCTACGGCAGCGCCCTCCCGCCCATCACCATCACCGAGAGCGGCTGCTCCACCGACGACACCCTGGACGACCGGTTCCGCATCGACTACCTGGCCGGCCACCTCGACGCCCTCGCCGAGGCGATCGCGCAGGGCGTGGACGTGCGCGGCTACTACACCTGGTCCTTGATCGACAACTTCGAGTGGGCCGAGGGGATGAGTCAGCGATTTGGTCTAGTCCACGTTGATTTCGAGACGCAGCGCCGCACTCCGAAGGCGTCGTACGCCTGGTACCGCGATCTGATCGCTGCCCACCGAGAGCGGCGCGGGAGGTAGGCCGGGCGGTCTTCCGACCGTAGACGGGGATTCCGGCCGGACCCGGGCTGAGGCGCGCCCCCGGTAGACGGTTCGGTGCGGATGGACCTATGCCTCCTGACGGTCGATCTCGTCCTCCCGGACCAGCCAGAGCGCAAGGGCGGCGCCGGCAAGGCTGACCAGTCCGCCGAGCAGGAGCACGAGGTTGAGGCCGTCGAGGAAGCCGGCCCGGGCGGCGGCCGACGCGGCTGCCCGGGCCGGTTCGGGGAGCGCGGCGAGCGCCTGCGGCAGGCTGCCGGAGGACGCGGCCTCGACCAGTTCGCGCGGACGGGCACCCTCCGCGATCGGCGTGCCCGCCGCCAGCTCGCGGACCTTGCGGGAGCCCCGGCCGACGAAGATCGCCCCCCAGAGGGCGATGCCGACCGCGATGCCGACCTGCCGGAAGGTGTCGTTGACGCCGGCCGCCATACCGCTCTTCTCCTTGGGCACCACGCTCACCGCGACATCGGCGATCACCGGGTTGATCAGACCGACGCCCGCGCCGCCGACCAGGAACCCGGCGAGCAGGGCGGTCCAGGTGTCCTCGGGTTGAAGGTTGCCCATCAGCAGCAGGCCCGCGCCGACCGCGATGAGGCCGACGCAGAGCATCAGCCGGGCCGGCACCCGGGAGAGCAGCGCTCCGGCCACCGGCGCCACCAGGAAGCTGAGCACTGTGATCGGCAGGTAGCGGACACCCGCCGCGAAGGGCGAGAGTCCGAGGTAGTTCTGCAGATACAGCGTCAGGTAGAGGAAGAGGGCGAACAGCGAGCTGGAGACCGCGAACGCGGCCAGTTGCACTCCGGTGAACGCGTGCCGGCGGAACAGCCCGAGCGGCAGCATCGGCTCCGGGACGCGGTGTTCGACCAGCACGAAGACGGCGAGCAGGACGGCCGCGCCGACGAACAGTGCCACGATCAGTGTGCTGCCCCAGCCGTCGGTGTTGCCCCGTACCAGTGCGAGGACGAGCAGGAACAGGCCGCTGCTGAAGGCCGCGACCCCGGCCCAGTCGATCCGGGTGGCGTTCGGGTCGCGGCTCTCTGCCAGCTTGAGGTAGGTGACGACCAGGGCCGCCACGCCGATCGGCACGTTCAGGAAGAAGATCCACTGCCAGCCGAGCGAGCTGGTGAGCGCCCCGCCGATCAGTGGCCCGACGGCGACGGCCACCCCGATCGTCGCCCCGTAGATGCCCATCGCGGTGCCGCGCTCGCGGCCGGGCGGGAACTCCTGCGCGACCAGGGCCAGCGAGACCGCGAACATCACCGCGCCGCCGACCCCTTGCACCGCACGGGAGATGTTGAGGAAGGTCGGGTTCGGTGCCAGTCCGCAGAGCAGCGAGGCGCCGGAGAAGATCACCAGCCCCGCGGCGAAGGTGCGGCGCCGCCCGAGCCGGTCGGCCAGCGAACCTGCCGTCAGCACCAGGGCGGCGAGCGAGAGGGTGTAGGCGTCGAACACCCATTGCAGGTCGGTGAAGCTCGCGCCCAGATCCTTGCGGATGGATGGCAGGGCGACGTTCACGACCGTGATGTCGAGCAGCAGCATGAACGTCGCGACCGAGACGGCGATCAGCGTCCACCACTTGCGTTGCACGGCTGACGGTCTCCTTCGACGGAGGGCGTGGTCCGCCGTCCGGGGTTCGGCGGCGCCGCCGTCGACCGTACGCAATGCCGTTGCCCGACCCCGCACAGACACGGCCGGACGCGGGTGGGGGAGCCCCCGTCCGGTGGTGTCGTGAGGACCGTTCATTCGATGCTCGACTGTGGTCCGCATGGAACGACAGGCTGTTCGGCGGACTGAGGGCTACGACCAGCGATTTCCGCGCAGACATGCTCGCGGGAGCGGCCGGGACGGCTCGTAGCCCAACCGCATGACACGCCCCGCCGAAATGCGGCTGCGTGGCGCGCCGGTTTGTCCCGCCTGCAGTGCCGGGTGCTTTCGTCTGGAAGACCGGGCATGCGACGGCGGCCCTGTCTGTCCTGGCAAGCCGGCCGACTCCCGGCCTTCCTCACACGCGCAGCCCGCTCCTTGCGGGCGCGTCGCCCGAAACGCCGAAGGAGAGATCGTGGTGGCAGGAAGTGTCGACGAGACCCGCGGGACGCTGTCCGCGCAGCTTCTCAAGGGCCAGAAGGCGCTGGTGACCGGTGCCAACTCCGGGATCGGCCTGGCGACCGCCGTTGCGCTGGGGCGGGCCGGAGCGGACGTCGTGGTGAACTACGTCGTCGGTGCGGACGAGGCCGAGAAGGTCGTGGCGCAGATCAAGGAGTTCGGGGTCCGCAGCTACGCCCACCAGGCCGACGTGTCCGACGAGGACCAGGTGGTTGCCATGGTCGCGCGGATGGTCGAGGAGTTCGGCACCATCGACATCATGGTGGCCAACGCTGGCCTCCAGCGGGATGCGCCGGTGACGGAGATGACGCACGCGCAGTGGAAGAAGGTGATCGACGTCAACCTGACCGGCCAGTTCCTCTGCGCGCGGGAGGCCGCCAAGGAGTTCGTGCGGCGAGGCGTGGTGAAGGAGGTGTCCCGGTCGGCCGGGAAGATCATCTGCATGAGCTCGGTCCACCAGATCGTCCCGTGGTCGGGCCACGTGAACTACGCCTCCTCCAAGGGCGGTGTGGGCATGCTGATGCAGACCCTCGCTCAGGAGCTGGCCCCCAAGGGCATCAGGGTCAACGCGGTGGCACCCGGCGCCATCCGCACCCCCATCAACAAGGACGCCTGGTCCACGCCCGAGGCCGAAGCCGACTTGCTGCGCCTGATCCCCTACCGCCGGGTGGGTGATCCGGACGACATCGCCAACGCGGTCGTCGCCGTGGCGTCCGACCTGCTCGACTACGTGGTCGGCGCCACGCTCTACGTCGACGGCGGCATGACGCTCTTCCCGGGCTTCGCCACCGGCGGCTGATCTCCCGGGAACAACCTGGCGCGGCGCTCGGCCGGTTCGCGCAGCGACGGAGCCGGTGGCGGGTGACACGTCCACCCGCCGCCGGTTCTCGCTGTGTGCGACACCCCCTCAGCGCAGCCGGGCTTCGATGTGGTCGCCGACCCGCAGGGCGTTGGCGATGGCGGTCAGTGCCGCCGACGTAGTAGTTCACCTACGGAGGGAACTGGTTGCCGTGCTTGTCGTACCAGAACTCGGGGGCACGGTACTTGCCCTTGACGAAGACGGCGGTGGAGTCCCGGTTGTCCCGCTCGCGCGGCAGATAGTCCCCGCGCTCCAGGATCAGGACCCGCTTCCCGGTGGTTGCCAGTCGGTGCGCGAGCGTGCCGCCGCCCGCGCCCGTGCCGACGATGATGACATCGTAGTGCCGGTCGTCGGCCACGCGGGATCCCGTTCCTCCTTCAGGACATTCACTGCCAATACGGAAGCTATCGGGCGGGCCTGGTGGCGGCGACCGGGCGAACGCCGAACGCGGTCGCGTTCACCCCATCGCCCGCACGGCACTCAGCGCATCCTCGACGATCGTCTGCGGAGCGGCCGTTGCGTCGATGGTCAGACCGGGTTCGTCAGACTGCAGGGGTTCCAGGGTGTCGTACTGGGAGCCGACCAGCCGTGCGGGCATGAAGTGGCCCAGCCGCCCGGCGACCCGCCGGTCGGCGGTCTCCCGGTCGAGTGTCAGGTGCAGGAACCACACACCCGCGCCGGCCCGGCGGAACTGGTCCCGGTACGTGCGCTTGAGAGCCGAGCACGCCATCACCCCGCCCCGGCCGGTAGCGGTCGCCTCCCGGATCCAGTCGGCCAGGGACCGCAGCCACGGCCGGCGGTCATCGTCGTCGAGCGGGTGGCCGGCGGCCATCTTGGCGCGGTTCGCGGCCGGATGCAGGTCATCGGCCTCCACGAAGGGCACCGTGAGCCGTTGCGCGAGCAGTCGGCCCACGGTGGACTTGCCCGATCCGGAGACGCCCATGACCACCACGATCGTGGGCGCCCGGGTGGCTCCCGCCATGACGTTCCTCCCGGCGTGGTGTGCGGCCGACGTGAGCCGACGTGAGCCGACGGTACGTCAGGGATCCGCCAGGCCGGCACCGTGCCGCTCCGCACGTCCTGAACGGAGCCCCCGTACCACCGAACGGGCGGCGGCCGACTCGGTGAACCCGACTGTCCGCCACCTCACCTGACCTGCGCCTTCGCGGGGCAGGTCGACAGCTCGGTGAGAGTGCTCCCCGGCGAATCGATGCCGACGTGCTTGCCTGGGCAGAGATCATCCCGGGATCCGGGGCCGCCCTGGTGGCATCGACGCTCACGGATTGGGAGCAGAAATGAGTCAGCTCGACCTCGCCCGGCTGCAGTTCGCGATGACGTCGATCTACCACTTCCTGTTCGTCCCGGTCACCATCGGCCTGAGCTTCCTGACCGCGCTGCTGCAGACCGCGTGGCACCGCACCGACCGCCCGGAGTTCCTGCGGCTGACCCGGTTCTTCGGGACGCTTCTGGTGATCAACATCGCGGTCGGTGTGGTGACCGGCCTGGTCCAGGAGTTCCAGTTCGGCATGGACTGGTCGGGGTACTCGCGCACGGTGGGAGACGTTTTCGGCGCCCCGCTGGCGATGGAGGGGCTCGGGGCGTTCTTCCTGGAGTCGACCTTCCTGGGGCTGTGGCTGTTCGGCTGGGACAAGCTGCCGAAGCGGGTGCACCTGGGGACGATCTGGGCCGTGGCCGTCGGCGGCGCGCTGTCCGCGGCGTTCATCATGGCGGCCAACTCCTGGATGCAGCACCCGGTCGGCTACACGATCAACTCGTCCACCGGCCGCCCGCAGCTGAACGACGTCTGGGCGCTGTTCACCAATCCCGTGTTCCTGCGCGGCTATCTGCACGTCCTGCTGGCCTCGCTGGTCACCGGAGCGATGGTCATGCTGGCGGTCTCGGCCTGGCAGCTGCGCAAGGGGGCCGACACCGAGGTGTTCCGGCTGTCGGCGAGGCTGTCGCTGGTGGTGCTCGTCCCCGCACTGCTGTTCGCCATGCTGGTCGGGAGCGAGCTCGGGGTGACCGAGGGCAAGTACCAGCCGATGAAGATCGCCGGCGCGGAGGCCCAGTGGGAAACCTGCCAGCCGTGCTCCTTCTCGGTCTTCCAGGTCGGTGGCGGCAATAACGACCAGACCCCCACGAAGATCATCGCCATTCCTCACCTGCTCTCGCTGCTGGCCACCAACCACTGGAACGGCCAGGTGCTCGGGCTCAACGCCGTCCAGAGCCAGTACCAGCAGCGCTACGGGCCGGGCGAGTACGTGCCCGACATCTTCATCCAGTACTGGTCGATGCGCGTGATGGCCTACCTCGCCACCGTCGCCCTCCTGGTCGGCCTCTGGGGGCTCTGGCTGCTCAGACGCAAACGGCTCGCCGAGTCACCCTGGTTCCTGCGGGTGGCCGTCTGGGCGGTCGTCCTGCCCTTCCTGATCAACACCGCCGGCTGGCTGCTCACGGAGAACGGCCGTCAGCCATGGATCGTCCAGGGCATCCAGCTCACGAGGAACGGGGTGTCACCGTCCGTCAGCACGACCACCGTGGCGATCAGCATCCTGGTCTTCTTCCTGCTCTACGCAGCACTTGCCGTCGTCGCCGCCGTGCTGATGACGCGCTACGCCCGCAAGGACGCCGCCGAGGCTCCGAGCGACGACCAGCCCGTACCGGCCGTGACCTACTGAGGTCCCGAATCACTCCGAGGTCGCGATGGCACTCGCCGTCTTCTGGTTCATCCTCATCGCCGTGCTGTGGACGGGCTTCTTCGTCCTGGAGGGATTCGACCTGGGCGTCGGCATGCTGCACGCGGTGCTGGTGCGGGACGAACCCGGGCGCCGGGCCGTGATCAACACGATCGGGCCGCTGTGGGACGGAAACGAGGTGTGGCTGATCACGGCCGCCGCCGCCATGTTCGCGGCGTTCCCCGCCTGGTACGCGACGCTCCTTTCGGGGCTCTACCTCGCAGTCGTGCTGCTGCTGGTCGGGCTCATCATCCGCGGGGTCTCCTTCGAGTTCCGGGGCAAGATCGACAGTGTCCGCTGGCGGCGGACCTGGGACGTGCTGCTGACCGCCGGAAGCCTGATCGTGCCGCTGGTGATCGGGATCGCCCTGGGCGACCTGCTGCACGGTGTCCCGATCGGGAGCGACCAGGAGTTCGCGGGGAACTTCGCCGACCTGTTCACCGGCTACGGCGTGTTCACCGGCATCACCCTCGTGGTGCTGTGCGTCCTGCACGGGGCGACGTTCATCGCGCTCAAGACCACCGGCGGCGTCCGCCGCCGGGCCGGCCTGCTGGCGCGCCGGGCCGCCCCGGTGGCCGGTCTGGTGGTGCTGGCCTTCGTGACCTGGACGCACTCCACAGCCGGCCGGGGCATCCTGATCAACCTCGCCGAACTCGCCGCAGTGGTGGCCGTGTTCGCGGCCGCATGGCTGATCGCCACCGGGCACGAAGGGTGGGCCTTCGCCGCCACCACACTGGCGATGGCCACCACCGTGGTCTCGATCTTCGTCGAGCTCTACCCGCGGGTCATGGTGTCGAGCACCAACTCCGCGTTCGACCTGACCGTGCACAACACCGCCTCGGGCGACTACGCGCTCAAGGTGATGACCGTCGTCGCCATCGTCCTGCTGCCGGTCGTACTCGCCTACCAGAGCTGGACGTACCACGTGTTCCGGCTCCGGCTGACAGCCGAGCACTTCCAGGGTCCCGAGGGCCCCGGTGGCTCGGGGGCGTCGGTGGCCCCGCAGCCCGAGGCCTGAGCCGTCACAGGACGGCGATCCTGCCGAACCGGCATGCGTGACCATGGGTCAGCGCCCCTCCTCCGCGTCGAGTGCCCGATCGAGGGTGGTGGCCGCCATGATGAGCGACAGATGCGTGAACGCCTGGGGGAAGTTGCCCAGTTGCTCGCCGCTCGGACCGACCTCCTCGGCGAACAGCCCGACGTGGTTGGCGTAGGTCTGCATCTTCTCGAAGGTGTAGCGGGCCTGGGGCAGCCGCCCCGCCCGGGCCAGCGCGTCGACGTAGAGGAAGGTGCACAGACTGAAGGTGCCTTCCGAACCGCGCAGCCCGTCCGGCGATGCCGCCGGGTCGTAGCGGTAGACGAGGCTGTCGGAGACGAGCTTGCGGTCCATCGCGTCGAGCGTGGAGAGCCAGGCCGGGTCTCTCGGAGAGATGAACTGGACCATGGGCATGAGCAGCAGCGAAGCGTCCAGGACGTCGCCGTCGTAGTGCTGGACGAAGGCGCCCTCCTTCTCGCTCCAGCCGCGTTCCATGACCTGTTCGAAGATGGCGTCCCTGGCGCGGCGCCACTTCTCCAGGTCGGCGGGCCTGCGGAAGTGCTCGGCCAGGGCGAGCCCGTGGTCGAAGGCGACCCAGGCCATCACCCGGCTGTAGGTGAAGTCCTGGCGGCCGCCGCGGGTCTCCCAGATGCCCTCGTCCGGCCGGTCCCAGGAGTCGGCGAACCAGTCCAGCGCCCTGGACAGTGCCTTCCAGCCCCGGTAGGTGGCCTGCTGCGCGAGCTCGCGGCCCTGGGACACCGCGTAGAGGGCCTCGCCGTAGATGTCCAGCTGGAGCTGATCAGCGGCACCGTTGCCGATGCGGACGGGGAAGGAGCCGCGGTAGCCCTCGAAGTGTTCGAGCGTCTCCTCCGGCAGGTCGGGGTCGCCGTCGATCCGGTACATCGTCTGGAGCGGCTCGTCCTCCCTGCCTTCGCGCTCATACAGCCTCTCCACGAGCCAGTGGACGAAGGCAACGGCCTCCTCGGCGAAGCCGAGGTCCAGCAGGGCCCGCACGGACAGCGCGCCGTCGCGCACCCAGGTGAACCGGTAGTCCCAGTTGCGCTCTCCGCCGACCTGCTCGGGCAGGCCCGTGGTGGCTGCCGCGATCAGGGCGCCGGTGGGGGCGTAGGTGAGGAGCTTGAGGGTGATGACCGAACGGTGCACCAGCTCGGGCCAGCGGCCCCGGTAGCGGGACTGGTGCAACCACTGCTGCCAGAAGAGGCCGGTCTCCTGGGCCTGTTCGGCGAGGCTGTCGACCGAGGGGGGCGCGGGTGCCTCGCCGCCGGACGC
The DNA here is from genome assembly GCF_006636205.1 of Kitasatospora acidiphila. Taxonomy (NCBI): domain Bacteria; kingdom Bacillati; phylum Actinomycetota; class Actinomycetes; order Kitasatosporales; family Streptomycetaceae; genus Kitasatospora; species Kitasatospora acidiphila. The sequence continues at coordinate 417,114 of NZ_VIGB01000003.1, read as the reverse complement.
GCAGACGGTGAACACGGCGCCACCGACTTCGCCGGCGCTCAGTGTCACCCGGCCGCGTACGTCCTGGCCGTCCCGCTCCAGCGGGAAGGTGGTCTGCAGGTGCGCGTCCATCCCCGGGGCCCGGAACAGGCCGCGGTTCTCGCCGAGCTCCAGCTGGTGCTCGGCCCGGCCGTAGTCGAAGCGCGGCCGGCACTCGAGAGTGAAGTCGACGGTTCCCCGCACGGCACGCACCACGCGTATCAGGGTGTGCCGGTCGGTGGCCTTGCGGGCCCGGTCCGGCGGCATGAAGTCCACCACCTCGCCCACGCCGTCGGGCGACATGAACCGGGTCACCAGCACGGCCGTGTCGGGGTAGTAGAGCTGCTTGCTGGTCCCCTCGGGGCGCTCGGGGGCCAGACTCAGGTACCCACCGCGGTCATGGTCGAGCAGGGCGGCGAAGACGCTGGGCGAGTCGAACCGGGGAGCAGCGAACCAGTCGACGACGCCCTGCGACGAAACGAGCGCTGCGGTCTGCAGGTCGCCGACCAGGCCGTGCGCGGCGATGGGAGGGTAGCGGTCCATGGCTGCTCCGAAATCTCGGAAGATGCCCCTTCCTCCACTATCCGATGGGCCGGAAGTCCTCGCCACGTTGCAGCGGTCGATGGCCGCTCGCCCAGTGTCTGGCGGCGCATCGGCCAGCGATGTGGCCGCTCGGCCGGCCGGTGAAGCCGTGGTCCCGCCCGGGAGGCGGGGGAGCGCCTGAGGGCCGACCGGGGGGACCGGCGTGCGGGCGCGCCGATGGCCTCTGCCGTGGCCCCGGCGGGCGAACCCGCCGGGCGATTCCACCCCCGGGAACGTGTCGCGCTTGACCAGGCCGGTGCGGGGCCGCACGCTCCCGATGAGGAGGCCGCACCGCAGGCCTTCACCTCGGTCCGCGTCCGAGGACGCCGACCGGGCGGACCGAGGAGGCCACGCGTGCAGGAGAGCCCCACCGGACGGCAACTGTCCCTCCGTCACGGCACACACAGTGCCGTCATCGTCGAGCTGGGTGCGGCGCTGCGGTCGTATGCGGTCGGTGAACGTGCCGTGGTCGACGGATTCGCCGAACAGGACCGGATCACCGGGGGTCGCGGCCAGCTCCTGGTGCCGTGGCCCAACCGGATCCGGGACGGCCGGTACCGCTGGGACGGGCAGGACCTGCAGCTGCCGCTCACCGAGCCGGCCGGCGGCAACGCCATCCACGGGCTGCTCCGGTGGGTCGCGTGGCGGGTCGTGGAGGCGAGCGGCAGCCGGGCGGTCCTGGAGGTTCCGCTGTGGCCGCAGCCGGGCTACCCGTTCCACCTCCACCTCCGCGCCGAGTACGCCCTCGGGGAGGGCGGGCTCGAGGTCGCCGTGACCGCGCGCAACGTCGGCGTGGGCGCCGCACCCTACGGCTTCGGCCAGCATCCCTACGTCACTGCGGGCACCGCGGTGGTCGACCAGGCGGTGCTGACCGTCCCCGCACGGACCTGGCTGCGCACCGACGAGCGCGGCCTACCGGTGGCCGTACAGCCGGTCGCCGGGACGGCGTACGACCTGCGTACGCCACAGGCGGTCGGGGCGCTGCGACTGGACACCCCGTTCGGCGACCTCGACCGAGGCACGGACGGGCGGGCCGTGGTGCGCCTGGCCCACCCGTCGGGTGCGTTCGGTACGGACGTGTGGCTCGGTGAAGGCGCCGACTACGTACAGCTCTACACCGGCGACACCCTCCCACCGGGGGAGCGACGTCGCGCGGTCGCCATCGAGCCGATGACTTGCCCGCCGGACGCCTTCAGCAGCGGCACCGGGCTCGTCCGCCTCGGCCCCGGCGAACAGCACACGGTCCGCTGGGGGATCACGCCGTGGGGAGACTGATGGCGGCATCAAGGGGGAAGTCCGCTACTCGGGTTGTCATGCCGAGGGCTCCACGGTTTTTGCCGGCAGCCGGCCGGTCGTGACCGCGTCGAGGAGCGCCTGGTGGTCGCGCTCGTTCTGGTCGGCGTAGGACTCGGCGAAGGCGGCGAGCGCGCGGTCGAAGGAGTCACGGCGGCCGAGGTAGGCGGCGATGGCGATTCGGTCGCCGGACCTGGCGTGCGCGCGGGCCAGGGTGGTGCCGCACAACTCGCCGAACGCTCGCATGCCCTCCGGCAGCATCTCCTCCGCCACCGCGATGCCCTTCCAGTCGCGCAGTTGGCGGATGTAGAAGTCGCGGCGTCGGCCGTCGATGCCGTCCACCCGCTCCCAGCCGAGGAAGATGTCGCTCGCGGCCTGCATCAGCCGCTGGCCGGAGACCACCCGCTCGCCCTGGTTGCGGTACCGGCTCGCCCCGACGTGGGCCGCGAGTACCGAGTCGTCGGCCTCCTTGGCCTGCAGGAACAGGGGGTCCTGGCCGTCCCGGCCGAGCAGCAGCAGGATCCAGCACCGGGTGCCGACACTGCCGACCCCGACGACCTTCCGGGCGATGTCCACGAGGTGGTACTGCCCCAGCAGGGCGCGCCGGTCCGACGACAGGGTTCGGTCGTAGTGTTCGACCAGGCCGCGGATCTCCCGTTCCAGTTCGCCACGGGTCACATCGGGGAGCAGGTCGGAGAGCGGTACCAGCAGCGGCGGGTCGGCGGCGATGCGGACCCGGCCGGCCACGGTCTCGGTGAGCTTCTCGAAGGCCTGGAGGCTGTCGCGGGTGCGGGCCTTGGCCAACTCGCGTGCGAGGGCCTTCCGGCCGTGCTTGTGGATCCGGCTCGCGGCGAGCTCCTGGAGGCGTTCCGCGTCCATGCGGGCGTACCAGACCTCCAGGTTGCGCATCTGCGCGAACCGGGCCATCGCCTCGCGGTACGACCGCACGGTGGCCCGAACGATGTCCGCTCGCACGGCGTCGTCGAAGCCGTTCGCGCGCCCGGCGATGACCAGGCTGGCCGAGAGCCGTTTGACGTCCCACTCCCAGGGCCCTGGCAGGGTCTCGTCGAAGTCGTTGATGTCGAACAGCAGTTGCCGCTCCGGGGAGGCCAACAGCCGGAAGTTCAGCATGTGCGCGTCGCCGCACAGTTGGGCCCTGATCCCGGAGTCGGGCGAGCCGGCCAGGTCGGAGGCCATGATCGCGGCGGCGCCCCGGTAGAACCGGAACGGGGACTCGCTCATTCGGCCGTAACGGATCGGCACGAGTTCCGGGACCCGGCGGGCGGACTGGGCCTGCAGGATGTCCAGGGGGTCCGGCCGGTCCTTCGACGGCCGGTACTCCGCATGGCTCGACCGGGGCACGCGGCGACGGGCCTCCCGGCCGCGCGCCGCGCGCTCCTCGGGAGGGACGTGCACCACCCGGCGCGGGGCGGCGGCTGTCTCCTGCGGCATCCGGGGCCTCCTGACTGACTGGTGACCGGAAGGGACAGAGCACAAGCTCTCCAGGCCGATCATCGCGGCCCTGGCCCGATCCGGCACCACGGGACGACTGAGCCGCGAGGCCGTCGGGTCGGCGCGGCCCCGACAGGCGCAGGTGCGGCACTCGTCGGTCCGACTCCCGCCGGGCGGCAGGGGCTCCACAAAACTCGGCTCGGATCATAAAGTGATCATCGGCTCGCCCGTCCCCGGCAGTTGACCACGGCTCAGCACGTGCCGGGTCGGTCCGCAGAACACCAGCCCAGGAGTCGCACCCATGACCACACCTGAAGCCGCCACGGAGCGGGAGACGTTCGAGGCCTTCCTCTCCTCCCTCGGCGCCGACGGACCTGCAGCCGGACCCGAGTGGCTCAGGAGCGTGGGCGAGGCGCTCTTCGAGGCGATGGAAGCCGACGCGGGGCGGGACTGGGTGCGCCGGATGCACCGTGAGCTGGTGCGGCTGGACGGGGAGGTGCCCTTCAGCGTCGTCCATGACTGGCACCACCTCAGCGTGCGGCCGGTCCTGGTCGAGGCGAGCGAGCGGCGCGGCGGGGTCCCCGCTCGCCACCTTGCCGTGGCGGACCTGCACGAGCGGGCGTCCAACGGCGAGCGGATCGGCGAGACGGCCTGGACCGCCGCCCTCGGGCCCGCGCTGCGGGAGCTGTACGAGTACGCCTACCCCTATGCCGACGCCCATGCCGCGGCCGCGTCGGCGGCGGGCACGTACGCGTTGGCGAACGGCTACGGTGAGGCCGAGGCCGCCGCGTACGGCGCGAGCTATGCCGAGCTGAACACCGAGGCCAACGCGCGGTCCCACGCCGACTCGAACGCCCTGGCGAACGCACCGGCCGTGGCGCGCGCGTTGGCGGCCACGGACCCGGTGGCCTACGCCGCCACGTACCCGGCCGCGCGGGTCCGGGCCGTCGTCCGGGCCTACGCGGAGCAGGACCGGACGAGGACGAGGGACGTCGGCGCGCGGCTGGCCGAAGGCCTCGCCGACAGCCTGGCCCGAGTCGCAGCGGCCTGACGGCGAGCGGCGGACCCTACCCGCCCGAGCGGCATCAGCCCTTCAGCGGGCCGCCGTTGATCGCCACGCGCTGCCCGTAGCGGGTCAGGGGGTGGTAGTCGTACGTCGCGTGGTGCTGGACGCAGCGGTTGTCCCAGAAGACCAGCGTGTCGGGGGTCCAGCGGACGCGGCAGTGCAGCATGGGGCGCTCGGATATGACCTTGAAGAGCAGGTCGAGCAGCGCCCTGCTCTCCTCGGCCGACAGCTGCGGAATGCGGTCGGTGTAGGCCCGGTTGACGTAGAGGACCTTGCGGTCGGTCTCCGGATGGCGCACCACCAGCGGGTGTTCGCTCTTGGGGATGACGTAGTCGGCCGGCGGGGTGTAGCCCTGGAGGGCGATGCGGCCGTCGTGCACGGCGGTCAGGCCGTCCAGCAGCTCCCGCATGGTCGGCGACAGCATCTCGTAGGCCAGGTGCATGTTGGCGAACAGGGTGTCGCCGCCGCTGCCGCCCTCCGGGATGCGGGTGATGTAGAGCATCGACCCGAGGGACGGTTCGGCGTCGGCGGTGCCGTCGGCGTGCCAGCCGTTGCCGGCCACGTTCTCGGCCTCCGGGCTGGTGCTGATCTCCAGGATGTACGGATCGGCGTCCACCGGGGGCGGGTTGACGGGGCGGAGCTCGCCGAAGTGGGCGGCGAAGCGCTTGTGGTCCTCGGGCGTGATGATCTGGTCGCGCAGCACCAGCACATGGTGGTCGAGGAAGGCGGACTTGAGCTCTGCCAGCTGCTCCTCGGGCAGTTCCTCCGAGAGGTCGACGCCGGTCACCTCGGCGCCGATGACCGGCGTGAGGGACTTCACCTCGATGGTCCGGTACTTCCGCGCCGGCCTCGTGGTGAGCCGCTTGACGGCGTCGAGTTCGTACTGCTCCATGGGGTCCTCCTGGGCGGGATGGGGGGATTGGGATCGGGAGGGCGGAACTACAGGCCGCGCTCCAGCAGTTCGGCCAGGATCAGGCGGCCGAAGGCGAGATTGCCGTGGATCGCGTCGTCGGGCTCGCACAACTCGGGCCGCTGGAAGCCGTGTTCGTCGGTCGTCCGGGCCCGCAGATCGACCATCTCGACGCCGAGGCCGGTCAGCGCCTCCCGGATGACGTCCTGCGCCGCCATGAAGACCAGCGGGTCGGCGTGCGCCGGTACGCGCTGCGGCGGCATCACGGCCAGCACCCGCAGGCCCAGGCCGAGCGCGTGGCGGTAGAAGGCCAGCGCGGCGCGGACCGAGGCGCGGACGATGTCGCCGAACAGCGCGCTGGACAGGAAGCCGGGCATCAGGCCGTTCGGGCCCCGGTAGATCTGCCAGTTGTCGGCCGTGGCGACGAAGTGGGCGCTGAGCCCGAGGGTCGAGACCACCGGCACCGCGACCGCTCCGAGTTCCGTCGCCTGCAACCCGCGCAGGAAGCCGCGGTAGTGCTGCTCCGCCTCGGGGCTGCGGAACACGACGTCCGCGTCCCGTGGTTCGAAGAAGTCGTCGGTGAACTCCCGTCCGGCGCCGAGCGGTCCGCCGTCGAAGGGCAGGCCGGCGGCGCGAGCGGCCCGTCCGATCGGGCCGGCGTGCGAGTCGCCGAGCAGCAGGAACCTAGCGGGAGCGGTAGTAGTCGAGGACGGCGTCTTCACAGGGGTCTCCTCCCGGTCCTGCGGTGGGGGTCAGTGACGGTCGCGGCCCGGGGCCGGGCCCGCCGAACGCGGCCAGGAAGTGGTGCAGGACGAAGTCGACGCCCTCGGGTGTGACGGTCCGCAGATTCGGCTCGTACCAGGAGCCCTTGAAGGGAGCCCCGGTGACGAGCTCGTACGACGGGAAGTAGTCGACGTGTGCGTGGTCCCGTGCCAGCTGCCCGGCGACGGCGCGCAGGACGGACTTGGAGTGGCTGTTGGCGCTCAGCACGTGCTCACCGGTCGCAGTCGCGGTCAGCGGGACCGGCGAGACCGTGAGCAGGATCCGCAGGTCCGGATTGGCCGCGCGGGCCACGGCGATGGCCGCGACCAGGTCGCGGTGCACCTCGTCGAAGGCGGCGTGGTGGAAGACATGCCGCTCGGCGTCGAACGTGCCCCGCACGGTGCCGGGGCAGACCGGGTACGTCGTGCCGTCGGTGCGGTCCCGCCACGCCTCGGTCAGCCCCAGGGTGAAGACCAGGCAGCTCGCCGTGGTGATGCCGCGGCGGATCGCGGCGAGGGTCGCCTCCCGGGCGCCCAGCATCTCCTCCGCGGACGCCCAGCCGTCCGGTTCGACGGCCGGGCGGTAGGGGTCGTGGTACCGGCCGGCCTCCAACCAGGCCGTGCGGGGCGCGGCGGTGTGGCCGAAGGCCCAGGACAGCCACTGGTGCAGGACGGCGGGTGTGTAGATGTTGCCGGTGCGGAACGAGAACAGGCCGTACTGGCGGCTCCTCCGCTGCTCCCCGGTCAGCCCGGGAGGGGCCGGTTCGGCGTCGTACCAGTTCATGCCGCGCTCCAGCAGGGCGCGACCGAGGTGGGCGGCGAAGCAGGAGCCGGCGGTCAGGACGGGATCGTCCTGGCCGAGGGCGAACTTCGGCGTCCAGAGGCCCTCGATGGCGAGCGGGTCGGGCTCGGCCACGGCAGGGCGCCAGAAGGAGCGAACCGGCAGTGACCGGTACGGGTTTGCGTGGCTCACGGCAGTGCGCCTTTCGATGCTGGGGCGGCCGGTGACGGCCGGGCGGGGCAGGTGCGGACGGTGGGCCGAGGTCTCATGAGGACTCGGGTACCTCGTCCAGAGCCGCGTTGATCGCGGCCGTCACCGCGTGCACGTACGGCGGGCGGACGACGCCGTAGTGGGTGGTGGCGAGCCGGTGCCGACTGCCCGCTGCCGGGAAGTGCCGTTCCCACAGGGACAGTTGATCGTCCGGCGTGCCCTGTCGCGGCAGCCCCGCCACCGGCTGCTCCGCCAGCCACAACCGGCCCGGCGTGGCGGACAGCTGCGGCAGCTCATGGTCGGCCATGCTCGCCAGGTTGGCCCGGCAGCACTGCGCGAGCCGGTCGGCGTAGGCCCTCGCCTCATCGGTGAACGCGGCGCCACCGTCGCCGAGTTCGTGGGCGAACACCGCTTCGAGCTGCGCCTCGTCGTAGCCCTGGAACAGCGGCCCCGAGCCGGGTGCGGGAGGGTCGAGCAGGTAGAGCCCCCGCGCCGGTCGGCCGGCTGCCTCCGCCTCGGCCGCCATTCCCATCGCCGTCCAGGCGCCGAAGGACCAGCCCGCCAGGTACAAGCGCTGCACGCCGTCGGAGAAGTGATCGCGCAGAGCGGCGTGGTAGCGGCGGGCACGCTCGGCCAACGACCAGGCGGGTGGGGCGGGTTGGTGCGGGCCGGTCCGGCGCAGAGCGGGGTCGGCGATGAGGCAGACGGTCAGCCGCCGGTCGAGCGCGGACACCAGTGAGCGGTAGGCCTGGATGTCGCCACCGACCGGGTGCACCAGGCACAGCACGTCGCGCCCGGTACCCTCCTGCCAGATCTCCACCGTCACGTCGTCCGACTCGCCCGCCCCGCGCGGCGCGGCCTCGTCGAGCCGGGTCAGGATCTCGTTGACGGAAACTTGGTGGCTCAGTCGGGACAGTTCCAGCTCGACCCCGAAGTGCTGTTTGACCGAGCCGATCAGGTCGAGCATGGTCAGTGAATCGGCGCCCAGGTCGTACAGGGCGGCATCCGGATCGATCCGGTCGACGCCCAGCCACTCGCAGAGCCGGCCGGTGAGGAGGGCGGCGGGGGAGAGGGCATCCTCGGCCGCCGTGGCGGGCTGCGGGGCCGGAGCCGGGGCGGGCGCGGTGTAGAACACCCGGGATTCCTCGATGTCCGTGGTGGAGACCAGGAGTTGGGGGAGCTGGAGAGCTACGGCCCGGGCGAACACCCGCTTCCCCTCGTCGACCGTCAAGCCGGTCGCCAGATGGGCTTGGTGGCGGGCATCCGTGGACGGCACCCGCACGGCCATGCCCGTCTGGCGCCACACGTCCCAGTCGATGCCGAGCCGCACGGTGGCTTGCGGACCCGTCCCGGTGCCGCCGGGCCGGTGGTGGGCGAAGCCGTCGAGCAGGCCGTTGGCAGCGGCGTAGTCGAGCTGGCCGACCCCGCCCAGCAGGGCCGACATGGAGGAGCAGTAGACCGCGAGCGCCGGTGCGTACCGCTCGATCAGCCGCTCGACCAGCAGCGCGCCATTGAGCTTGGCCGCCTGGCTCGTCGCTGCGGCGTCGCGTCGGACGATCATGCCGCCGGTGCCGACACCGGCGGCGTGGACCACAGTGTCGAGCCGCGCGGTGCGGCCGCCCACCCGCCGCAGGATGTCCGCCACCCCGGCGTCGTGGGCGAGATCCCCCTCGACCAGGTCCACCCGGTCCGCCCAGCCGGCCAGTCGGGCCGGCAGTCGCGGCCGTCTGGCCAGCAGCAGGACCCGGCCCTCGGTCTGCTCCAGCAGCCAGGCCGCCACGCTCGCGCCGATACCGCCGGTACCGCCCAGCACCAGGTGGACGCCGTCCCCGCGCGGGATCACCGGAGCAGCGGCCTCGTCCAAGGCCACCGGCGAGACGACCTGCTGCCACCAGTACCCCTGCCGCAGGGCCAGCTGCCTGGGGCGCCCGGCGCCGTCCCCGGTGAGCAGGGCGGTCAGTGCCGCCGCCCAGTCGGCCAGGGCGGCGCTCGGCAGATCCACCCAGCGACCGTCCACGGGGGTCTCCTGCGGAGCGACCTCGCTGATCCCGGTGAGCAGGCCCGACTCCGGTCGCTCGACGGCTCCTTCGACGGGCCTGGCTCCGTACGACAGCCACCACAGGCGCGGTCGGAGCGCTCCCGGCATCCCGGCCAGCGCCTGGACGAGGGCGGCAGGCGCGTCGACGCACGCCCAGCGGGCCTGCTCCAAGGAGCGCCCGGTGACCGGGCCCGCCATGCCCAGGGGCAGCGCGTGCAGCCAGTCGACACCCCCCTGTCCTGCCTGCGCGGTGACGGCGTCGAGCAGTTGGAGCAACGAGGCGGGATCGGCCGCATCGACCTCGAAGACGCCGTCCCCGCGCCGGGCGAAGGCGTCTGCCGCGATGACCTGCACGACCCGGGCGTAGGCCGTCTCGAACACCCGGATCGCCGCAGCGGGCGCCGGGCCGTCCGTGACCACCACCAGCACCGCCGAGCTGCGGGCGCTGCTCGCGGTGCCCGCGCGGCGCAGCCGTACCCAGTGCGGCTGGCTCAGCCAGTCGCACTCCGCGAGCCGCTGCGGACCTTCGGCGGCGACCGGTTCGGGGTCGACCGCCATGGCCGTGGCACGCTCGAAGTCGTAGTCCGCCAACTCGAAGGCCGGCGGGGGAAAGTCCCACGGCGCCTGCGCCGGACCCTGCGGCCAGTCGATGTCGCACCCGTCCACCCAGGCGGCGGCCAACTCGTCCGCCGTACGACCAGCCGCCGGCACGGACACCTCGTCCGGTCCCACCGGCGCGACCGGTACGGCTGTGCGCAACCACCGGACCGCGGCCGACGCGTCAGGGCAGACCGCCGCCAGGCGCCACCGTCGGGCCGATCGGCCGGCCTGCAGGTGCCGCACCACCTCGTCGTAGGCCTCGGGGCGGGCAGTCAGGTAGTCGGCGATGCGTGCGGCGTCGGTCCGCACGGCAGCCGCACTGCTGCCGGACAGTACGAGGCAGCCGGGTGGGGCCGCCGCGGTGGCGCCGGGCTCCCGGACCGTCGGTGTGACCGCCTCCAGCACCACATGGGCGTTCGTGCCGCCGATGCCGAAGCTGCTGACCGCCGCCACCCGGGGACGGTCGGCGGGCCAACTGCGGGCGGTGGTGGGGATGTAGAAGGGAGTCGGGTCGGCGGCTATGTGCGGGTTGAGGGTGCGGAAGTCGACGTTGGGCGGGATGACACCGTGGTGGACGCTCAGGGTGGCGCGGATCAGGCCGACCACGCCGGCGGCGGCGCCCAGGTGGCCGATCTGGCTCTTGACCGAGGTCAGCGCGCAGCGGCCGGACTCGGCGATGTCGAACGCCTGCCGTAGGGCGTCGACTTCGACCGGGTCGCCCAGGCGGGTGCCGGTGCCGTGGGCCTCGACGTAGGCGAGGTCCGCGCCGGTGCGACCGCTGCGGCGCAGGGCGGCGCGGATCACCTCACGTTGGCCGGCGAGTGAGGGTGCGCTGTAACTGAGCTTGTCGGAACCGTCGTTGTTCAGTGCGGATCCGGTGATCACCGCGTAGACGGTGTCGCCGTCGCGCCGGGCGAGTCGCAGCGGCTTGAGCACCACCACGCCGACGCCGCTGGCACCGATCGTGCCGGTCGCGTCGTCGCTGAAGGGCCGGCAGTGGCCGTCCACGGAGAAGATGTGCTGGGGCTGGTAGTGGTAGCCGCCGGTCAGGGTCGGGTCGGCGAGCACACCTGCGGCGAGCATCACCTCGGCGTCGCCCTGGCGGAGCAGGCCCGCCGCGAGATGGACGGCGACCAGCGAACTCGCGCAGGCGGCCTGGGCGGTGAAGGCCGGGCCGGTCAGCCCGAGGTGGTAGGCGGCCTTGGTGGCGAGGAAGTCCTTCTCGTGGTGCAGGGCCAGCCGGAAGCCGTCGGGCAGCCACCGTGGGTCGGCCTCCCGCAGCATGCTCTGGAAGTACGTGTTCTCGCCCGCCCCGGCGATCAGGCCGACTCGCGGACCCGACGACGGATCGTGGATTCCGGCGTGGGCCAGCGCCTGCGTGCAGGCCATCAGCAGGTGGCGCTGCTGAGGGTCCATCAGCCGGGCGTCGTAGCGGCTGATGCCGAAGTGGTCGGGGTCGAAGGCCAGCAGTCCGTCCAGCTGGCTTCGCGCCCCGACCAGGCCGTCCGCCGCGTCGAAGTGCTCGATGCCCCGGCCCGCGGCGCTCACCAGCTCCCAGAAGGCGGCAAGGTCCGGGGCTCCGGGGAGGCGGGCGGCCATGCCGATGATCGCGATCGGTTCGTCACCAGCCACGGCGTCGGCCTGCACGCCCGTGGCGTCGACGGTGCTACCGGTCGAACGCACCGGCCCGTCGAGGAACCGGGCCAACCGCCGCACGGTGACGTGCTCGAACAGCTCGGCGACCGTGAAGCGTAGCCCCAACTCCATTGTGCAGTACAGGTGGTAGCGCATCAGCGTCAGGCTGGACGCACCCGCGTCGAAGAACGACTGGTCGGGCGTGATGGCCGCACCGGTCACCGCTTCGAACGCCTCGGCCAGTCGGGCTTCGCGCTCCGACAGCACCGGGGTGCCACCCGCCCGTCCGCGCAGCTCCTCGCCCGGGGAGCGCAGGGCCCCCGCACGGTCGAGTTTGCCGCTGGGGGTTCGGGGCAGGGCCTCCAGTCGCCGGAAGCGGTCGACCCGTACGTGGGCGGGTAGCAACGCGCCAAGGTGAGCGGTGAGTTCCCCGGCCGTGGGGGTTTGGCCGCGAGACTGGAAGCAGGCCACCAGCAGCTTGCCGTCGCGTGCCACCACGGCGTTGACGATCTCCGGATGCCGCAGCAGGGCCACCTCGATCTCGCCCAACTCCAGCCGGTGGCCGCTCAGTTTGACCTGCTGGTCGTCGCGGCCCAGATAGTGCAGCAGACCCTGCCGGTCGAAGCGGGCCCGGTCGCCACTACGGTAGAACAGGCCCAGGCCCGGCAGTTCGACGAAGCGCTCGTCAAACGGTGCGCCCTCGCCGAGGTAGCAGCGCTCGGCCATCGTGCCACCGATGAGCAGGTCGCCGGGGCAGTCGGCCGGGACGGCTCGGCCCGCCTCGTCCACCACGCGCAGCACCGCACCGGCCACGGGCCGGCCGATGGCCGGGCGATCCGGCCAGCGGGCGGGGTCGCCTTCGAGGCACAGGCTGCTCACCACGTGCGTCTCGGTCGGGCCGTAGTGGTTGAACAGACGGGCGCCCGACAGGCCGGCGAACCAGCGGCGGATGGCCTGTGTGCAGACCAACTGCTCACCCGCGGTCACCACTTCACGCAGCCGAGTGGGATAGCGGCCGAGGTGGACGGCGTGTTCGGCGAGGAGTTGCAGGGCCACGTAGGGCATGAAGACGCGCTCCACCCCCGCTGACTCCAGCTGCGCCAGCAGGGCGGGCCCGTCCTGCCGCCAGCCGGGCCGCACCAGGTGCAGGCAGCCGCCTCCGCAGAGCGTGCCGAAGATCTCCTGGAAGGAGACGTCGAAGGAGAGCATGGAGAACTGCTGGGTCACGGCGGGCGCCCCGAGGCCGCCCGCCTGTGCCTGCCACTGGAGCAGGTTGCACAGGGTCCGGTCCGACACCTGGACGCCCTTGGGAGTCCCGGTGGAGCCCGAGGTGAAGAGGGTGTACAGCGGCCGGGTGCCGTCGTGTGGCGGGAGGGCGGGCACGGGCCGGTGCACCGGCGCCAGCGTGACCGGGTGCCGTGTCACGCCGCCCGGGTCGACAGCGTCGAACGCCGCTTCACCGCCCGGCGGCAGCAGGACGCACAGCGGCTGCGCCTGTTCGAGGATCAGCCGCAGCAGGTGCGGAGGGTAGGACGGGTCGAGCGGCACGATCGTCAGGTTGAGGCGAGCGAGCGCCAGCAGTGCCACCACGTGCTCGACGCAGGGCTCGAAGTACAGCGCGACGCGGCGCGGGCGGTCGTCCACCTCCGGTGCCGGGTACGCCGACCGCAGTTCGGCGGCGAGCGCGGCCGCGTGGGCATCGAGTTCGGCGTAACTCAGCGTGCGCAGACCGTCGTTCAGGGCGTCCGCCGCCGGGGTCCGGGCGACCTGCCGGGCGAAGCCCTCGGCCACGGTCCGGTACGTCAACTCCGACGCCGGGCCGTCGCCGTGCTGCGGCAGGCTGTCGCGGTAGGGGGCGGCCAACTCGGCCACGGTGACGGGCTCGTCGGCGGCGAGCAGGTCCAGGCCGCGCCGGAACAGCCCGGCCATCGCTTCGACCTGGGCGGCGTCGAAGTGGTCGGCGGCGTACTCCCACAGGCAGTCCAGGTCGCCGTCGCGCTCCACCACGAACAGGGTCATGGGGCACTTGGCCTCGGCCGGCGCCCACCACAGCGGGCGGGCGGCGCAGGACGGCAGGGCCAGCGCCCCGAAGTCGGTGTTCTCCTGCACGAAGAGGACGTCGAACGGTGACGACCCCGCCGCCGGGCCCAGGTCGGCCAGCACGTCGGAGAGCATGACGTCCTGCCGGTCCAGCACCTCGTGCACTGCGGCGCCCAGGCACCGCAGTTGGCCGCGCAGCTCCTCGCCGGGCGTGAGGGTCAGCGGCAGCAGCACGGTGTTCGCGAACATGCCGACGCTCGCCTCGAACTCCCGCAGCGGCCGGTTGGCCACCGGAGTTGCCACCCGCAGTCTGGTCCGGCCGGTCACGGCGTACAGGCTCCAGGCGAAGACGCCCAGCAGCAACTGGAAGCGGGTCAGGCCGAGTTCGGCGCAGAGCCGGTCGATGTGGGAGCGGCGCACCACGTCCAGCGTGGTGTGCAGCAGCCGGCCCTCCAAGGACGGGTGGGCGGGGCTCGGCTGCAGCGGCTCGGCGGCTTCGCCCAACCCGGCGTAGTGCGCGTGCAGTTCGGCGCGCTGTGCGCGGTAGCCCGGGTGGGTGGACCACTCGGCCTGCCAGCGCGCGTAGTCGAGCGGCGTGAGGGCGGGCTGCACCTGGTGCGGTTCGTGCTCGCCGCTCAGAGCGTGCTCGTACCCGGCCGACAGGTCACGGAAGAGCACGTTGAGCGACCAGCCGTCGACAGCGATGTGGTGGAGGTGGAGCAGGAGGACGCCGCCCCCGTCCTGCGGCAGCCAGCAGGTGCGCAGCATCCGCGGCCGGGACAGGTCGAAGGGGAGGGCGAAGAACTCGTCGGCGAAGGCCCGTCGGCCCCTCTCGTCGTCGGGCGTCGCGGTGCCGGGGTCGGTCCAGGGGTCGTACGGCTCGCCCACCGTCTGGCGCAGGCCCTCGGGCGTCGCCTCGAACCCGGTGCGCAACGCCGGGTGTTGGACCACCAGACGCCGTAGCGACTGCCGCAGAGCCGCGGCGTCCACCGGGCCGTCGATCCGCACGGCGCAGGTCACGTCGTAGGCGCGGGAGCGTGGCGAGCGCTGCTGGAAGAGCCACAGCCGCTGCTGCTCGCTGGTGGCCGGCGCGGTGCGGGCCAGGGTGGGCCCGGCCGGTACGGGATACTGCGCCTGCCCGCCGGCGCGGGCGGCGGCGACGGCCTCGGCGAGCGAGGCGAAGTCCCCCCGCAGAACCGAGGACTGCGGCAGGTCGCAGTCCCAGCGGCGCCTGACCTCGAACCGCAGCCGCAGCGCCTTCAGCGAGTCACCGCCGACCGTGGTCCAGCCGTCGTCGAGCCGGGGGTCGGGTATCCCCAGCACCTGCGCCACCAGCTCCAGCACCTCACGCTGCCAGGCGGTGGCGGCGGGGCCGGTGCCGGTCGTCGGTCGCCAGGGCTGGTCGTCGCGGTCCAGCAGCGCGGCCTGGTCCACCTTGCCGTTGGCGTTCAGCGGCAGCGCGTCGAGCAGGTAGAGGTGGTGGGGCCGCATGTAGGCGGGCAGCCCGCTCGCCAGGTGACGGTCGAACTCCTCGAAGGTCAGCTCGCCGTCGGGCACGAGGTAGGCGAGCAGCTCGTTCGGACCGTACTCGTCGTCGCGGCGGGTGCAGACGTACGCCTGCCGCACGGCCGGGTGCTTGACGATCTGCCGTTCGAGCTCGCCGGGTTCGATCCGGAAGCCGCGGACCTTCACCTGGCGGTCGGCGCGTCCGACGTACTCCACGACGCCGTCGGCATCGGCGCGGACCAGATCGCCGGTCCGGTAGTGGAGCTCACGGCCGTCGTCGTACCAGGGCAGCCGGACGAAGCGCCGTGCTGTCTCCTCGGGCAGGTTGCGGTAGCCGGCCGCCAGACCGGCTCCGGCCAGGTGGAGTTCGGCGACCTCGCCGGGTGCGGCCTGCCGCTCGCTGCCCGCTGCGACGAGGACGGCCCGGGTGTCGGGCAGCGGGCGCCCGATCGGGACGACGTCCGCGCCGAAGTCCCGGGGGATGGGGTGGCACAGCGCGAAGGTGGCGGTCTCGGTCGGGCCGTACACGTTGTGCAGCCGGGTCGGGCTGTCCGCGTTGTGGCGGTACCAGCGGCGGATCACACGGGCGTTGAGCTGCTCGCCGCCGACCAGCACCTGCCCCACACCGGCGAAGCAGTCGGGGACGGCGTCCACCACGGCGTTGAAGAGCGCCACGGTGACGAAGAGGGTGTCGATCCGTTCGCGCAGCACAGCCGCCGCCAGCCGCTCCGGGGTCTGGACGTCCGCGTCAGCCAGGATCACGCAGCAGCCGCCGGTCAGCAGCGGCGCCCACACCTCGAAGTTCAGCGCGTCGAACGCGGGGTTGGACATGCAGGAGTAGCGGGCACCCTGCTCCAGGTCGATGTACCCCGGGCGGGCCAGCCGCAGCACGCCGCTCTCCGTCACCTCGACTCCCTTGGGGAGGCCGGTGGTTCCGGAGGTGTAGAAGAGGAACGAGACCGGCGAGCCGGTGAACGGGGCCTCGGGGGCGGCGCGGTGGGCGAGCAGGGCGGCCAGCGGGAGGGCCCGTACGCCGTCCGGCAGGCCCTCCGGCGCGGTGGCCGCGTGGATCAGTGCCACAGCGCCGGAGTCGGTCAGGATGTGACGACGGCGTTCCGGCGGGCTCTGAGCGTCGAGCGGCACGACCATGGCGCCGAGGCGGATGATGCCGAGCATGGCGCAGACCAGCTGCCAGGAGCGGGGGAGGTGGACCGCCACCGCCTGGCCGGGCCGGACTCCGCTGCGGCGCAGCCCGTCGGCCACCGCCGCGCCGGCCGCGTCCAGGGCGGCGTAGTCGAGCAGCCGGTCGCCGTCGGCCAGCGCGAGCGCGCCGGGGGTCCGCAGCGCCCACGCGTGCACACCCTGGGCGAGGCCCGTGACGGGCGGTACGGCGACGGGTTCGGTCGTGGTTCGCATCACGCCTCCCGCGCGGTGTGCAGGCCGCCGGTCGAGGCCCGGAGACGGTGGCGTGGCGACGGCAGGGGGGAGGCCGGGTCCGGCGCCCGCAGCAGTTCCGCCGTGATCAGCTCGGCGATCCGCGGCACCGCGTCGCTCTCCAGCATGTCCCAGTGCCCGCAGCCCACCGGCTCCACCAACAGGCCGCCACTGGCCCGCCGTTGCCAGAACGCGCGGGCTTCGCGCTCCACCGCCTCGTCCCCGCCGCCCTCGGATGCCTGGACGAACACCAGCCGGGCCGGTGACGGCGGTACGGGATAGTCGCGGGCCGACATCCGGTTGTGGTTGTAGATCCGGAAGTACCGCTCGATCTGGTCGTCCTCGATACCCGGGTACATCCCGTTGAACCTGACCAGCTTCTCGCGGAAGTCCGCCGCGTCGACGGGCTCGATCGCGGCCCGCTCCTGCGGGTCGTCGGTGCCGCGCGTGTCGAGCAGGACCACGCTGAACCGGGGGTGCCCGGCCTCGGCCAGCAGCCGTCCCATCTCATGGGCGACCAGTCCGCCGTAGGACAGCCCGCACAGCACCAGGGACTCGTCCGCGCGCGGTCCGACCAGCTCCAGGTAGTGCCGAGCCATGGCCTCGACCGTGGGCAGCGGCGTTTCGCCGGGGTCCAGGCCCAGGGACTGGATGCCGTACACGCCGATCCCCTCCGGCAGCGCGGCGGCGAGCGACAGGTAGCAGAAGGCGGTGCCGCCGGCCGGGTGGACGCAGACCACCCGCCGGCGTCCGTCGCCCGCACGGAACTCGATCAGGCTTCCGCTCCGCTGCCGGGCCGCGCCGGTGCGCAGGCGCTCGGCCAGTGCCTCGATCGTCGGGTGTGCGATGACGTCACGGATGGGCAGGCTGTCGCCGAACTCCTCGCGGACGGCATCCGCCACCTTGATGGCGGAGATCGAAGTGCCGCCGATCTCGAAGAAGTTGTCGGTGATGCCGATCGCGGGGTGCAGCAGCACGCGCTTCCAGATGCGGTAGAGGGCCATCTCGACGTGGTCGCGCGGGGTGGCCGTGTTGACCTGCTGGGGCACGGCCGCCCGGGCCTGCCGCAGCAGCTCGGCGCGGTCCAGCTTGCCGCTGCGGCCCCGCGGCAGCGCGGGCAGTTCGACGAAGAGCGCCGGAACCATGTAGTCCGGCAGCCGTTCGGCCAGCGCGGCGCGCCACTCGTGCGGCTGTCGCGGCCGGGCGCCGCCCTGGCCGACGGCGGCCACCAGGCGCAGTTCGCCGGCCTCGTCGCGGTCGGCGAGGACGGCCGCTTCACGCACACCGGGCACGGCCAGCAGCGCCGCCTCCACCTCGCGGGGCTCGATCCGGAAGCCGCGGAGCTTGACCTGGTCGTCACGGCGGCCCAGGAACTCGGCGTTGCCGTCCGGAAGCCGACGGGCGAGGTCGCCGGTGCGGTAGATGCGCCCGCCCGGCACGAAGGGGTCGGGGAGGAACCGCTCGTCCGTCAGGTCCGGCCGGTTGAGGTAGCCCGCGGCGAGTCCGGCGCCGCCGGTCCAGAGCTCGCCCGTGACCCCGGCGGGGACGAGCCGGAGCCGTTCGTCGAGCAGGTAGAGGCGGGTGTTGCCCAACGGTCGGCCGATCGGGCAAGGCCGGTCGAGGGGCTGCGGGTCGGTGTAGGACGTGCAGTAGAGCGTGCTCTCGGTGGGGCCGTACCCGTAGCAGATCCGCAGGCCGGGCAGCACCCGCGTCATGCGGTGGAGCGCGATCTCCGGGAGGGACTCCACCCCGGTCAGCAACTGGCGCAGGGCCAGACCCGCCAGGCGCTCCTCGGGGGCTTCGTCGATCCACCGGATGTACGCCGGGGGCAGGAACGCCTGCACGACGCGGTGCCGGCGCAGCCAGTCCAGCAGCGCCCCGGGGTCGGCGCGCAGGTCGTCGGGGACGATGTGCAGCACGGCACCCGTGGTGAGCGGCAGCAGGATCTCGTGGATCGTCGCGTCGAAGCCGATGCTGGACCAGGCGGAGGTCGCCTCGCCGGGGGTCGCGCCGAACCGGGCGAGCCAGGTGTCGAGGAGGTTGAGCACGCTGCCGTGCGTCACCGCGACGCCCTTGGGGCGGCCGGTGGAGCCCGAGGTGTAGAGCACGTAGGCCAGGTGCGAGGGGCTCACCGCGACTGCGGGGGCGTCGTCACGGACGGCCTCCGCCTCGACCGTGCGAAGGTCCTGCCAGCCGTCCACAGCGCCAACGGTGCTCATGACCAGGGCCGGTGCAGCGTCCGCCACCATGGCGGTCAGCCGCTCGGTCGGCTGGCCGGGGTCGAGCGGGAGGAAGGCGGCACCCGCCTTGAGGATGCCGAGGACGCCGACGACCAGCTCCGTGGACCGCCCGGCGTGCAGGCCGACCACCTGGTCGGGTCCGATCCCGCGCGCGATCAGCGCGTGCGCCAACCGGTTGGCGCGGCGCTCCAGCGCGGCGTAGTCGGTTTGCTCACCGCCACAGACGAGCGCCGGTCCGTCCGGGCGGGCCCGTACCTGCGCCTCGAAACGTTCGATCAGGCCGCCGAGCCCGGAGGGTGGCACCGCTTCGGCGCCCTGGGTCGCGTCCCAGTCCGTGAGCAGCCGGTGGCGCTCGGCCGCGTCCATCAGCGCGAGATCCGCGACCTGCCGGCCGGGCTCCTCCGCCATCTGGGCCAGCACCCGCCGCAGGTAGCCCGCGTAGCGTTCGGCGGTGCCGTGGTCGAACAGGGCGGTGGCGTAGTCGAGATGGCCGACCAGCCGGCCGTCCTCCTCGGCCAGCGACAGCGCGAGGTCGAACTTGGCGGAGGCGAACGGGATGTCGAGGGGCGCAGCCTCGACATCCGGCAGGCCCAGCAGGCCGCTGCGCGACGGCTGCCAGGCGAACATGGTCTGGAACAGTGGTGAATGGGCGATGCTGCGCGGCGGGTTGACCAACTCCACCACCCGCTCGAACGGCAGGTCCTGGTGGTCCAATGCCCCGCGGACGGCGGCGCGGGTCCGGCCAAGCGCGGTCGAGACCGTCGGTGCACCGGACAGGTCGACGCGTACGGCAAGCGAGTTGACGAAGAAGCCGATGAGCCCGGCCAGGTCACGGCTGCGGCGGTTCGCCGTCGGTACGCCGACCACGATGTCGGTCTCGCCGGCCAGCCGGGACAGCACCAGGGACCAGCCGGTCAGCGCGGCGACGAAGAGGGTGCCGCCGTGCCGCCGAGCGAGCGTGCGCAGGCCGGCCGTCAGCTCCTCGTCCAGGCTGATCGCCACCCGGCCGCCACGGTAGTCCTGCTCGGGCGGGCGGGGCCGGTCGGTCGGCAGTTCGAGCAGGGGTGGGACGCCGACCAGGTTCTGCTGCCAGTACGCGGCCTGGGCGGCCTGCTCCTCGCCGTCCATCCACTCGCGCTGCCGGCGGGCGTAGTCGGCGTACTGGAGCGGCAACGGCGGCAGAGGGTCGTCTTCGCCACGGATGAACGCCGAGTAGAGCGCGGTGAGTTCACGCATCATGACGTCCATGGACGTTCCGTCGAAGACCGCGTGGTGCATCGTGAGCAGCAAGGCGTGATGGTTCGGGGCCAAGGTGACCAGGCGGCCACGGGCCAGCGAGCCGCTGGCCAGATCGAAGGGCGCGGTGGCTTCCGCGTGTTGCAGGGCGGTCAGCCGCGCTTCGGGATCGGGAACACCGGTCAGATCGTCCGTCAGGAGCGGAAACCCGACGTCCGACCGATCGATCCACTGGCGCACCTCGCCGTCCACGGGGACCAGGCGAGTCCGCAGCACCTCGTGCCGAACGACGATCGCGTCCAGCGCCCGGGCCAGCGCACCACGGTCCAGCGGCCCGCGCAGCCGGTGCACGACCGACTCGTTGTAGGCCTCGCCGGCCCCGGTCAACTGAGCCAACGTCCAGAGCCGTTGCTGCGCGAACGAGAGCGGCTGCGCGTCGTCCGGGCGGGCCGCCGCCGATCCGTCGGCGCCGTGCCGAGGCCCGCGGTGGTTGCTGATGGTCGCAGGGGAGGTGGGTATCGTCGGCAAAGCCAGCTCTTTCCTCTGAGCGGAGGACAGTTATCGGGGAGGCGTCAGAAAAGAACTCACTGGCCCGGCGGCGGGCGCGAGGGATGATGACTATTCGACGGGTGCCCTGCTCGAACTGCGGGCACCCGGTGTGTTTCTCAGCGGTGCGCCAACGAATGGGTCACCGGACTGCTCCTCGTCCAGGCGGATTCAGTGTCTGCCGATGAGCGGTGACTGCGCACGGCCGGCGCGGGCAGAACGGCCGCCTGCTTCCCTGCGTGCCCCTCGGTGGAGCGGACTTTCGGCACGACTTGTATCCACCATCTCACCCACCGCGTGCTCATCTCCTGGCAGGACAGCCATTCAACGGCCAACTGTCCTGAGCAGGAAAAAGGTTGGTTGGTCTTCCGATCCAGCGTTTCGCATGATGATTGGTCATGTCGCCGGAGGTGTCAATGCCCGATCTCCTCCGCAAGAACAGCACGTTTTCAGCTGAACCTTGCCAGGGATCCCAGCCGTTAACAGTGGGGGAATTGCGTCCTCGAACCGGAGGCGCGGACCGCCGACGGGGAGTAGCGGTGTCGGCAGCAGCGCCTGAATTCCGCTCGGCGCCGCAGTTCGCGCAAAGCGGCATCAGGTACCGCATGGGGGTGTCAGCTGCCGATCGCCTGCGGGTAGCCGAAGAAGCCGGTCGGGTCGTAGGTCCGCTTCACGCGGACCAGGCGGTCGTAGTTCGTGCCGTAGTAGGCCCGCTGCCATTCCTTGAGCGTCGGGTCGGGAAAGTTCTGATACGAGTGCTGCGGTGGTCTGCCACGGAAGATGTCGTCGTAGAACTCCTGGAGCCAGTGCAGGTTGGCGTCGGCGACGCTGAAGGGGTCGTAGTCTGCCCAGGAGGTCTCGGCGGCGAAGACGAACAGGCCGTTGCGGTGCACGAATGCGGTCGCAGCCGGCGGTACCCGGTTGATCTCGCCGCCGAGGGCGAACATCGCGAACCCGGCTCCGTCCTCGTTGCCGCTGCCCGGCCAGTCCAGCAGGCGCTCGGCTGCCGCGCTGACCTGCCGGTCGGTCAGGAGTGTGCGGGAGTCCAGGATCGCCGACTTGGCGGCGAACCGTTCCACCGGCGTGGTAGCGCTCAGCAGCACGCTCGCCTCGCCGGGTGTGACGGCTCGGATCGACGCGCGGTTGCGGGCGCGCTCCTCGGCGGTGCCGATGTCCAGCAGCGGGGCGAGGACGGCACGCAGTTCCTCGACGGTGCCGTAGTACTGGCCGATGGCGTTGACGTTGGCGTTCTGCTGGATCTGCGGCCTGGTCTGTCCGCGAGTCCCGATGCCGACGCGCAGATGGAACCGCTTGTCCTCCACGGTGTCCTGGGCGATCTGCTGCGCGGCGCCGATCGCCGGCAGGACGGAGTCCAGGCTCCAGCGGAACCGGTAGATGCCGACGGTGCCCTCGAACTGCTCGTACCGGAAGGTAAATGACGTGTTGACACCGAAGTTGTTGCCCGCGCCGCCCCGGCAGGCCCAGAACAGGTCGGGGTGCGAGTCCTCGCCGGCCTCCACCACCTGTCCGTCGGCGAGCACGACGGTCGTGGCGCTGAGCCGGTCGCAGGTCAGGCCGAACATCTTGTCGCTGAAGCCGATACCGCCGCCCAGCACCAGTCCGGCGACCCCGACGGTGGGGCAGCGACCGGTGGGCACGAAGATGCCGCGGTCCTCCAGCAGGGGATGCAGGTCGCCGTTGGTGACTCCGGCACCGACGGTGACGGTGCCGGCGTCGTGCACGACCTTCATGGGCCCGTACACCCGGGAGCGGGCGCGGCCCGGCTGCGGTGTGGTGGTGATGCTCCTCATCCGGGCCATGTTCAGCAGCAGGCCGGTGGTGGTGGAGTACCCGGCGTAGTTGTGCCCCAGCCCGGAGCGGGGCACGGCGGGCAGCCCCACCGAGCGGGCCCAGCGGATCGCCTCGCGAAGGTCCCCGGTGGTGGCGCAGGCGACGATCCCGGCCGGCTGGACCGCGTCATACCGGTGGTTGAACGGGAGGGCCAGCGACGGGTAGACGGAGCCGCACGGCCGGTAGAGCGTGGAAGCCGGGGACAGCGCGCCGGCCAGCCGCTCCCAGTCTCGAGGACTGACGTGCTCCGCTGACTCGGGTACCGCGCCCGCGCCCGTCGGCACCTGCGGGGCCACCGCCCCCGCTCCGATGGCACCGAACACGCCCGTGCGCAGCGCGGCTCGCCTGTTGAGCACCGTGGCCTACTCTCAGGAAGCGGTCGCGGGCTCGCCTGTGGTCCCGTCGACCAGTCCCATCGACCATTGATCGGTGCCGCGCTGCCGATTCCTGTTCGCCGGACCCGCCACACGAATGGGGGAGCAATACCTACCGAACAGCCCAGGCGCGCCCGGCCTCGCGCCACCGGCCGTCTGTCCTGTTTGCGCCACGTGCTGACCAACGAAACAGGGCCGGGGCCCGCGCGATCATGCGCGGGCCCCGGCCCTGGTAGTAGCGGGGACAGGATTTGAACCTGCGACCTCTGGGTTATGAGCCCAGCGAGCTACCGAGCTGCTCCACCCCGCGTCGGTGAGATCAGCTTAGGCGGTAATCGTGCCAGCGCGAAATCGGTTCCCGACGGCGGGACGGCGGGAGCCGCGACGGGTGCCGGCGGACGAGGCACCCCATACAGCTACCGGGTCAAGCAGCGGTGGCAAGTTGGGGCTTCGCTGGTACGACGAACTCGCGGTCCGCTACGAGGCCACCGTCCTCGTTGCCGCCATCAACGAGAGGTTGTGGCGTACTGGTCCGACGACAACTCGTACACCCGTACTCGCCGACCGCTGGTGGGATTGACGGTCTCACGGACCGGACGCATCCCCAGTTTGGTCATGATCCGTTCGGAGGCGTCGTTGCCCACCTGAGTGATGCTGACGATCCGCTCCAGCCCTCGCTCCTCGAACGCGAACCGTACAGCGGCCGCAGCGGCCTCGGTGGCCAAACCCTGCCCCCAGTGGGAACGCCCCAGCCGCCAGCCGACCTCAACCGCCGGCAGTACCTCCGGCAGGAATGCGGGCACCGAAAGGCCGGTGAACCCGGCCAGCTCGCCGGTGGACCGGATCTCCACGGCGAACAGGCCGAAGCCCTGTGACTCCCACTCGCTCTCCCAAGCCTGGATCCCGCTGCGAGTCTGCTGTTCGTCACGGACGCTGCCGTCACGGATCCACCGCATGACCTCAGGGTCGGCATTGACGGCAGCCATGGGCGCAACGTCTTCCTCGCGCCAGCGACGCAGGATCAACCGGGGAGTCTCAAGCGTGACCATCCGATGATTCTGGATCACACATGGGCTCTCCGCCATCCTCGCCAGGCACTTCGCTGCCGCTGACGGCACGTCGGCCGCAACGCAGGCCGGCCCTGCCCACGCCGGCCGGACCCGTCCAGGGTTGCCGACCGGGATCGGTGCAGCGCTGCCGGGGATCGGCTGTACACGTGGTTATCGGACCATCTCCTCAGCCGAGGCTGGATACCTGGTAGTGGCGGATGTACCAGCGGTCTGCCGCCTGTTCGACCACCAGACTCAGGTACACCGCGAGCGTCGGCCGGTCGACGAACGAGAAATCGACACTCATGTAGCCGAGCACGAGGCCATCGGCCAACTGCCTGGTTTCGAGAACCTGGTAGTCGGCGGTCATCCCGAGCGGCTGGGAATCGTAGTAGTCGGCAATGCCCTGCCGGCCGACGCTGTACGGATGGAGGCCCTGGAAGATCGCGTCCTCAGTGAAGCAGGAGGCGACTCGCTCGGGCTCGTGCGCATCGACGGCTGCCTTCCACTCGTCGAGGACACCACGAAGGATCTTCTCGTCGTCTGCGGTGCTGTTCATCGGAGTCCTTCCCGGGTGAGGGCGTCGGCGCCCGGAGTCAGCGGGCCGGGCGGGTGGGATGGCTGCGGGAGGGGCGGTCCTACCGAGCCCGCGGCGGGGATGTGTGGCGCTCGGTCAGCTGCGGGCGTGGTCGGGGTCATTCGGGTGAGGAGACAGCGGGGTGACCTCATCGGTGCGCCACACACGCAGCGGCATCGAGGCCAGGACATCCTCGAGCTGGCCGCTGTCGTCGGCTGCGAAGAGTCCGAGTGTGCGCCACTCACCCGGTTGCAGCGGAGGGCGCCACAGGCGGAGCAGGTGTCCCTGCGCCGCGAGTTCACGTGCCCGCGCGGCCTCGCGGGCGCGGATCTCCTCGACGGCTTGTTCCGAGGTCCCGTCCGGGACGCGGGTGGTCATCGTGACGAGGTATTCCATGATCGACTCCTTCTGCGGCGCGGCAGCACGCGTCCGCAGCTGTCCGGCCGACAGCCGAGGCGAGCCGGATGTCGTCCCCGCGCTGCCTCGTTCCCATGGTCCCATCAGAGAGCGCTTCGGCCTGTCCACGGCGACTTCGAGACCCAGGCCCGCACCCCCAAGGTGTCGCACCGCTGGTACCGGGAGCTGATCGCTGCCCACTGCGGGTCCTGATGCGGTTCGGGGGTGGTCGTGGGAGGTTGGTCTTTCGGGGGCGGACTACCGCGAAGAGTGGCCGTCCGGGGGCGCGGCGGCATAGCAGACGCCGTGTCGTCGAACCGGTTCGGAGGTGCCCGATGACCGTGCCGATGGGAGTCGAGGAGGAGTTCCACATCGTCGATGTGGAGACCCGGATGCTGGTGGCGCGCGCCCGTGAGGTGCTGGACCGCTTACCGGACCGCGGCTTCACCACCGAGTTCCTGCAGTCGGTCGTCGAGTCCAACAGCGGTGTGCACGCCTCGCTGGACGCTCTCCGGACCGACCTGGTCAGGTCCCGGCGGGCCCTGGACGACGCGGCCGCCCCGCTGGGGCTGGCGGTGGTCGCGGCCGGGACCGCGCCGCTGGGCCGGATGGGGGCGGTGGACGTCACCCCGCAGCCCCGGTACCAGCACATGGCCGACGAGTACCGCGCGGTGGCCGACGAGCAGCTGATCTGCGGCGCGCAGTTCCATGTGGACGTGCCCGACCGCGACACGGCCGTCCGCGCGATGTGCGTGGTCTCGCCCTGGTTGCCGACCCTGCTGGCGCTGTCCGCCAGCTCGCCCTTCTGGCTCGGCGCGGACACGGGCTACGCCAGTTGGCGCACCATGCTGTGGCAGCGCTGGCCCACCTCCGGGCCGGTCGGGTGCTTCGGTTCGGCAGCGGCCTACGACGCGGCCGTGACCGGGTTGATACGTTCCGGCGTGATCAGTGACGTGGGGATGGTCTACTACGACATCCGGCCCTCCGCACACCAGCCGACGCTGGAGCTGCGGGTGTGCGACGCCTGCCCCCGGGTGGAGACGGTGGTGCTGCTCGCCGGGCTGTTCCGCGCGCTGGTGGCCGATGCCTGCGAGGTGGTGCGGCGATCCGACGGCTGCCGGCACCACTCCCGGCAGCCCTGGCTGCGCGCCATGACCTGGCGGGCCGCCCGCTCGGGGCTGGACGGTCGGCTGATCGACCCGGCCACCGGCCAGGCGAGGCCGGCCGGTGCCGTGGTCCGATCGCTGCTGGCGCGGCTGCGGCCGACCCTGGAGGAGTTCGGCGACTGGGAGACCGTTTCGGGGCTGGCCGAGGAGGCGCTGGGGCTGGGCGACGTCGCTCAGCGGCTGCGGCGCGTCGCCGCCGACGGCGGCATGACGTCGGCCGTCGACTTCCTGGTCACCCGGACCCGGGCGCACCCCGTGGCAACCGGCCCCCGCGCGCGGATCGACCGCAGAGGCCTGTCCGCCCGCTGCCGGCAGAACCAGGCCGCGCGGCTCGCGGCCCATCGGTCGGGCGCCCTGCCGCGCCGGGCGACCCGGGCGACGGCCGCGGACCGCCAGCCGTTCGCAGCCGGCTGCGACCCGATGACCGCCACCGTCCTGCGGCCGGCCCCGCGCCGCCGCTCGAACGGGAGGTGAGCCGAGTATGTGCGGGCTGACCGGAGAGATCCGCTTCGACGGCGGGCGCCCCGACCTGGCCGCCGTGGAGCGCATGACCGACCGGCTGGCGGCTCGCGGGCCGGACGGCCGGGGGTTGTGGTCACAGGGCGCCGTGGCGTTCGGCCACCGGCGACTGAAGATCATCGACCTGTCGGAGCGCGGCGCCCAGCCGATGACCGACGCCGAGAGCGGCCTCACCGTCGCCTTCAACGGCTGCGTCTACAACTACCGGGAGCTGAGGCAGGAGTTGGAGGGCCTGGGCCACCGCTTCTTCTCGACCTCCGACACCGAGGTGCTGCTCAGGGCCTACCGGCAGTGGGGCACGGCTTGCGTGGAGCGACTGTTCGGCATGTTCGCCTTCGCCGTGGCCGAGTTGGACACCGGTCGGCTGGTGCTCGGCCGCGACCGGCTCGGCATCAAACCCCTCTACCTGGCACGGCGGGCGGACCGGCTGCGCTTCGCCTCCTCACTGCCCGCCCTGCTCGCGGGCGGTGGGGTGGACACCTCCATCGACCCGGCCGCGCTGCACCAGTACCTGACCCTGCACGGCACCGTCGCGGCCCCGCGCACCGTGCTCACCGGCGTCCGCAAGCTGCCGCCCGCCACCGTGCGGGTCGTGCAGCCGGACGGCGGCCAGCACGACGAGTGCTACTGGCAGCCGTCCTACAGCCGCCGGCCGGAGCACGCGGGCATGGACGCCGCCGACTGGAGCGACGCCGTGCTCGACGCCCTGCGCACCGCCGTCCGCCGCCGCACGGTGGCAGACGTACCGGTCGGGGTGCTGCTCTCCGGCGGCCTGGACTCCAGCCTGATCGTGGCGCTGCTCGCCGAAGCGGGCCAGGACGACCAGGCCACCTTCAGCGTGGGGTTCGAGGCGGAACGCGGCGAGCAGGGCGACGAGTTCATGTATTCGGACCTGGTGGCCCGGGAGTTCGCCACCGACCACCATCAGATCATGGTCCCTTCGGACCGGGTCCGGGGCGCCCTTGACCGGGCGGTGGCGGCCATGAGCGAGCCGATGGTCAGCCACGACGTGGTCGCCTTCCACCTGCTGTCAGAACAGGTCTCCAAGCACGTCACCGTCGTGCAGAGCGGGCAGGGCGCCGACGAGATCTTCGCCGGATACCGCTGGCACCCCGACCTGGCGGCGGTGTCGCGCGAGCGGGAGCCCGAGACGTTCGCCAAGGTGTTCTTCGACCGATCGCACGCCGAACTCGCCCGGATCCTCCAGCCGGAGCTGCTGGCCGACCACGACGCCTCCAGCGAACTGGTCCGCGCACACATGGCGCCCGCGGGAGCCGAGACCGCCCTCGACGCCGCCATCCGGCTTGACACCCACGTGCTGATGGTCGACGACCCGGTCAAGCGGGTGGACAACATGACCATGGACTGGGGGCTGGAGGCACGCGTCCCGTTCCTGGACCACGAACTGGTCGAGCTGGCCGCCGCCTGCCCGCCGCAGCTCAAGCTCGCGCAGGGCGGCAAGGGGGTCCTCAAGGACGCCGCCCGCAAGTTGCTGCCGCACGAGGTGATCGACCGGCCCAAGGGCTACTTCCCGGTACCGGCGATCCGCCGGATGGCCCCGCCGGTGCTCGCCCGGATCCAGCAGGCCCTGGCGGCCCCCGAGGCCCGGTCCCGGGGGATCTTCCGGGAGGCCTACCTGGCCGAGTTGCTGGCCGCCCCGGACACCCATCGCACGGCGCGCGGGGCGAACGCCCTGTGGCAGGTGGCCCTGCTGGAGATGTGGCTGCAGTCCCACGGGATCGGTTGAACGGGAGGCGGACCGTGGTGGACCAGCGTTCCGACCCCGTGGCCTCGCCGCCGGCGGCCCCCCTGGCCGTGGTCCTCCCGGACGCCCACGACACCCGGGAGGGCCACAGCCCGGTCACCGCCCACGGCTGCTGGTACCCGTCGGCGGACCCCACCGGGGGTCAGGTGGCCTTCATCTGCAACCGCGGCGGCGTACCGCAGTTGTGGACCGGATCGGCCGACGGCGACGACGTGCACCTCCTGGACACCGGGCTCGACCCGGTGATCGAGGCCTCCTGGTCCCCGGACGGCCGCTGGATCGCCTACACCACCGCCCCCGGCGGGGGCGAGCACACCCGCGTGCTCTGCGTCCGGCCGGACGGCGGGGACCGCCGGATCCTGGCCGGCGCATTGGCGGGCAGCACCGCCTACCTCGGCCGCTGGACCCGCGACGGTTCGGCCATCGCCATCACCACCACCGATCCGCTGGTCGGTCTGCCCGTCACCGAGCTCGGCGCCGGTGCGCCTTCCGGGCCGTACCAGGAAGTGCCCCCGAGTGAGTGGACCAGCCGCGACGGGCCCGCCGTGCTGCTCGGCGGCGGGGGAGAGGTCGGGATACCGCTCCCGGGCACCGGTCCGCCGGGGGCACCGGTGTCGACCGTGCTGCGCCCGCCGACGCCGGCCCCTTACGAACCCTCCCCCGAGCCGCACCTCACGGGCGGTGGCCTGGCCGCCTACCTGACCGATCCGGCCGGCGTGCGGCCCCCCGAACTCCTCGCCACCGAACCGGCGGGCGCCACCCTGCGGGTGTGCGACACCACCCCGGACGGCCGGCTCGTCCTGCTGCTGCGCGGGCCGCGCGGCGGGCGTGAGGCCGTGGTGCTGCGGACCGACAGCGGCGAGACGGCCTGCACGGTGCCGGTGGCCGACGGCGATCCCTGGATCGGCCGGTTCTCGCCTGACGGCCGGATGCTGTACTTGCGCAGCGACGCCGACCGCGAGTTCGCGGCCCTGGTCGCCGTCGAGCTCGGCCCGGACGGCGCCGGACGGCGTCGCCGGGTGATCGCCCAACGAGACGGCGTCGACCTGGAGTTGCTGTCCGTCCGGGACGACGGCCGCAGCGCCGTCCTGGCGTGGAACGTGCGCGGCCGCACCGAGTTGGAGGTTCTCGCCCTGCCCGTCCCGGCCCGCCACCGGGTCGGCGACGGCGTCGGGGCCCAGGTGGACGGCGGACACGCACCGCCCGAACTCGCCCCGCGTTCACTGCCCTTGACACACGAGGTGGTGACCCGGATCAGCCCGGCGGGACCGCGCGGCTTGGCGCTGGCCGTCTCCGGTTCCGTCCGCCGGCCCGGCATCTGGCACGGGGCCGACGGCGGGTCACCCGTCCGTACGCCGTGGTCCTCGCGTGACGAGGACGCCGTCGCACCCGGGCGCCCGCCGGAGCGGCCCGAGCACCTGCGCCTGCAGGCCCGCGACGGGCTGGAGTTGGGCGGCTGGTACTACCGCGCCCCCGGCCGCGACCCTGACTACCACGCTCCGTGCGTCGTCCATCTGCACGGCGGGCCCGAGCAGCAGGAGCGGCCCGTCTTCGATCCGCTCTACCACGAGCTGCTCGGCCACGGTCTGGACGTCTTCGCGCCCGACGTACGCGGCTCGCTGGGCGCGGGCCGCTCCTTCGTCAACGCCGACCTCGGAGCCGGGCGGTTCGCGGCGATCGACGACGTCGCGGACTGCGCGGCGCACGTGGTCACCCTCGGACTCGCCGACCCCAGGCGGCTGGCCGTGATGGGCCACTCCTACGGCGGCTACCTGACGCTGGCCTCGCTGGTCTGGCATCCGGAGCTGTTCCGCACCGGGGTCTCGGTGTGCGGCATGTCCGACTTCCTGACGTTCTTCGCCGGCACCGAGCCGTGGATCGCGCGATCGGCCGCCATGAAGTATGGCCATCCCGAACGCGACCGGGACTTGCTGCACACGCTCTCTCCCATGAGCCGGATCGACGAACTCCGGGTACCGCTGCTGGCCGTCCACGGTGAGCACGACACCAATGTGCCGCTGGGCGAGTCCGAGCAGATGGTCCGGGCGGCCCGCCAGCGGGGATTCCCCGCCGAACTGCTGGTCCTGCCCAACGAGGGCCACGAGTTCAGGAACACCCGCAGCCGGGTCCTGTTCCGCCGTACCGCGGCCGCCTGGATCGAACGCCACCTGGCCGCCTGAGCGCGGTGCCGGTGGCGCGGGGCCCGGTAGAGCCCGGCGGGGAAGATCTACTCCCGCGAACCCGGCTGACATATCATCAGCGCATGACTGACCTGGCGATGATCAAGCCTGGTGGCGGGGAATGGCTGCACGCGCCGGCCGGGTCGTATCTGGTCCACCTGTCGGGGGCGCAGACCGGTGGTGCGCTGGCCGTTGTGGAGTACAGCTTTCCGGCCGGGGCGGTCGGGGCCGCGCCGCACATCCACCACGGCCATGCCGAGCACTTCCACATCCTCGAAGGCGAGGTGACCTTCGACCTGCCCGACGGCGTGAGCACGCTCGGCGCGGGCGGGACGGTGTCCGTGCCGATCGGCATGGCTCACGGTTTCCGCAACACCTCGTCCGCCGTGGCCCGTTGCCTGTTCCTGCTGACGCCGGCCGGGTACGAGGACTACTTCCGCGACGTCCACCGCGCCCTGGAGGCCGGCGAGCCGCTCGACCCCGAACGGCTCGCCGCGCTGCGCGCCAAGTACGCGACCGAGACGTTGTAGACCTCGGACGGGCTCACGGCCCGTCCGCCCAGCACGGGCTCGTGGCCCGCCCGCTCATCACTCGGCGAGGGCGCCCATCGGGTCCCAGGCGGGGAGGACGATCGGCGGTCGGTCGAGGGCGGCAGCCAACTCCGGTGGCAGCGCGGAGCGCCGGACCGCGATCTCGAAGACGTGCTCACCGAACCATGAGTCGTTCATGGTCCAGAAGCCCTTGTCGGCCCGCTCCTCGCCCCAGCTGTTCTCCACCCGCCAGCGGCGCGGACTGCCGTCCACCACGTCCACGCCGGTGAACAGCATCGCGTGGGTCATCCGCGTGTCGTGGTGCAGCAGCCGGGCGGCCTTGTCCATGGTGAACTCGGTGTCGTAGACGGCCGCGTAGTCGAAGAGCTCGGCGTCCCAGACGCCGACGTCCGCGCGCATCATCTTCTTCACGTCGCAGCCGAACCACACCGGCTCGCCACCCACGATCGCGTCCATCGCCAGCCGCTTCAGCAGCTCCATCGGCACATTGAGATAGACCACCGGCGGTGCGTCCACGACGTTGCCCAGGTACTCGACGGTGAAGGTGCGGCCGACCGGGCTGGACTCCCGCGGATCGTGCACCAGGCAGACGTAGTCGTCCAGCGGGAGCCGCACATACGAGGCGGCGAACTCCGCGGGGGTGAGCCAGCCGTCGCGGTGGAACTCCTTTTTCTCGTCCCGCCACTGCCACAGGAACCGCCGCGGCGGCGTGCCGAGGTGGATGCTGAGCACCCGGTGGACGGCGCCGAGCACCTCGCGCTTGCGCCCCCGCTGCGCCCCGACCCCGTCGGGGGCCAACTCGCGCAGATCGCGGGCGCCTTGGCGGAGCAGGGTCTTCAGGGCCCGGTTCATCGCCCGGGTCGCGGAGGAGCTGTCGGTCTCCGGCATGGCCGACTTGGGCACCAGGCCGTGCTTGGCGACCAGCGCCACGAACATGTTCCACTGCCCGCCGTCACCGATCGGGCTCTCCAGCAGGTGCGCCACCGTGCGGTCGTCCACATCCCGGTCCGAGGTCTCGACGACCGCTTCGAGGAAGTGGTTCGCCCGCTCGAACTTGTCCCACCACAGCAGGTAGTTCTGGGAGAACTCGAAGTCCTTCACACCCAACTTCCGCGCGGCGCCGACCCGGAGCAGGTTGAGCCCGGCGAACATCCAGCAACGCCCGCTCTGCTTCTGGTTGGTGGCCCTCCAGGCGTCCAGGTGGTGGGAGACCGAGCGGTCGATGCCGGTGAGGATCCGCCGGTCCAGGGCGACATCGTCCACCGGCGTCTGGGTGACCGCGTTCTGCATCAGCCGGTTCACCGGCCTGGCGGCGAACTCCTTCTCGAAGAAGTCGAGCTGATCCGGCGTCAGACTGCGGTCCATGGCCTGGCGGGAGTGATCGGTGCCGAAGGTCACAGCGGTATGCCTCCAGTTCCCATGGGTCTTCCTCAGGGGCGCGTCCTCACCGTCGCACGGCCGTCCGGCAGCCGTCAACGGAGAGTGTGCGCGGGGCCCATGGCCACCGAATCTCTGGAGCCCGGCTTGACGCAGGGCGGCCAGCACCAGGCGGGAGTAGGGGGTTAGCACCCGTACGGGATGGGTGCTAACCCCGTTCTGCGGGTCCGCCCACCGAACCAGACTCTTGGGCATGCCCACACTTCACCAGACGACAACCGTCACCCCTGCTTCCCGGCCGGCGCCCGGGGGCAGCGACTTCGCCCGACTGAGCCGCCGAATTTCCGCCGCAGGCCTGCTCGACCGGCGCCCCGGCTACTACAGCGCTCGTGCGGGCCTGGTGCTCGCCGCGTACCTGGGCGGCTGGTGGGGCGTGTTCGCGCTGGGCGACACCTGGTGGCAGCTCGGCCTGGCGGCGGCCATGTCCGCCGTCTTCGCCCAGGTCGGGCTGCTCTCCCACGATCTGGCACACCGTCAGGTGTTCACCCGGCGACTGCCGAGCGAGATCGGCGGCCGGATCGCCGCCGATCTGCTGATGGGGATGAGCTACGGCTGGTGGATGAACAAGCACACCCGCCACCACGCCAACCCCAACCACGAGGAACGGGACCCGGACGTCGCCCCCGACCTCGTCGTGTGGTCGCAGCGCCAGGCCAGCCAGGCGAGCGGCCTGGCCCGGTTCATCGGGCGCCGGCAGGCGTACCTGTTCGTCCCGTTGCTGCTGCTGGAGGGCCTCAACCTCAGCTTCAACAGCTTCCGCGCGCTGCGCGGCCCCGCCGTGAAGCGCCCGTGGCTGGAGGGCACCCTGCTGGTCGTCCACTTCGCGGCCTACCTCGGCCTGGTCTTCGCCGCTCTCCCGGCCGGCAAGGCGGTCGCCTTCCTCGCCGTCCACCAGGCGCTGTTGGGCCTCTACCTGGGCTGCGTCTTCGCCCCGAACCACAAGGGGATGCTGATGGTGACACCCGAGATGAAGCTCGACTTCCTGCGCCGCCAGGTGCTCACCTCGCGCAACGTCCGTGGCAACCCGTTCCTCGACGCCCTGATGGGCGGCCTCAACTACCAGGTGGAGCACCACCTCTTCCCCAACCTGCCGACCCCCGCCCTCGGCCGGGCCGCGCGGATCACCCGCGACTTCTGCCGGGAGCAGGGCATCGCGTACTACGAGACCGGCCTGCTCCGCTCGTACCGCGAGATCTTCACCCACCTGCACCGCACCGGCGAGCCGATCCGCGCACGCGGGTGACCACGGGCACCCCGACGACGCCACGGTCGCCGCCTGCGGCCTCAGTGGGTGATCCCCTCCGGGGTGTGGAGGTCCGCGCCGCGGGTCGCGGCGGCAGTGAGCAGGGCGCGCAGGGCGTGGGCGACAGCGGTGGCGGGGAGCGCGGGCTTGCCCTGGTCGAGGACTTGCTCGGGCAGGGCGGGTACGTGGACGAACCCGCCCCGGGTGGTGGGGCGTTGGGTGGCGAGGTGGTGCATCAGGGCGTAGAAGACGTGGTTGCAGACGAAGGTCCCGGCGGTGTGGGAGAGCGACGCGGGTATGCCCGCCTCCCTGACGGCGGCCACGCACGCCTTGACCGGCAGGGTGGCGAAGTAGGCCGCAGGGCCGCCGTGTTCGACGGGCCGGTCGATGGGTTGCCGGCCCGCGTTGTCGGGGATGCGCGCGTCGTCGATGTTGACGGCGACGCGCTCGACGGTGAGGTCGGGGCGGCCGGTGGCCTGGCCCAGGCAGACCACCAACTCCGGGTCGGTGTCCTGGATCGCGGCGCGCAGCTCCTCGGCCGCCCGGCCGAAGACGCAACTCAGCCGGGCGGGCGTGACCTCCAGCCCCTCGGGCGGGTCGGCGGCGACCAGCAGGGCGGACTCCCAGGAGGGGTTGAGGGTGTCGCCGCCGAACGGTTCGAAGCCGGTGAGCAGCACTCGGGTCATCTGCGGTGCGGCCTTTCCTCGTTGGGGACGCGGTTCGAGATCTGCAAGCAGCTCAGAACGCGAACAGCGACATGATGGCGATGTTGCACACCAGAAGCGCTCCGGCGGTGGGGAGTTGGGCCTTGATCGGCCCGTACTGGTCCTTGAGTTCGAGCAGGGCGGCCGGTACCAGGTTGAAGTTGGCCGCCATCGGGGTGACCAGGGTGCCGCAGAAGCCGGCCAGCATGCCCACGGCCAGGACGACGGGAGGGTGACCGTGCAGCCGGGTGATCAGGACGGGCCAGCCGACGGCGGCGGTCATGACGGGGAAGGCGGCGAAGGCGTTGCCCATGATGACGGTGAAGAGGGCCATGCCGAGGCAGTAGAGCGCCACCGCGCCGTACTTGTTGCCGTCGGGCAGGAGGTGGACGGTCAGCTTGCCGACCTGGGTGCCGACGCCGGCCGCTTGGAAGATCGAGCCGAGCACGGCCAGGAGTTGGGGGAGCAGCAGGGCCCAACCCATGGACTCCAGCAGCCCGCGCCCGGCGTGCAGGGCGACGGCGGGGTTGCGCTCGCGGCACAGGAACAGGCCGATGGCCAAGGCGATGAGCACTCCGAGGCCCAGGCCCAGGAGGGTCTCGTTGCCGGCCTCGAACAGCGGCTTGCCCGCGAGGTGCGTCCCCTTGAGGAGGGTGGCGCAGACCAGCGCGACCAGCGGGACGGTGAGCGCGGGGATGAAGAGCCGGTTGCCGAGGCGGGCGGCGGAGGCGGCCCGCTGCTCGGGGCCGGTGGTCCTGGGCGCACCGCGCCCGGTGAGGCCGAAGCCGGCCAGGCAGATCATCACCAGGACCGCGGCGCCGAGGGGCGCGGCGGGCGCGGTCTTCTTGACGACCCAGGTGCCGTAGAGGAAGCTCGCGCCGAGCAGCCCCCAGAAGGCGGCGCTGCCGAACCGCTTGGGGTTGCTGCGGTCGGTCGCCATCTGCGCGGCCATCGCCAGGAAGACGGCGCCGACCAGCCAGTACAGCCACTCGATCCTGATCACTTGGCCTCCTCCGTGACGCCGGCGGTGGCGGTGACGGTGCCCGCGGCGGGCCGTGTCCGGGCCAGGGAGCGGTCCAGCCGCAGCAGCCGGGCCCCGTGGACCGCGGTGGCGCAGATCGCGGTGGGGACGGCCCAGAGCGCGAGCTGGGTCGGTTCGAGATGGGCGTGGTAGGTGGCGTTGACGAAGCCGGTGATCAGCAGGATCGAGCCGACCGTCAGGAAGCAGTCCTCGCCGAAGAACAGGCCCACGGTGTCGGCGCTGGCGGCGAACGAGCGCAGCCGCTCGCGGGCCGGCTCCGTCAGGGGGCCGTGGTGGCGCTCGGCAGCGGCCTCCGCCATCGGCGCGATCATGGGCCGGACCGCCTGGGCCGGTCCGCCGAGCGTGGTCAGGCCGAGGGCGGCGCCGAGTTGACGGATCATCAGGTAGGCCGCGAGCAGGCGGCCCGCGCTGACCTTGGCGAGCCTGCCCATCAGCGCGCGGGCCTGCTCCTGCAGGCCGTGGCGCTCCAACAGCCCGATGACGGGCAGGGTGACGGCGAAGAGGGTCACCGAGCGGCTGGAGGCGAAGCCGGTGCCGAACGCGTCCAGGACCTTCATCGGGGTGAGCCCGCCCAGGAAGGCGGTGAGGACGCCGGCGACGCCGACGATGAGGACGGGATTGCGCTTGGTGGCGAATCCCGCCACCACGACGAGGATGCCGAGAAGAACGATCACACCAAGGGCCGCCTTTCGGATCGGGAACCCTGCGCCGTGGCCGCGACTCGGTGGCCGCGACCGGGTGGTCGAGACCTCTCGCGTCACGGG
Source organism: Kitasatospora acidiphila (assembly GCF_006636205.1). Taxonomy (NCBI): domain Bacteria; kingdom Bacillati; phylum Actinomycetota; class Actinomycetes; order Kitasatosporales; family Streptomycetaceae; genus Kitasatospora; species Kitasatospora acidiphila. Next base: position 381,148 of record NZ_VIGB01000003.1, on the reverse strand, counting down.
GCAGGTGAGGTCCCGGTCGCGCGGACCGGAACCTTGCGGGGCGGTCGTGAGGCTAGGGGATTGTGGAACAATCCGACAAGACTCCGGTAGCGTTCCGTTTTCCGGGCTCGGACGGGCTGCGCCGACAGGTGCGTCGGCGACAGGGCGGGCGGTGCCCCAGCGGCGGCAGGAGGTAGGACATGACCGGGATGTTCGACGCACTTGCGGCCGAGCGGAGCCGACTGGCCCGCAGCAGTGCCGCGCAGCGGGTGGCCGAGGTGCTGCGCGAGCACATCACCGAGGGCCGCCTCGCCCCCGGAACGCGGTTGTCGGAGGAATCGCTCGGTGGGGTCCTAGGGGTCTCGCGCAACACCCTGCGGGAGGCGTTCCGGCTGCTGGCCGACCAGCGCCTGGTCCTGCACGAGCTCAACCGCGGAGTGTTCGTCAGAACCCTGGGCCCCAGCGACGTCGCCGACATCTACACCCTGCGGCTCGCGCTGGAGGTGGCCGGCGTGCGCGCCGTGCAGCGCGCGACCCCGGAGCGCCTGGCCGCGGTCCGTGCCGCGCTGGCCCGGGCGGAGGACGCCGAGCAGCAGGGCGACTGGGGTGCCGTCGGCACCGCGGACCTGCACTTCCACCAGGCCGTCGCCGGACTCGCCGACAGCGAGCGGATCGACGAGTGCATGGCCAAGCTGGCCGCCGAACTGCGCCTGGCGTTCGCGGCGGTTCCCTCGGCGCACGGGTTCCACGAGCCGTTCCTGCGCCGGAACCAGGTGCTCGCCGGCCTGCTGGAGTCCGGCGAGATCGACGACGCCGAAGTCGAGTTGACCAGATACCTGGACGACGCCCGCACGGTGATCGTCAACGCCATGGCGGAGCAGGGGCGGTGACGGTGAACCGGCGGTGCTCCAGGGGGAAGCGCAGCTGATCGGCCGCCGTGGTCAGCGCCCGGGCGGGGCCACGTACCCGCGGCCCGCTATCTGCTCGAAGATCAGGTTGGTCCGGGTCTGCGCCACCGCCGGGTGGGTGGTCAGGTTGTCGACGACGAAGTCGCGCAGCGCCTCGGGGCCGGCGACGCCGACGTGCAGCAGGTAGTCGTCGGAGCCCGCCATGTGGAACACCGCCAGGACGCCGGGCAGATCCGGGGCCGTACTGCGGAAGCTCGCGACCTGCTCGCGGGTGTGGGCCCGGAGCCGGACCGAGATCATCGCCTGGAGCGGCAGACCGATCGCGGCGGGGTCGACCTCGGCCCGGAAGCCGCGGATGATCCCGCGCTCCTGCAGCGAGCGCACCCGGGCCAGGCAGGTCGAGGGGGCGATGCCCACCGCCTCGGCGAGGGCGTTGTTCGCGAGCCTGGCGTTGTCGGCCAGGGCGCGGATGATCGCCCGGTCCACCTCGTCGATGGACGCACCGCGAGTCTGCGGATTATTCGGCATGCTTCCCATGATCGCCGCCGGCACCGCTGATCTGCAAATCAAACCGGCTGTCGACCGAATCTTGTTCGGCTGGACTTCCCTCAATCGTCGAAAGGTTCCATCCTGGGCCCGCGAGTGGCCAGCGCCTGCCACCGTTCCCAGCCCGGCGTACCGGCCGGCCAGCGTCCCCGGAGTTTCCGTGTCCATCAGCTCGAGCCCGCTCGACATCCTCGCCGCCGCGTCCGCCGTCGACTCCGGGCCCGCGGTCGACCCCGGGCCCGAGCTGGACTGCCGCGACTTCGAGCTCCCCGCGAGCGGGTTGGACGACGCCCGGCGGCTGCACGTCCTGGACACCGTGGACGAGTACCTGACCAGGAAGCGCCGCCACCTGGTCGGCTACCAGGCCACCCAGGACATGCAGGGCTGCGCGCTCGATCTGGCCCGGTTCATGCCGAACAACATCAACAACCTCGGCGACCCGTTCCAGTGCGGCGGCTACAAGCCGAACACCAAGGTCGTGGAGCGCGCGGTGCTCGACTACTACGCGAAGCTGTGGCGCGCCAACGGCCCGCACGACCCGGCCGACCCCGAGTCGTACTGGGGTTACATGCTGTCCATGGGCTCGACCGAGGGCAACATGTACGCGCTCTGGAACGCCCGGGACTACCTGAGCGGCAAGGCACTGATCCAGCCGCCGACGGCCCCGTTCGAGGCGCTGCGCTACGTCAAGGCCAGGCCCGACCGCAGCAACCCGAACGCCCACCGCCCGGTGGCGTTCTACTCCGAGGACACCCACTACTCCTTCGCCAAGGCGGTCCGGGTGCTCGGCGTCGAGACCTTCCACGCCGTCGGCTGGGAGCTCTACCCGGACGAGTGCCCGCTGGTCGACCCGGCCACCGGGCGCCGGGAGTGGCCGATCGAGGTGCCGTCCAGCCCCGGTCCCTCGGGCACCTCCTGGGACGGTCCGGGCGAGATCGACGTCGACTCCCTGGCGGTACTGGTCGAGTTCTTCGCCGCGAAGGGCCACCCGATCTTCGTCAACCTCAACCTCGGCAGCACCTTCAAGGGCGCCCACGACGACGTGCGGGGCGTCTGCGAGCGGCTGCTGCCCATCTTCGAGGAGCACGGCCTGGTCCAGCGCGAGGTGGTCTACGGCACGGACCGCCGGACCGGTGAGCCGCTGGTCGACCTGCGCCGCGGCTTCTGGATCCACGTCGACGGCGCCCTCGGCGCCGGCTACGCGCCGTTCATGCGGATGGCCTCCCAGGACCCGGCCACCCACGGCTGGACCCCCGACGTGGAGCTGCCCGAGTACGACTTCGGACTCACGCTGCCCACCCTGGAGTTCGGCGACCTCGACATGGTCTCCTCGATCGCGATGAGCGGCCACAAGTGGCCCGGCGCACCGTGGCCGTGCGGCATCTACATGACGAAGGTCAAGTACCAGATCTCGCCGCCGTCCCAGCCGGACTACACAGGCGCGCCGGACACCACCTTCGCCGGCTCCCGCAACGGCTTCTCCCCGCTGGTCATCTGGGACCACCTGTCCCGGCACTCCTACCAGGACCAGGTGGACCGGATCCGCGACGCCCAGGCCCTGGCCGACTACCTGGAGCGCCGACTGCGGGCCATGGAAGGGGAGTTGGGCGTCGATCTGTGGCCGGCCCGGACCCCGGGCGCGGTCACCGTGCGGTTCCGCAAGCCCAGCGCCGAGCTGGTGGCGAAATGGTCGCTGTCCTCCCAGGACGTGCTGATGGTCCCGGGCGACGAGTCGACCCGCCGCAGCTACGTGCACGTCTTCCTGATGCCCTCGGTGGACCGGGCCAAGCTGGACGCCCTGCTGGCGGAGCTCGCCGAGGACCCGGCCATCCGCGGCCTGCCCGTCCGGTCGGCCTGACGGGCGGCCGCCGCCCGGTGCGAGGGGCGGGGCTTCGGATGCGCCTGTCGGGGCTTCGGATGCGGTGGTTGGGGTAATCCGTCCGGAGGCGGAGCCGCCCTGGTGACGGCCCGCCACCCTCAACTCCGTTGCACCGTGAGGAGATCAGCCCGTGCCTTCACCTCGCGCCACGTTCAGATCGTCCCTGTCAGCCGGCCTCTGTGCGGGGATCGCCGCACTCGCCTTCACGGCGAGCCCCGCACTGGCCGTACCGGCCCCCGTCAACGCCGTCGCCACCGCGACCTACACCACCAGCACGCCGACGGACATCTCCGGATCCTGCGCCGGGCAGAACGCCGAGACCATCGAGGCCACCGATCCGGCCGCGAACGCCGTCTACGACGAGTGGATGGGCTGCAAGGGCATCGGAGTCACGGCCTCGCTGAACGGCGGCGCCACCTTCGGCACGCCGCTCACCCTGCCGGGCAGCGTCGGCCAGAAGGGCGGCCGGTCCTGGGACCCGGCGATCACCGTCGCCCCGAACGGCACCGTCTACGCGGCGTTCATGGTCTCCCGCGCCGGTCTGACCTATCCCGTCATCGACGTCAGCACCGACCACGGTGCCTCGTTCACGACCGCCGGCGTGATCACCCCGCCGGACTCCGGCAACTGGGGTGACCGCGACTTCATCACCGTCGGGCCGGACGGCACCGTCTACCTGACCTGGGACTACGGACCGAGCGCCGCCGCCATCACCACCATCTGCGCGTCCAACGGCAGTTGCGCGTTCGCCACCGGCGACGTCAACGCCGTCATGCAGAAGTCCACCGACGGCGGCCGGACTTGGAGCGCGATGTCGCACATCAGCCCCGGCTACCCGAACAGCGGCGGCGACAGCGCGCCGATCCTGGTCGAGCCGGACGGCTCGCTCGACGTGGTCTACCAGGGCTACACGGTCACCAACATCCCGACCGACGACCTGACCGTCGCCTACACCTACGCGGCGCGCTCCACCGACGGCGGCGCCACCTGGTCGCAGCCGGTGCGGATCGGCCCGGACGCCGGCTCCATGAACAACAGCGAGTGGTGGATCGACGGCAGCGAAGCCCTCGGCCCGGACGGCACCCTGTACGCCACCTGGGACACCCAGGGCACCAGCACCGACACCGGCTGGCTGGCCTACTCCAAGGACCACGGCGCGACCTGGTCCACGCCGGTCCAAGCACCGCCGGACACCCTCAACGTGCCGCACGTCATGCAGGTCGTCGCCGGACCTCCCGGCATCGCCTACGTTGGCTGGCTGGGCTCCAGCGACCCGCGCGGCTACGCCCAGTACCTGCGCACCTTCTCCACCACCCAGGGCTGGCTCTCCGCACCGGCCCGGATCTCCCAGGGCTTCGGCACCACCACCGTCTGGCCCGGCGACACCTTCGGCTTCGCCACCCTCTCACCCACCCGCCTGGCCCTCGCCTGGGGCAGCGCGGTCGCCCCGACGGCCTCCACCGACTCCATCTGGGCCGCCACCGTGGGGGTGACACTGCCGTAACGCCCCTCGCCCCTCGCGGGCAAGCGCAGGGCGGCCGTTCGGATGAATGGCGGCCCTGCGCCGTACGCCCGCACAACTCCGCCGGGTAGTCCTCCGTCCACGAACCTCGAACGGACAGCAGGCACGAGTGTGAGGCGGCAGCGGATGACAGACACCGGCAAGGCCCCCAGGACGCCACCGGGGGACTCCCGATGACCACCGGAGTGCCGCTGACCGCCTCGCCCCTGATGAGTGCCGGCCTGCCCGAGGCGCCGCTGCCCGGCCTGCCCGCCGCCGATGTCGAGCAGTTCGTGGCGCTGTCCGTCGCGCTCACCGGGTTCGACACCTTCGAGCTCCGCGGCACCGGGATGGCCGCGCGCTACCTGCACGCCGTCGTCGAGGAGGTCGGGGAGCAGGCGTACCGCGACTTCCGGGCGGCTCTGGAGGAGGTCGGGCTCGACCCGGAGCGGCTCCAGGGCGAGGCCGACCAGGACCTCGCCCGGGCCATCGCCCACCTGTGGTACCTGGGGGTGTGGCCGCCGCTCGCCGCGGCCGTCCATGCCGAGCTGCGCCGGCAGGGCGCCAACACCGCGTTCACGGTTGCGCCCGAGGCCTACGTCGAGGGCCTGGTGTGGCGGACGTTCCACGGCCATCCGCAGGGCGCCAAGGCGCCCGGGTTCGGCACCTGGGCGACCCCACCGCCGGGCGAACCGGAACTCCCGCCGCCCGGCGGGCCGGTGCGCCGGGACGGCCGGCAGCCGGGCGGCGGCCGGTGAACCGCGCGCGTGCGGTCGCCGGCCACCGCTTCGACGTGATCGTGGTCGGCGGCGGGATGGCCGGCACCCTGGTCGCCAAGCGCCTCGGCGACCAGGGCTGGCGCGTCCTCGTCCTGGAGGCCGGCACCGAGACCCTCAACACCTGGCCCGGTCACCTCGACGCGCTGAACACCTACTACTCCGCACTGATCAAGGTGCCGAACGCCCCCTACCGCGCCAACACCGCAGCGCCCTCGCCGTCCGTCCTGGACACCCTGCCGGGCAAGGACGGGCGCGGCTACCAGGCCGTCGGCTACCTCGTCCAGGACGGCCCGCTGCCGTACGGCAGCGACTACCTGCGGGCGGCCGGCGGAACGGGCATGCACTGGCTCGGCCTCACGCCCCGGATGCTCCCGCAGGACTTCAAGGTGCGAACGGAGTTCGGCTACGGCCGCGACTGGCCGATCGGCGGAGATGCTCCACATGACCCTGGTCGCCAACATGCTCAACGCGGTCGGCGGCAAGCCCGTGGTGGCCGACCCCAGGTTCGTCACCGACTACCCCGCCAAACTCCCGTACGCCAAGGAGCAGGTGCCGATCGCGCTGCGCAACTTCGGCCCGGAGGCGATCAGAACGGGCCTGTGGATCGAACGGCCCGAGCGCATCGACGAGCTCCCCGGCGCGGGGGAGGGGCCGGACCCGCGCGGCTGGACGTCCATCGGCCAGTTCTACGCCACCATCCGCGAAGGCATGATCCGGCTGGCCGAGCGCCATCCCGACCTGTTCAGCGGGAAGTTGGAGTACCAGATCGGCCCCGAGGACTTCTACAACTCGGGCGGCATGGCCTTTCCCGTGACCGACCTGCCATCGGCCCTCAAGGCGATCGAGCTCATCGCCGAACAGGGCGAGGGCCTGCCGGGCTCCATCTACAACCCGGACCGGCGGCTCTTCGGCCAAGCCCGCGAAGTGGCCCACTACTTCCGGTTCATGGAGATCCACCAGGAGCGCCGCTACGGCCCGCTCGACACCCCGGCCTCCGGGCCGACCGGCCCCGCCCTGCCGGTCGACTGGACCGCGGCCTACCGCATCGACCCCGAGGCCAAGGTCGCCGACTACCCGCCGGGCAGCGAAGTCCGCACCGCCGCCGACCGCTTCAACCGCGTCTACGCCCGCCTGCTCCGGCTCCTCGACCGCTCCTTCAACGGCGAGCCCGAGCAGCTCCGGGCAGCCGTCCCGGTGATGCTCGAACTACGCGACCTCGCCCGGCAGTTGTACGCCAACCCACACCCCGACCCCCACAAAGTCGCTCACGGCCTCCACGCCAGCCCCACCTTCGAGATCACCCACCTCGAACTGGCCCACGCCAAGGCGGACTTGGAGGCCGGGGCTGGTTCGGCGCCGCTACTGGCGGAGCTGGCCTGAAGATCAACCTGCGATGGCTGTCCTACTCTCGGTAATGGAAGGTGAAGCGGATGACCGGCGTGCCGCCCATTGATGCTCCAAGCCACGTCTACTACTTCCAGGTTGGGACCGGCACCTGGCACGGCAGCTTCGCCTTCCGGGTGACTTCCTGGAGTCGCCTCAGGGCCGGCCGCATCGGCTTGCGGAACACCGTGCTCGTTGCCGTGATGCAGCTGACCCAGTGGGTGACGGGCAAGTCCCAGCTGGCGTCGACGATCGTCGCCAAGCCCTCCGAAGGCGCGTTCGGGGAGGCCGACAACACGGTCAGGCTCTCGAAGTTCGGCGTGACCCAGTACCTGCTGCGTGAGAGCTATGTGCTCGATCCGGACGGCACCGGGGTCACCGTGCACGCCAAGGAGCAGTTCGGCCCGGTGCCCGGCATCCTGTCGCGGTCGTTCACCTATCCGGCCGAGATCCACGAGGGCGGGCTGTCGTCGACCTACCACATGCCGCTCCTGGGTGATCAGTGGACCGCGACGTACCACGTCGCGCCGGGGCACGACGGCCTCGCCGGCCACCTGGTCTGCGGCTGGGCCATTGCCACCGAGGAGGTTCGGCGTGTCGCCACCAGCCCGGGCCCGGCGGCCGGCTGATGGCGACGGGCAGCGAGGCCCCGGCGGACCGGGTCGCCCAGGTTGCCGTGCTGCTGGAGAGCCGTGTCACCACGTATGACACCGTGCGAGACCACCGTGCGGTGTTCGCCTACCTCTACCTCCGCCTGATCCGGGCGCTGGAACAGAGTCTGCGAGCGGGCCGGCCGGCCTTCCACGACCCGGGATGGATCGCCGAACTCGCCCAGCGGCTGGCCATGACCTACCTGGCGACCATGGACGCCATCGACGCCTGGCTGGCGGACCGGCGCCGAGTGGGACGGGCGGTGGTGCGGCCCGCAGAGCTCCCGGACACCGTCGCAAAGCCGTGGCGCGAGGTCTACGCCGCCTCGACCGCTCGACGGTCCTATGTGCTGGAGGAGATCATCTTCTCCATGGCGGCGCACATGTCCTACGACCTGCCGCTCACCCTCGAAGGCATGGCCGCCGCCGACCAGGGCGACATCCATGACCACATCGACGACTACTGCCGGATGAACGCGCTGTTCGGCGCAAGCATCGAGGAGGTTCAGGTCCACGTCGCCAAGCGCTACAACCGCGGGCTGCTCTTCCTGGAGCACCTCTTCACCCGTGACGAGCGCCTGCTCACCGACAGCGGAATCCAGGCGGCGCGAGCCGACGCCTGGTTCAACTTCGACCGGCTCGTGAACGGCCCGGCAGCCGCAGACGCACATCTGGCGATCAGCCGGATCGCCCCGGACCTGATCCGCGAGTTCCGCGAGCCCGACGACTGGAAGCTCCGCATCGCCGACCGCTTCCTCCGCCAACTCATCCCCCCGCGCCGCCAGTGGCCGTCGCCCACACCCCGGGACCACCACGAACACACAGCGGCCAGTCGCGGTCAACGACCACCTCGTCGAGGGATCCGCTGATGGAGGCTCGAACCCTGCACGGCGAGCAGGTGGTGCTCCGCCCGGCGGAGGCCAGCGACATCCCCGCGCTGGCCGCGATCCGCGCCACCCCCGAGGTGTACCGGCGCTGGCGCGGCGGCACCGACCTGACGGCCGCCGTCGCCGAGGACCTGGCCGACCCGGGGGACGAGACCTTCACCGTCCTCCACCACGGCCGGGTGATCGGGGCCATCCAGTGGTCCCAGGAGACCGAGCCCGACTACCGGCACGCCGGCATCGACCTCTACCTGGACCCCGCCGTGCACGGCCGGGGACTGGGCACCGACGCGGTGCGCACCCTGGCCCGCTACCTGGTCGACGAGGTCGGCCACCACCGGCTGACCATCGACCCGGCCGCCGACAACGCCGCCGCCATCCGCTGCTACAGCAAGGTGGGCTTCCGCCCGGTCGGCGTGCTGCGCAAGTACGAGCGCGGTGCCGACGGCGACTGGCACGACGGTCTCCTGATGGACCTGCTCGCCGAGGAGCTGCGCTGACCCGGGCACCCGACTGTTCGGCTCCTGTTCGCCGGAGTTAACCTGCACCACGAACGAACAGCAGCGACGTCGGGGGTGGTTGTGGTGCGGGATGACGACTACGAGCGAGGGGACGGCTCCACCTACCGGGCACCGGTGGCTTGCCCGCTCTGCGCGGGTGAGTTGCGGCCGGTGCAGGTGGTCTTCAGCAACCAGGTGGGCGGCCTGATGGTCAAGGTCCATGTGGTCGGCAGGATGTTCGCCCGCAAGACCTATGTCGAGGCCCTCGCCTGCCGCGGCTGCGGCCACCTGCTGAGCTTCATGGCCCACCCCGAGATCATGGACGAGCCCCCGGCCAAGACCCGCCGCGGCCGCGGCCAGTAGGGCGGCAGCCGCCAGTCTGCGCTGTGCGGCTAGGAATTGAACCCCACGTGCACATGGTCGTGGTGGGTGTCGTCGGTGAAGAACTGGTTCGGCGCGGCGCCTCCGGCCAACTGGCGCGGCCCCCCGACGTTGTAGGAGCCGGCCGCGGCGGCGGCGCGCATGAAGCCGTCGACCAGGTCGTGCGGGGTGGCGGGGTCGACCACGGCCAGGCCGTTGATGCGCCAGACGTCGAAGGCGCGTCCCAGGGGATGGTCGCTGGGACGGGTGGTGCCGAACACGTCGATCGGGTGGCCCGAGCGGACCACGCTGATGCTCAAGGTGTACGTCTGAGCCAGCGTCAGCATTGCTCGGAGTGCGGTGTCGTGCACCTGGCCGCTGCGGACGTCGGCGAGTGCGGCGGGCGGGAGTTCGATGTGCGGGGAGCCGAGCACCGCCTGCGCCGCAGCGGACAGCGAGGCGGCCGCCGGGCCGGGCGCGGCGGGGTGCAGCGCGGTGACCGTCCAGCGCGGGCTGGCGGCGCTGAGGCGTACGTCGACCGTGGTGCCGCCGGCGCCCTGCGGGGTCCACTGGTCGCAGACCACCAGCACGCTCGCGGAGTCGGTGAGCAGGCCGCCGTACTGGGCGTAGATCACTTGGAGCGCCGCTTGATCGGCGGTTGACAGGAGCGGGCCGGCCTGGTTGACCAGGCCCGGGTCCAGTCCGCCGAGCGCGGCGACGCGGCCTTGGGCCGCCGCCGCGCCGGAGCCGCCGGGCGGCCAGTTGCCGATCGCCTCGACCAGCTGCGCGGCCCGCAACTTGACGTCGGGTTGGAGCTCACCGGGCCCCGGACGCCACGGGGAGGTCGCGGGCAGCGCGGTACCACCCGAGGCAGGCGAGGTCGAAGGCGCGAACGACGAGGACGGCGAGTGCGAAGGTGCTCCGGACGCGGTCGCGGACCCCGAGGGCGCCGCCGGGTGCCCACCCCCGCCGCAGCCCGCGAGCACACCGACCGCCGCCGTCAGCAGCACCCGCCGACTCGCCGCCCCGGCCACTCGTTCAGCTGTCATGCCCCACTCTGTCCCGGGCCGCCGTCCGGCGCGTGCGCACCGCGCCGGACGGCCTGGGGCAGGGGCACTCCGTCAGCTCACAGTCGTCAGCCCGGAGCCGTCAGTTCACAGCCGTCGGTTCACAGCCGTCAGTTCACAGTCCCAGCGAGGACAGGGCCGTCGTCCAGTCCGTGGCGATCGCGTTCTGCGCGTCGGTCAGCGCGACCGTGCCCGAGCAGACCGCCTTCTTCAGCTTGTTCTCCACGGCGTCCTTGGTGTACGAGGTGCCGCCGCTGCCGGTCGAGTAGTGCGGCTCGGGCCAGAGGTTCTGCGGGTCGGTCGGGGAGCCGCCCAGCTCCAGCGGTATGAAGTGGTCCTCCTCGTAGTCCGACATGTTGGTGTCGGTGTAGCCGTAGTCGCTGATCCCCTGGGCCTTGAGGCGGTTGGTGTAGCTGGTCGACGGCCGAATGGTGGCGGTCCAGCCGGAGACGCATATCGTCGAATCTATGGTGTCCTGGGTGACGTCCGGGTTGAGCACCCCGGGCGTGCAGTTGGGGTCCGGCAGCGGCAGGTAGGCCTGCGAGCAGAGGGCAGCCGTGGCGTGGGGGCGAACGGCGGCGTGCGCGGTGGGGGCGAGCACGAGGGCGCCGCTGGCGAGCGTGACAGCCAGGGCGGTACCGCCGGTCGCGAACCGTCGGTGGAGTGAACGCATCGAAGCTCCAGAGGAGTTGACCCGGTTCTTGGGGTCGCCGGGTGCGATGCGTCCATGACAGCAGTGTGATGGTAGTACTCGAAGGGGGTAGCCGGTGAATTGTTGGTTACGCGCGTAGCGTGCCCTTCGCGATTTGTTTACGCGCGTAGTGCAAGCCCCCTGACGATCGGTCAGTCGTCAGGGGGGGCGGGGTGTGCGGTGTGGCCGCAGCGACCGGGGCTGCGGCCGAGGTCAAGGCCGAGGTCAAGGCCGAGGCCGAGGCCAGGGTCGAGCCCGGGCCCGAGGGCAGCCGCTCAGCTTGCGAGGTGTCGCTCCAGCGACTCCATCTTGCGCGTCAGGCCGTCGGTCACCCCGGCCCGGTCGTCGATCTTGATCACTGTACTCACCCGGTTGGCGAACGGCTTGACCGCCTCGACGGCCGCTTTGATCACGGCCATCACCTCGTCCCAATCCCCCTCGATCGAGGTGAACATGGCGTCGGTCTGGTTGGGCAGCCCACTGGCGCGGACCACCTTGACGGCCGCCGCGACGGCTTCGGCGACATCCTCACCGGCCCCGAGCGGGGTGACACTGAATGCGGCGATCATGCGGGCGCTCTCCTCAACTGACTCTCGGCTCAGCCGACTCATGGCCGGATGCTCCGCATGCTGCCATATCCGATGGTCCGTCAGCCGACCTGGACACCACGCGGCAGTGGTACCGCCGTCAGCCGCCGTAGATGCCGCGGCACAGCTGCGCCTGATCCGAGTTGGGCGTCAACTGGCCGTACTGCTCGCCCAGTGCGCACATCCCGGTCCCACCGGCGGTCGGGGCCGGGTGCGACTCCGGCTGCGCCGGGGGGTGCGGGCCGGGGGACGGCTCGGGCCTGGCAGCGCCACCGGACTGCGGCGAGCGCGCGTGCGGGTGCGGGGCCGTCAAAGCCGAGGCCGACGGACCGGCCGGCGCCGGCACCTGCGGCCCGGCCGGGTCAGCGCCGGCCGGGACGGAACCGCCAGGGCTGGAACCGCTCGGGCCGGAACCGCCCGGCGCGGGGCTCGGCGGCAGCGCGATCGCGCTGTGCTCAACCTGGGCCCGGGGACTCGGCACCGACGAACCGGGCGACGGGCTGGGCGAGGAACTGCCCATGTTGACCAGGGGGCCCGGGCGCTCGACAGCACAACCGGTGACCGTGACCGCCGCCGAGAGGGCGAGACCGGCCAGCGCGGCTGCGGTGTTTCGATGGTCCATGGATGGTCCAACGAGCGACCCGGGCGAAGGCGACGCCCCGTCAACGCCGACGAGCCACGCTCACCCTCCGGCGGCCGGCCCAGGGCTCCGCACACGCCACCGCGGCTGGGGCACGGCCGCGCTCACGCCCCGGAAGCCGCCCCAGGGCCGCGCTCACGCCCCAGAGGCCGGCCCAGGGCCACGCCCACGCCCCCGCGACCGGCTCAGAGCCGCGGGATGATCTCGCTGCCGTACGCGTCGATGGTCGGCTCGATCGCGTCGTGCATCGCATAGACCGCGAACTGGTCCACGCCCAGCTCGCGCAGCCGCGCCAACCTGGCCAACTGCGCGTCGACCGGGCCGAGCAGGCAGAACCGGTCCACGATCTCATCGGGCACGAAGGCGGTGTCGGGGTTGCCGGCCCGCCCGTGGTGCGCGTAGTCGTACCCCTGGCGGCCCTTGATGTAGTCGGTCAGCGCTTCCGGCACCAGCTCGGAGTGCTCACCGTAGTGCCGGACCAGGTCGGCCACGTGGTTGCCGACCATGCCGCCGAACCACCGGCACTGCTCCCGCGCGTGCGCGAGCGCGGCGGGGGAGTCGTCGGCGGTGACGTAGGCGGGTGCCGCCACGCAGATGGTGACCGAGGCCGGGTCCCGGCCGGCCTCGGCGGCGGCCCGGCGGACCGCCTTGATCATGTACTCGGTGAGGAACGGGTCGGCCAGCTGCAGAATGTAGCCGTCCGCCTGATGCCCGGCGAGCGCCAGCGCCTTCGGGCCGTACGCGGCCATCCAGACCGGCAGCCGGCCGTCCCGCACCCACGGCAGCTGGAGCTCGGTGCCGTCCAGCTCGACGCTGCGTCCCTCGGCGAGCCCCTTGATCACCCGCATCGCCTCGCTCAGCCGGGCCAGGGTGGCGGGCTGCCGCCCGGCCACCCGCATCGCGGAGTCGCCGCGGCCGATCCCGCAGACCGTGCGGTTGCCGAACATGTCGTTCAGGGTGGCGAACGTCGAGGCGGTCACCTCCCAGCTGCGGGTGGACGGGTTGGTGACCATCGGGCCGACCGTCAACCGCTCGGTCTGCGCCAGGATCTGACTGTAGATCACAAAGGGTTCCTGCCACAGCACGGCGGAGTCGAAGGTCCAGCCGTGGCTGAAGCCGGCCGCCTCGGCGCGGCGCATCCGCTCCACCACCAGCCGTGCGGGCGGATCGGTCTGGAGCACGAGCCCGATGTCCATCGGCCAACCACCGTTCCTGAGAGAGAGTCAGAGCGAAGGGTCAGAGCGAACAGAGAGGGTCAGAGGTACTGGCAGGTGCCGCGGCGCAGGAACCGTCCGTGCCCGGCGCGCCCGAGCCACCGGCCGTCGTCCAGCACCACGGTCCCCCGGGAGAGCACGGTGCGCACCGCGCCCCGGATCCGCTGCCCCTCGTACGCCGAGTAGTCCACGTTCATGTGGTGGGTGGCGGCGGAGATCGTCTGCTCGGCCCCGGGGTCGTAGATCACCACGTCGGCGTCGGCCCCCGGGGCGATGGTGCCCTTGCGCGGGTAGAGGCCGAACATCCGGGCGGGCGCGGCACAGGCGATCTCGATCCAGCGGCGCCGGGAGATCCGGCCGTCCACCACCGCCTGGTGCAGCAGGTCCATCCGGTTCTCCACCCCGGGAAGCCCGTTGGGGATCTTGGAGAAGTCGTCCCGCCCGAGCTCCTTCTGCCCGACGAAGCAGAACGGGCAGTGGTCGGTCGAGACCACTTGGAGGTCGTCGGTCCGCAGCCGCTTCCACAGCTCCGCCTGGTGCTCGCGGGGTCGCAGCGGGGTTGAGCAGACGTACTTGGCGCCCGCGAAGTCGGGCTCGGCCAAGTTGTCGACGGAGAGGAAGAGGTACTGCGGGCAGGTCTCGCCGAAGACGGGCAGGCCCTGGTCGCGGGCGGCGGCCAGTTCGGCGGCCGCCGAGGCCGCCGAGACGTGCACCACGTAGAGCGGCGAACCGGCCACCTGGGCCAGCTTGATCGCCCGGTGGGTGGCCTCGGCCTCCAGCAACTCCCGCCGCACCTCGCCGTGGTGCAGCGGATCCGTGCGCCCGGCGGCCAGCGCCTGCGCCACCAGGACGTCGATGGCGATGCCGTTCTCGGCGTGCATCATGATCAGCGAACCGCTCTGGGCGGCCCGCTGCATGGCCCGCAGGATCTGCCCGTCGTCGCTGTAGAAGACGCCGGGGTAGGCCATGAACAGCTTGAAGGAGGTGGCCTCGCCGGAGTCGGTGAGCTGGTCCATCTCCTTGAGCACCGCGTCGTTGACGTCCGAGACGATGGTGTGGAAGGCGTAGTCGATGGCGCAGTTGCCCTCGGCCTTGGCGTGCCAGGCATCCAGGCCGGCCCGCAGCGAGCCGCCCATGGGCTGCACCGCGAAGTCCACGATGGTGGTGGTGCCGCCCCAGGCGGCGGCCCGGGTGCCGGTCTCGAAGGTGTCCGAAGCTTGGGTGCCGCCGAACGGCAGCTCCATGTGGGTGTGCGCGTCCACGCCGCCCGGAATGACGTAGCGGCCGGTCGCGTCGATGACGGTGTCGGCCTGCCAACCGGACGCCGCGGCGCTGCCGGTGGCGGCGAGGGCGACGACCGTCTGATCCTCGATCAGCACATCGGCCCGCAACTCGTCGGCGGCCGTGATGACCAACCCGTTGGTGATGTGGACCCGGCTCATGCTCCTGCCCTCCGCAGTGCCTCGATCAGTAGGTCGGCGCCCTCGCGGGCCTCCGCGTCGGTCAGGCTCAACGGCGGCGCGATCCGCAGCGTGTCACCGGACCGGCCGCCCTTGCCGAGCAGCAGCCCCAACTCGCGGGCGTGCTCCAGGGTTGCGGTGGCCGCGGCGGCGTCCCGCAGCGCGACGCCGATCATCAGGCCGCGCCCGCGCACCTCCCGCACCACCGGCAACTCGGCCGCCTCCAGCGCCGAGCGCAGCAGCGCCCCGGTGCGCCGGGCGTTCGCCTGCAGGTCGTGGGCGAGCAGATGGCGCAGGTTGGCGAGCGCGGCCGCGCAGGTGATCGGGCTGCCGCCGAAGGTGGAGATGGAGTTGGCGTCCAGGCAGTCCATCACCTCGGCCCGGGCCACCACGCCGCCCATCGACATGCCGTTGGCGATGCCCTTGGCGAAGGTGAGGACGTCCGGCGGGCCGGACTGCCCGTGCGCCTGCCAGCCCCAGAAGTGGTCGCCGGTGCGGCCCCAGCCGGTCTGCACCTCGTCGCTGATCCACAGGATGCCGTGCCGGTCCAGCACCTCCTTGAAGGCCGCCAACAACCCGTCCGGACCGTGGGTGAAGCCGCCGACTCCCTGGATCGGCTCGGCGATCAGCGCGGCCACCGTGCCCTCCGCCTGACCGAGCATGTCCTCCAGGTCCTCGACGCAGGCGGCGATGAACTCGGCGTCGGAGAACCGGGCGTAGGGCCCGCTGTCGCGCACCCCGCCGTGCACGTAGAGGGTCTGCAGCGGGGAGAGGCTGGTCGGCGACCAGGAGGTGTTGCCGGTGATGCCGACGGTGGAGAAGGAGCGGCCGTGGTAGCTGTTGCGCAGCGCCAGCACCTGGTTGGAGCGCCGGTAGGCGGTGGCCAGCAGCAGCGCCGCGTCATTGGCCTCGGTGCCGGAGGTCGTGAAGAACACCTTGGCGTCCGGGATCCCGGAGAGCTCCGCGATCCGCTCGGCCAACTCCACCATGGGGGAGGAGAGGTAGAGCGTGGACGTGTGCAGGATCCGGCCGGCCTGAGCGGCGACCGCCTCGGTGACCTCGGGCAGCGCGTGCGCGGTCATGGTGGTGAGGATGCCGCCGAAGAAGTCCAGGTAGCGGTTGCCCTCGGCGTCCCAGACGTGGCGGCCCTCGCCGTGGGTCAGCTCGATCGGCTCCCGGTAGTACGTCGCCAACCAGGCGGGCAGGACGGCGCGGTGGCGTTTGCGCAGCGCGGCAGTGCTTCCGGTTCGCTGACTGTCCGTCATCTGCCGCCCCCTCAGGCCTCGGTCAGCGGTCCGTACGCCTCCGGGCGCCGGTCGCGGTAGAACGCCCACTGCTGCCGGACCTGCTCGATCGCACTCAGGTCGAGGTCACGCACCAGCAGCTCCTCCTCCTTGTCGGAGGCCGCCTCACCGACCAACTGGCCGCGCGGGTCGACGAAGTACGAGGTGCCGTAGAAGTCGTTGTCACCGTACTCCTCGGTGCCGACCCGGTTGATGGCCGCGATGAAGTACGCGTTGGCGACGGCGGCGGCCGGCTGCTCCAGCTGCCAGAGGTAGGAGGACAGGCTGCGGCTGGTCGCGGACGGGTTGTAGACGATCTGGGCGCCCGCCAGGCCGAGCGCCCGCCAGCCCTCCGGGAAGTGCCGGTCGTAGCAGATGTAGACGCCCACCCTGCCGACGGCGGTGTCGAACACCGGCCAGCCGAGGTTGCCGGGCTTGAAGTAGTACTTCTCCCAGAACCCCTTGAGCTGCGGGATGTGGTGCTTGCGGTACTTGCCGAGGAAGCGGCCGTCGGCGTCGATCACGGCGGCGGTGTTGTAGTAGATGCCGGGCTGCTCCACCTCGTAGACCGGCACCACCATCACCAGGCCCAGTTCGGCCGCCAGCGCGGACATCCGGGTGACGGTCGGGCCGTCCGGCACCGGCTCGGCCCAGCGGTAGTGCTCCGGCTCCTGCACCTGGCAGAAGTACGGCGAGTTGAAGACCTCCTGGAACCCGATGATCTGCGCCCCCTGCGCCGCCGCTTCGCGGGCGTACCGCTCGTGGAGGTCGAGCATCGAGGCCTGGTCGCCGGGCCAGCGGGCCTGGACCAGCGCGGCGCGGACGATCTGGGTGGGGGCGGGCTGCGGTACTTGCGACGGTGACTGTGACGGCGACTGCGACATGGGAACCGCTCCTGAAGGGCTGGTGAGGCACAGGCGACTGGCGGGCTCCCGGTCAACCCGGCGAACGGGTGACGGGGCGGGCGGTTGGTATCCCTGATTGCTCCCCGTGCGGAGGGTGATCGAATCCCGACAGTCTGTCAGGGGAAGCCTCGAACCCGGTGGAACCGCTGACACTCCGCCGGTCGCGTCGGCACGGGAGGTCCTGCGTGCGCTGTGCCGGGAGGGTCGACCGGATGGGTCAGCCGCGGATCACTCGCTCGGTGGCGCCGGGGAGCCGTTGTTGCGTTCCGGCCCGCCCCCGCAGGCCGCCGGCATCGACGGGTGCCGGCCGATCACCACCACGCCGGTCACCATCGCCAGCAGCCCCAGCACCTCCCAGGTGAGCGCGCCCGGGGTGACCCGCAGCCGGTCACCCAGGAAGCCCACCGCGCAGGCGATGCCGGCCAGGGGCTGGGCGGCGGTGAGTGCCGGGAGCG
Source organism: Kitasatospora acidiphila (assembly GCF_006636205.1). Classification (NCBI taxonomy): domain Bacteria; kingdom Bacillati; phylum Actinomycetota; class Actinomycetes; order Kitasatosporales; family Streptomycetaceae; genus Kitasatospora; species Kitasatospora acidiphila. Next base: position 363,477 of record NZ_VIGB01000003.1, on the reverse strand, counting down.
ATATCCGCAGCGGTGCCGCCTCGAAGGCGCTCTGCACCAGGAGCAGCCCGAAGACACCCAGGGCGACCACCGCGTACGGCTGCCAGCGGTGCAGGACGGAGAGCACCCCGCCGCTGTCCGCGATGCTCGCGGTGGCCCGGGTCAGCGCGTCCTGCAGCCCGTACAGCAGCCCGGCCGCCAGCGCCAGGATGGTCGCCTCCTCGAAAAGCGGCAGCCGGCGGGCCAGCGAGACCAGCAGCAGCGCCAGCCCGGCGACGATGCCGACGACGAGCCAGTGCCGCAGCTCATCGGCCGTCCGCCCGCCGCTGCGCGGGTCGCCGGCCAGGATGAAGGCGGTCACCCCCACGCCGAGCAGCACCACCCCGCCCCAGCCGGACCGGCCCAGCCGCTGCCGGGAGATCCGACTGGCCAGTGCCATCGCGAAGACCAGGTTGCTGGTCAGCACCGGCTCCACCTGGGAGACCTCGCCCGCGCCCAGTGCCAGTGCGCTGAGCACCAGGCCGATGATCATGATGCCGATGCCGAGCAGCCACTCGGGGATCCGGCACAGGTCGAGCAGCAGCCGCCAGCGCAGCAGGTCGGAGCGCGGGGCGAGTTGCGCCGCGTGCTGTTGCAGAACAAAGCCGAGGCCGAGGCAGCAGGCAGCGCCGACCGCCAGCAGAAAGACCGCCACTCAGGATCACCCTGTACTCCGTGTGGCCTGACCGCACCCCCACGGTCCCGGCCGAGTTGCCCGCCAGCGTACCTCCGGCCAGGCGACGGCGGGCCTGTTCCGCACAAGCTTGCGCGTGTCGATGGCAGGTGCGCGTGGCGGCGGACGCCGGGGGCGAGCGCCAGCTTGGCGCCGCCGGAGGCTCGGCGCTCCGATGGGGCCGGTGCCGCCCGGTCAACCGATACTGGACAGCAGGGAACCCCCCCCGCTTCCCTTCGGAGGCAGCGATGATCGTGCGGATCTGGGAGGCGCAGGTCGCGCCCAAGATGGTCGCCGAGCTCTGTGCGGTGCTGCAGGCCCAGGTGATGCCCCAGCTGGTCGGGCTCGACGGCTACCTGGGCGGCGAACTGCTGCGCTCGCTGCCGGACAGCACGCACCGGGTGCTCGTGGTCACCCGCTGGCGCGACGAGGAGGCGCTGCGCGGGTACGCGGGGCCGATGTGGGCGATGCGGCCGGTCGGGTCGGAGGGCGAGCTCGGCTATCTGGAGCATCCGCCGGAGGTGTCCCACTTCAGCGTGCTGACCAGCCAGTGAGGCCTGCCCGGGGGCAGGGACGAGTTGTCGCGGCAGCGAGGGACGGAGGGTTCATGGCCGAGCAGCGACCGATCCTGGTGACCGGTGCCGGTGGGGGCGTGGGCGGTGTCGGCCACCGGGTGGTGGCTGGCTGAGCTCGTCGGGGGTGGCGGTGCGGGCCATGGTGCACCGCGAGGACGAGCTGGCGCGGGCGCTGCGCGCGATGGACGGCGTCGAGGTGGTGGTGGGCGACCTGACGCGCGGATCCGATGTCGCCGCTGCCTCGATCCGGCGGGACGGCACGATCCGCCTGCCGTTCGGCAGCGCGCGAACCTCGCCGGTCGCCGCCCGGGACGTGGCCGACGTGGCCGTCCGGGTGCTGACCGACCCGGGACCGCATGTCGGGCACGTCTACGAGTTGACCGGGGCGGCGTCGCGGGACATGGCCGCCATCGCCGCCGAACCGTCCGGGATCCTGGGCCGCCCGGTGGAGTACGTCGACGTTCCGTACGAGCGGTGGCGCACCGAGGACCTGGCGGCGGCCGGCCTGGACCCGCACGTGGGCGAGCACATCGCCACGATGGCCAGGTTGCACGGTGAGAACCGGTACGACCGCTCGACCGGGGACGTCGCGGCCCTCCTCGACCGCCGGCCCTCCGGGCTCGACGCCTTGGTGGAGAGCAGGTGGCCGGCGCCTTCTGAGGCCCCGGGCCCGCACGCCACCCGGTCAGCCCCTGACGAGTGCAAAGACTTCTTTGCGATTAATCGCAAAGAAGTCTTTGCAAACATCTCTTTGCGGTCTACGGTGAACCGCATGAGCGACCCCACGCCCAACCTCGTCGTCCTCGACGCCAAGGGCCTACGCGCCCTCGCCCACCCCGTCCGGGTCCGGCTGCTCGGGCTGCTGCGCCGTCACGGACCCTCCACCGCCACCAAGTTGGCCGCCGGGCTCGGGCTCACCTCGGGCGCGACCAGCTACCACCTGCGCCAACTCGCCGCCGCCGGCTTCGTGGTCGAGGACACCGAGCGCGGCAACGCCCGGGAGCGCTGGTGGCGGGCACTGCACGCCGGCACCAGCCTCAACGACATCGAACTGGCCAACAGCGAGGCCGGCCAGGAGTACCTGCAGTCGGTCATCGCCGCCCACACCCTGCGGGTCCAACGCGCCGTCAACGAACTGCCGACGATGGCCAGTCCATGGCGGGAGACCTTCGACCTCAGCGACTGGTCGCTGCGCCTGACGCCCGAGGAAGCCCAGCAACTGAACGCCGAACTCGCCGAAGTGGTCCGCCGCTACCGCCGCGACCTGCCCGACGTCGCCGACGCCGCACCCGAGGGGACCGCGCGCATCGGCCTGATCATCCAGCAGATACCGGAACTCCCGGAGGCAGACCAGTGAGGGCGTTAACCTGGACGCCGCGTCCGCTCACCCGCCTGCTCCTCGCCAACGGTGTCTCCCTGCTCGGCACCCGGGTCGCCGCCATCGCGCTGCCCTGGTTCGTCCTGGTCAGCACCGGCAGCGCGGCCCGCACGGGCCTGGTCGCCGCCTGCGAATTGACGCCGTATGTGATCTCCAAGGCGTTGAACGGACCGCTGGTGGACCGGGTCGGGGCCCGCAGGGTCTCGGTCACCGCCGACCTGCTCAGCGCCGTCGCCGCCGGCCTGGTGCCGCTGCTGCACGCCGCCGGGCTGCTCTCCTTTCCGCTGCTGCTGGTGCTCGCCGCCCTGTTGGGCACCGTGCGCGGGCCCGGCGACCTCGCCAAGTACGTGATGGTGCCGGAGCTGGCCGAGCGCGCCGGGCAGCCACTGGAACGGGCCAGCGGGCTGGTCTCGGTGGCCGAACGGCTGTCCCAGGGAACTCTCGGACCGGCGGTCGGCGGACTGCTGGTGACGTTCTGCGGGCCGATGCTCGCGGTGCTGGTCAACGCCGGTTCGTTCGTGGTGGTCGCACTGGTCGTCGCCTTCGGTCTGCCGCACGGCAGCGGTGCGCCCACGCTGCCGACCGCACCCGCTGAGCCGGACCGGGAGGAGCAGGAGCCGGGCTACTGGCGGCGGTTCGGCGAGGGACTGGCGTTCCTGCGCTCCGATCGCCTGCTGTTCGCCCTCACGGCGATGGTGACCGCCACCAACCTCCTGGACGCGGCGTTCACCTCGGTGCTGCTGCCGGTCTGGGTCGAGCGGTCGGGACACAACGCGAGCGTGCTCGGCCTGCTGTTCGCGGCGAGCGGGTTCGCTGCGGTGGGCGGCAGCCTGATCGCCACGGCCATCGCCCACAAGCTGCCCCGGCGGCTGGTCTTCTTCCTGGCCTTCCTGTTCGCCGGTGCGCCCCGGTTCATCGCACTGGCGCTCGGGCTGCCGCTGCCCGTGATCGTGGTGGTCTTCGTCTGCAACGGCTTCTCCGCCGGCTTCATCAACCCGATCCTGGGCGCGATCGACTACGAGCGGATCCCGCGCCACATGCTCGGCCGGGTGGGCGCCATCGGTGACGCGCTCGGCTGGGCCGGTATCCCGCTGGGCGGGATCCTCGCCGGGTTCGCGGTCGGTGCGGCCGGCCTGGTGCCGGCCCTGCTGATCGGCGGTATCGCCTATGCGCTGGTCACCAACCTGACCGGCCTGCGGCCCGAGTGGCGTGCGATGGACCGCAAGCCCGAGGTGACTGACGAGGTGTCAGTGGCCGAGGTTGAGGCGGTCCCGAGTCTCAACTGACGTTGCCCTGCCAGAAGGACCGCGTCTCCCGCCCGAGGGCGGGAGACGCATGAGTGGGGCTCAGAAGGCGACGATGCCCTCGCCGCCGACGCCGCCCGGGACGGTCTGCGAGCCGATCGGGGTGAGCGAGCCGTCGTCGTTGACGGTGAACTCGTCGATGATGCCGTTGACGCCGGTCTGGACGTAGAGGTGGTGGCCGTCGGAGGAGACGGCCGCGTCGGTCGTGCCGGGGTCGGTGGGCGTGTTGCCGAGGAGGGTGAGCTGCCGGCCGTGGTCGGCGGTGCGAATGCCGGTGAGGGTCGAACTGCCCGCGTTCGAGACGAAGAGCAGGTCCCCGACCGCGACGACCCAGCAGGTGGCGGACTGGCCGGTGGCCACTGAAGCCTTCTCGGCGGCCCTGCCGTCGGCCCGGACCCGGAAGGTGGCCAGCACGTTCGGGCCGGCCTCGGTCAGGAACAGGCCGTGCCGGCCGTTGGGCACGAAGCCGAACGGCACCGCGCCCGGCACGGTCGTGACCGTGGGGGAGTCGGCGGGAGCCCCGGAGGAGTCGAGCGCGAAGACGTCGATGGCGTTGCCGTTGGCCTTGGTGGTGACCACCAGCTGCGAGCCGTCGGCAAGGAAGCCGACCTGCCCCGGGGTGTTGGTGAACTGCGGTTTGGCGTTGGGGTCCAGGCCCAGGGCGCGGTTCCAGTGCGTCTTCCGCTTCAGGTGTCCGTCCACTACGCGGTAGCCCTGGATCGAGCCGCGGTTCAGCGCGTTGAGCACATAGACCACGTCGCCGTGCACCGCGACGCTGACCGGGAAGGTGCCGCAGGACTCGACCTGCTCGACCAGCTTCAGCCGATCGCCGTCCACGGTGAACACCGAGACGGTGTTGCTGCCGGCATTCACCGCGTACAGCAGTGCGTGCTCCGGGTCGTAGGTCAGCGAGCCCTGCGAGGCCAGGTGGTCGGCGACCGAGCCCTGCAGCACGCCGCCGAGGCCGCCGGTGTCGTACACCGCCGTCTGGGTGAGTCGTCCGTCGTCCGCGCGGTGGTAGGCGACCACCTGGTTGCCGGCGGGATTGTTGGTCTGCGCGAACACGGCGTGGTGGGCGTGCGGTCGGCCGTCGTCCGCGCGCGCGGCGGCGGTGGCGGAGGCTGTGGCTGCCGGGGCGCACACGGCCGCCGCCGCGAGGGCGGTGGCCGCGGCCACGCCGGTGAGGAGGATCCTTCGCACGATCTGCTGCTCCTTCGGGGATCGGTGGAAACGTCCTGCTCGGAGGCTGTGGCGTGGTCCGGCCGTCGGGAGTCCACCTGCGCGTTCGTGCGACTGGAAGGGCAGCGCCGCAGTTCCAACCGGGTACGTTATGTGACGATCCATCAGGATTCGGGGAGGTGCTGCGGCGGGCCCGTCGCTTCACCCGGAAGGAGTCGGGGGGAACCTTTCCGTCAGGCGCCGAAGTTGAGGCCGTACCAGGCAGCCGGCGAGGTCGTGGTGACGAAGTCCATCGGGACGACGCCCAGCGCCGGGCGGCTGGCGTGGTCGAGCCCCGCGAGGTAGCCGGCGAGGTCGGAGTTCATGGCGTCCGCCGCCTGGCGCGGCCACAGGCCCCAGCCGGAGGAGGAGGTGAAGGTGATGAAGAGCCGCTGCGGATCGGTGGCGGCCTGGGCGGCGTTCAGGTGGGCGGAGACTTCGGGCCACTTGCGCCCGTTGAAGTCGAAGATGGTGCCGATGTCGTAGTCGTCCTCCAGGTCCATCAGCGGACCGTTCCAACCGACGCCTGGCAGGCCGCCGTTGTCGGCGAGCAGCACCACTCGGCCGCGCACCTCGCCCAGGGTCGGGATCCGGTTCTCCATCCAGAACAGGCCGGGCCAACGGCTGAGGTAGGTGTTGAAGATGGCCGCGAAGTCCGCGTCGGAGACCGTCGAGTACTCCTGCTTGACCCGCATCAGCACTGTTTCGCCCGGATGTTGGGCGAGGAAGGCCTGGCAGTCGTTGAGCACGTCACCGAAGAAGATGTTCTGGAAGAACTGCGAGTGGTGGATCGCGAAGACGCCGTTGATCGCCCGGCAGCGCATGTCCAGGAAGCGGATTCCGGCGGTGAGTTGGTCGGGCACCGACAGGTTCTGGCACTGGACGAGCGGGCCGTCGTAGAGGGCGCAGGTGTCATGGGTGCCGGGGATGGTCAGCCGGGCCAGTGGTGCGCTGTCCGGCAGGCCGGCCAGCCAGTCCGCGCCGCCGGGCAATGAGGCGGCCCGGGCGGTGCCGAGAGCGCCGAGCCCGGCCAGCGCACCGGCCGCGCCGAGCACGACCGCCGAGCGGGTGAAGGTACGCCGACTCAGTTGAGGTCCGGTCAGATCCACGGATGGAACTCCCTTGGTAGCCATGAAGGTTCATTGATCTGGCATGCACACTATTGGTGGAGGGGGCCCTGTGCCCAGGGGCGGGACGAACGCGTTCACGGCTGGCTGGGGCGAGGGCATGACGCCCGCTGCCCTCGCGCTGACTCGGAGTTCCTGACCTTCTGATCGAGCGCCACGCCGTCGGCGCAGCTGGACACGTTTTCGTGAATGAGGCGGTGCGCAGCGTATCTACCCGATGAGGTGAAGAAGGACAAATCGATTCTGCATGCCGAATCCAGGGCTGGGTGCGATTGTGCTGGCGCGGCTCGGGCAAGGGGGTCCTAGGCCTAGTTGACGGGCCATCACTTTCTGAGCTGCACTGGCTAGTACCGCGACTGGAGTCGACGGTCGGCTGGGAGGCGGTGCTGCGGTGTATCTTCGTGTGCCTTTCGAGGATGGCGGGACGTTTCTCGTCGAGCTCCCGGAGGATGAGGCTTCCGGCGTGGTCCGGGCGACCCGCGGTGGCGAACTGCTCGAATCTGCCAGCGAAACCTTCGAAGCAGGCCTGGCCCGAGTCCGACAGATGGCGGCAGCGCTGCTGGAGCGACTGGCCGACCTGCCCAGGAGTCCGGACCGGATCCGAGTGGAGTTCGGGATCCAGCTCACCGGTGAAGCCGGGATGGTGGTGACCAAGGTCGGCGGTGAAGCGCACATGATCCTGGAGATGGAGTGGACTCCCGGCGAGGGCGGCGAGTGAGCCGACCCGACGGGCCGGGTGGTGCGGGCAGTGCGGGCTGGGAGCGCGCGACCGCCCGTGTCCTTCGCGAGGGAGAACCCGTCGGTGTCGCGTTTCTCATCCCCGGGGACCTCCTGATCACCTGCGCCCACGTCATCTCCGAGGTCGCCGGGCTCGACGAGGACCAGCCGCTCCCCGAGAACTTCGCCGTGACCGTTGACTTCCCGCTCGCGTCCGGAAAGCCCCGGGTCGGTGCCACCGTGCACTTCAGCGTGCCGGTGGCCGCCGACAACAGCGGTGACGTCGCCGTCCTGCGGCTGACCGGGCAACCGCCGCCGGACGCCGTGCCGATGCGGGTCCTGGAAGCCGACGATCTGGCCGGACACCGCTGGCGGGCCTTCGGATTCCCGAGTTACCCCGGGTCACAGGGCAACAAGGACGCCGGGATCTGGACCTCCGGCACCGTCGCCGGCCGCGAGGGCACCGGCTGGTGGCAGCTGACCCGCGACGAGCAGGCAGGGTTCCCGCTGGCCCGCGGCTTCAGTGGAGCACCCGTGTGGGACGAGGAGTACCAGGGAGTGGTCGGCGTCGTGGTCGCGGTCGAGAAGGACCAGCGGCGCCGCACCGGCTATGCGCTGACCGTGGAGTCCCTCGCCCGCGAGTGGCCGCAGCTGCGCTCACGACTGCTTTCCGACAGCCCGTTCCGGGAACTGTGGCCGTTCACCGAACTGGACGGCGCGGTCTTCCACGGACGCACCGACGAGACCCGCCGACTGCTCGAACTCCTCGATGAGCAGCGGGTGCCGGTGATCCCGGTCTTCGGCGCGTCGGGTGTCGGGAAGTCCTCGCTGGTCGGCGCCGGGCTCCTGGCCCAGGCGGACCCGGCCATCCATCTGACCGCCAAACTGCCGCACGGGCTGCGGCTGACCGCGGAGGAGCTGCTGGCCTGGGCGCTGACCGCCGCGGGTGACACGGACACCCGAGGGGCCGACTGGCACGACCGCTGGGAAGCCCTCGCCCGGCAACTAACCGACGAGCGCGGTCTGCAGCTCGCCGTCGAGCAGACCCTGGCCCAGCACCGGGGCAGATCCCGGCTCCTGCTCGTGGTCGACCAGTTCGAGAGCCTGCTCGCGGACGCCCCGGAGACCGCCCGGCGGTTGGACACCATGCTGGGTGTCCTCACCGCGCGCCGGGCTGACGGAAGCCGACCGGCCCAGGCGGTCGTCGTCACCCGGATCGACTTCCTGCACCACATCGAGGAACAGCTCCCCGTCCTACGGGCAGCCTGGGAGTCGACCCACGTCGTGGTACCTCCGATGACGCGGGAGCAACTGCGCCAGGTCGTCACGCGTCCGCTGGAGGGGTACGGCGGTGTCCGCTTCGCCGAGGGCCTGGCCGAGCAACTGGTGCGTGACACCCCGCACGGCGCTGCCGCGCTGCCGCTGCTGGAGTACACCCTGAGTCAGCTGTGGGCGCGGCAGGAGCGGGGCGTCCTCACCGCCACCGCCTACCAGGAGCTGGGCGGCGTCGAAGGCGCCCTGGTCGGCAACGCGGAGCACACCCTGTGGGAGTGGGCTGACGCCTCCGAACGCCGGGCATTGGAACGAATCTTCATTCAACTCGTGCGCCCCGGCGAGGAACTGGACGCCGGAGAGCGCGGGCCCGACACTCGCCGGGTCGCCGATCGCCCCCAGTTCTCCGAAGCCGACTGGGCGTTGGTCCATCGACTGGCCAGCACCCGACTGGTCGTTGTGACCCGCCGCCCGACCGGCCTCGACACCGCTGAACTCGCCCATCAGGCACTGGTGGAGAGCTGGCCACGGCTGAAGGACTGGGTCGAGGCCAATCGTGACTTCCGCAGTTGGCAGGAGGAACTGCGGCGCTCCGAACGCAGCTGGCAGGAGAGGGGTCGGCCCGCTTCGCTCGCGCTCGACCGGGAACGGATCGCCGATGCGCAGCGGTGGCTTGACAGCAGGGCGGCCGAAATCTCCGCCGAGGAGCTGAAGTTCGTCGAGGAGAGCCGGCGAGTCCGGGCGCGTGAGCGGCGGCGGCGCGGAATCTTCGCCCTGGTGATCTGCGTGGCGCTCGTGGCGGCATCGCTTGCGACGGTCATCGCGTTCCAACAGAACCAGAAGAGCAGCGTTCAGCAGCGTGCAAACCTGTCGCGCAGACTCGCCGCACAAGCCGCCGGGCTGGACTCCTCACAACCTGACCTTGCCAAACAACTGCGCATCGCCGCGTACCACCTTGCCCCGACGCACGAGGCGCTCGACGCCCTGTCGACCGGCGTGCCGCTCCCCGGGAGCATCGCCGCACCAGGCGCGACCGCGGTGAGCGTGGGTGGCGGCCTGCTTGCCATCGCCACCGACCGGACGCTGCGCCTGTGGGACCTAGCTTCCCATGCGGACCGCGCCCAGCTGACCCCCGCCGGCGGGGTCTCGACCATCGCGCTCAGTACGGACGGCCACCTGCTGGCCACCGGGTCCGGGCAGGGCACGGTCCAGCTGTGGGACACCGGTCAGCCAGCCGCACCGCGCCTGCTGGCCGAGCTCGCCACCGCGCACGGCCCGGTCCAGAGCCTGGCGTTCGCGTCGGGCGGCCAGGTGCTGGCGAGCGCGGGCTGGGACCACCTGGTTCGGGCCTGGCAACTTGCCGACCCCACGCACCCCCGGTCCAGCCCACCCTTGGGGGGAAACACCGACGCGGTCGCAGGAGTGGCGGTCAGTCCGGACGGCCGAACGCTGGCCAGCGCGGGCCTGGACCACAGCGTACGGCTGTGGGACCTGTCCGACTTCGGAAACCCGGCTGCGCTCGCCATGCTGACGACGCCTCAGGGCGTCAGGGCGGTCGCCTTCGATCCGGCGGGTCGCACCGTGGCGGCCACCGGTGACGACAGCGCCGTACACGTGTGGGATGTCACCGATCCGCACTCGCCACGCCCGACGGTGGTGCTGTCCACAGCCACCACACCACTGGCTGCCCTGGCGTTCAGTCCGAGCGGCAGGCTGCTCGCGGCCACCGGTGCGACCCCCAGCGCCACCGGGACGCTGCTGTGGGACGTCTCGGATCCTGCCCAGCCGGCGGCGCTACCGGCCCTGACCGGCGGAAGCGGCGCGTTGGCCTTCACACCTGACGGGCGAATGATGGCCACCCTTGACCAGACGGTCCGCGCCACCCGGGCCCCCGATGACGAGGTGCAGCTCTGGGACGTCGGCGGCGGCTCGGTCCGAGCGGCATTGGCCACTATCGCCCAGCCTGGGGTCACCACCAGCCTCACGCTCACGAGCACCGCCCTCACAGCGGACGGCCGCCTGCTGGCCGACGGCGGCGCGGGCGCGGTCAACCTGTGGGACGTCAGCAACCCCGACCGACCGACCCTGGCGGCCAGCATGCCGGACACCGGCAACAGTGTGGCGATCTCCGGACACATCCTCGCGATCGGGGGCGGCGGTGGCGTGACGTTCTGGGACCTGACCGATCATCAGCATCCCGCCAAGATCGGTTCGGTCCACCTAGGTGGGAACCAGCCCGACGAGCCGGTCGCCATGGCCTTCAGCCCCGATGGGCGGCTGCTGGCCGCCCACTTCATCTCCGACCGTCGACTGCGCGTCGTCGCGGTAGCCGACCCATCGGCCCCCACCATCCTGGCCACCCAGATCACCGACGGCGCCGGCACCCCGAGCTTCGGCCCGCAGGGCGCGGTACTGTCACTCAGCCACGACACCACCGCCGACAGCGGGAGTCCCACCGACGGACTCTGGGATCTGCGCAACCCGGCTCAACCGATGCCGGCAGCCACGGTCTTGGCCCGCCTGGGACCGTCCACCGCAACCGTGCTGTCGCCCAGCCAGCCCATCCTGGCCACGGCGAACGCCGACGGGACGCTCAGCCTGTGGGACATCCGCGATCTCGCCGCGCCGAAGGCATTGGGCACCGCCACCGGGGGCACCACGCGGCTCTCAAGGCTGCGGTTCAGCCCGGACGGCAAGGCGTTGGTCGGCGCCGACACCGGCGGCGGCCTCCATCTCTGGGATGTCGCCGACCCCGAACACCCCAGTCAGACCGCCGACTTCGCCCAGCCGTCCGAAGTCGTCGGACCCTGGCTGGAGCTGTCCGACCCGCTCCCCGGCCGCGACCGACTCGTCGTCAGCCCCGGCCCGTCTGAGATCGCCGAGCTCTGGGACACCAGTCCCAGGGACCAGGTCAAGCGTCTGTGCGCGACAGTCGGAGATGTGCTCAGCAAGGCCCAGTGGCACCAGTACATCACCGAGACCGGCTATGCCGCTCCATGCGGCTCAGGCAGCAGCACGTCTTGATGCGCTACCGGATCCCCTGAAGGAGTCACCTTGATTCCGTTCCCACTGACCCGCCGCACCGCATCCGGACGCCGGCAGCTCGGCTTGTCGGGCGTCCTCCTGGCCGTGGCGACGGCGTCCGCCGTGACCGCCGCCTGCGGCAGCGGCAGCCACCCGCCGAAGAGTCAGCCAACCACCAGTGCCCCGGCCGGCAGCGCGTCTCCGTCGAGCGGGCCGGGCGACTTCTCCGTGTTCGCCGGATCGTGGAGCGGCCACGGCGGTGGGCTGACCATCACCTCGGACGGCTCTTTCAAGCTCGGCAAACGCATCTATATCAGCTGCGACCAAGCCCCGATGCCGTGCGACTCGTTCGCCCCCGACGGCGGCATCCTTGACGGGGATCGCGCCTCCGGACAGCTCAGCGGGACTGACGGGACCACCGCTACTGGCACGGTGACCGACACCACCGATCCGAGCTGGCTCCCCACCGGGCCCATCAGCATGACCCTGACCCCGAGCACTGACAGCATTTCCATTGCCGGAACCAACTTCTGCGGCCCGAACGCCCCGGCCGGCACCTGCGGTGCCTGATGCGTGACTGCGAGACATCCGGCGGTGCGGCACTGATCGTCATGCGTCGAGGGCCGGTGCCCAGCCATCGCGCTCCTGAGACGACCCATGCGCGCACGAGCTCCAGGAAGTGACATCAAGGTCCCGCAGGCGGTCATGCACGCGGAGCAGTGGGGCGACCACGCGCCGGTCACGGTGGAGTACGCGGACCTGGCATAGCCGCCCTGCCTGCGGTGGCCCACCGAACGATTGTCCTGCCAGTGCGGGCCCAGCCCGGAGGTGCACGCTGGAAGGGGATCACGGCAACCAGGGCATGCCGGCGGCTGCGGCCCGTCGGCTGCCGAGGCGATCCCGAGCGGCGATCGGGCTGGATCGGCGAGGCGGTCCTGCCAGGAGGTGGCCATGCGCGATGACGACTCGCTGGAGCAGGTGGCGCCCTCTCTGTCAGCCTTGGGTGATACATCCCGCTTTGTCGGGTTAGCCTGAGAGGGCCCGAGTAGGAGTTCCACCCCTGATGACCAGCAGTAACCCGTCCAGCACTGACCCGGCTCCCCGGCCGAAGCGCTGCACGTTCAGCCCCGAGTACAAGCTGCGGATCGTCGCCGAGTACGACGCCGCACCCGAGGGCGAGAAGGGTGCGGTCCTGCGCCGCGAGCGCCTGTACCACTCGCACGTCACCGAGTGGCGGGCCGCGCGCGACGCCGGGGCCCTGGAGAACCTGGTCGACCGCCGTACGAGCCCGGCCCGTCCGAAGAAGTCCACCGCCGAGGTCGAAAACGAGAAGCTGCGCCGCTAGGTGGAACGGCTGGAGAAGGAACTCGCCCGGAACAAGGCCGCGTTGGAGGTCCTGGGAAAAGCTTCGGCGCTCTTGGAGATGATCTCCGAGAGCGCGGACTGAGGCATGCCGCCGACCCGGTCGTGGAAGAGGCGTTCACCGCCGTCGAACACGAGCTGGGTACCACGGCCGCGTGCCGGCTGATCGGCTTCTCCCGGGCCACCCACTGCCGCAGACTGAAACCGCCGCCCGCGCGCCAACCCTGACGGCCGAAGAGCGCGAAGCGGTCCTGACGTTGATGAACGACCCCGAGTACGCCGAGCTGCCGCCCGCGCAGATCTGGGCCCGTGAACTGGATACCGGGTGATACCACTGCTCGGTCTCCATGATGTACCGAATCCTCCGCGAACGCGGGCAGTCGGGTGAGCGACGCCGCCAGGCCACCCATCCGGCCAAGACGGTGCCCGAACTGGTCGCCGACGGCCCCTCCTAGGTGTTCACCTGGGACATCACCAAGGGCCGCCGGCCCCCGTAAGGGCGTCTGGTACCACGCCTACGTCATCATCGACATCTACAGCCGCTACATCGTCGGCCACACCGTCGAAGCGGCCGAATCAGCCGAACGGGCCGAAGAGTTGATCCGCGAGACCATCGCGCGCAACGGCATCGTCCCCGAGACCGTGCACGCCGACCGCGGCACCTCGATGACCTCCAAGAAGGTCTCCCGGCTGCTGATCGACCTCGGCGTCGCCCGAAGCCACTCACGCCCCAAGGTCTCCAACGACAACCCCTACAGCGAGGACCAGTTCAAGACCACCAAGTACATGGCCGACTTTCCGAAACGCTTCGATTCCCTGGCCCACGCCCGCGAATGGTTCGACGCCTTCATCTCGTACTACAACCACGAGCACAGGCACTCGGGCATCGGACTCCACACGCCCGCCAGCGTCCCCTTCGGCACCGCCGAGGAGATCCGCGACCAGCGGGCCGTCACCCTCGCCGAGGCATACGCACGGCACCCCGAACGCTTCGGCCGCCGCCCCCGACCGCCCGAGATACCGCAGACGGCCTGGATCAACGACCCGGCCAAGCGCAGGGAACCCGCACCACAAACCTCATAGCCTGACGACCGTCTCGGGTCTGTCCAATGCCACGTAGTTAAGCCGTGGACGGGCTCGTCAACATCGATGCCATGGCTGGTTGAAGGGGTCTGCTGTCGGCCCACTCTGCGGTGAGTGTGTAGTGCCCGTGCCCGGTCTTGCGGAGGATTCCTTCCTTGACCCAGTGGCCCAGTTGCGTGCAGAGGCTGCGGGTGTGGTCGATCCCGAGCGTGTGGGCGATCTCCTTGGCTTCCACGCTCGGAGCGGGTCGGTGCGCAGGAGCTGAAGGGCCCGGTCGCGGCGGCCGTTACTCGCGGCTGGGGGAAGAGCCGTGGGTTCCGTGGCTGTGTGCTGCGGGGGCTGTTGGCCCGCGCGTGCCGTGTAGACCGTGACCGCCAGATGCGTAACGTCCGTGCTGGTCACCGGGCGTTCGTCGGCAGCGTTGCTCCGGTATCGCACGGCGGTGGACTTCACCCTGCGGGCGCTGACGCGCGCCCGGCGCTTGGGCAGGAGTGCCTGCAGTACCGCGCGGGTAATGACGCCGGGGCCGACATCGTCCGGTAGGACGCTGTCGGCGGTGATCACCTGGTTGCGTGCGGTTTCGAGGGCGATGGTGAAGCTGACGCGGTCGGGGTCGGTGCCCGGCTCGGACTCGGCGGCTTCCGTCATGGCGCGTCGCAGTACCTGGTAGAGGGCGAGTTGGGCCCACATCTCCTGGGCGAGGCCGAACGGGTCGCCGGAACGCAGGACGAGACCGCAAAGCAGCGTGTGGCGTAGGGCATAGAAGGCGCTCTCGACCTCCCACCGCTCGTGATAGAGGTGGACCAGGGCGGCAGCCGGGTCGGTGCGGTGGTCCAGCAGAGTTGTGGCCAGCAGGTAGCAGTCGCCGGTCCGCTGGCCGTCGCTGGTGGTCATCGTGATGTAGGCCTCGATGATCCGCAGCTTCAGGCCGTTGATCCGGGTGAGGTAGGAGCCGTCGGGCAAAGCGGCCAGGACAGCGGGAGTGCGCTGTTTCTTCAGTCGGATCAGCAGGTGCGCACCGGTGTCCGCGACCTTGGTCAGGAAGTCGTCAGAGGCGAAACCCCGGTCGGCCAGCAGGAGCATGTCCTCCTTGAGTAGAGGCAACAGCTGCACCGCATAGCCCAGTTCGCCGCAGCTCGTCGGCCCGAAGACCGCTCCGAGCAGGGACCGGGTCCCAGTCTCGCACAGGGTCATCAGCCTCAGCATGGGGTAGCCGTCCCAGACACCCTGCCGACAGATCTTGCCCAGCCGTCGTCGGATCCGAGGCTGATCGGGGGCCTTGATGGAACTGCAGCCGTCCACCGCGACGGTACGCCAGCACCGATAGCGCACTCCGGGCGTCGAGGGCCGGGCCACCGGCCCGGCCAGCGTCTCGAACAACATCTTCAGCGGGGCCGGTCCCAGCCTGCGGCGCAGGTCTCGTAGCGCCTTCTCCGACGGCCGGGCACGACCCAGCGGCCCCAGCCCGGCCGTCAGTTTGTCCCAGACCCGCGCGTAGCCCACCGCGGGGAACAGGGCCAGGGCGAGCACGAAGTACACCCCTACACGCGACGGCAGCTGCCGAAGGCGCTCCTCGACCGTGCGCGTCCGCACCAGTACGTCATCGACGAGTTCGAAGGGCACATGCTGCGTCAACTCCCCCAGATGTCCCGGAGCGTAGACACCGTCCGCAACGCGGATGGTACGGGTGAGCACGGCGGTGGCAGACTGATATCGCAACGGGACCCCTTACGCGGCAGGAAGACCTTGGTCGGCTTCACTGCAGTAGCAGGGGTCCCGTCATTCACGGTGATCAAGCCCTGGCCAGCCATGGCATCGATGTTGACGAGCCCGTCCACGGCTTAACTGCGTGGCGTTGCGACCGTCTCACTGGACTTGAAATCTTCCGGGTGGTGCGTTTGCGTCAGGTCATGGCGGCGGGCGCGCAGCAGGTGGGTCAGTGGGCTTGCGGGCGCGCCGGCCCCAACTCTTGGCCTCGTCCCCGTGTCCGCAGTAGCGGTGCAGCCAGTAGAGCAGATGCGCGCGGTGCCCGACCCGGTGGCAGGCCACGCCAACCGACGCCGCGCTGGAGGAGAATACCCAGGAGTTCGCGGAGCACGGCAATCGCGTCTGTCTGCCGCTGGCGGACTGCGCCAGAGCCCTGAACCCCCGGGCGGGGCCCGACGCGGCATGAGTACGATTCCGGCATGACGGGGACTGGCGGGAATCTGGTTGGCGGGCGCTACCGCCTCACAGCGGTGGTGGGGCAGGGGGGCATGGGCCGCGTCTGGCGCGGCTGGGACGAGGTGCTCGGACGCCAGGTTGCGGTCAAGGAAGTGCTGCCGGCCCCCGAACTGTCCGCCGAGGAGCGGTCCCAGCTCATCCGCCGAACCAAGGTGGAGGCGCAGGCAGCGGCACGGCTGAGGCATGCGGGGATCATCACCGTGCACGATGTGGTCGAGCAGGACGGCGTGCCGTGGATCGTCATGGCGTACGTTGACGGTCCCTCGCTCGGCGCGCTGATTGCCCGTCAGGGGCGGTTGGGCTGGGAGCAAGTAGCCGTGATCGGGGCGCAGATGGCTCAGTCCCTCGCTCACGCGCACAGTGTTGGTGTGGTGCACCGCGATCTCAAACCGGACAACGTCCTCATGGACGGCGAGCAGGCGGTGCTCACCGATTTCGGGATCGCCCGGATCCTGGACACCGCCTCGACGCTGACCGCGACGCATACCGTGGTCGGGACACCGCAGTTCATGCCGCCCGAGCAGTTGAACGGTCAGGCGGTGGGGGCGTCCGCGGACTTGTGGTCCTTGGGGGCGACGCTCTTCACGGCCGTGGAGGGGCATCCGCCCTTCACCGGTCAGACTCTGATGGAGATCATCACCGCCGTACTGGTGAAACCGGTGCCCACGGCCGCGCATGCCGGACCACTCGCGGACGTCCTGGCCGCGCTCCTGGTCCGGGAGCCGGGCATGCGGCCGGATGCGGCGGAGACGGCACGCCGCCTGCTCGCCCTCATCGCCGCTCCCTCGCCGGCGCCCTCACCCGCTCTGCGTGCCACGCCGATCCGGACGGTACCGGATCTGCCCATGAGCGCGGCCCCGCCCCGCCCCGAAGCCGCCCCCGGACTGTCGGCCGCCCCCACCGAATCCGCAGCAGCACCCGCCGCCGCTCCCGCCCCGAGTTCAGGCCGGGTGACGGGGATGCGGAGGCGCACCCTGATCCTCGGCGGCGCCGGCGCCGGTGTTCTGGCCGCCGTCGGCATCGGGGAGGCGCTGTCGCAGATGGGCGCCAGGCCGGCGAGGCGGTCCGATATCCATGGGGCGCTCCTGGCGGCCACCCTCTCCAGTACCGATACCGAGATCAATGTGTACGCGGTGGCCTTCAGCCCTGACGGCAAGACCCTCGCCACTGGCGGCGACGGCAGTCTCCGCCTGTGGGACGTCGCTGCCAAGAGCTCCATCGCCACTCTCAGCGGATACGGCGACACCGTGAAGTCGGTGGCTTTCAGCCCTGATGGCAAGACGCTCGCCAGTAGCCTCGACAACGGGGTCCGCCTGTGGGACGTCGCCGCCAAGAGCTCCGTCGCCGCTCTCCAAGGACACACCACCTACGTGAATGGGGTGGCCTTCAGCCCTGACGGCAAGACCCTCGCCAGTGGCAGCGAGGACCGCACCGTCCGCCTGTGGGACGTCGCTGCCAAGAGCTCCGTCGCCACTCTCGACGGGCACACTAGCGGCGTGTCCGCGGTGGCCTTCAGCCCTGACGGCAAGACCCTCGCCGCTGGCTGCGACGGCAACGTCCGCCTGTGGGACGTAGCGTCCAGGAGGTCCGTCGCCACTCTCGACGCGCACACCAGCGGCGTGTCCGCGGTGGCCTTCAGCCCCGACGGCAAGACCCTCGCCGCCGGCTGCGGCGACTACGACGTCTACCTCTGGGACGCCGCTGCCAAGAGCTCGGTCGCCACTCTCCAAGGAACCGGCGGTGTGTACGCGGTAGCCTTCAGCCCTGACGGCAAGACCCTCGTCAGTGGCGGCGACTACCACAGCGTCGGTCTGTGGGATGTCGCGTCCGGGAGCTCCATCGCCACTCTCGACGGACATACCGAAACCGTGTGGTCCGTGGCCTTCAGCCCCGACGGCAAGACCTTCGCGTGTGGTGGCCACGACGGCAACGTCCGCCTGTGGAACCTGGTGTAGGGACAGGAGGCCGCGAGAGGCCCCGTTGCCTTCTTCTCATGCGGGAACTCCTCAGTGCGCCAATCGTCCAGCGGGAGCAGACCGGCATCGATCAAGGGGGCGAGGCAGGCCGGCGCGAACGTACGCCGTCCACTACCCCGCCCGACCGGCCCTCGATCATGACCCAAGGTCACCTCACCGGAGACGCACCCTCGAATCCAGTGGAAGGGCAGCTCCAGGAAGGCGTCCTCCGCCGGGTCCCTATCTGTCAGCCTTGGGTGAGACATCCCGCTTTGTCGGGTTAGTAACGGCCGCCGCGACCGGGCCCTTCAGCTCCTGCGCACCGACCCGCTCCGAGCGTGGAAGGCCAAGGAGATCGCCCACACGCTCGGGATCGACCACGCCCGCAGCCTCTGCACGCAACTGGGCCACTGGGTCAAGGAAGGAATCCTCCGCAAGACCGGGCACGGGCACTACGCACTCACCGCAGAGTGGGCCGACAGCAGACCCTTCAATCAGCCATGGCATCGATGTTGACGAGCCCGTCCACGGCTTAACTACGTGGCGTTGCGACCGTCTCACTGGACTTGAAATGTTCCGGCGGGGGTGCTCATGCGGGGTGAGCTTCGTTGTCGTCGTGCGCCTCCTGGTCGCTGGTCACCTGCTTGCTCGTGGCCTGCTCGCCCACAGCGCGGAGCAGGGCGACCAGGTCTTCTGGTGGCTGGTTGGTGCTGGTGAGGTTCAGGGTGCGATCACCGATGGTGAGGGTGATCTCGATGCTGGTCCGGCGCTGTTTGAGGTACGTCAGCAGGCAGCGCGACAGGGCAGTGCCGGTGGTGCCTGTACTGAGTGCGACGACCACATCGGCGAGCGTACCCATGCTCTCGGGGTCCGCCCGCTCGATTTGCTGACGAAGTGTCACTCTTGACCGCAAAGCGGGGTCACGGCGCAGCCAGGACGCCAGTGTGGAAACCTCGCCCGGAGCGAGGCGGAGGGTGGCTTCGACGCGGGGTTTGTCTACTGTACTCATGGGTTGATGATCGCAGTGACGCGTTGGTGCGCAGTAGGCATCCGGGCAACCGCACAGCGGGGTGAGGGGGTTACGTGGAGTCGGGTGATCGGCGCGGCTGGCGGGTGGTGCTGATCGGAGCTGCGACGTACGAGAACCTCCATCAGTTGCCGGCCGTGAACAACAACCTGCGTGAGTTGCGGCGGGTTCTGACGGACCCGCGAATGGGTGGTGTGCCGCCCGAATGCGTCACCGTCCTGGCCGATGCGGACGATCCGGCGGAGATCTTCCGAGTGGTGGATGCGGTGGCACAGCAGGCGGAGGAGACGCTGTTGGTGTACTTCGCCGGCCATGGGCTGCGGGACCCGTACGACTACGAGACGCTGTACCTGGCCCTCCGCGGGGCCGAGGACGGAAATCCGTACACAGCCTTCGACCCCGCGCTGCTGCTGAAGCTGGTACGGCGAAGCCCCGCAGGTAACCGGGTGGTGATCCTGGACTGCTGCTTCAGTGGTCTGGCCGGTCACGAGCTGATGGGCAGCGGTCGGCGCGACGTGCTGGCGGGCTTGACGCCGAGCGGTAGTTGCCTGATCACGGCCACCTCCGGGACGGAGGAGGCGAAGGCGCCGGCAGGGGAGGTGTACACCTACTTCACCGGAGCGCTGTTGGAGATCCTGCGGGACGGGACAGGCGACCGGGGCAAGGACAGCGACGGCGACGAGGGAGGGCTGACGCTGGCGGAAGTGTTCGCCCGCTTGGTGCGGCACAGCGAGGACCATGGGCGACCGCGCCCGCAGCTCTATGGCCGGGACACAGCCCAGCAATTGGTACTGGTGCGGGAGCGGCGCCCGGAGGTCGAGGCTCAGCCGTTCGCTGTCAAGGGGCGGCATCTGCGGCGCTGGCCCTGGTGGGTCGCGGTCCTGCTGGTAGGAGGCATGCTGGTAGGAGGCATGCTGGTGGGCGGCGGGTTGAGCGCGGCTTGGGCATTCGGCTGCTTGCCCGCCTGGGCGGCGGCCGTCGGGGCGGCAATGTGCCTGCTCG
Organism: Kitasatospora acidiphila; assembly: GCF_006636205.1. Taxonomy (NCBI): domain Bacteria; kingdom Bacillati; phylum Actinomycetota; class Actinomycetes; order Kitasatosporales; family Streptomycetaceae; genus Kitasatospora; species Kitasatospora acidiphila. The sequence goes on along the minus strand of NZ_VIGB01000003.1, from coordinate 343,519 downwards.
GACTGGTGCTGCCTATCCTCGCAGCTCTCGTGGGCGCGAAGTTCAAGGTCGTCATGGACAGTGCGGGGATCACGGTCCATTACCGTGGGGTCCCAGAGCTCGGTCATCGCTGGGCTGGGCTCAGTGGAATCGTGATCACTCGGCAGAAGGATGGGAGAACCGCGTTCAGCGTGCGCCCGAGCGAGCCGCAGCCGCTGTTCCACCGAGAGGTGCTGTCCGAGCTTCCGCGACGTGACGGCGAGCTCATCAGACTTCTCTATGTGGATGAGTTGCGCTGTACGCCGGACGTGCTGCTGACACAGCTGGCCCGTTTCATGCCCGACTGGCTGACGGAAGCGGAAGCGGTTTCGGCGGGCGATGCGGTCGACATCCGTCCTGGACGGGAGGATGTCATCGTCGGCTGGGGTGTGGTCGTCTTGGTGCTGTCGGTAGCGATGATCTTCGTGGTCGCAGACCCGGGCAGTCCGATGGCAGCGTCGTTCGCGTGGGCCGGTGAGGTAGCGGCCGTTGGGCTCTTTGCTGTGGTCACCGTGCTGGCCTGGCAGTGGACCCGAGAGTCGGCCGCAGTACAGATCGACCGTGACGGGATCGGCGTGTCGGTCCGAGGACGACAGATCTCACTGCCCTGGAGCCAGGTCGAGTCGGTGGCGGTGGCGAACTGCTGGCCAGGACGTCGCTTGGTGGAGCGGATTGGCTTCCTGGTCGTCCGGCTACGGAGTGAGACAGCCAGGGTCCAGACTGGGCATCTCGGCCCCTGGCGCACACGACACGGGTCGGTCATGCTTATGCCGCTCGGATACCACCGCGAACGCCCGGCAGAGGACACGCTTGCCCGCTTCGCCGGGAGGCGCTGGCGCCCGCTCGACCACACGGTCGAAGCTGTGCGGACAGCGTCAGGCAGCGTTGTCGTCCCGCTGCGCCTGCGCGGACCACGAGCGGTGCTGGCACTGTTGGGTGCGGTCGGTGTGTGCGCGGGCCTTGCCTGGCTCTGGCCAACGCACGGACTAGTCGTTCGACTTGCCGGGGCGGTCCTTGCGGCGGTCCTGCTCCTGCTGGGCCTCTGGTGGTTACTGGTCGGAGATCCAGGGGAGCTCCGGTTGGACAACCACGAACTGACCGGGTTTGTGCTCGGTATCAAACTGGTTGCCATTCCACGGGAGGCGGTGAAGCGTGCTGAAGTGCTGGTGGGGAGAAGGCTGAGGCTGCGTTTGGAGACGAACATGGATGTGCGCAAGCGCTGGCCGCTGGCCACGACGGATCTGGATGTCATCGATGTCGTCCCTGTCACTGGACATCTTGCCGCAACGGAAGAGGACCTCACTCGGGCTCTGCAGCATTGCTGGCCAGGATGTTAAGCAGACCATGGCAAGGGCCAGCGGCTGGATGTCCTGACGCGGTGGAGAAGCGGCCCCGGGCGCCGTTGGCAGAACCTGGGAGTCTGCCATGGTCTTCGACGTACCCCGACAACTGGGGAGTTGAGCATCAGGTCGCGAGGTCTACCGGCGTGCAGCCGTGCAAGGTGACGACTTGGCGGCAGGCGACGATCCAGTGGATCTGCGGGTCCTCGTACGCGACCTGGATCAGCTGCTGGTCGGCTCGGAGGGGCAGCGCTTCGAGGGTGGCGGGGTTATGGAGGAGGCCCGCAACGCCCCACGACTGGACGCGTTCGACACGGATTGCGACATGGCCGGCGCGAAGGTGCGGGGCAATGCGCCGCTGCCTCCAGGGCGTGCTGCCGGCACACGGGCGGGGCGGTGGTCCGTTCCCCATCTTCGACGGGGCGGCCGTCGTTGCGTAGGACGAACAAGGTGGCCTCGTCGTCTTCGGTCTGGGTCGGGCGGGCGCAGACTTGGCACAGGAGGTCGTTCATGCACCTGCGCTGCCGCAGCGCGTGGACGCCGTCGAACCGGGCGCGGCCCCGGCCGCGGGCCATCGTGTGGGGGATCCACAGGGCGCCGCGCCAGTCCCGGTCGTACAACGACTCATCGTGGTAGCCGAGCCGCATGCCCCCGCCCCGTCCTCTGCGCACCAGGGTGGGGATGTGGTTGCGCTCGTCGGTCCACGGGGTGATGTACGGCACGGTCAGCCCGCGGTAGGTGAGCTGGGAGGCGGAGACCACGATGTGCTCCTGGGCGTAGGTGTGAGAGGTGGAGTGGATGTTGAAGTGGGGAGGTGTGGTCGGCGGAACCTTGGCTGGCGCTGGTGGTGGTCCTTCAGCAGCACAGCCGGGTGTCGGTGGCGAGTTCGTCAGCAAGTCGGCATCTTGGCAGGGGAGTTTGCGCTGCCGTTGCTGTTTGAGGGCGCACTGCAGGAACGCTTGGCGAGCCGGTGGCCCAGCGCTTCGGCAGCCGATACTCGTCGGATTGTTGACCGCGAGCGCCAGGGGCCGGCTGGTCGGCAGACGCTTACCACCAGCCGGTGAACACCGGTCCGGTTCAGGTGAGTTGCCGGGCGAATAGCCATGGCGGCGCGCCATTCGCCGGTTCGACCGCCTCCGATCTTTGCGGTGCTGTGGTCGGAGCGGGCCGACGGTGCGATCCGCAGGAGGAGGTGCCCGCTACGAGGGCTGGCGGTGCAGCGCGGCGAGCACCCTGGTCAACGGCGGCCGATCGGTGTCCTTGAGGGTCGCCCAGTGGGCCAGCGTCCTGGAAGCGGCCAGAGCAAGGTCGTCCGGGAGGCCTGCCTCACGAAGGGTGCGAGCGATCTCCTGCATCTCGGGCCCCCAGCGCCACGCCCGCGGTGCCACGGACCGCAGGTACTCGCGGTCCAGCAGAATGTCGGACGGCATCGATGCTGCCTCCGCCAGGAGTTCATCGCTGACCCCGTGGTCGTCAGCGAGCGCGTGGGCCACAGCCGCCAGGGTCCGGGCGGACTTCTGGTAGGCCGCGAACGCCATCTTCAGAGCCGATGCGGCTCCCGGTTCCCGGTCGAGGACGCGAGCGGACACCAGGGTTCCGGCGAACAGGGCGGCGACCGCCTCGGCGTGCTGCTCACCACCGGCCAGGTACAGGCGGGCACCGACACCTCCACCCGGCAGCGGGCCGATGATGGACCCGTCCACCAGAGCAGCCCCGGTCGGCTTCAGGATCCCCTTGATCGTCGCCACGGTGCCGGGGCTCACCGCGTTCGCCTCCACATACACCCCGCCGAAGCCGACCGCCGCGACCTGTGCCGCCAGGTCCTCGGCCGCAGCGGGTGGGCAGATGCTGAACACGATGTCACTGCCGGCCAGCGCTTCGCCCAGGCGGCTGGCCGGCCGCAGCCCCGCCGCCGCGGCGCGGTTCGCTGTCGCTGCGCTCCGACCCTCGGTCACCCAGAGGACGTCGTGGCCGGCCAGGCGGAGCTGGTGGGCGACCGCCGCTCCCATCTGCCCCGGGTGCAGGACGGTGATCACGCTGCTCATTCCATGTCTCCTGCGGGAAGGGCGGGCGGGCGAGTACTGCTCTGAAGGGCATCCAACAACACCGTCCCGGCCGAGCTGCGACCGGCCGGCAATTGGCTAAGCCGCCGGGCGAACAGGTCCAGGCGGCGAGCAACGCTCTCGGTCGGCCGCCGGGCGGACACCTCCAAGACCATGTCGACCTGGTCAGCCGCCCCGTCGAGTTGATCGGCGCACAGGTCCGCCAGCGCCAAGTCCATCCGTGCCAAGGACAGTTCACCGAGGCGCTGCTCGGCAGCGGGAAGGCTGGTGTACATGCCGACGGACTCCTCGGCGCTGCGCCCAGCCAGGGCGATGTCGCCGGGTTCCCCGAGCCAGAGGTAGGACGTGCTGGCGTAGAAGTGCTGTTTGGCAACGGGGAAGGCCATCATGCCGCCGAGCAACTCGCTGCCGTCCCACTGCTCGCGGAGGTCGTCCGCGCGGTGGAGGGCCGCGAGCGCATCGGTGCGGTGTCCGAGGCGGGCATGGGCGCGGGACTCGATACTGGCCAGTCGAATCCCGGCGGTTCCGCCCTCGGGAGTCAGGTCGGTAGCCGACTGGGCGAAGTGGACCGCGTCGGCCGGTCTGTTGTCCCAGTAGGAGATTAGGGCCTGCATGCCGTGGAGCCAGACCTGCAGGGAGTGGTGCCCGGCCTGCTTGGCGCACAGCAGCGCGGTGCGAGCGTGGGTATGGGCCGCATGGTATGCGCCGAGGTCGAAGGCAGCGTTCGCGAGGACCCCGCACAGGGTGCCGGCCAGGACGTAGAGGTCCTTCGTCATGAGCGGCGGTTGCCGACCCTCCAGGAGGGAGAACGTGCGGTCCCGTAGCGTCTTCGCCTCGAGGAAGAGCGGGACGACCGGCCGGTTCGGGTAGGTGGACACGATCCGGGCCACATCCGCGGCCATCTGCTCCAGGGTGTGGGGTCCGACGTTGGTCGTTTCGGCCAACTGCGCGAAGCGTGCTGACTCGTCTGCGGCAGATGCCATCAGTGCGGTCCAGGTGTTCTCGGTGGTGGGATCCGATCCCGGTACGGAGGTGGTGGTCATCAGGGTGGGGCCGACGGCCAGACCAGTCTGCGGTGCGGAGGAGAAGAGGGCTTCGGCGGAGCAGTCGAACATGTGCTCAAGGACTCGCCGTGAGGCAGCCCTGGGCAGCCCGTTGAACTCCCCGCCCAGCCATCGCATGAACTGGCGCTGGCCGATCTCAAGGCCGGCGATGGCGGGGTTGGCCTCCGTTTCGGCGAGGTGCTGGGCGGCCTGGCGGAAGTTGGCGAGGAAGAGTTTGTACTCCTCCAGCCCCCGCTGCCTTGCCAGCGTTTGAAACAGAGTCGACTGCATTACTACCTCCCCGACTGCCTGATCCCATGCTGCGGCACAAACGATGTCCGATGCGAGTGCCGACCGGTGCAAGGTCGCTCAATGTCGTCGGAAGTCAGCACGGGTCACCTGACGTCATGCGCGCGGTACTTGGATCGGGCCGTCCTGTCGTCGACCCTTGATCACGGCTCGCAGTTCTTCGCATTCGCAACGTGACCGATGGTCCAAGTTGCTGGGCTGCGACGGCGCTTCTCAGCTTTCGGCTCAAGCGGCAGTGAACTCACCGCGGAAGAGGACCAACATGACGCTCGTTCAGGTGAGGCCGGACTCGCCCGGTGCGATCCCGCTGCGGCATGCCCCTGCAAGCTGCCGGACTGCAGCTCCACTTGTTGGCGATGGCCCGCGCGATCTGGCCCGTGCCACAAGGCACGAGTCGGTTGCAGAGGCACGCGCTTTCGCTGCCCACGTCGTCGCCGACCTGGAGGTTGATGCCTCGGTGGTGGCGACCGTGCTTCTGGTCTTCAGCGAACTCGTCACGAACGCCTTGAACCTCAGGCGCCCGGCCCGCCAGGGTCGACCTGTCCTGTTATCCACTCGGGAGGCACTCCGTGTCCCAGGCGTTACTCCCGCGTTCCACACTGCAGCTGGCCGAGAGGCCGAACGCTGTCCGTCTGGCTCGACTGCACGCGACGGATGTCTTGTCGCGTTGGGGCGTGCCCTCAGATGTCGTGGGGACGGTCGAGCTCCTCGTGTCGGAGCTGGTCACGAACGCCGTACGGCATTCCGAGAAGAGCAAGCAGCTGGCCTCGGTCCCGGTGCACACGTTCGAGCTCACCCCGGAGCTTGTCGACGGTGCGATCAGGCTGTTGGTATGGGACCGGGATGGTCGGCCCCCGGTGCTGAAGCAGGTCGGCGTCGAAGCGGTTAGCGGTCGCGGGATCTTCATCGTTGCGGCGATGAGTACCCGGTGGGGGCATTACCCGGCGAACGGGGGAGTCGGGAAGGTCGTTTGGGCGGGAGGTGGCCCTCACTGCCATCAGCGGGCCGCCGACGAGGGCGGGCGCCAGTCTCCGGGCGGCGTCGACGGAGCGCCGGTCAGTCCGAATGTGGTGGGCCGCGTCCTTCTCGGTATGAGGGGGCTTCGAGTTGGAGCCACCTGAGGGGCTGGCGAAGGCCGGCCGAGCACCTGGCTGATCGTCCAGCCGAGCGGTAGGCAGGGTTGGCGGACCGCGCGTGCCCCACGCTCGCCGTAGACAGCCCCACCGCGGCGTGACCCCGGCGCAAGATCGCGGTCCTGATGGCCACTGCCGGATGCCTCACGGCGGCTGGCGTCTTCGCCGGGGGGATCAGCCCCGGCTATCCAAGCTCCTTCCGGTCGCTCCCGGGAGAGAACAACGCCCGTGCGTGGGCCTCAATTCGGATCCCCGCCCGCCCTCCCAATCCGCACCAAAGAAGTGGAGTCCAGCGTGATAGCACCTGCCGTCTTCCTCTCGTTCCAGCACGCCTACGCTGCCGTCCTGCGGCACGTCACCGAGAACAACGAGCACGTCAACACCGCCCGCGGGAACGACAGTCACGAGGTCCTCGGTGCGAGCTTCCGGCTCACCGACCCCCGGCAGCGGGCCCTGTTCCTGACGAGCCGGCCGGTCAACCCGGTCTACCACTACGCGGAGGCGCTCTGGTACTTGGGCGGCCTGCGGAACCTGGACCTGATCGGGCACTACGCCTCCCGCCGACGGGCGGACTCGCGCGACGGCACGACCATTGAGGGTTCGGCCTACGGCGCGCGGATCTTCGCCGCCCGGCCCGACGGCGCCCCTTCCGAGTTCGACCGGGCGTTGGAGCTGCTGAAGGCCGAGAAGGACAGCAAGCGCGCGTACTTGCCGGTGTTCGAGGCCCGCGACCTGGATGAGATCGGTCATCCCGACCTGCCGTGCCTGGTCGGACTCCAGTTGCTGGCGCGCGACGGCTACCTGCACATGATCGCCTACATGCGCGCCAACGACGCCAACCGGGGCATGGTTTGCGACGTCTACAGCTTCACCCTGATCCAGGAGTTCGCCGCTGCCCAGCTCGGCCTGCGCCTGGGCTCCTACACCCACCACGTGGGGTCGATGCACGTCGGCGTCCGCGACCTGGAACGCGCCGGCAGGGTGCTGGAGGAGACCGCGGCCAGCCCCAGGGCCATGCCGCTGTTCGCGGCCCCGGTGATGCCCGCCCACACCACCTGGAAGCACATCCGGACCGTGCTGGAGCACGAGGAGCTGCTGCGCACCAACCAGGTCCAGTACACCCCGGCCGACATCGCCGGGCTGGACCTGCCTCTGTACTGGCGGCGGGTGCTGCTGCTCTTCGAGGCGCACCGTCAGGTGGTCAACTGCCCGACCGAACCCGTTGATCGGCAGCTGCTCGAAGCGCTGGAGCCGGGCGCCCGCTGGCAGTTCGAGCGCCGCTGGCCCACCCGGGTCGCCACCGAGGAGGTCAGGTGAGGCAGGACCCGATGCGCGAGGTGGACTGGTCGCGCTGGAGCGTTGTGCTCCTCAAGCCGGACTGCCTGCGGCGCGGTCTGAGTGACCGGGTGCTGGCCCGGCTGGAGCCGGCCGCGCGGATCGTGCACCGGCGGCGGGTCGTCGTGGAGGACTGGCAGATCCACGTCCACTACTGGGACCTGCTGGTCGATCGGGACCTGTTCGACGTGGACGTGCCCGGCTGCCTGCGCGCCACCTACGTGGGGCAGCCGGTGGAGGTGGCGCTCGCCCACGGCGAGCCGGGCACCCCCGAGCGGCTGCGCGACCTGCTCGGGCACTTCGACCCCCGCCAGGCCGAGCCGGGCACCATTCGCGCTGATCTGGGCACCGACAGCCTCACCGCCGCCCGCGCCGAGCAGCGCCTGGTGGAGAACCTGATCCACACCTCCGACCATTCGCGCGCCGCGCGTCGGGACTTCGGGACGTGGTTCGGCGCCGGCCAGCACCAGTTACTCGACATCAAGGAGGACCACCGATGACGACCGCCGCCCCCAGGGCCCGGCGCCAGCTCCCGATCCTGACCGCCGATCAGATCGCCCAGCTCAAGCCGGAGCTGGCCGAGATCATCGAGTACCGCAAGTCCGGCCTGTCCCTCAACCACATCGTCGGCTGCCCGCTGGACTGCGGCTACTGCGTGCGCCACCTGTTCGACAACTTCGAGCTGAAGACGCCCCGGGCGCTGATGAGCGACGAGGCCGCAGTCGCCCTACTGACCGGGCACCGGTACTTCCGCCCCCACCGCACGCCGATCCAGATCTTCAACCGGGCGACGGACCCGATGCTGCCCGTGGTCAAGCCGCACACGTTCAACACGCTGCGGCTGCTGGACGGGCAGGAGCTGACCAACCACGTGCTGATCATCACCCGCTGGCGGGTCAGCCCCGAGGACTGCCAGGTCCTCAACTCCTTCCGCCACATCCGTTTGACGGTCCTGGTCACCCACTCCGGCATCGAGCACCCCAGCATCGAGCCGGTGGACTCCGCCATCGCCGCCGCCAGCCTTCAGACCCTCCACCGGCACGCCGAGCGCTACCGCACGGTGCTCTACTGGCGGCCGATCGTGCCAGGGCTCAACGACTCCGACGAGCGCATCCAGCGGGCGCTGGAGTTGTCGCGGCACGCCGACGCCACGGTGTTCACGGGCCTGTTCTTCCGCAATGAGATCGCCGCCTACTACGAGTCCCACGGCCTGCCGATGCCGTATGAGGACACCGCCCGCCGCAAGATCATGCCGGAGGAATCCGAGCGGCGGATCCTCGCCGCCTTCCACCGCCCCGATGACCAGGGCGAGCCGTACGGGCCCCTGTTCCGCAAGACCAGCTGCGGGGTCGCCTACGCCCACAAGGTGCCCGACTACAACGGCCACTACGGCATCCAGGAGCTCTGCGACATCTGCCCGGTCGCGCAGCTGGGACTGTGCCACGACGTCTGGCAGGCGCCCACCGTCGAGGAGGCCACCGAGCAGGCCCGTGCTCTCGGAGCGATCGGCGACGTTGAGGTGAACGAACGCGCCATCATCGTCTCGGGCTTGAACGAGCCGCCGCGCTACTTCCTGCAGCACGGCTTCGGCTACCAGGTCCACGACCGTGACAAGCCGCACCACCACCGCAGGCACGGCCGCGCCGACATCGGCTGGCCGGCCCCCCAGTAAGGAGCACCGATGGACTACGGCACCTGGCCCCGCCTCCTCGTCGTGGACGTGGAGGGCAACGGCGCACAGCCGCCGGACCTGGTCGAGATCGCGGCGATCCCCGTCGAGACGGGGAGCCCGGTGCCGGCGTCCGCCCGCTCCATCCTGCTGCGTCCGCCGCACCCGATCACGCCGTTCGCCACCCGGGTGCACCGCATCACCAACCAGGACGTGGCTACCGCCCCGACCTGGGAGCAGGTGGGGGATCGGGTGCACGCCGACTTGGAGGGCGCGTGGATCGCCGCGCACGCTGCCCATGTGGACTACGGCGTGCTGCTGCGGCACATGCCCACCTGGCAGCCGGCCGGGGTACTGGACACCCTGCGGCTGGCCCGGGCGACCTACCCGAAGGCCGGAAAGTACAGCCTCGACGCGCTGATCGAGCTGACCGGCATCGACCTGGCCGCCGTCCCCGGCCAGCGCCACCGCGCGGGCTTCGACGCCCACGCCACCGCGCTGCTTCTGCTCGACCTCGCCACGCACTACGACACCTGGGACGCGCTGGTCGCCGCCGCCGTCCCGCCCGGAATGCCCGGCGCCCCCCTGCCCGCTACACCCGACTCGGAGGAACAGACCCTGTGGTGACACCCCTTCGCCTCTACATCGCCGGAACGCACTCGTCCGGCAAGACCACCCTCGCCCGGCGCATCGAGATGGAACTGCGCGCCACCGGCATCACCGTGGCCCGCACCGGGGGCTTCGCCAAGCGGGCCGCCGACCTCGGCTTCCCGAAGATGACCCGGCACACTGCCCAGTCCACCGCCTGGATCATCAGCGCGACCTCGGCCGCCATCCTGGAGGCCGAACTCGCCGCTGACGTCGTGATCGTGGACCGCACCCAGTACGACGCCGTCGCCTACTACCTGGCCGCCCTCCAGCACCGCGGCGAGCACCCCGACTCCGAGGCGCTGTCGCGCCTGACCGGCCTGGCGCAGCTGACCTGCCCTCGCCCGACGGCGTTCCTCGCCACCGTCCTCGACCCGCAGCTCCCGTTGACCGTCCACCCGGGCAAGGACCCCGACTGGACCGACGCCGCGTTCCGCCAGGGCGTGGATGAGCAACTGCACCGGACGCTGAACGCGCACACCGTGGCGCATATCCCGGTGCCGGCCACCGGTCACGCCGCCGCCGTTGAAGCGGCGGTCGAGACGATCGTCACCGCCTGGGCGGCCGGGGTTGCCGCGTGAACACGATCACCATCGCGGGCAAGAAGGTCCCCCGCCTGGGCCTGGGCACCATGCGTCTGACCGGTCCCGGAACTTGGGGCTACCCGGCTGACCTGGTCGGCGTCGTAGGGCTGCTGCGCACGGCCGTTGATGGCTTCGGTGTCCTCCACATCGACACCGCCGATGCCTACGGCCCACACACCGTCGAAGACCTGATCCGCCGTGCGCTTCACCCCTATCCGGAGCAGCTGTTGCTCGCCACGAAGGTGGGCATGGTGAGGCCCGCACCGAACGTCTGGCGTCCGCTGGGCCGCCCCGAGTATCTGCGCGCCGCTGTCGAGGGGTCGCTCCGCCGCCTGAGGATCAAGCAGATCGACCTGTGCTACCTGCACCGCGTGGACCCGACGGTGCCGCTGGTCGACCAGGTCGGGGAACTGGAGCAGCTACGGCAGGAGGGGAAGATCGGATACGTCGGCCTGTCCAAGGTGACACCCGAGCAGATCCGCGAGGCCGGCGAGGTGGTGACGGTCGCTGCCGTGCAGAACTGCCTGAACATCGAGGAGCCCGACGACCCGGCGCTGGCGTACTGCCTGGCCAACAGCATCCCGTACGTGCCGTACCGGCCGCTGAACGCCGGGCAGGCGCTCGACCCGGCCGGGGCGCTACGGTGGCTGCTGGACCTTGGCCCGCAGGTCGCGCCGATCCCTGGTACCTCCGACCCCGCCCACCTGCGCGCGCTTTTCGCGCCGGCGACCTGAGTGGCGGGGGTACTGCGATGGCGCAGACCTGGATGCCCCGCGAGGAGTTCGTCCAGACACTGCCCCCGGCCCTGCACGGCTGCGGTGTGCTGCTGTTCGACCCCGAGGGGCGGCTGCTCCTCGTTCACGACTCCTACAACGCCGGCCGGGCCGCCAAGGGCTGGCCGCAGCGCTGGTGGGCAACGGGCGGGCTCCTCGAAAAGGGCGAGGCCCCCGTGGACGGGGCCCGGCGAGAACTCATGGAGGAGACCGGTCTCCAGCCGGCCGGGCCGCTGGTCCCGATCGGCGTGGAGTTCCTGCCGCCGGCCGAGGGCTGGCCGCCCGTCACCACCTAATTCTTCTGCGGCGGAGCCGTCACCCGCCAGGAGGCCGAGTCGGTCCAGCTGACCGCGGCCCACGACGACCACCGGTTCCATCACCTCTCCAACTGGGAAAGCAAGGTGTCGCCCACGATGCACGCCCGGCTGAACGCCCTGGTCGCCGCCCACGCCACCGGCAGCCAGGTCATCCTGCACTGCGGCAGGCCGATGTGACCTGGCAACAGCACGCCCGCGCGACGGTCCTCACCGCCCCGCGCCTGGCCATTCACCTCGACCAGGTCACCCAGCCCGACGGGCAGCGCGGCGAGGTGTGGGTCACCGAACAGCCCGACGGTGCTTTGACCGTCCCGGTGGACGACCGCGGACGGGTCGGCATGGTCCGTTCCGTCACCTACGTGCACGGCGAGGTCGTCACCCCGCCGGGTGGTCAAATCGAGCCCGGCGAGAGCCCCATGGAGGCCGGGCAACGCGAACTCATCGAAGAGGCCGGGATCACCGCCCGGGACTGGACGGCGCTGGGCAGCGTCGCCCTGATGACCCGCAACACAGCCCGCCTGCACTTCTTCCTGGCGCGCGGCCTCGCCCTCGGCGAGCAGCAGCTGACCGCCTCGGAGACCGGCATGACCCTGGAATGGTGGGACCTGCCGGAAGCGGTTGAAGCCGCATACGACGGCCGACTGACCCTGTCCGGCGCGTCGTTGGGAATCCTCATGGCGGCCCGCCACCTTGAGACCAGCCGACAGCTGTAGGAGGCCACGGTACGGCGTTCGTCAGCATCGACCCGGACTCGCCGGTGCCGGTCCTCCTGCTCGCCGTCCGGGACGAGTACACCGACCGCCAGTGGCTGCCGCCTGGCCGTCACTGGCCGTTCCAGCCCAACGTCACCGGCGGCCTGGACCTGGAGGCGGGCGGAACCTGGCTCGCCGTCAACCCGGGTGGTGAGCCGGGGCCCGGGCCGATGGCGGCCTGCCTGCTCAACGGCTTCGGCCCGAGCGTTCCCCGGCAGCGGCGGTTGTCCCGGGGTGAGCTCCCGCTGATCGCCGCCAGCGGCCGGAGGATCGACAAGCTGGGGTGCTACGACCCGTTCCACCTGATCCTGGCCCGCCCCAGCGGGGCACGGGTGATCAGCTGGGACGGCAGCACCCTGGAAGATCAGGAGCTGCCAGCAGGTCGAGTGTCGTGCTCAACGACGGCTTGGACGGGCTGACGACCAGCAGCACCTGTCCGCCCCACATCAGCGCGACGATGACCGCCCGCGCCGCACACTTCCGTGCGCGGCTGCAAGCCGTTGCCCGCCCCGAGCCAGCAGCCGGCCCGCCGGAAGAAGCGTGGGGTCAGTGGCTGCCGATCGCGCGTGGCGACGGCTTGCCACCCGATGACTCGGCAGCCCTGATACGCCGTCTTGAGCCACCGGGCGGACGCGTCTGGGGCTCAGTCTCGCTCTCTATGGTCGCCCTCGCCCCCGGGCGGGTTCGCTACGACTTCGGTGCGGTGACTGGGGGTTCCTCGCCTCGGATCGCTGTGGAGCCAGTGCTCATCGCCGTCGACAGACCCAACGTGATCACGAGTCGAGCAACTCGGGTCCGGTCGTGGTCCTGTTCGCCCGCCCCCGAGAACGGTGAGGGTCGCGCGGGCTGACCGTGACTCCGTGACGTAGGAGGTGTGCCTCCCCGGTGGCCAGCGTCTCGGTCGTTAGACAGGTGTCTGCGACGCAGGGAGCACATCGGCAGGGTCCAGCCCGGCCTCCTCCGTCAGCTCGCGCAGTGCGGCGGCAGGAGATCGGCGTCGGTGGGCCCACTTTGCATGTGAGGCCGAGTCGGCGGGCGCGGCCGTGCTCCGGCCCGCCGGAGGACTCTCCTTCAGCTGACCCAGACGCCGCCGGGGGACAGGCGAAGGGCGAGCAGCCGGCCGTCGTCGCTGACAGGGCTCGACCACGAAACGTCCTCGACCTCACACCCGGAGTCCTTTGCGAGGGCTTGGACGAGGATCTTGCCGACGCCGTGGCGGCGGTAGGTCTCGGCCGTCCAGATCATGTCGATGCGCGGTCGAACGGCGTCGTTGCGTTCGCCGTACTTCGACCGCTCGCCCAGGTCCCACCACCTGTGACGGTCGGTGTCGTGCGCGGCGAGGTAGCCGACGACGTGGTCGTCCACGCGCAGCAGGTACGCCCGGAACCGCTCCGGGGTCTCCTCCGGCTCGCCGACGTGTGACCATGAGTTGAAGTCGTAGTTACTCTCCCGCCGCGGCAACTGTCCCATGCGCTCCGCCAGCCGCCTCCAGGCGATCGGCGACTGCGAGGTCACCACGACCAGGTCGTCGCCCCAAACGGCGTTCTTCGGCACTCGGATGCCGAACGCCCACTCCGAGTGACGCTCGCGATGGACGTCATCGTGTTCCACGTTGGCTCGGGAGAAGCCGCAAGGGCACTTGTCGGTCTCCGGTAGCGTGACCGACAGGAACGTCACTGGTAGTGCACCTCGGCTGAGGTCCTGATCCCTTCCGCCGACCCAGGGGCGCCACGGCGTGTCGTCCGGGTCGACGTGGTCACTCCATCGGTCGACCCACCCGGGGTGCCGCTCCGGGTGGCGCTCGCGGATCGTCTTCTCATACGGATCCAGCGTGGGGCGCACCCACACGCTTCCGGCCTCGGCGCGGCCGTTGAGGCGTAGGCCGCGTCGGCCAGCCTGGGCCCGCAGGAAGCGTAGGAACAGAGCGGGCAGCGGGAGGAAATCGGTGCCGCGAAGCAACTGCCGCTCGCCGGGGGCGAGCCAGTTGTCGATGGGCAGCGCCAACTGCTCGGCGAGGTCGTGCAGCGCGGTGTAGTCGTGGTCGATTTCGGCGGCGCGCAGTGCTTCGCGAGCGGGTTGGACGTGAGTGAAGGGCGTGTACAGGGTGACGCCGCGTGCGCCATGGCCCGACAAGAAACCGCCCGTGTAGCCGTCGTACCAGATCCGGTCGCACCCGCTGTCGTTGAAGCGCTGCACGGCCTCGAGAAAGGCTTCGGGAAGCTGGGACTCTTCGTTGCGGGCGTTCAGGGTATCGACGTAGCCGTCGCGGTCGAGTACGACCGAGGCGTACCAGCGCGAGGGTCGGACACTGATCGTCCGCCCCCGCCAGGTGCGGTCGGTGTCAAGGTACATCTTGTCGATCAAGAGCTTCAGTCTCGTTTTCTGCCATGGCTGCCCTGCCGACCGGCGCGGGCATCGGTGCGGGTTGGTGGATGCGTGATCCCCCATCATGGCGTCTGCGCCACCATGCTGTTGGCCCACACGATCGGTTAGCAGCCGGACTTGGCACGGCGTGGCGTGTTCGGGCCGGTCGGCTTGAACACTTCTTCACGGAGGCACCCGTGCGGCCTTCCTGGTGCCCGGGTCTGCCGGGATCAGGCTGCTGTGAGGTCGTCGCTGATGATGTCGTGCAGGTCCTTGCCGTGAGCCCAATCCTGCAGAGCGTCCTGGTCGACCAACGTGATGTTGTGGCGGGCGGCGAACTTCTGGGCCGGGACGGTGAAGCCGTTGAGCCCGACCATGATGGGAACGTCGGCGCCGTGCTCGGGCCGTGCGGTGCCGTTGAAGCGTTGGACTTCCTCGTTTCCGACCGGCTTCTTGTACCGCTTGCACTGCACGACGATCTTGCGACCGTAGGAGTCCCAGGCGATGACGTCGGCCCCGAGGTCGCCGGCGCCGCCGGACCGGCGCACCGGGTGGAAGCCATCCCGGACCAGCAGATCGGCGCACGCCTGCTCGAACCCGGTCGGGGTCATAGCCGCCAGCTGGTGCATCCGGAAGGTGATGACCTCGGGCTCCTCCTCGAGGTCTTCGTCATCGTCGAAGTACACGTACCCGCTCGTGCCAGACCGGCCCCTGAGGGTGGCGACGGCGATCGCGGCGATCGGCAGGCCGATGAGGGCCGACCACACCGGGTGGCTGGCGATCCACCCCCACAGATCCGAGGTGAGCCACTGCCACACGCCTGCGCTGAGCCAGTGCCAGACGGTCGTGGAAAGCCAGCGCCACAGCATCTTGAGGGCCACCCAGCCGACCAGGCAGCCCAGTGCGAGCTTCCAGATCCAGTCCCACGTTGCGTCGTCACCCACCATGCTTCCCCTTCTGTGTGTGGACTGTGAACGGGTGTCAGGCTGCCGAGCGGCGAAGCTGGCGCTTCGGGGTGGCGGCGGGCAGCCGCAGCAGGTCGTGCAGGGCGATGCCGTGCTCGGCCCAGGCCCGCAGCCGGTCGCGGTCGACCCAGTGGACGTGGTGCTTGTTTCCCCAGGCGGCGGCGTCGCGGGTGAACGCGCCATTGGTCACCACGACGGCTATGTTGGCGCCGTGCGCGGGGCCGGCGGTGCCCTTGACCTGGTACATCACCTGGGAGCCGACCTTGGCACGGACTTTGGTGTGCTTGGCCTGCAGGACGATCCGGCCGAGGTCGGGGTGCTGGCCAATGACATCGGCGGCTTGGTCGCCCTGCTGCCCGACCTTGCGTGCCTTCCAGCCGTCGCGCACCAGCAGGTCCCGTAGCGCGAACTCGAAGTCCTGGTCACCCATGGCGTCGATCTGGGCGAGGGTGAGCCGCATCATGGCCAGTCGCTCTGTGCGGAGTCGGGCGGCCCGCCTGCTGCGCGCCCAGACCGCCGCGCCGATGGCGGCGCACGCCACGGCGAGGGCGACGAGTACGGGCCAGTGGCGGGCGGCGGCCTCAAATGCCGCCTTGGCGGCCTCGAACAGCCAGGAGAGCACGGCGGCGGCGAAGACCGCGGCGGCGATGTACTCGGTGGTTCCGTGCGGCTTGCGCAGCCGTGACCGCCTCCTGGCCATCAGTGGGCTGCCGGGGCGGACGCCGACGGGGTCGGCTTGGCGGGCGCGGCCGTGCTGCTGTCACCGAAGCCGATGAAGTGCCCCCACAGCCAGACGAGTCCGACGATGCCGACGATCGCCCAGCCGCTCGTCTTCTTGGCGCTGGGTCGCGGGTTGCGGCGCCAGTGGGCGCGGACGCGGTGGTATCCCTCAGGCGCCAAGGCTGTTCCCTCCCGGTTCGGTGACCCGCCCCGTGCGGTTCACCTTCGGGAATTGGTGTAGCAGTGACTACGGACAGATTCTGACTGATCATCAACAATGATCATCGATGGGGCTGTTAACCGGCCACTGCCGAGCCTGTCGGGCTCCAGGCCGAGGCGGCGCGCGTAGGCTGCGGCGATGTCGTCCGCGCCACATCGGGCCAGCGACTGCCCCTGGGCATTCGGGTCTTCGCAGATGGCGCGTTATGGGCGGCGCACGCCCGCGCACGACAGCCGCGCTTGTCGCCGGTGTCGGCACAGGAGATCCCGGATTCCCGCGCGCACGGTGGTGACCGCCGTACGATCGAGCCTGCCCGAGTGGGCACCGTCCGATGGGACCGGGGAGGGGATCGATGGGGCTGGTGGGCTGGATCCTGGTGGCCGTGCTGGTGCTCGGCGGCGCGGTGGCCTGGTTGATGAAGCGCTATCCCGGGGGATTGCGGTACGCCTTCAGCACGGAGTACGCCGAGGATCGGCACGAACTGGACGTGGCCCGCAGCAGGCTTCACGAAGCGGAGCGCGCGGCAGGCCGGGAGCGAGACAGGGCGCACTCTGCGGTCAAAGCGGCCGAGCGTGCTCATCGGGACCGGGTCAACCAGGCACGGGATCGCCTGGCCCGGCTCCAAGACCCGGACCGAGGCATCCTGCGGTCGTCGCTGGGCGACAGTTTTCGGCTGTACGAGCACGCGCTGGAGGTGACGGTGGACGGCCGCACCGCGGAGTACCCGCTGCACGACATCGCCATCCGCGACGAGTACTCGGGCAAGGCCGGTCACGTCTATGTGACGCTCCCGACCGGCCGCCAGAAGATGGTGATCGTCCCCCTTGAGGAGACACCCGAAGCCGAGGCGCGAGGGTTCGTTGTGGCGGTGTACAACGCCGTAGCCAACGCCAAGGCGTCCAAGGCCGAACGCCAGGCACTCGTGCCACAGGCCGAGGCCGAGCTGCGCGACGTGATCGCCGATACCGCCGGACAGGAGCAGGCCCAGAGTCGACTCGCCGACCTGCTGGACCGTCAGAAGTCGGATGTGCGCATTCCGCAAGCCCGCCATGAGTGGAACGCGGCGTGCGAGCGGTGGCAGCAGCTCACCGGCCACCGGCCGTGAGCGGGCTCCGGAACGTCAGGCACCGCGGGTTCGGGCGGTACTCCGGGTCCACAGAGGTCGTGCGAGCTCCGGATCAGCAGTGGGCCATCGCGGCGATCACGCAGGTCGGTCGCATGTCGGTCCAGTCGGCGTCGACGTGGTTCAGGCAGGCCTGGCGGTCGGCGGGGCCATGGGCGATGGACCAGCGCTCCGGGACGTCGGCGAAGACGAGCCAGAGCGCATGGTGGTCAACGGGCGTCGGTCGGCCGTGGGGCTCGTCCTTGCGGGCCGGGCTTCGCCTGTGGCCAGGTGTCCCGGTCGCCGATGTGGTCGAACACGGGGAACTGGTCGGCCAGGGTGTCGAAGTGGAGCTCCTGTGACCAGAGGGCGCGTTCGCCGATGACGTAGAGGCGGCGCTTGGCGCGGCTGGCGGCGACGTTGAGCAGGTTCGGGGTCCGGGCGGCCCAGGTTCGGGATCCCTGGAGGTTGCCGCCGAGGACCAGGATCACCACGTCGGCCTCCTTGCCCTGGGCCTTGTGGACGGTAGCGCAGCGCTCGTCGAGGTCTTCACTGCTCCAGCCACGCGCTCGGCAGATTTTCTTGCACTCGGTGACGAGGGCGCGGAACGGGGCGATGATGCGTAGGCGGTCGATGCCGACACCGACTTGGTCCAGCGAGTCGAGGACGTAGGTGAAAGCGTGGCGGTCGCGATCGCCCCAGGGCGCCTCGGCCGGGCGGGTGGAGTCGTCGGTGTTGAGCCAGCGGCTGGGCATCAGGCCGTCGGGGTCGCGGTTGGGGAAGGGCTGCTCGTGGGTGCCGTAGACCATCAGTCCGCCGTAGGCGACCTTGTTGCTGACGGTGAACATCGGTTCCTGGCAGCGGCGGTGGACTCGCAGCGGTGAGCCGACCCAGACGTATTCGCCGTCGCCGCGGGGCGCGGGGAGGTAGGTGCCGAAGCGGTTGACCCGATCGGCGACGGCCTGGGCGGAGGTGGCGCCCGGTAGCCACTCCTCGTCGACCTGGTAGGCGAGCAGCAGGCGGCGCTGAAGGGCAGCGGGCATGGTGACGACCGGTTCGAGTTGGAGTGGGTCGCCGACCAGGACAGCGCGGCGGGCCCGCCAGAGTGCACCGACGGCGGCCTGCGGGGTCGCCTGTCCGGCCTCGTCGACGAGCACCCAGCCCAGCGAGCCCTGGCCGAGTCGGGCGAACATGCTGCCGATCGAGGAGAAGGTGGTGGACACCACCGGAACCAGTAGGAAGAGGGTCTGCCAGGCCTGCAGCACCTGCTCGTCAGGGATCGGGCCATTGGTGCCGGCCATCAGCTCCATCAGCACCTGGAGGTTGCCGCGCACCTTCTTCGCCGTGTTGGCGACCAGGGCGCGGTGCAGGTCCAGGGCGCGGAGGAACAGCTCGCTGCGGGCAGCGGACCAGGCCTCGTCGGACCAGGGAGAGCTGAGCTCCTGGTCTCCGTCGCGGAGGTCGAGCCAACCGAGCGGCAGTGAGGGAAGGTAGGTGGCCGCGTTGGCCACCAGGGTCTGGGAGAGCCTGAGTTGCTCCTCGGCCGCGTCAAGCCTCGTTCGAGCGGCCGAGCGTTCGCGGGCGGCGGCCGCCACAGCATGGTTCTCGGTATCGATCCTGGAGCGGGCCTTCTCTTGGCCCACTGAGGCGGTGCGGACCGCGGCAGCGGCTTCGGTCAGCTCGGCGAGTCGTCGGGCGTGCCGGTCCTCGGCGAGTGCCTGGGCGCCGACTGCTTCGGCCACCTTGGTGACGGCCGCGTCCAGCGCAGCGCGCTGCTGGGCCAGCAGCATCACGTTCTCCGCCAAGGTGCGCTCGCGCTGTGCCTCGGCGGCCTGCTGCTTGGCGGCCGTCTGCAGCAGCCGGCGCAGCCCGCCCTTCGAACTACTTGCCGCCAAGGACTCCTGGCGCTCCATCAAAGCATCGACCTGCGTCTGGTGGTGACCGGCGAGCTCGCGCGCGCCCACCAACTGGGCGTGGGCCACGGCCAGTTCCTCGCGAGCCACCGCAAGGTGCTCCCCGGCCAGTCGTTCGGCCGTCTGGGCGGCAGCGGTTGTCCGCACTGCCGCCGCGTCAGCTGCTTGGGCGTCGCGTAGCCGGGCTCTCGCCGCCGTGACCCGTTCGCTGGCCTGCTGTGCTGCGGTGCGCAAGGCCCGGTTCCGCTGCTCCTGCTGTGGCGAGTCCGCTTCCGCCAGCATGGCGGCCAGCTTCAAGCGTTTGGCCCGCAGACGCTCGACTTCCTTGTGGGCGGTGCGGAATGCGGCGACTGCCTCCTGCCAGGGCGGTGGCTGCTGGGCCGGTGGGGTCCAGGTCTTGCCGAAGCCGCGCGGAGACCAGTCGCTCAGGATGGCCCGCATGCCGCGCAACTCGGGAAGGCCGGCCTCCTCGCGGGCCGCCGACTCCTCATTGGGCAGTCGACCCCACCAGAAGCGGTTGCCGAACTGCTTGCGGTTCTCCTTGTTGCCGAGCACCGCCGCGACCAGGCCCCACGCCGGGGCGCCCTTGAGCAGCGCGGAGGCGAGGTCGGCGAAGTGGTCGGTGCCGGCGCGCCAGGGTTCGGCCAGCGCGTCGAGGCCGGGCAGTTCGGCCGTGATGTTCTCCACCGCCCCGTTGTTGGAGGAGGTGACCACGATCTCCAAGCCGGCCAGCCGCGGGTCGAGTGCCGCGACGTAGCGCTTGTTGAACCCCTGACGGTCCCGGCCCTCCCACGCGCGGCCGGTGAACGCCTGTGAGGGCCGCTCGAACTCGGCCATCACCATGGCGCGTTCGACCACCAGGGCTGCCACCAGGTCGCGCAGCATGGTGGTCTTCCCCGTCCCGGGCGGCCCGTTCACGGCGAACAGGCCGCCGGCCGGGTCCGCGCGCTCGGCCAGCATCCGGTTCACCGCGAACTGCTGGCTCAGCGCCAGCGGATGCTCGGCCTTGGACGGCCATCGGCCGGAGGGCACCAGGGCCGGAGCGACGCCGCCGAGCACCTCGGCGCGCTCCTGCCGCAGGTCGATCCCCGGCCGTGGTCGATGACATGACGGGACATCAGATAGGAATCGAGGGCTGGGCCGAGGCCGTCTTCGAGCGCCCCGCACACCCGGGACAGATCCGGAGGCAGCAGGCTGTTGAGGAACGGCTGTGCGGCGGTGTTCGGCTCCTTTGGGTCCCTGGGCCGGTGGACCAGCATGCTCTTCACCCGGATGGTCGACGGGGCGAGCCGGCCCTCGACACCGCACAGGTGGGCGACCTGCGCGGTCAGGGCCACCAGGTCGGCGAAGGTGACGGGGCGGGGCTCGGTGTCCAGAGGCTCCTCAGGTTCCTCGACGGGAGTGGCGCCGGCAGCCTGGGGCGCCATGGGGGCACCGTCGGCTGCGTCTTCGGCGCCGGCCTCCTTCGGGAGCCGGGCTTCGGCCCACTCGGCCGCACGGCGCAGCAGGGGCTCGGCAGCACCCTTGACGGTGGCGGCGGCAACTTCCCCGAACAGCGCCCCGACCGCCCCGACGGCGGCACCGCCCAGGATCTCGGCCAGCAGCTTCTGCCAACCGCCCGCCGTCGAGGCACCGGCGGCGGAGGTCGACGGGCCGCCAGCACGCCAGAGGTCCAAGGGGCTCGAGCGGCCGGTGTACGGGATGTTCGTGGAGGTCAGGTCATCGACGGCTGCGCCGAATGCCGCGTTCAGCGCGTCGAAGCCCTGCAGCCAGTTCGCAGCATCCGGACCGGGGTCGAACAGGCGGCCGGTCGCCCACCCGCACGCGGAGACCACCGACGTGTCATCGATCAGCAGCCCGTCCTCGTCCAGGACCAGGGCGAACATCGCGCTTTCGCCCGACAGCTTCAGCTCGTCCTGCGGGACACCCGGATCCGGGTTCGTATCCGGCGGCAGCACGGCAATCATGGCCTGGCGCATGTCTTCCAGCTTGAAGACCCCGCCGTAGACCTCGTGCCGCCACATCATCCCGCTCGGGGCCCGGCCGACCCCGGCGGTGTGGTCGCCGACCGCCCACGGCAGCGGGGGCGTTGGGCTGCCGGGCGTTGGTGCCAGATCACGGACCAGGCCGTCGACGCCGCTGGCGTTCTTGCCGCTCACCCGTGGGATTGACGGAGGGCTGAACAGCTCGACGGCACGCCAGTACTCCAGCAGGTCGGCCAGCCGCTGCCGCTGCGCGCTTCCGGGCTGCACCAGGTTGCCCCCGTGTCTGATGTGCGGCGTCGGGGCCGCTTCGTGTGCCGATCAGATGCCGGACGAATCTACCGGACCTTTGGAGGCACTGGCTGTCAGATCAGTTGTCCGCAGTTGCCGCTTGTCCTCGGCAGCCGATTTCGAATCCGACTCCACGCTGGCTTCGTTGAGACGCGGTGAACTTGCTCAGCGCAGAAGGACGAACGTCAGTGCTGCTGTGCTGCCCAGGGCCGTGCCAGCGAGGATCTGGGCGATGGTGTGGGCCTTGAGGACGATGCGCGACCAGCCGATGGCGGCGGCGCCGAGGATGGCGGGGAGCATCACCGGGCCGAAGGCGAGCAGGAGGATCATGGCGGTGCCGCCTGCGACGGAGTTGTGGATGGAGATCTGCCATCCGGTGGTGACGAGCAGGGAGGACACGAGCCCGACGAGCATCGCGACCACCAGGGCGGAGACCTCGGCCGGGGCGCCGAGGGCGTAGAGCAGGGTGATCCCGGTGGCGACGGAGATCATGCTCAGGGCCATGGGGATTATTCGCTGTCGTCGCACCCGGATGTGCTTGTCGGTGAGTCCTCCGCGCTTCACGCCGAGCAAGATGATGCTGATCGGGATGACGCCGCAGAACAACGCCCCCAGCACACCCCAGCCCAGCCCGGTCCAGGAGTGGGTGCTGTGCCAGCCGAGGAGGAGTAGGGCGATCACCAGGTTGGCCGGCGCGAGGACGTCCGTGATGATCTTCGCAGCCTTCTGCCTTGGAGTGCAGTCGGAGAAGGCGGGCGGCGCGGGCGGTGCGAACGTCATGAGGTGGCTCCGGAGACGGCGATGTTCAGTCGCTCCAGGTGGGCCTGGGCGAATTCGGTGGCGAGGTCGGAGAAGTAGGCGTCGGACAGCTTGAGCAGCAGGTCTGCTTCTGTTGCGAGGTCGGCGCCGGCCTGGGCTGGGGCCTCAGGGCTTCCGGCGCGGGCAACTCCCGCGGTGTGGGCTTCCCGTACGGCGCGCAGCCAGCAGGCCTCGGCTGCCGTTGTGGCAGTCGGGCCCGTGAGTCCGGCGTCGTCGACGAAGTCGGCCGCGGCCAGGCGGACCGAGATCGGGGCGTCGCCGTTCAGGATGAGGATGGCGTCGCGGATTTCGATGGTCCGTCGGTACAGGCGGTCACGGACGCCGCGCGGGTCGAGAACATCGCGGAGCGAATGCTGGGCGCGGCCGTACCGGATCTGGGGTGCGGCTTCGCTCAGGTGCTCCCAGAGGGGGTGAAGCCTGATGAGGAAGTGGTGGTACCGAACGGTCGCTCGGGCCTTCGGATAGGTCGGCCGGGTGCTCCCGACGGAGATCAGCAGGAGCGGTACCAGGGCCAGAAGGGCGTTCAGCACGCTGTCCACCCCAGCCGGGATCGGGTGGATGGCGAACTTCGCCTCCACCTCGACGTCTCCGGACCTGGTCAGAGCCTCGCACAGCTCCTCGTAGAGAGCACGCAGCGGCGCCGGCGGCTCAGCCAGGACCGTCTCCGCCGAGTTCGACGCCTCCGCCGGAGATCCGCCAGCGCGCTCGATAGCCGATGCGGCGGTGCCCGGAGCCGACTCCACCAGGAGCAGACTCAGCAGGCCGCCCTCGAAGACCCGGTACCGCACCAGGTCGATGCGCTGACCCATGAGGTGGATCGCGGTCCGGTCGTGCCGGAAGAAGTCGGCGGCGATGCAGACCACCCGAGGGTTGTTGCGCCAGTCGATGCTCTCGGCCGCCTCGGCGCCAAGCTTCTCCCGCACGAGAGCCTGGAACTCGTGGCGGCTGCTCTTGAGCCAGGACAGGTACGAGACCGCCTGCGTTACCACCCCGTGGTCGCTGCCCTTCTTGTACTCGAGGATCACCGGGGTGCCGTTCTCGTCGAGCCCGAGCGAGCCGATCCGCCCCCGGTGCCACGGCCCGGTCGGGTACTCCGAGGCGACGAAGCGGATGCCGAGCATCGCCTCCATGCTCGCCTCGACCCTTCGCTGCAGCTCTACCTCCAGCGCCACCGTTGAGCCGTGCAGCTCGATGTCGCTGCCGTTGGCGCCGGTGCGAAACAACTTCAGATCTGTCACCCGGATCCGCTCTGCGATCAGTACAGGACGACCAATCGGGAAAGAGCAGGTTGTATTCCGGATGAAACTCCCCGCCCGCCCTACAGCCGCACCGAACCGCAGGTGTGCCCAGTGGCGGCGCCTGCTCGGCGCGGGGACGTGCGACTGGTCCGGAAGCACTCATGGTCTCTCTGCACCCTGCCTCTCGGAGGAATCCGGGAGGCAGGTGGTCGGCAGGGCATCTCTCGCATCACACCCGACGGCGGATGTAGCCTGCGGCGAGCACAGCCACAGTCACTTCGCCGATCAGGAACATGACCTGGGGGCCGTATACCCGCGAATCGCCCCGCAGGCCAACGTGGCCATCACCACCTCCGGCAGCTCAGGCTGCAGGACCCGTCCGGTAAGCCGCAGCAGGCGGGCCCGGAGCACGGGGACGGTTGCTGGGCGGTCTTCGCCCCCTTCGGGACCTTGAGCAATAGTCATCACAGGTACCTCCTTGACTTGCGCTTGTGGGTACTAACCCGCCGGCCCTAGTGCGGTGCCGTAGGAAGTGCGCGCGAGGGACGGTGGGATTGCCGCAGGAGCAGATACGAGCTGGCGGGACATGCTCGTCTGATGTCTGCTGGTCAATAACCTTGCCCGTCGACCTGCGGACGTCACCGAAGATAGAGGAGCTGATGCATCGTCAATGCCGCGCAGACCTCTCTTGGGTCTGACTTCGGCCACGCGGCCAAATCCCGTGCGATGGCCTTACGGGCACACGCATAGCAGGCAAAAGCTGTATATCGCCTCGCAATCCGTGCAAGGCCTGGTCGGCTGAGCGCGGGGCATCCAGGCCGATCAAGCGTTGGGCCGGTGGCGTGTCCGTGCGAGATCTGTCTGGTTTCCGCCCTCGGCTCGGCCATCCGCCGACCTATGACGGCCGCAGGGACCGGACCGTTGATCGAGGACCTGCCGTGTGCGACGGTCACCGACCACGTACTCGGCCTTGGAGCGGGCCTCGCCCTTCAGCTCGATGAGGAGCCATCCCGCAGTCGGCTGTCAGTCAAGACCGGTAGCGTAGGCACATTGTGATTCGCGTGGCGCCGTAGGTAGGACGAGGACACGGAGGGGACAGATGTCCGACGAGGTGGGGGCGGCGGAGTACCTGACACCGGAAGAGCGAGCGCGTCTGGAGATCGACAAGCAGCTGCGTGCCTGCGGGTGGGAGGTGCAAGATCACAAGGCCATCAACTTGTCGGCTGGGTTGGGTGTCGCTGTGCGCGAGTTCCCCCTGAAGAAGGGGTACGGCCGTGCGGACTACCTGCTCTATGTCGATCGGAAGGTCGTTGGTGTACTAGAGGCGAAGAGGGAGGGGCAGACGCTGACCGGCGTGGAGCCGCAGTCCGGGCGCTACGCCGATGGTCTGCCTGACTCTGTGCCAGCGGTCCGCAGGCCGTTACCGTTTGTCTACGAGTCCACAGGCATTGAGACACGGTTTACCTCTCTCCTCGACCCGAAGCCGCGGTCCCGAGAGGTGCATACCTTCCATCGCCCTGAGCACCTCCTTGAACTTCTGCGTCAGAACGAGCTGTTCACCCGAGGGGAGGGCCCTGGGACCTTCCGGCGCGGGCTGGGGTCGATGCCTCCTGTGAATCCCAAGGGCCTGCGCCTGGCGCAGTATGAGGCGATCGGCCAGATCGAGGAGTCCCTCGCTCAAGACAAGCCGCGAGCCCTCGTCCAGATGGCCACCGGCTCAGGAAAGACGTACGCTGCAGCGTCACTGTCCTACCGGCTGCTGAAGTTCGGCGGAGCGAAGCGGATCTTGTTCCTGGTCGACAGAGGCAACCTTGGTCGTCAGACTCTGAGCGAGTTCGAGGCGTTCGCTACCCCTGACACCGGACGGCTCTTCACTGAGCTGTACAACGTGCAGCACCTCACCACGAACACGGTCAACCCGGCGAGCAACGTGGTCATCACCACCATCCAGCGACTGCACTCCATGTTGCGCGACGAACCCGAACTCGATCCGAAGGTCGAGGAGAGCTCGCTGGAGGAGGAAGCACCGCGGCAGGTAGCCGAGTTCGGATACAACGCTGCTCTCCCGATCGAGGCATTTGACGTCGTGATCGTTGACGAATGCCACCGCTCGATCTATGGCGTTTGGCGGCAGGCCCTCGACTACTTCGACGCGCATCTTATCGGTCTCACGGCCACACCGAGCAAGCAAACCTATGGGTTCTTCAAGCAGAACCTCGTCTTCTCCTACACCCATGAACGTGCTGTCAAGGACCGCGTGAACGTCGACTTCGACGTCTATCGAATCCGCACCAGGATTGGCGAGAACGGTTCAACGGTGGAGGCCGATGGTGAGACTGTTGTAACCTTCAAAGATCGGCTGACGGGGCGCACTCGGCAGGCTGTACTCGAGGACGACCTCATCTATAGCGCCTCTGCGCTAGACCGCTCCGTGGTGGCCCCAGACCAACTCCGGACTGTGATCCGCACATTTCGAGAGCGATTGTTCACCGAGATTTTCCCGGGCCGCACCGAAGTGCCGAAGACACTTATCTTCGCTAAGGACGACGGCCATGCAGATCGCATCGTGCAGATGTTGCGGGAAGAGTTCAACGAAGAGAATCGATTCGCAGTAAAGATCACATACAAGACCACAGGCGCGAAGCCTGAGGAGCTGTTGAGCGATTTCCGCACGTCATATTGGCCGCGCATCGCCGTGACTGTGGACATGATTGCCACTGGTACTGACATCAAGCCCCTGGAATGCGTCTTCTTTCTGCGTGAAGTGAAGAGCCGCAATTTCTTTGAACAGATGAAGGGTCGGGGTGTGCGCGTCATCAATGACGTGGATTTCCAGCAAGTGACCCCGGATGCTCGCACCAAGACTCACTTCGTCATCGTGGACGCAGTCGGCGTGACCACCACGGCGCTCAACGAAACCGCGCCGCTGGACAAGACGCCCAAGTCGGTGGGCCTCGACAAGCTCTTGCAGCGCGTCGCGGAAGGGGCGGCCACACCCGACCTCGCCTCCACCATCGGGTCGCGCCTGACACGACTGGCCAAGACGCTCTCTGCACCGGAACTCGCTGAGGTTGCTGAGTCAGCCGGCATCAGCCTGTCAACTCTTGCTGGCGCCCTGGTGGCTTCTGTGGACCCCGATGCCGCCTTGGATGCGGCTTCGAAGGCGCGGGCCGCGGCCGGCCAGGACGGAGAACCCAGCGAAGCCGAAGTTATAGCTGCTCGCCAGGCGCGGGTCGAGGAAGCGCTGCAGCCGTTGATGGCCAACCCCGAACTTCGCACGGTCCTCGCTCGCAAGCGCAATACCGAGCGCACCATAGACGAGGTCAGCCAAGACGAACTTCTTGAGGCTGGTCCAGTGACAGACCCGAGTGTACGAGCACAACAGACGGCACAGGACTTCCGCGCGTTCCTTGACACCAACCGCCACGAGATAGAGGCGATCCAAGCCCTCTACG
The DNA here is from genome assembly GCF_006636205.1 of Kitasatospora acidiphila. Lineage (NCBI taxonomy): Bacteria > Bacillati > Actinomycetota > Actinomycetes > Kitasatosporales > Streptomycetaceae > Kitasatospora > Kitasatospora acidiphila. The sequence goes on along the minus strand of NZ_VIGB01000003.1, from coordinate 316,466 downwards.
AAGTTCCCTACAAGCGGCGTGTCACCTTCTCGGACATCCGCAAGCTCGCGACGGAGATCGCGAGGCCCCCGCACCAATGGACTCCGAAGCAGCTGTGGGAGGCTTACGAGCAGCTCGACCGCAGTAAGGTTCGCGGCTCCGGTGGGGAGGCGCGGACCGATCTCGTGAGCCTCATCCGCTATGCCCTCGCGCAGGAGAACGAACTGGTCCCCTACCGTTCCACCGTCGATGAGCGACTCGCGGGGTGGCTTCTGACCCAGCAGCAGGCCGGCCGCACCTTCACCAAGGTGCAGCTGGAGTGGCTCCACCGGATCGCTGACATCATTGCGGCCTCGCTGGAGGTTACTCTCGACGATCTCGACGAAGGTGAGTCCGCGCTTCACGGCGGTCTCGGAAAGGCATACGGCGTGTTCGGCAACCAGCTTCAACCGCTCCTTGAGGAGCTCAACCAGGTTCTCGTGGCATGACCAATGAACAGCTTCCGGCCGGGTGGGCCTGGGCGACAGTTGCGGAAGTAGGGCGTCTACAGCTGGGGCGCCAGCGAGCACCTCGCTATCACGCCGGACCGAATATGCGCCCCTATCTGCGAGTTGCTAACGTTTTCGAAGACCGGATCGACACGCGCGACGTCATGTCGATGAATTTCGACCCTGAAGAGTTCGAGGCGTATCAACTTCAGCCTGGTGACGTCCTTCTCAACGAGGGCCAGTCACCGGAGCTGCTGGGCCGCCCAGCGATCTACCGCGGTGAGCCTGCAGACGCCTGTTTCACCAACAGTCTGATCCGATTCCAGGCACACGCTGGCGTTCTGCCAGAATGGGCCCTGACTGTCTTCCGGGCATACATGCACAACGGGCGGTTCCGCCGCGAGTCGCGGATCACGACGAACATTGCTCACCTCTCCATGACCCGGCTGAAGCATGTCGAGTTCCCGGTGCCTCCTCTTGCCGAGCAACAGCGCATCAGCGACGCCCTGGACGAGGCGTGGGAGTACCTTGCCCGAGCCCGTCAGTCTGCTGAGCGGTCGCTCCGACTGGCCGAGGCGCTCCGGGAAGGACTGATCCAGTCTGCTGTTGTTGGGTCAGTTAGACTGCAAGGCTCATCCTCCGCGCACGATATCCTGGAGGAAGCCGGCATCTTCCCAATCGCAGCCCCACCTGCCGATCTGCCAGAACTTCCTCCATCGTGGTGCTGGGTGCGACTTGGTGATTTGGCCGACGTTAGCGGAGGCGTGACTAAGGACACTAAGAAGCAGGGCGCCGAGGGCATGATAGAGGTGCCCTACCTCCGGGTTGCCAACGTGCAACGCGGCCATTTGCAACTCGATCACGTTGCCACAATCCGCGTCACGCCTGAGAAGCTGAAAGCTCTGCGTCTCGAGCGGGGCGATGTGCTGATGAACGAAGGTGGAGACCGCGACAAGCTCGGCCGGGGTTGGGTTTGGGACGGGCAGATCGATGATTGCATCCATCAGAACCATGTGTTTCGAGCTCGGCTGAAGCCGGGCGTGCTGGAGCCGAAGCTCCTCTCCTGGTTTGGCAACACCTGGGGCCGGTCGTGGTTCGAGCTTCGCGGCAAGCAGACGACGAACCTGGCGTCGCTTAGCCTGCGGACACTGAAGGAACTCCCAGTCCCTGTACCGCCGCTCGATGTTCAAACTGGACTGACCGAGTACATCTCCGAGACTACTGCGCACGCGGACAGGATCATCGACAGTGCCAGGCAGCTGCTGAGGAAGCTGGATGGGGCGAAGAAGTCCCTGCTGCAGGCAGCAGTGACCGGTCGAGTCGTGCCACAGAATCCGAGCGACGAGTCGGCAGATGAGCTTCTTGCAAGGCTGCGTGCCGAATCGACGACCAACGCCGCTACGAGGCCCCGCACTCGGGCAGTGAAGAAGCGCAACGTGACTGCGAAAGAAGCAAGCAATAAGGAGCTGGCGTGAACAGCCCGCGAGATCTGGTAAATAAGCTCTGGGCTTTCTGTCATGTGCTGCGTGATGACGGCGTCTCCACACTCGACTACGTTCAGCAGCTGACCCTCCTGCTATTCCTCAAGATGAGTGACGAGCAGACGCGCGCACCCTGGAATCGACCCTCGCCCGTTCCAGACAGCATGGACTGGCAGAGCCTCCTCGCTCGTACGGGCGAGGACCTCGAGAACCACTACAGCCACATCCTGCGCGAACTGGCTACCCAGGACGGCATGCTTGGCCAGATCTTCCGGAAGTCGCAGAACAAGATCCAGAACTCTGCGCGACTCACGCACCTGATCCATACGCTGATCAACCAAGAGAACTGGTCGAGCCTGGACGTTGACGTCAAGGGTGACGCCTACGAGGGTCTCCTGGACAGAGGCGTTGCTGATGGCGGTGCTGGAGCGGGGCAGTACTTCACCCCGCGCGCTCTGATCCGAGCCATCGTCGACGTGATGCAGCCCGGTCCGGACGACACCGTGGTTGACCCGTCTGCTGGTACCGGCGGATTCCTGCTCGCCGCGCACGAGTACGTCGTGACTAAGCATCAGCTCGATCCAGACCAGCGCAAGCATGCTCGCGACGGCCTCGTTACGGGCTTCGAGCTGGTCGACGACACGGTGCGTCTGGCAGCAATGAACATGTTGCTGCATGGGATTGGCTCCCCGACTGCGCCCAGCCCTATCCGCACGGGCGATAGCCTCAAGAAGGATCCTGGCGAGCGCTGGTCCATGGTCCTGGCCAATCCGCCCTTCGGCCGCAAATCCACCAACCTCGTCATCAATGACGAAGGGGATACGGAGCGCGAGCGCTATACAACCGCGCGCACTGACTTCTGGGCCGAGACAAGCAACAAGCAGCTCAACTTCCTCCAGCACATCCATACGATCCTGGAAAACAACGGCAGCGCCGCCGTCGTCCTTCCCGACAACGTGCTGTTCGAGGGTGGGGCAGGAGAGAAGATCCGGCAGAAGCTGCTCGACACCTGCGACCTGCATACGATTCTCCGACTCCCCACCGGGATCTTCTACGCCGGCGGCGTCAAGGCGAACGTACTCTTCTTCGACAAGAAGCCAGGTGCCAAACGCCCCTGGACACGCGAGACCTGGGTCTACGACTTTCGCACCGGTGAGCGCTTCACGATGAAGACCCGACAGCTCGCCCGGGAGCACCTCCAGCCGTTTGTTGATGCATACTGCCCAGGTGCGCGACACCAGCGCGTGGAGAGTGAACGATTCAAGCCCTTCACTTACGACGAGCTGATCGCGCGAGACAAGGTCAACCTCGATATCTCATGGCTTGCGGACGACAGCTTGGAGGACCCCTCAAAGCTGCCGGACCCGCAAACCCTCATCGCCGATATCACCGCTGAGCTCCAGGTCCTGCTAGGCCAGGTCGCGGGACTTGCAGGCGTTCTCGAGCAGGCACAGGAATCTGTTTCAGGCGCTGTGGTCGATCCGGAGTGAGCAGTACCCGAGGTGGGCCTGAGCGGGTGTGCGGTGCCGCCTCCAACGCTGGCTCCCCAGGGGACGTGCTTTCAGACCCCCGGCCCGCCAACGAACTCCAAGATCACGGCCGCGAGCTCGGTCCCCAGCACTGAGCTCGCGGCCGTGCCTCACGGGTGGGCGAGCCCGATCATGGTGGCCAGGACGTCCGCGTGGCGTAGCGAGGTCAGGGCGTCCGCGATCTCGTTCGCCTCGTCCTGATCGCCACAATGGGCCCAGTCCCGGAGCATGGATCTGGCCTCGACGAAGGTGGCTCGCCGACTGCGGACCAGTTCAGCGCGTGTGTTCAAGCCGAACACGTCGAGGGTGTGCTTGCCCTTCGGAGTGAGCCCTTCGCACTCACCTGACTTGGCTAGTGCTGTGACCACATAGGTTCGCCGGGTTGGGCGGTCCGGCGGTTGGATGTGTCGTGACGGGTCTGCTTGGTACGGGCGGAGCTCAGCGTCGTCGGGGGCGGCGGGTTGCGGTGCGGGTGTGTGTCCGATGCCTGGGGCCCTGGCTGAAGGTGGGGCGTTCGCTGAGCTCGCCAGCTTTGGCGAGTTCGATCTCGTACCTCGGCTCGAAGGGTTCGTCGGTGATGGCCAGGTCGTCGATGCGGTAGTTGAACAGCGACTTGATGCCGGGACCGCTGCTCCCACCGGTGCGGTCCCAGACGTAGAGGTACTCCTGGCCGATGCCGTCGCTGCGGCGCTTGAACCGTAGGGCGTACGGCTCGACCAGGCGGGTGCTCCCTGCGTAGGTCAGGCGTAGGAGCTTGCGCCGGGCGCCGGCATCCATGATGGGTGTGCGCAGGCGGGCGGGGAAGAACGCCAGCTGACCCTGTTCGCCGAGACGGAAGTCGGCGAACAGCTGCCGCAGCTCGTCCTTCCAGCGGGTGACGGTGTCGGTGAAGTCCTGTCGGGTCTCGCGGCTGCAGACGATGCTGTCGTCCCACTGGCTCTGCATGCCCTCGAAGGGGATCGCCGCCAGCAGGTTCAGGGCCGCGGCGGGGCTGGGGGAGAAGATGGTCTTCCTGAGGAACGTGGAGACTACGCTGTTCCGGTCGATCGGAATCTCGTCGTTGAACAAGATGGAGTGGGACAGGTCGAACAGGTCGCGGATGGACTGGCGCTGCAAGAGGCACTTGAGCTTGTCGGCCAGGACTTCGTCCAGGTGCATGACCGTCAGATCGGCAGTGCAGTCCGCGCGGTCGCTGTAGGGGTGGATGAGCCTGCGGGACTGCGGCGACAGGTGCAGGCGGGTCAGCTCGGTGACGTCCATGTGCAGGCTCACTGGCAAAGTCTCGGTGTGGCCGTAGAAGTCGGTGAAGGACATTCCGAAGGTGTAGACGGTCTGCGCCCCCTTGATGCGCTCCCGGCCGATCTGCGCGGTGTGGTCCAGGTGGAACTGCACACCGGTCCTGGCCTGCGCCATCCTGCCGATGTCGTTGAGCGCGTCAAGGAAGACCGCCGGATTGACGCGCTCGGTGATGGCGAAGTCCAGGTCCTCGGAGAACCTCGTGGCGCCGAAGTAGCCCTTGCGCAGGGCATTGCCGCCCTTGAGGACCAGTTCCCGGCCGAGCGGGCTCTCGCCGTAGAGCCCGGCGAGGACCCAGCCGGCGACGTAATCCTGCTGCACGTGGGACGGGTCGACACCGAGCTCGGCGCTCTTCGCGTCGATCTCCTCGCGGCTGATCACGGAGTGCTGCTCCACGGTGTGCGGCTGATGTGGGTCTCGCAGGCGGCGTGGTCCTCGGCCGCTGCGCGGCACCGCTCAGGTTACCGGTGGGGCCGGGCTCCGCTTGCGGCAGAGGTGAACCGGGGAGGCCTGGTGGTGCGGAACGTTGAGGTCAGCGACTGGGGAACCGCCCGTTGAAGACCAGGTTCCACCACTCGAAGGCATTCGACTGGCTCCCTGCTTCCTGGGCGTTGAGGGCCTTCCTAGCTCGTGTGGCGGCCGTGTTGAGGTTGGACAGCGCGGTGGCGTACGTGGCGTCGCTGGAGCAGGGGGAAAACCGGCTTGCCTTCCCGGTGGGGTCGTTCATTTGTGCCAGCTTGATCTTGTTTAGCCATTCCAGGAACCTGCAGAGGTCGGTCGCTGGGTCGAAGTACGTCTGCACATCCATGTACTCGGCGGCGCGCATCTCCAGGTAGAAGGAGGAGACCGGGACGGCGTTGTAGTACTTCCAGGCCTTGGCAAGGCGGGCCAGCTTCTTCGCGCCGTTGTTGAGGCCGGCCTTCTGGTTCACGGCGGTGACGTAGTCCAGGTGCGCGGTCGGGGCCGCGCTCATCCAACCGCTGGATGCTCCCGGGATGTCGTAGACCGGCGTGTCCGCTGTTGGGGAAGTGCGGAAGGCGGGAAGGACTTCCCAGGTTTCGGTGCCGCCGCTGAACAGCACGACCACTGTCGGGCGGCGGATCACGACAGTGGTGTTCCAGAAGGTAGTGCTCAGAGCGTTCTTCACCCAGCCGAGGGCAGTGTCGGAGCTTCCGGGCCGGGAACCGCCGATGCTGGCCAGCAGATCGACATCGCAGTGCCCGCGGATACCGGTCCCGTGGGTGAACGACCCAGTCTCACGGAAGCGCTGGATGTTGAACGAGGCAGCTCCCTGCAAGGAGGCCTCCACACTGGCGCGGTGGTCGGCTTTTGCCTTCCTGTCCGTCTCTAGCGGAACGAGGCGATCCAGGAGGATGGGAAAGGCCTGGGACACGGTGAGTGCCATTGCTGCTCTACCGCTCTGCTGGTGGGGTGGTGTCGATAGCGTAGGTCTGCCCGCCGCTGTCGAGATTGGCCTGTGCCCGCTTGTATGCCCGCTTGTTGGGCGGCTCCGCGGTCTTGTTCTGCTCGTCACGCCGGGCGGTGAGTTCGGCCAGGGCGTTGCGGGCGTCGTCCAGCGGCCAGTCGGGGAGATCCACCTCCCGGGCCTGCCGAGCGGCGGTCTGGATCTCCAGGTAGGCGTTTGCGGCCGCGGCGGCCTGGTTCATCCGGTGGGAGGCATTGATGGTGGTGAGGATGGCGCCGAACCCTGCCGAGGCGAGTGCCAGGATGCCGGCGGGGATGCGGCCGGTGGTGGAGACGAGGGCTGTGGCGCCTGAGACGGCCGCTAGGACGGCAGTTGGCAGGCCCAGGCTGAGGTTCACGCCCCGCCACTGCTTCGTGAGCTCGAACTGCATCTGAGCGCTGTACATGGCGCTCTCTTCGAGCCTGTTGAGCTCGTCTTCGATCGCCTTTCGGCGTCTGGCCTCGGATGGGCCGTCAGGTTCTGCCATGGGAACCAGGGTAGTGGTGAGGACCGACACCAGTGATGGGCTGTTTAACGGTTCGCGAGGCGCTTGAGGCCCTGGACCGATCGGGCCTGGTGGTGCGCCCTGGGGGTCAAGGGGTCGCATCAGCAGGCGGTGAATCCCTGCACTCACGTTGTGCCCACAAACGGGCTGAATAGTGCTCTGACCTGCTGTGATCCCTTGTCATGGCGACAAGTGCGTCGGACGCGAGGCCGGACTCGGTTCCCTGCGGCCGGTGGTCGCGCGGGCTCTGGGCTCAGAACGTGTGCTGGACGACCACCTCGGCCGGCAGCTTGATCCGAACGTCATCGAACTATCCAGTGCCCGCACCGCCCTGGTCGTTGGCGACGTTCCCGGCCGCAGCATCGACGCTGCCGCCCGTGCCGGACGGTTGCGCACCGAGGTGCGTACTCTGGCAGGCATGGGACTGCCCCTGGACTAAGCTTGGCGTTTAACCTCGCTGGGCCTGGTGCTCCTTGATCGACTCGGCCCGTTTGACGGTCTTGCCGACGTCGTGGCGCTTGGCCCGGTGCTTGTTCTTCGAGCCGGGTGGCCGTCCCGGTCCGGGACGGGACGGTTTCGGTGCGGCGGCCGGGCGGGCCGTCATCGCGCGGACGTTGCGAAACCCCCGCCTCACCCGGGCGGGGGTGAGACGGCGCGGCTCGGCCGGGCGTTCCCAAGGGCGGCGAAGGTCCTCGGCGAGCGGTCGGGCGAGGCGGAGCTGGGTGTGGGCGGCGATGATGAGCCAGGTCCACAGGTCGGCACTATCCGCGTGGCGGACCTTCGGGGCGGTCCAACCGAGTGTCTGCTTCATCAGCCGGAACGTGTGCTCCAGGTCGAAGCGTCGAAGGAACGACTGCCACCAGCGGTCCACGGCCACGGCCGTCGCGCCGGCGGCCGAGCACCACAGCCAGACCGGCTTCGGTTCGCGGTCGCCCGGCAGGTACTCGACTTTCAGGCGGATCAACGTGCCGTGCAGGACGGGTAGTTCCTCCTCCGCGTGGTCGAGCCACGGGCCACGGTGGGCGAGCCTGGGGTGCATCCGGTCCCAGGCTGTCGCCTCGGCCTTGCCGTAGCGGGTGGTGTCCGTGGCCGTGGTGACGTCGGGTTCGTGCCAGGTGTCGGGCTTGGCGAAGGTGAGGACGCCGCCGTGCTTGCGGGGCCGGCCGCCCTTCGGGCCGGAGCGGGCGGGGCCGGCGTCGCGGAGCATGACGCGGTCCGAGCGCAGGCGTCCGACCAGCACCACGGGCAGGTCGGCCAGGGCGTGGGAGAGGTAGGCGACGTCGTAGCCGGCGTCCATCGTGATCAGGATCTCGGGATCGCCGTTGTGCCACTGCTTGCTTTCCATCAATCGCCCGACCACGTCGCGCAGTTGAATAGCGGTGACGCCGGTGGCGTCGTCTGCGGGACCAAGGCGAACGGCGTCCAGCAGCGCGACCCAGGAGGTGCGGCCGGACTCCAGGGCGGCGACGAAGGAGTACGGCCAGCCCGGCACGAACTGGTCCGTCGAGCGGTCGCCGCGGCCGTAGACATGGCAGAACAGCCGCTCGTTGCTGGTGGGGGCGTCGGGGCGCAGCCAGTTGCTGACGTCGACGGCCAGGACGATCCGCCCGTCGGCGGCCTTCGGCAGCGGCAAGTCGGTCAGGGCGCGGCGCAGGCGGGCCGGCTCGGCCCAGCCCCGGTCCAGGGCCTGGTACAGGGCGCCGTGCCCGCGTCGGTGCTCTGCCGCGAGCGACAGCTCGACCAGTGTCTTCACCGGCCCGTCCGTGCACAGGACCGCGTCCGTGAGCTCGAAGAGCGCGTCCGGGCGGGCGTACAGGGATTCGTAGAACTCAACCCGAAAGCGGGACAGGACGTCCAATGCCTCGCCTGTGGCCGCGTGGACGGGGAGACTCATAGGCAGCGGCCGTTCTCTCGTGCTTCGTGACTCGACATCTCGAAGCGTGAAGAACGGCCGCGTCGCGTGCCCGCAGAACCCATGGATCTCAGCCGGTCGAGTGACCAGCGAGGTTAACGCCAAGCTAAGCTTGGCGTTTAACCTCGCTGGGCCTGGTGCTCCTTGATCGACTCGGCCCGTTTGACGGTCTTGCCGACGTCGTGGCGCTTGGCCCGGTGCTTGTTCTTCGAGCCGGGTGGCCGTCCCGGTCCGGGACGGGACGGTTTCGGTGCGGCGGCCGGGCGGGCCGTCATCGCGCGGACGTTGCGAAACCCCCGCCTCACCCGGGCGGGGGTGAGACGGCGCGGCTCGGCCGGGCGTTCCCAAGGGCGGCGAAGGTCCTCGGCGAGCGGTCGGGCGAGGCGGAGCTGGGTGTGGGCGGCGATGATGAGCCAGGTCCACAGGTCGGCACTATCCGCGTGGCGGACCTTCGGGGCGGTCCAACCGAGTGTCTGCTTCATCAGCCGGAACGTGTGCTCCAGGTCGAAGCGTCGAAGGAACGACTGCCACCAGCGGTCCACGGCCACGGCCGTCGCGCCGGCGGCCGAGCACCACAGCCAGACCGGCTTCGGTTCGCGGTCGCCCGGCAGGTACTCGACTTTCAGGCGGATCAACGTGCCGTGCAGGACGGGTAGTTCCTCCTCCGCGTGGTCGAGCCACGGGCCACGGTGGGCGAGCCTGGGGTGCATCCGGTCCCAGGCTGTCGCCTCGGCCTTGCCGTAGCGGGTGGTGTCCGTGGCCGTGGTGACGTCGGGTTCGTGCCAGGTGTCGGGCTTGGCGAAGGTGAGGACGCCGCCGTGCTTGCGGGGCCGGCCGCCCTTCGGGCCGGAGCGGGCGGGGCCGGCGTCGCGGAGCATGACGCGGTCCGAGCGCAGGCGTCCGACCAGCACCACGGGCAGGTCGGCCAGGGCGTGGGAGAGGTAGGCGACGTCGTAGCCGGCGTCCATCGTGATCAGGATCTCGGGATCGCCGTTGTGCCACTGCTTGCTTTCCATCAATCGCCCGACCACGTCGCGCAGTTGAATAGCGGTGACGCCGGTGGCGTCGTCTGCGGGACCAAGGCGAACGGCGTCCAGCAGCGCGACCCAGGAGGTGCGGCCGGACTCCAGGGCGGCGACGAAGGAGTACGGCCAGCCCGGCACGAACTGGTCCGTCGAGCGGTCGCCGCGGCCGTAGACATGGCAGAACAGCCGCTCGTTGCTGGTGGGGGCGTCGGGGCGCAGCCAGTTGCTGACGTCGACGGCCAGGACGATCCGCCCGTCGGCGGCCTTCGGCAGCGGCAAGTCGGTCAGGGCGCGGCGCAGGCGGGCCGGCTCGGCCCAGCCCCGGTCCAGGGCCTGGTACAGGGCGCCGTGCCCGCGTCGGTGCTCTGCCGCGAGCGACAGCTCGACCAGTGTCTTCACCGGCCCGTCCGTGCACAGGACCGCGTCCGTGAGCTCGAAGAGCGCGTCCGGGCGGGCGTACAGGGATTCGTAGAACTCAACCCGAAAGCGGGACAGGACGTCCAATGCCTCGCCTGTGGCCGCGTGGACGGGGAGACTCATAGGCAGCGGCCGTTCTCTCGTGCTTCGTGACTCGACATCTCGAAGCGTGAAGAACGGCCGCGTCGCGTGCCCGCAGAACCCATGGATCTCAGCCGGTCGAGTGACCAGCGAGGTTAAACGCCAAGCTAAGAAGCTGTTGTCGTACCGATCATGGTGGACATCGGTTCGAGTGTGGCGACTCTGTCGGGTGATCTCTCGCTTGTGCGCGTATGAAGGCAGGGCCTCCAGTTCAGCTCATGGTTGTCGAAGCCGGAGCACACCAGGAGGCCCTGTTCATGCAGTCTTACGCTCTCGTGCGCGTGGAGTCCAACTGGGCTGCCCCATCGTGTGATTGCCTCGCTCACCGGTTCGGGAACGCGGGTGATCGCCCTGGACGTGCACCGCGCTATCCGTCGGACATGACGGACGCGGAATGGGCCCTCGTGCGCGACTGTCTGCCGGTGCCACTGTGGCTGGAGGGGCGCGGCGGGCAGCCGGAGGGGTACTGCCACCGACAGATGTTGGACGCTGTTCGCTATCTGGTGGCGGGCGGCATCACCTGGCGAGCGATGCCGGGCGACTTCCCGGCGTGGGACCGCGTCTACGCCTTCGCGCGGCGGTGGCGTGTGAAGGGCTTGCTCGCGGAACTGCACGACCGGTTGCGCGGCCTGGTCCGCGAGGAGGCTGGCCGCGATCCGGAGCCGACCGCGGCGGTGATCGACGCGCAGTCACTGCGGGCGGCGGCCACGGTGCCGGCGGCCACCCGCGGCTACGACGGGGCCAAGAAGGTGCCGGGGCGCAAGCGGCACATCGTGGTCGACTGCCTGGGGCTGCTGCTGGCCGTGATGGTCACCGCGGCGAACGTGACGGACCGGGACGCCGCGATGCCGCTGCTGGAACGTGTCCGGGCCCGCTATCGCAGGATCGTCCTGGTGTGGGCCGACGGCGGCTACGCGGGTCGCCTGGTCGGCTGGGCGAAGCAGCAACTGGGGCTCGCTCTGGAGATCGTCAAGCGCAGCGACGACGTCTCGGGGTTCGTGGTGCTGCCCAGACGCTGGGTGGTGGAACGCACGCTGAGCCGGCTGATGCGCTCGCGGCGCCTGGTGCGCGACTACGAGACGCTGCCCGCCGTGCATGAGCAGATGGTGCTGTGGTCGATGACGATGCTCATGAGCCGCCGGCTGGCCCGGCGGCGAGCGTGAACCGTCCCGGGGTGGGTTCGGGCCTTCACCCGTGAAGGCCCGAACCCACGATCGAGGGCGTCATACAGCACGATCTGGTTCGCGGAACGGTTGAGGATCCGCAGCACGCGATGCCCACGTGGCGTCCCGGCTCCCCCCGGACACATACACGCCGAATACAGAGGTATCGAGATCCTTGAGGGACTCCAGTACCAGAGTGGCAATCGCAAAGCGAGGATCGCAGCGATCAGCGGCCTCGGGAACGGCGACGACCGTCATCTGGGCTGACACGCCAGCGAGGACGCCGTTGAGCGAGTCCTCGATCACAATGCATTCGTCGGGTGACGCGCCGAGGGCGGCGGCTGCGCGGAGATAGGCGCCCGGGTGGGGTTTGCCGTGTTCGTCGTCTTCGGCCGAAAACACGGCATCGAAAGATCGGTCAAGGCCGGTGCTCGCGAGCGCATGCCGAATCACCGACTCCGGCGAAGATGACACGACGGCCATCGCCCTCGATGCACTCGCGCACGCCGCGACGGCGTGTTCGGCGCCGGGTTTCAGCGCCACTCCCTCCAGCCCACGGCACACGGCGGCCACGATCTGCTGCTCGACGTCGTCGGGGTCGGCTTGAATGGTGGCCCGATCGAACCAGTAGGCCACCATGTCCCTTTGCCGCAGCCCGCGCGTCGCCGCCTGCACCTCCGTTGTGAGGTGCAGGCCAAGCGGACCGAACACTTCACGCTTTGCCGCGTCCCAGATCGGCTCGGAGTCGATCAAAAGGCCGTCTAGGTCGAATAGGACAATCGGTTGCATCGGTTGCTCTTTCGTTGGCGATCCCGCGAGGACGAGACCGATTCGCTGCCCCGCCGTGCATGAGCAGATGGTGCTGTGGTCGATGACGATACTCATGAGCCGCCGGCTGGCCCGGCGGCGAGCGTGAACCGTCCCGGGGTGGGCTCGTCGGCCCAGCCCCGGTCGGCCAGCCGCTTCATCTTGGACCGAACTCCTTCCACACTTGCCGGAACCGGCTCCAGTCCGAGTACAGCAGTGATCTCCTGACAGGACATCACTGGCTTCCCGCCGGATGCTTGTTCGGTGAGCGTGGCGAGGATGCGCTGATAGTGGGGAGCGAGCGCGTCCATGGAAAGCGCGGGACGCCACACCGGGACGATCGAGCCCGATCGCGCGGCCCTCGGTAGGGGAACCTCGGCGGGCGCGTTCGTCGCGGGCTCCGACCCGGAAGACTCACCGGCTCCCGGGCCAGCTTCACCTGCCTGTCCGGGCCGCGGCCCGGACAGAACCTCGCCAACGCGCTGCCGGGCGATCAGCCACTCGTGCCAGGCCGTCTCCGCTTCGGCGAGCTCAGCGAGTACCCGGTCCGCCACCTCCCGAAGCTCCTCCACGCGCTCACGCGCGGCCAGCTCCCGCTCCTCCAGGAGACCCACCACCGACGCCATCCCGGCACCTCCACCAACGAGACAACCCAACGGCCCGAGCATGCCTCGCCATGCCGGCATCATGCCTGAACTGCGGAAACCCGCCGATCAAGTTCGGTACGACAACGGCTTCTAAACTTGGCGTTTAACCTCGCTGGTCACTCGACCGGCTGAGATCCATGGGTTCTGCGGGCACGCGACGCGGCCGTTCTTCACGCTTCGAGATGTCGAGTCACGAAGCACGAGAGAACGGCCGCTGCCTATGAGTCTCCCCGTCCACGCGGCCACAGGCGAGGCATTGGACGTCCTGTCCCGCTTTCGGGTTGAGTTCTACGAATCCCTGTACGCCCGCCCGGACGCGCTCTTCGAGCTCACGGACGCGGTCCTGTGCACGGACGGGCCGGTGAAGACACTGGTCGAGCTGTCGCTCGCGGCAGAGCACCGACGCGGGCACGGCGCCCTGTACCAGGCCCTGGACCGGGGCTGGACCGGGGCTGGGCCGAGCCGGCCCGCCTGCGCCGCGCCCTGACCGACTTGCCGCTGCCGAAGGCCGCCGACGGGCGGATCGTCCTGGCCGTCGACGTCAGCAACTGGCTGCGCCCCGACGCCCCCACCAGCAACGAGCGGCTGTTCTGCCATGTCTACGGCCGCGGCGACCGCTCGACGGACCAGTTCGTGCCGGGCTGGCCGTACTCCTTCGTCGCCGCCCTGGAGTCCGGCCGCACCTCCTGGGTCGCGCTGCTGGACGCCGTTCGCCTTGGTCCCGCAGACGACGCCACCGGCGTCACCGCTATTCAACTGCGCGACGTGGTCGGGCGATTGATGGAAAGCAAGCAGTGGCACAACGGCGATCCCGAGATCCTGATCACGATGGACGCCGGCTACGACGTCGCCTACCTCTCCCACGCCCTGGCCGACCTGCCCGTGGTGCTGGTCGGACGCCTGCGCTCGGACCGCGTCATGCTCCGCGACGCCGGCCCCGCCCGCTCCGGCCCGAAGGGCGGCCGGCCCCGCAAGCACGGCGGCGTCCTCACCTTCGCCAAGCCCGACACCTGGCACGAACCCGACGTCACCACGGCCACGGACACCACCCGCTACGGCAAGGCCGAGGCGACAGCCTGGGACCGGATGCACCCCAGGCTCGCCCACCGTGGCCCGTGGCTCGACCACGCGGAGGAGGAACTACCCGTCCTGCACGGCACGTTGATCCGCCTGAAAGTCGAGTACCTGCCGGGCGACCGCGAACCGAAGCCGGTCTGGCTGTGGTGCTCGGCCGCCGGCGCGACGGCCGTGGCCGTGGACCGCTGGTGGCAGTCGTTCCTTCGACGCTTCGACCTGGAGCACACGTTCCGGCTGATGAAGCAGACACTCGGTTGGACCGCCCCGAAGGTCCGCCACGCGGATAGTGCCGACCTGTGGACCTGGCTCATCATCGCCGCCCACACCCAGCTCCGCCTCGCCCGACCGCTCGCCGAGGACCTTCGCCGCCCTTGGGAACGCCCGGCCGAGCCGCGCCGTCTCACCCCCGCCCGGGTGAGGCGGGGGTTTCGCAACGTCCGCGCGATGACGGCCCGCCCGGCCGCCGCACCGAAACCGTCCCGTCCCGGACCGGGACGGCCACCCGGCTCGAAGAACAAGCACCGGGCCAAGCGCCACGACGTCGGCAAGACCGTCAAACGGGCCGAGTCGATCAAGGAGCACCAGGCCCAGCGAGGTTAAACGCCAAGCTAAATCCTCGCCCACCTTGACGACACCGTCTCCGGCGGAGCCCATCCCGCATAGGACACGGGCGAGCCCACGTCTGGGATCGGTGCCAACTGCCCCTTCGCGGTTTACGGCCCGGTCACGGCACCACCACGCGGCCAGCGCCGGACATCTGCCGCTGGCCGTCGTCAGGCCAGGCTGGCCCCGCCGCTCTCGCCGACATGCCGGTGGGGCCATCGCTAGGACTTGGCGGCCTGCCCTTCGAACCCACAGACATCGCACTGGAAGACGCCAGCGTCCTGGCCCTGTTCAGCAACCGCCTCCTCCAACATCGGCGCCTCGACCTCGACTCCTGCCTCGGTAGGCTGTGCTCGGCATTGAAGGGGCCCCTGGCAACCTGCGAACGTGCCCGCACGACCGTCGCGACGCCCTGGCTACAGGTCCCCCTGACGACGACGCCGTCCTACCCCTCGCCCGCTCCCGCATCCTGGCCCCGACCAGCTCGCCACCTGGAGCCTGCCCTCCGACCTGGCCATCGTCTCCCCGGCCCGCCCCCCGGGCAGGTCGCCAACTGGAGGCAGGGAGCCTCACGGACCTCGCGCTCGCCACTGAACTGATCGTCAGCGAACTGGTTACCAACACGATCTGCTACGGCCGCAGCCCGATCCAGCTACGCCTCATCCACGACCGCGCTTGACCTGTGAGGTCTCCGAGCCTTCCAGCGCCTCGTCCTATCTGCGGCTGGCCGATGCCAACGATGAGGGCGGTCGCGGACTGTTCATGATCGCCCAATTGGCAAACGCCTGGGATACCCGTTGCATCCCGACCGGCAAGACGATCTGGGCCGAACAGGCCATGCAGCCTGACCCTCCTCGAACAGCGCTGGCCCCCACCACCCCTTCTGGCGCCGCCACGCGCAGCCCCGGACCGCCCCCGCACACCAGACTGGCCGTGCTGTAGACCGGATGGCGCAGGCTTAGGGTGGTCTTAGGAGGTAATGGAGGAGCTACGTCGGCGCCTTTATTTTGGCGTGCGATCCAACTGCCATGCTGAGGAAGTTACTCACATGGATGAGCCATACAGTGTTGCACGGTGGATGTCAGGGGAACTGGGCCATGATGGGCTGCCGCGTCACAGGAACCGGTGGGTGAAGGGGTACCTCCAGAAGGGCGGCCCTGTCAGTTGGCGTCTGGCCGTCTATGACCATCTCATTGCCTTGCTCCGCCCGACATATGGCGTTGGTGGTGGAACCTCGAAGCCGGACTGCAGCGGCTGGGTGTGGCTGCTCAACGATGCCGGTCACGCGGCGTTCGAGCTTCATGAGCGCGATCGTGCCATTTCACTCTTCGATGAAGCATGGAACTCTCGGGCGGTGCTACGGCTCGATGCGCTTGAGGGTGCGAAGGCGGTCGCACACACCGCGTTGCAATACGAGATGGTGGCAGGCTATCTCCCGGACCTTGAGCAGCGTGGAGACTGCATTGAGGTCGCCCTGCCTCGGCTGGCAGAGGCCCGCCGGATGCTCCTCCGACACGTACCCAATTTAAGCCTGAGATCCCTGTTTCTTGCGATCGGTGTCGGTGTGGGCGAGTGCTGGAGAAACCTCCGCAAACTGGAGCGAGTCGGTTGGCTGAAATCGGCTGATAACTGCCTGACAGCCTACCGGCTTGTGGAAAGTGACTTGGAGGAAGCCAGGAGTGGGGCGTCGGTCGAATTTCAGCCCGGTGATAACGACTACGAGTCCCTGCCTCACAACAAGGTCGTGCGATACCTGCTGGATTCTGCCGGTGCCGCGGAGATCTTCGGCGAGTACGAGCTAGCCTCCACCTGCGCGCGCAAAGCCATGACTCTCATCACGAGCGACGATGACGAAGAAAGGATGAGAGCCCGACTGCAACTCATCCGGCTGGAGCGTGATCGAACGGCCAGAGTCGACGGGTATGAGCAATTACTGCGGGGTACGGAATTCGGCAATCGAGGCACCTGGCCGAGGTTGGGAAGCAAGATCGGCAAGCAACTCGCCGATGCCGCAAGTGACGTGAGCAAAACCCTCGATCATCTCGAGCGTCCTACCGCCTCGTGGTTCTGGTCCCGGCTCTCCAACGAGTGGAGACCGGGCGTCTCAACAGCCCCCGTGGCCGCCAGGCGTGACCGAACACGCCCAGCATCACGCCGCGCCGCGTCCGGTACACCCGACGCGCTCAGCAACTCGCACATTGGCGAGCTGGAGCACAAGCTCCGTAGTGAGCACGTTCCGGGCCTTGTGCACGTTCTTCTGGACGCCTGCCATGACGTGAACGCGGTTCAGTCCGAACCTGCTCTCCTTGATGAGCTCTGCGCGGTGGATCACTGGCGGCCACCGCACCGGGGCTGGCGCGTAGACCGACTGCCGGTCTGTCAGTGCACATCGGCGGCCGATGTCAAACGGGTGTGCCTGGAGATAGCCGACGAGTTCGCCCAGGGCTACGCTCCGCACTTTCGACCCGAGATTCTCAGTCGACTGGCCGCAACCCCCGGCCTCAACGCTGGGCAGTGCCATGCCGTGGCCCAGGAGGCATACCAGGTCTCACGTAAGGGCGGGCATTTCACTGAAGCGATCAGAGCGCAGCTGGCGTTGGTTCGTTCTCATCACCAACCCGAAAGCCCGGGCAAGGTCGAGGGCGTGATCGGGTCGGCGGCTGCGGCGTGCAACGTCGTGCGTGACTCACTGGCAGTGGCTCGCGGGACAGCCGACTTGATCGATGTCGCGCATAGCCTGACCACCCCATGCGCCCGTATCGCCGGTCTCCTGGCTTCCCAGGGGTACGACGAGTGGGCTTTCAACGCCGCGCACGCGCCGATCGGTGCGCTGATTGAAGCATTCACCCAGAACCCCGACCTGGTCAAGGAATTCGAGCTGGCCGAGGGGCGGCAGCGCGGCGGTACATCGCATGTGGAGGAGTGGCTGTTCGACATGATGCTGGCGCGCGTGACGACGGAACCCGTTTCTCCTCCCACCCGAGCCCCGGCCAGTCCTGCTGAGGTCGCCGCGCGCTTCGGGCCTCGCGTCACCTTCGTGCAGCTTCTGGATACACGTCAACATGGTGCCTGGGCGCTGGGTGCGGGGGTGACCGACGGGAGCAGCAGGTACTGGTCCTCCCGTATCGACGTCCCCTTGTCATGGCTCAAGAAGATCCGCGAAGACATTACCAACCGGATAACCGCTAGGGGGAGCCAGGAATCCTTGATCGATGATCTGAAAGACCTGCACAACAAAGCGGTGGCCCCATGGCTTGACCAGGTCGCAGGCGCGGAAATCATCGTATTGATCCTCCATCGAGACTTCGCCGGACTTCCGATCCATGCGGCTCTCGGTCCAGGCGGCTACATGGTGGAGAAATTCCGAGTTGGCTACCTTCCCAATCTCGACTTGCCGCCTCCCAGTCCGGGAGTCCTGGAATCCGCATTTCTTGGGGGATGGCATCACGGCATTCACGCACGCGACGAGGTGGATTCCCTGGAACCCTGGGTAGAGAATCTGGGTTTCACCGTGACAAAGCCTCGCCGGGCCGCCGAGGGCCATCACTTGATACTCGATCGGGACCGCGAGTGGGGAATTATCCACATCGTGGCAGACTGCGATTTTCAGCAATGGCCACTTTCGTCCACCTCCAGACTGAATCTCACGAAAGACGTTTCGGTGAGTGCCTATGAGTGGTTGCACTGGGGATGCCGGGCATCGCTGGCCTTCCTCAACGCGTGCTCTTCCGGCCTGCAGATCCCGCATGCCGGTGACCTCAATGGATTCCCCCTCGCCTTGCGCGTAAGAGGGGTTACCGCCGAGATCTCCTGCTCTGCGCCAGTGCGCTCTGGGGCAGCCCACAATTTTGCCAAAGAATTCTACAGCAGGCTAGCGGAATGCGACACTCTCTCGGCCTACCAGGGCGCTCAACGTGCCATCCTGAGGGGATGTTCCCCAGTGAATTGGATCCAATACCTCCATGTTGGATTCCCGGTCTTCCTGAACCTGCGCACCGCGGAGGTGGCATTATGAACGCGCCGAATGCAGAGCGTCTGGGAGATAAGCCACTGGAAGAAGCTACTCGAGTACCCGCGGAGACTGCAATTCGCGAGGTGGCCGCCCATGGTATGGGAGACCGCTGGATCGTAATCGTGGACGAGATGAACAAGCCGCTGGCAGCTGTGCGCTCCGAAGCGCTGCCGGAGAATCCAGAAGGCCGTCCAATCTCGTCTATTCTGGCCGATCTTCCACCGATGATTCTGGCCCCAGCTGATTCACGCGTAGATGAATTGCTTCCATTGGCCGCGGAACTGACGCCCGGTTCGGTCGTCATCGTGGAGGACGACGACAATCTTCGCATCTGGTCCGATCCACATCTGGACCCACTTCGCGGGAGTGACGCTCACCTGCCGGGGCCGTATCCCAGAGTTCCGTTGCTCCTCAAGGTATGCCGGTATGGCGGCGTCTTCAGACACTGCGGACATCCGCAGAGGTTCGTAGTGAAGCCGCAGCCGATGCCTGACTGTCCAGACCCGAAGAACCTCGGCCCCCACCCGTTCAGGTGGTGAGGACGCCGTGAGCACGGTCGGCACGCTCCTGGACAAGACCAGTGGCTGGCTGGACGGCCCGCTCGTCACGACGATCCTGCTTCCGGTGCTCACATTCGGGGCCAGCGTCGGTGCCTTGATTGCGACACACATAGGATGGTCGGATGTTGACCACTGGTTGAACGGCCTGACAGGACTACGGCAAGTGCTTGTCGCCGGTGGCGCGCTCGCCGTGCTGCTCATTCTCGGCTGGTTCGTCGAGATTGCCATGCCGGCGGTCATCCAGGCATACGAGGGCTACTGGCCGGAGTGGCTCACGCCGCTCGCCAGATGGGGAGAGCGACGTCAGGCCAGGCGGCGGGACAAGCTTAGAGCGCTCCGCACCGACAGTGACTTCGCCCGCCTGCACCGCGAGTTCCCACCGCTATCCGAGGATTCTGAAGACGACTGGCCTCTGCTACCGACACGGCTCGGCAACGTCATGCTGGCCGCCGAGTGCTACCCCAACGACCGTTATGGAGTCGATGGGGTGTTCTTCTGGCCCCGACTGTATGGATTGCTACCAACCGCTCTGCTGACTCCTCTCAGCACCGCCCGAGCCAACCTGGAGCGGATGCTCGTGATCTCGTTGCTGTCGGCCCTCTTTTTCCTTGTCGCAGTGGTGTTCGCCGGTGTCGGCCTGCCGATCCAGATCTGGGCACCATGCTTGGTCGGCGCCGCGCTCCTCAGCTTCCTGGCGTACCGAGCCGCAGTCGCGGAAGCCATCGGATATGGGGAGTTGATCCGTGCTGCCTTTGACACGCACAGAAGGAAGCTGCTGGCCGCGATAGGGCCGAAGCCTTCGACATCGCGAGAGAGCAACTCATGGAGGACGCTTGGCCAGGTGCTCTACCGTGGCGAATCGGACCAGACGGATCTGCTCCACCTCGGTTCTGACGAGAACCAGCGGTGGATCAAAATCGCGGCTGGCGCCGCCGGCCTGCTGGTCGGCGGCCTGCTCGCTGTTTTTGGACTGAAGAGATCTCCCTTCCAGCGCTGGTCCCGGCGACTGCCAGCGGTCAGAGGCGTTGGCCCTGGCCGTCGAGAACATCATCGGCCGTGGCATCTCAGATAGGTCCGAATCAGGACTGTCACTCGGCGCATGTGTTCCGGTAGTCGGAGTCGGGCAGGTGCCCGGGTCGGCCCTGGCGAACTACCACGACGAGCACCTCACCTGGTGGTGACCCATAGGGTCACGCTCGAGCGCGCAGCCGCTCGACATAGGCCTCGAGCGACTCGAATCCCCACGCGGCCGGCTGCCCACCGACTCCGGCGGGCTCGACGATCGGAAGCGGGTCGGGTCGGCCGTCGGCCGACCACCCCAGCTGGGTGCCGAACACCTGAGGCACGCCGGCGGCGAGCCGTACGCGGTCTTCCAACAGCGCAGCGTGCTGCGAGTCGGCAGCCCCAGTTTGAGGCAGCGGCGAGCAGGTCGAGGAAGTATCGCGGGAAGCCCCGATCGTGGTCGGCGTGCTGGGCGAGCAGCCAGGCCGCAAGAGCTCCGTCCCAGCCGTTCATGGCGTGGTCCGGCCAACCGACGTCGGCGACCGTTGCCCGCAGCTAACCTGCGCGTTTCACTTGGGGCCCTGTCCGGATCATGAGCGGGAACGCGAAAGTGCCTTCTGCGCTGGGAAGATGAGGCTTGTCGAAGGTCTCTGTCAGCCCAGCGGGAAGGCACTTTCTACGTGCACACTACCGGGTCACGTCCCCGGCTCGTCGTCTCCGCCGACGGGCGCGGGGTCGTCAGCCACGCCGGATCCCGGCTGCTGGCCGATCTCGCCGACGCCACCGGCCTCACCCGCGCCTTCAGCGAGGCCCTGCGCCGGCTTCGTCCGCGCGGCACCGGCCACGATCCGGGCCGGATCGCGGTCGACCTGGCGGTGATGCTCGCCGACGGCGGCGAGGCCATCGCCGACCTGACCCTGCTGCGTGACCAGCCCGAAGTCTTCGGCCCCGTCGCCTCCACCCCGACCGCCTGGCGGCTGCTGGCCGGTATCGACCCCGCCGCGCTCAAAGCGTTGCGCGCGGCCCGCGCCGCCGCCCGCGAGATCGCCTGGCTGCAGGCCGGTGAGACCCGCCACGGCATCCCCGCTGCGCAAGCGGGCGGGCGCGAACTACCAGGCCTGGTCCTGGACATCGATGCCACTCTGGTCACCTGCCACTCCGAGAAGGAGAACGCGGCGCCGACCTACAAGCGCGGCTTCGGCTACCACCCGCTGCTGTGCTTCCTCGACAACACGGGCGAGGCCCTGGCAGGTGTGCTGCGGCCGGGCAACGCCGCCGCGAACACGGCCGCCGACCACATCGCCGTGCTCGACGCCGCGCTCGCCCAGATCCCCGACGCCCACCGCCACGGCACCGAGATCCTCGTCCGCGCCGACAGCGCCGGCTCCGCCAAAGCGTTCCTGGCCCACATTCGCGCCCTGCGCTCGCGCGGGATCCACGCGTCGTTCTCCGTCGGATGGTCCATCACCGAGCCGGTCCGCCGGGCGATCCGCCACCTGCCCGACCGTGTATGGCATCCCGCCCTCGAACAGGACGGCTCCCTGCGCGACGGCGCCGAGGTCGCCGAGCTGACCGGCCTGGTCAACCTGCCGGGCCTGCCCGAGGGCACCCGGATCATCGTCCGCCGTGAACGCCCGCACCCCGGCGCCCAGCTGTCTCTGTTCGACCTGGACGAGGGCATGCGCCACCAGATCCTCCTCACCGACACCCCCCACGGCCAGGGCTCCCTGCAACTGCTGGAGGTCCGCCACCGCGCGCACGCCCGTGTCGAGGACCGGATCCGTTGCGGCAAGACCACCGGATTCGGCCGCTTCCCCTCGCGTCACTTCGCCATCAACACCGCGTGGCTGGAGCTGTCCCTGACCGCCATCGACCTGCTTGCCTGGACTCAAGCCCTCCTGCTGGAGGGAGAGTTGGCCACAGCTGAGCCGAAGAAGCTCCGTTACCGGGTGCTCCACGCCGCCGCCCGCATCACCCGCGGCGCCCGCCGACTGCACCTGCGGATCGCCGCCACCTGGCCCTGGCGCCACGACCTCGCGCACGCATTCACCCGACTGCAGGCCCTGCCCCGGCCCGTCACCTGACCCGACACGACCACCCTGACCGCCCACGAACCGAGGACCTTGGAGACACCGGCCGCCGCGTCGGGCACTCGCCATGCCCAGCACCCGAACCTCGGCCCTCGGACCGCTGCCAACACCGTCAGCCCGACTCAGCCAACCCCAAGCGAAACGCGGAGGCTAAGCCGTATTCTCCCTGTCCACGGCCCGCCACCGCTCGAGAGCATCGGGGGAGCGCTCTTCTACCGGCACGAGGCGCACCTCCTGGTCGGCCTGCTGGCGGCGCAGCAGCTCCAGGCACAGCTCGTCGTCCCGTCGAACCGGGTGCTGCGCTGGCGACCTCGATCCGGGCGAAGACGTCGTGCCCGAGCCTGGGTGTCGGTCGGAAGGTCGAGCTCGTCGAGGGCGGCCTGGGTCGGCCAGCGGGTCGGGTGCTCCGGCACACCGTCGGGGGTAAATGGGCGGTCGACCACGCCGCCGAACAGGTAATCGCGGTGCAGGTGCTGCCCGGGGTAATCCAGCCGTTGTGCGGTGGCTCGAGCAGCGGTGGAGTGACGGCAGTCCCTTGCGTCGTGCCGCCGCGGCATCGCTGGCGTACATGGAGACTGTCCACGGCCTCACCAGTCCGCAGGGCGAGACTCTGGGGCAGTGCGCTGTTTCGTGGATCCGGGCTGGAGATACTTCGGCACCCTACGAGGCCGGATCGCGGACGGCTTGGAAGTAATCCGGCCGAAGCGCACTCAGCCCCTACGCGCTCTGTGGATTGCATCTAAGCGGTCTCATTCTATTGCCGATGTCCGGGTGAAGGGGTTATCGGCTGGCCGGCAATGCATTTTTGCAGTGGCATGAATAGTGCGGATACTTTGGCTGGGGTCGGCAGCTGGCTGCGCCAGGGCGGGGACGGAGAGGCGCTCTGGGACGTTGATCAACGCTACCGCGGGGGTGTGAGGCAAATCACTCCCGAACTCCCGCTTGCACGCTGCCTCTCACGCGCCTCTCACGGATTGGGCGTCATGAGGTGGCATCAAGCATCATGTGGGCTGGATGGGATAGGCCCTGACCTGCGCGATTCGGACTGGTGAACATTAGTCAGACGACTTTTCGATCGCTGGGGGTCAAGTGGTTCCAGTCTCAAGCTAGCTCCTCAGATGACTCTCAAGCTCCTGCGAATGGCCTGCTCGAAGCAGCCTTCAGTTGGGGTCTGTACCACGCGGCGGCGGTGCATCCAAACTATCCTCCGCCATCGATATTCGGGTTCCGCGAACTTCGGTTTGGCCGTACAGGAGGAGCCCGTGCCCGAGCAGTTCATGAATGTTAAGCAGACCGCCGAGTACCTGAATATGTCTGTCGCGTGGGTCTACCGTGAAGCCGCCGGCGTTGGCCTGGTGCCGTACCGGTTCGGGTCAGGGCGGAACGCCAAGCTGCAGTTCAAGATCTCGGAAGTCCAGGCGTGGGTGAAGCAGCAGAGGCTGCCTGCTGGGTGAGTTGACGAAAGCTGTGGGAAGGGCCAGCCCGGGGGCTGGCCCTTCCCACTCATCAGGCGGCCAGTCCGAGGTCGAGGACCTGGGCGGCGCGGCCGATGGAGCCGGGCATCAGGTGGCGGTAGACCTTGAAGGTGATGTCGACGCTGCGGTGACCCATCCACTCGGCGACGTCGGTGATCGGGATGCCGTTGGCGAGGCAGTTCGACGCGAAGAAGTGGCGCAGGCCGTACATGACCATGCCTTCGGGGATGTCGACCCGGCCGGACTTCCTGATTGTCTGCCACTGGCTCTCGAAGGTCCGCCCCTGTATCGGCCGTGTGATGTCCTTGGTGCGGCGGAGGAGGTAGCCGCCGACGGTCCCGTAGGTGTCGGCGTACCACTCGATGGTGCGCCGGGTGTAAGCAGGCAGCGGGACGTCTCGGTACTCGTCGTCCTTGCGGTGCTTCAGGCGCGCGAAAGACCCGGTGGTCTGATTGACCTGCTCGTGGACCCGATAGATGTCGTCCGCGACGATGTTCTTGACGTTGACGGCGTACGCTTCACCGTTGCGCAAGCCGCACCCACTCATGAGGTCGGCCACCACGCGGAACGCGTCGCTACCCGCGGTGCGGAGCTGCTTCACCTGGTCGACCGACGGGATCGCTGCCCGCTTGGGGTCGTACTGCGGCGGCTTGACGCCTTGGAGCGGGCTGTCCTCGTAGAGGCCGAGCCGGTGCGCGTCCAACAGGACCGCCTTCAACTTCTCGAAGGCGTTGGCCTGCGTGGCAAGGCCGGTACCGCTGCGCTCCATAGTCTGGATGAACGCCTCCACGACCTTGTGGTCGAACGTCCCCATTCGGCGGCTGGCGAACTCCGGGAGCAGATGGTTAGTCAGGAGGGAGTCGAGGTGCGCCAGTGAGCTCGGGTTGAGGTGTCGCTGGCCCTTCTTCCAGTCCGCGACGTACTCGGCGAACTGCATGCTCCCGTACTTCTGGATGCGCTCGGCCTTGCGCTGGCTCTGTGGCGCGTTCTTCCGCGCGTGGTAGATCTCGGCGAGGCGGGTCTTCGCCTTGGTCTGGTCGCTGAAGCCGCCTTCCTCGGTCTGGCGGCCGGCCGCGTTGCGGTAGCGGATCTTGTACTCGTGCGGGCACCTGCTCCACGCCGATTCAGGGTGCTCGCACTCCTTGAAGAAGGTGCCCATGCCGCGGACGAGCTTGATGGTTGCCATGATCGGTTCGCACTCCTCGGAGACTTGCTGACACTTTGCTGACTCCGAAGCGTGCACCAGGCCTCTGACCTGGGAGAAAACGCCAATCCCGTGATATCTGGAAGAACTGCGAGTGGTGGATCGCGAAGACGCCGTTGATCGCCCGGCAGCGCATGTCCAGGAAGCGGATTCCGGCGGTGAGTTGGTCGGGCACCGACAGGTTCTGGCACTGGACGAGCGGGCCGTCGTAGAGGGCGCAGGTGTCATGGGTGCCGGGGATGGTCAGCCGGGCCAGTGGTGCGCTGTCCGGCAGGGCGGCCAGCCAGTCGGCGCCGCCGGGCAATGAGGCGGCCCGGGCGGTGCCGAGAGCGCCGAGCCCGGCTAGCGCACCGGCCGCGCCGAGCACGACCGCCGAGCGGGTGAAGGTACGCCGACTGAGCTGAGGTCCGGTCAGATCCATGATGGAACTCCCTTGGTAGCCATGAAGGTTCGCCGATCCTGGCATGCACGTTATTGGGGGAGTGGAGCCCTGTGCCCAGGGGCGGGACGAACGCGGTTCACGGCCGGCTGAGGACGGCCGCTGACGTCCTCATGAATTCCTCATGGTGTCCCGGTCAGGCTTTCGGCCGCAGTAGTTGGCTGAAGCGGGACGGAGCAAAGCGGTGCGAGGACATGAGCGGACGAACCGATCGGTGGGCCGTGGCACGGTCGCCCTGGTCCTGGCATCACTGACCGCCGCCCTTGTCGGTTGCGGCCCGAACACCCCCGACCACGCGCTCGGCCCCGGCGCCCAGGCGTCGCCACCGGCCGCGACCGAGCCGGCCGTCCAGCCCGCCCTGCGCGCCTTCTACCAGCAGCACCCGGTCTGGACCGCCTGCGGCGAGCTGCAGTGCGCCACGCTGACCGTCCCGATGGACTACGCGCAGCCGCAGGACGGGCGGACCTTCACCCTCCCGCTGATCAGGGCTGCCGCGACCGACCCGGCCAAGCGCATCGGATCGCTGGTCTTCGACCCGGGAGGCCCGGGCGCCTCCGGGGTGGCCACGCTGAAGGAGGGCGGCCTGGACTCCTTCGGCAAGGAGGCCAGGGCGCACTTCGACATCGTCGGTTTCGACCCGCGCGGCGTCGCGGGCAGCAAGCCCGCCGTGGACTGCACCGCCCAGGACGACACAACCGACCAAGGTCCCGGCGGCGCCGAGGCGACGCAGCCGCTCTATCCCCGCACCGACGCCGAACGCCAGGCCGCCCTCGCGGACGCCGACCGGAGCGTGGCGGCCTGCCGCGCGCACAGCGGCGACCTCCTGCCGCACGTCGGGACGCTGGACGCGGCCCGCGACCTGGACGTGCTGCGCGCGGTCCTCGGTGACGAGAAGCTGAGCTACCTCGGCTGGTCCTACGGCACCTACCTGGGCACCGTCTACGCCGAGCAGTTCCGGCACCGGGTGCGCGCCCTGGTGCTCGACGGCGCCATCGACCCCGCACGCGACTGGTCCGAGCAGGCGCTCAGCGGTGGACGGGCGTTCCGCAAGGCGGTGGACGACTACGCGCAGAAATGCGCCTCGGTGGTCGGCAAGTCCTGCCCGGCCGCCACACCGGACGGAATCCGCAAGCTCATCGCCGATCTCTACGCCAAGACGGCCCGCCACCCGCTGCGCATCAAGGGCAGCACGGACCGGCTCGACGAGAACGCGCTGCACACGGCCGTCACCATGTCGATGTACGCGCCCGAGTCCCAGTGGCAGGCGCTCTCCGAGGGCCTGAGCACAGCAGCAAGCTCCGGTGACGGCACCGCGCTGGCCGCGATCGCCAAGCAGAGCGGGTCCCTCCAGGACGACAGCTCGGGCGCCGATGGCGCCGGTACCGCCGACGCCCCACCGCGCGACAACAGCGGCGACATCCTGACCGCCGTCAACTGCCTCGACTCGCCGCACCCGACGGACCCTCAGGTGTACTGGCAGCTGCTCGACCGCGCCTACCAGGACTCGGGTGTCTTCGGCGCATCCAGCGTGCTCGCCGAACTGGGCTGCCGGAACTGGCCCACCGGGCCCCAGCACCCGCACCGGGTGAAGGCCGATGGCCTGCCGCCGGTCCTGGTGGTGGGCACCACCGGAGACGCGGCGACCCCGTACGAGGACGCGAAGAGCCTCGCTTCCCAGCTGCCCGGCGGCATGCTGCTCACCTTCAACGGCCTTGGCCACACCGCCTATGGGCGAAGCAACAGCTGCGTCACCGACGCGGTGGACGGCTACCTCGTCGCCCTCAAGCCCGTCCAGCCCGGCGCCGGCTGCTGACCGAACGCGCGCTGACGAAGCGTCAGTGATCCAGGACGCCCGACCCGGCGGCCGCGAGGCGGCTGGGCCGGGTCGCTTGCCTGGTTCGGGCTCGCAGTTCGGGTGCGTCAGATTGTGGAAAGGACCCGCAGCAACCGCGCCACCTCCGCCGCGACGGCGTCGCGGGCGGGGCCGAGGTACTTGCGGGTGTCGGCGACCTCGGCATGTGTGTCGAGGTACGCGCGGACGGTCTGGGTGAACGTCTTGTTCAGGTGGGTGGAGATGTTGACCTTCGTCATGCCCGCCCGGACGGCCTCGGCGAGGTCGATGTCGCTGACGCCGGAGGAGCCGTGCAGCACGAGCGGCACGGGCACGGCCTCGCGCAGGCGGGAGATGAGAGCGAAGTCGAGGACGGCGTCGCGGGTGAGCATGGTGTGGGAGCTGCCCACGGCAACGGCGAGGGCGTCCACGCCGGTCGCGGCGACGAACTCCGCGGCCTCGGCCGGGTCGGTGCGCACACCGGGGGCGTGGGCGCCGTCCTTGCCGCCGACCTCGCCGAGTTCGGCCTCGACCCAGACGCCCCTGCTGCGGCAGTGCGCGGCGATCTCCCGGGTGGCGGCGACGTTCTCCGCGTAGGGGAGCTTGGCGGCGTCGAACATGACCGAGGTGAAGCCGAGTTCGACGGCCTCGCGTACGAGGTCGACCGATTCGGCATGGTCGAGGTGGACGGCCACGGGGACGCTCGCGGCCCGGGCAGTGGCGAGCGAGGCGAGCGCGATCGGTTCGAGGGCGCCGTGGTAGCGGGCGGTGTTCTCGCTGATCTGGAGGATCACCGGGCGCCCGGCCGCCTCGGCGCCGGCCACGATGGCCTGCGCGTGCTCGAGCTGGACGACGTTGAACGCGCCTACGCCCACCGTGCTTTCGGCGGCGGCTCGGGCTATCTCATCGGTCGGGGTGAGCGTCATGGATCTCCTCCACGGGAACGGTGGTGCGCAGGCGGTGGTAGGTCTCGGCGTCGAAGTCGCCGGCGACGGGACAGGGGACGGCGGCAGCCGAGAGCGCCACGGCCTCGCGCAGGGTGTCGGGCCACGGCGCGCCGGCCGCGAGCCCGGCGGCGAGGGCGGCGACGCACGCATCGCCCGCTCCGGTCGGGTTGCCGCTGAGCTGCTCGGGGGGTGTGGCCCGCCAACTGCCCTGCGCGGTCAGGGCGTGCAGCCCGTCCGGGCCGCGGGAGGCCACCACCGCGCGGGCGCCCAGGGCACGTAGTTCGGCGGCCGCGGCCGCGATGTCCTGGCAGCCGGTGACCGCGGCGAGTTCGGCGGCGTTGGGCTTGACCACGTCGGGCCCGGCGCTCAGCGCGGCCAGCAGCGCCGGGCCGCTGGTGTCCAGGACGGTAGCGGCTCCTGCCGCCGCGGCCACCGCGATGAGCTGCGCGTACGCGTCGGGCGGCAGGCCGGGAGGGAGGCTGCCGGAGAGCACGACAACGTCGGCGAAGCGGACCAGTCGTGCGTAGCGGGTGCCGAAGTCCGTCCAGTCGGCCGGTTGAACGACCGGCCCGGTCTGGTTGAAGACGGTGGCGTCGCCGTCCTCGCGGGAGACGATGGTGACGGTTCGCCGGGAGTCGCCCGCGATGGGAACCAGTTCGTCGCGCAGTCCGGCCTCGTGCAGTTCGGCGCGCAGCGCGGTGCCCGTCGTGCCGCCCGCGAGCCCGGTCACCGTCGTCGGTCGGCCCAGGGCGTTGAGCACCCGGGAGACGTTGATGCCCTTGCCGCCGGCGCGTTCGTGGATGTCGTCGACGCGGTGTGAGCTGTGGGGGACCAGGCGGTCGACGAAGTAGGTGACGTCCAGGGCCGCGTTGAGGGTGACGGTGAGAATCACGGTGTCCGACTTCCCGTCAACTCGAAGGTCACTGCGGCGTCGCTGACCGCGCGCCAGGCGTGGAGTCCGGCGCCCAGGCAGCCGGCCTCGTCGCCCAGCGCCGCGCCCACCACGCACGGAGTGCGTTGGAAGGTCAGCCGCGCAAAGAGCGCGGCGCGGACCGGCGTGAGGAGGAGTTCGCGGGCCTGCGCGAGGCCGCCGCCGAGCACGATCAGTTCGGTGCCGAGCAGCGTGCCGGCGGTCGCCAGGGCCGTGCCGAGCGCCTCGGCCGCACGCTGCCAGACCGCTTGGGCGTCCGGATCGCCCTGCGTGAGCAGGGCAGCGACCTGGTCGGAGCCTTCGACGGCCCGCCCGGTGCGCGCGCTGAAGGCGGCGGCGACGGCTGTCGCGGAAGCCACCGTCTCCAGGCAGCCGCGGCCGCCGCAGCCGCACGGCGCGCCGTCGGCCTCGACCACCAGGTGGCCGAGTTCGCCCGCGTAGCCGCCGGCCCGCAGCGGGCGGCCGTCGCTGATGACGGCGGCGGCGATGCCGGTGCCGATGGCCACGAAGAGGACGTCGCGCGCGCCGCGCGCGGCTCCGAGGACGGCTTCGGCATACCCGCCGGCCCGGACGTCGTGGCCCAGGGCCACGGGCAGTCCGGTGCGCTGTTCGAGGAGGTCGGCGAGCGGGAGGTCGCGCCAGCCGAGGTTGGCCGAGTAGACGGCGCGGGCGCGGTCCTCGTCGACGATGCCGGGGACGACGACCCCGCTGTGCCGGACCGTCAGTCCGAGTCCGGCCGCCTGCTGGGCGAGCGCGCGCAGCGTGGCGGCGATCTCGTCCACCACCGCGTCCGGGCCGGCGCCCCTGGGGGTCGCCCGGCGCACCGTCTGCAAGGGCCGCAGGCTGCGGTCCAGCAGCGCGCCCTTCATGCCGGTGCCGCCGACGTCCAGGGCGATCACGCAGTCGCCCGGGTCCGGGCCCTCATGCATCGGCGTCGTCCAGCACGACCGACCGGGTGAGGTTCAGCGGCCGGTCGGGGTCGTAGCCGCGAGCCTCGGCGACCGCGACCGCCAGCCGCTGGGCCCGGACCAGGTCGGCCAGCGGGTCCAAGTCCCCAGCGGCGTCCTGCGAGTCGGCGACCAGGATGCCGCCGACCCGCTCGATGTCACCGGCCAGGCCGGGCGGCAGCGAGCCGAACATCCATGCCACGCGCCCGGGCCGGGTGATGCTGATCGGCCCGTGCCGGTACTCCATGGCCGGGTAGGCCTCGGTCCAGGCGCCGGCCGCCTCACGCATCTTCAGCCCCGCTTCCAGGGCCAGCCCGTACGTCCAGCCGCTGCCCAGGAAGGTGATCTGCTCGGCGCCGCACACCTCGGCGGCCAGCGGGGTGCCGATGGCCCGCTCGGCGTCGTCGGCGGCCCGGGCGAGGGTGTGCACGCCGGCCGGCAGCGCGCCCTCGGCCTCCAGGTGGGCGCGGAGCAGGGCGAGCACGGTGGTGGCGAAGCGGGTCTGCACCACCGACTCCTCGTCGGCGAAGTCCAGCACCGCGACGTCATCGGCGGTCGTCATGATCGGGGTGGCCGGGTCGGCGGTGATGGCGGCGGTGCGCACGCCCGCGGCGCGCGCCCGGCCCAGCAGGTCCAGCACCTCGGTTGTGGTGCCGGAGCGGGAGATGGCGAGGATCCGGTCGTAGCCGCCGCGCCCCTGCGGGAACTCCGAGGCGGCGAAGGCGTCCGTGACGCCGTGGCCGCCGCTCTCCCGCAGCACGGCGTAGGCCTGGGCCATGAACCAGGAGGTGCCGCAGCCGATGACCGCGACGCGCTCGCCCCGGCGGGGCAGGGCACAGGCGTGCCGGGTGAGTGAGGAGGCGGCCTGGCGCCAGCAGGCGGGCTGGGAGGCGATCTCGACTGAGGTGCGGGAGGGCGTGGCGGTGGTCATGCGGGGGCTCCTTCGGAGCGGATCGGGCTGGGGCGGGAGTCGGGGCGTCGGCGCGGTGGCTACTTCACCGAGCCGGCGGTCAGTCCGGAGACCACCTGGCGCTCGATGAAGGCGAACAGGACGACCACCGGCAGGATGGCGATGACCGATCCGGCGAAGAGGTAGTTCCACTGGACGGTGTAGTCCCCGATGAAGCTGTTGATGCCGACCGTGAGCGGCTGGCTGCTGGGGACGGTCGAGAGGGTCAGGCCCATCACGAACTCGTTCCAGGCCGAGATGAAGGTGAAGATGACGGCGGTGACCACGCCCGGCATGGCCAGCGGCAGGACCACCCGGCGCAGCACGCTGAGCCGCCCGAGGCCGTCGATCATCGCGGCCTCCTCCAACTCCACCGGGATCGAGGAGATGTAGGCGGTGAGGATCCAGATCGCGAACGCCAGGTTGAAGGCGGCGTTGCACAGGATCAGCGTCCAGACGGAGTTGAGCATGTCGAGCTGGAAGAACTCGCGGTACAGGCCGACCAGCAGCGAGGTGGGCTGGAACATCTGGGTGACCAGGACGAGCAGCAGGAAGTACTTGCGGCCGCGGTACTTGATCCGCGCGGTGTAGTACGCGGCGGGCAGTGCGACCAGCAGGGCCAGCAGCGTGGAGCCGGCCGCCACCAGCAGGGTGACCTGCAGGTTGTCGCCGAGGGTGGAGTCGCGCCAGACGTCGATGAAGTTGGACCAGGCGAAGTGGTGGGGGAGGTAGCCGGGGTCGCGCAGTTCGTCGGCGGGCCGCAGCGCGGTGATCACCATCTCGGCGTACGGCAGCAGGAAGACCCCGGCGAGCAACCAGGCGATGGCGGCGACGACCATCGTGCGCGGCCGCAACCTCGGCTTGATGGAAGCTGCTTGACGGTTCATCAGCTCTCGTCCTCCTTCCAGCGGCTGGCCTTGAGGAAGGCCAGCACCATGACCACGACCAGCGCGAAGTTGACCACCGACATGGCTGCGGACTCGCCGATGTCGGTGTCCTTCAGCTGGTACATGAAGACCGTCGTGGTGGCCGTGGCGCTGCTGGGTCCGCCCTGCGTCATGCCCCAGATGATCGGGAAGGAGTTGAAGACGTTGATCAGGTTGATCACCACGCCGACCAGGAAGGCCGGTCGCAGCAGCGGCAGGGTGATCTTGCGGTAGGTCTGCCAGGTGGACGCGCCGTCGACCCGAGCTGCCTCGTACACCTCGCCGGGGACGGTCTGCAGCCCGGCCAGCAGGGTGTAGGTGGTGAAGGGCAGCGAGACGAAGACGGCGACGAACATCATCCACGGCCAGGCGGTGGAGGGCTTGCCGAGCCAGTCCTGGGGACCGCTGATCAGGCCGAGGTCGGTCATCGCGGTGTTGAGCACACCGGCCGTCTGGTTGAGCATCCACTTGAAGCCGATGGCGGTCATCAGGACGGAGGCCGCCCAGGGGGCGATCAGCGCCCAGCGGGTCAGCCGACGGCCCGGGAACTGCTGGTTGAACAGCTGCGCCAGGGCCAGCGAGAGCACCATCGTCAGCCCGACGACGGTGACGGTCCAGATGACCGTGGAGACCAGGACATGGCCGAGGTCGGACTCGGCGAAGAGCTTGCGGTACTTGTCCAGGCCGGCTGAGCCGCGGACGAACCCGCTGCTGCTGATCCGCAGGAACGAGGTGTGGACCATCTCGTAGACGGGCCACAGGACGACCAGCAGGATCAGCAGGACCGCCGGGGCGATCCAGGGCAGCGGGCCCAGCCTGTCGAGGCCCGAGCGCCGCGGCTTCGACGCTGCCCGGCGGGGCGGTTCACCCCGGCTCGGCCCGGGGGCCTTGGGGGCGGTGGAGGCGAGGGACACGGGTGGTGCCTTCCGTGTGTGTGCGGCAGTGCCTGCCGCACGGCTTTCGGCGTGCGGTGCGCGGCGGGTGGGGGAGCGGCAGTCCGGCGCCCGCGCTCCCCCACCCGCGTCCGGGGGCTACTTGTTGGCGACGGCGTCCTGGGCCTTCTTCTGCAGGTCGCCCAG
The DNA here is from genome assembly GCF_006636205.1 of Kitasatospora acidiphila. Lineage (NCBI taxonomy): Bacteria > Bacillati > Actinomycetota > Actinomycetes > Kitasatosporales > Streptomycetaceae > Kitasatospora > Kitasatospora acidiphila. Next base: position 283,539 of record NZ_VIGB01000003.1, on the reverse strand, counting down.
CACCTTGGCCGGGTCGCCGCTGACGGCGGTGCCGATGCTCTGCTTCATCTGGGCCGAGACGGTGTCCCAGGTGGTGTCGCCCAGCGGGTAGAAGGCGGCCTGCGGCAGCAGTGCGAAGAACGGTGCCAGGTCCTGGTGCTTGCCGCTGGTGGTCATCGCCTGCAGGGTGTCCTGGGTGACCGGCATCAGGTTGTAGGTCTCGTCGAACTTCAGCGTGTTCTGCTCGGAGTACGCGAAGTCCAGGAACTTCTTGATCTGGTCCTTGTGGCCGTTCTTCTTGAAGGCCATCATCCAGTCGGCCACGCCCAGGGTGGACTTGAGCGCACCGGTCTTGCCGGGGATCGGCGCCACGCCGTAGTCGACCTTGCCGTCGGTGGCCATCTGGATCAGCGAGGGGTGGCCGTTGAGCATGGCCGCCTTGCCGGCGGCGAAGTCGGCGAAGGCGGTCTTGCGGTCGGTGGTGGCGGGGTTGGCGTAGGTCAGGCCGGGGCCGACCAGGTTGCTCTTCAGCCAGCTGAAGGTGTCGATGTCGGCCTGGCTGTTGAGGGCGTAGTGACCGGAACCGTCGGTGGGGCCGCCGCCGTTGCCGAGCTCCCAGATCATGCTCTCGCCCTGCGCCTCCTCGGGGCCGAGCGGCAGCGCGTAGGGGGTGACGCCGGGGACCTTCGCCTTGATCAGCGCGGCGTCGTTCTTGACGTCGTCCCAGGTCTGCGGCGGGGTGGTGATGCCGGCCTGGGCGAAGATCGTCTTGTTGTAGAAGAAGGCGCGCGCCGAGGAGACGAACGGGATGCCGTACTGGGTGCCGTCGACCTGGCCGGCCTTGGCGAAGCTGGGGATCAGGTTGCTCGCGGTGGAGGCGGACAGGACGTCGGGGGTGGCGTAGAGCAGGTTGTCGGCGACCTTGTCGGCATAGCCGCCGGTCTGCAGGACGTCCGGCATGTTGCCGCTCTGGATCATCGTCTTGACCTGCTTGTCGATGTCGTTCCAGTTGATCACCTGAACGTCGACCTTGATGTTCGGGTTGGCGGCCTCGAAGTCCTTGACGACGCCGTTCCAGTACAGCGTCGAGCTGTTGGACGCCTTGTCGCCGTAGTCGGCCGCGACGAGCTTGAGGGTCACCGGGCCGTTCGCGGTGCCGCCGCTGCTGCCGCTGCCGCAGGCCGTGAGTGCGAGAGCGCCGATCGCACAGACCGCCGAGAGACCAAGTACGCGCTTGTTCACTGAAGTTACCGCCTTCGTGCCTGCGGACCCGCGCCGTGATCGGGTACCACTCGTGAGGGTTTGAGAGCCGGCAGTCGCCCTCGGGAACACCGTCCTGGGGGTAGCCGTGTCGATGGCTGCCGTGCCCGCACGCCGACTCGCCCGACCGGCCAGGTGCTCTGCGTGAACTCGGAGACCAACTGCGCAATCTTGCACAAAGTCCTGAGAGTTCGAGCAGTTCCGAAAGCCCTTGCCGTCCGCGAAGTATTCACGAGGCGGGCTGCCAGGTCCAGATGTCGTTACGGGACCGTTGCGATGAACCGCGATCGACGCCCGGCTGACCTGCTGCGGCCGAGGGCGTCCGTCGCTCCTCGGGTGCTCGCCACCCAGTGCAGACGGAGCGTCAGGGCGGCCGGTGGCATCGCGTGACGAGGCGTCGCACCCGACTGGCCCTCTGCGCGTTCCTGTTGACGCGGTCCTTCTAGTGCGCAGATTATGTCACCCACTCGTCAGGCGTCCCTGTCCATGACAGGACCCTTCGGCTCAATGCGCCGACAGCCCATGACGAGCCGTCGCCGACCGCGGCCCGGCAGTGCCGCTCGGCAACCACCCTCGCCCCAAGGAGCCCACCCCCGTGGCAATCCGAACGCTCCGCAGACCCTTGCTCGCCGCGCTGACCGTGGCACTGATCCCGGCCGGCTGCCTCCTCGGCACCGGCACCGCGACCGCCAACGACGGCGTCAGCCAGCCGGCCGCGAACTTCTCCTCCGCAGCGACGCCGAACACCCCGATCGCGCCGGTCCCGCCGATGGGCTTCAACAACTGGGCGCGCGCCACCTGCACGCCGCAGGCCCCGCTATGGGGGTCCCCCCAGCCGGAGGCTGGGGGAAGGTCGAACCCGCTGAACTACTCGTTCCAGCAGTACATGGAGGACAACGCCAAGGGCCTGTCCGACGCGGGGCTGATCGGCGCCGGCTACAAGACGGTCACCGTCGACGACTGCTGGATGTACCGCAACAGCTCCGGCTACCTGCACGGCGCGCTCAACTGGGGCGGCGCCACCGACGTCCGCGACACCACCCGGCAGCCTGGCTTCGACTACGAGCTGAGCGGTTACGGCGCCTACCTGCACGGCCTCGGCGCCAAGTTCGGCATCTACGAGACCTCCGGCACGCACACCTGCAGCACCGCCGCGCCGACCGCGCCCAACCTGCCCAACGGCAGCGAGTACTACGAGCAGAACGACGCGAACTCCTTCGTCTCCTGGGGGGTCGACGAGCTCAAGTACGACAACTGCGGGCAACAGGAGCCGATGCAGACGCTCGACGCCCGGATGTCGGGCGACCTGAACACCGCCGTCACCAACGCGAACAACGCCGGCACCCCGACGCCGAACGTCATGTTCAACATCTCCGCGCCGGCCGCCTACGGCAACGGCTCGGAGAAGTTCGCCTCGCTGAACTCGGTGCGCGGGCTGGGCCAGTTGTGGCGGGTCGGCCCGGACATCTGGAACTACGGCGACGGCAAGGACCCGTGGAACCAGGCGCTGCCCAGCGGTGGCTACAACTTCGGCGCCTACCAGAGCTTCGACAACACCCTGGAGCTCAGCCGCTACCAGGGCCCGGGCAACTGGAACGACGCCGACATGCTCCTGATCGGCGACAACGGCATGACCACCGCCGAGGAGCGCAGCCAGATGGCGCTCTTCTCCTCGCTGGCCGCCCCGCTGGTGATCTCCACCGACGCCCGCAAGTTCGAGCCCGCCTACATCGCCGCCCACCCGAGCGAGGCCGCGCACCTGAAGGCCTCCGTGGCGATCCTGGGCAACCCCGAGGTCATCGCGGTCGACCAGGACCCGCTGGGCGCCGGCGGCTACCGGGTGTCCGGCGGCGGGGCGAACGCCGACGGCTCGCCGGCCGCGACCAGCGGCATCGACGTCGTCGTCAAGCCGCTCGCCGACGGCAGCCGGGCAGTCGTGGTGCTCAACAAGGGCGCGACGTCCGCCAACTACACGCTCTCCCTGTCGAGCCTCGGCCTGGTGGGCGCCGGCTGCGGCTACGACGTGCGCGACCTGTGGGCGCACAGCAGCAGCAGCTCGACCGGCAGCGTGCCGCTCACCATCGGCTCGCACGACAATGCGATGCTGAAGGTCACCCCGCACAACGGCTGCGGCACCGTCACCCCGCGCGGCCAGATCACCGCCTCGCGCGACGACTGGGGCAAGGCCTCGCTCTGCCTGGACAACTACCGCTCCGGCACCGGCACCGACAACCCGGTCGACGTCTACAACTGCACCGGCGGCTCCAACCAGCAGTGGCAGCTGGGCACCGACGGCTCCGTCCAGCTCCGGCAGAACGGCACCTCCAACCTCTGCCTCACCGCGCAGAGCGGCACCACCACCGGAGCGATCAACGGAAAGTCCGGCCAGTGGGTCGGCGTCGCACCCTGCGGCTCCGCCCCCGGCCGGCAGACCTGGACCTACAACCGGGACGGCAACCTGAAGCTCGCCGGCACCAGCCAGTGCCTCGACGTCTACAGCGGCACCACCACCGCGCCCGGCACCCCGGTCGACCTCTACGACTGCGGCGCCGCACCGAGCGCCATCCAGACCAACCAGACCTGGGCCGCCCCCTTCAGCACCCCGCCCGCCTCCTGACCTGACAACGATCTGACACTCCGGGTGGGAGGTCTGCGGTGCCGCACAGGGCCGCAGACCTCCCACCCGGCCCACCCGCAGGGCCGAAGCGGACCGCGACCGGCACCGCGCCTACCTGGAGCTACACTCCCGACATGCTCAAAGCTGATCGAACCACGCGCATTCTTGACTACATCGTCAAGGAAGGCAGCGCGGATGTGCACGTCCTCACCGAACTGCTCAGCGTGTCCGAGGCGACCGTCCGTCGAGATCTGCAGAGCTTGCACGAGCAGGGACTGCTGCACCGCACCCGTGGTGGCGCGATGACCGGTGCGGTCAACCTGGAGCTGCCGCTGCGTCACCGGGCCGGTCGGCAGCAGGAGGAGAAGCGGCGGATCGCCCTCGCCGCCGCCGCGCTGGTCCCGGACGGGGCCGTGGTCGGCATGACGGGCGGCACCACGGTCACCGAGATCGCCCATGCGCTGGCCGAGCGCAGCGGGATCACCATCGTCACCAACGCGGTCAACATCGCGGCCGACCTGATCGTCCGGCCCGACATCCGGCTGGTGGTCGTCGGCGGAAACGCCCGCACGGCCAGCTACGAACTCGTCGGACCGGCGGCGGAGCGGATGCTGGACCAGTACCACCTGGACATCGCCTTCATCGGCGTGGACGGCCTGACCGCGAGCGAGGGCTGCACCACGCACGACGAGATGGAGGCCCACACGGACCGGGCCTTCCTGCGCAGCAGCGCCCGCTCGGTGGTCGTCGCGGACAACACCAAGATCGGCCGGGTGACCTTCGCCACGATCTGCCCGCTCGACAAGATCGACGACTTGGTCACCGACGACGTCCTCGACGAGGCGCAGGAGAAGGCCATCACCGCCCGCGGCGTGCGGGTGCTGCGCGCCTGACCTTCCGGAAGGCGCGTCGGTGGCCGGTCGGCCGGGGCGCCGCGCGGCTCAACCGCGTGACATGCCCCGCCGGAACGCCCAACCTCGCAGTCGGGCCGCGTCACCACCGGTCCAGGTCGGGTTCGTTGGCCCACCCCGCCAGGGCGGCGGCCGGCGTGCCCACGGCGCCGACGGCTACGCCGATCCACAGCGCCCAGTAGCCGCGGGTGACTTGGGCCGGGTGACCGGGGTGGGCCGGGTCGATGCGGACGGTGACGCGGTGTCCGTCCGGCCAGGCCTGGGCCGCTGCGTCCCGGGAGCTGTAGGCGCGTCCGTCGACCAGCCAGTGGTAGGTGCACAGGTTGCCGTCCCCACCGTCCACGCAGTGCGAGAGCGTTGCCGTGACCTTGAGGGTGGCGTGTCGGTCGAGCGCGCGGGCGTACCAGAAGTAGCTCCAGCTGAACGCGAAGGTCGCGGCGAAGACCCAGATGAGGACGGCGCAGAGGAGCGAGCCGAACAGGTCGCCGTGCCGCCGGGCAGGCCGGCAGGACCCGAGGGCGGTGCGGAGCAGCCCGGCGAGCACGCCGACCGCGCCGGCCCCCGCGGCCGTGGTCCAGGCGCCGTGAGCCACGGGCGTGCCCCGGCCGGCGAACGCCGCCACGGCCAGCGCCACGACCACCACGCCGGTCCCGGTGTGCATGGCGGCGCGGGCGGCGACCCGCACCGCCTCCGCGCGGGGCCGGGATCGGCGGCCGGGGGAGTGGGGACGTTGGTCCTGAATCGTCGTCACGGGCCGAGCCTGGCAGCGGCTCTGCCAACGGACCAGCAGGTGCTGCTTGCCCCCGGGGTCAGCTGCGCTTTCGACAGGCGCTGCTGATGGCCCGCCACCCGACCTGGAGCAGCCCGGCCGGCCAGTCCGCTTCGGCACGGCCGCCCATGACCCCGAGACCCTGCGCCTGCTGCGCGCCCACGCCTCCCCGGACCGGATCGTCTGCGGCAGCGACTACCCGTTCGACATGGCGCAGCCGGACCCGGTCCGGTTCCCGCTGGACAACGGCATGGACGCCGCCGTGCTGGAGGCCAACGGCCGCGCCTTCCTGGGGGCGGTGCCCGAGGGCCCGCTGCGTGCGCGGCTGGCTAGGGTGAGGGCATGAACGCCCCTGCACTGTCTCCCGAGTTCCTGGCCTTCTGGGTCGAGCGCCACATCTGCACGCTGACCACGCTGCGGCCGGACGGCACCCCGCACGTGGTTCCGGTGGGTGCCACCTTCGACCCGGAGACGGGGATCGCCCGGGTGATCACCAGCGCGGGCAGCCGCAAGGCGCGCAATGTGGCGGCAGCCGGCCCGGACGGCGCCCGGGTCGCGCTCTGCCAGGTGGACGGCGGGCGGTGGGCCACCCTGGAGGGGCGGGCCGTGCTGCGCACCGAGCCGGCCGAGGTGGCCGACGCGGAGGAGCGATACGCCCGCCGCTACCGCACGCCGCGACCGAACCCCGAGCGGGTGGTGATCGAGATCCGCGTGACCCGCACCCTCGGGCGCGGCGTCAGCCCGCGTCCGGCCGATAGCTGACCTGACCGTCCGTCAGCACCCGGCGGTGGCCCGGCGCAGCGCCTGCAACGCGGCCGGCTCGATCCCCAGCACCCGGGCGCGGAGCAGCACCGGGTGCGCCCGCAGGGCGGCGCCGGCCCGCTCGTACTCCGCCCACAGGCGGTCGAACTCCCGCTGCTCCGCCGCCGCCCAGGTGCAGCGCTGGACCGCCTGGTGCGGCGCGGGGAAGGCGGCCCGGCGGCGATCGCGCACGGCCAGCGCATAGTCGCCCACCGCCCGGTCGGCGCACAGCAGTTGCTGCTGCAGGGCGATCAGGTCGTCGGGTAGGGAGAGCGGCAGGGCGGTCGCGGTGAGCACGGATCAGACGCTAGGCGGCGGGTGTGACAACCGGGAGTCGGGGCGTTGTCAGTGGCACGTGTCACACTCGCGGACATGAACGGGATCCCCGTCGAGAACCTCTCGCCCCGCTGGAGCGGGGGTCCGGACACCCGCGAGCCGCTGCCCAGGGTGGGTGGTGAGCGGGAGTTGCCGACCGCGTTCCTGGACTTCGACTTCGGCGGCGCGGAGTTCGCCGCCGATCTGGCCGTCTGGCGCGCCGAGTGCGAGCGGTCCCGGGCCGTCGTGGCCGCCGCCCGGTCGCTGGACGAATTGGCCGCGGCCCCGATGACCGGCGAGCCGGTCACACTGCGCTGGATCCTGATCAACACGGTCGCGGAGTACGCCCGGCACAACGGCCACGCCGACCTGCTGCGGGAGCGGCCGGACGGCGCGACCGGTTTCTGAGGCGGGGCCCGGATTACCGGCCCCAGGCTTACAGTCCGGCGGCGAAGGCGTAGCTGTTGGGGACGTTGACCTGGGAGTTCTCCGCCGCGGTGCCGTAGACCAGGGCGATCTCGTCGTGGGCGTGCAGCACGATCGCGGCCGGGTCGCCGGAGACCGCCTTGCCGTTCACATACGCGGTGAGGGCGTGGGTCTGGTCGGTGGTGGAGCCGCCGATGTGGTCGGCGGACATGGAGACCTGCCACTCGGTCATGAACTGGCCCAGGGTGAAGTCGGTCTGCACCGGGGACTCGATGTGGATCACGCCGCTGGTGTCGTGGGTGTGCAGCGGGCTGATCTGCTGGGCGCTCTCGTCGATGCCGAGCAGTGCCGGTACGGTGACCTGCTTGCCGTCGACGTAGACGTCCAGGTGGGTGTGGATGTGCTCGGCGGTGCCCTCGCTGCTCAGCATCGGCAGGCCGGCGGCGGCCACCGCGGCGCTCGCGTCGGCCGGTGCGTTCCAGGGGGCCGCGCTGGTCCGCCCGTCGGCGGTGGTGCGCGGATGCGCGGGCATCGCGGCGGCCGTGCTGCCGTGCGAGCCGGAGCTCTGGGAGGCCACCGCGGCGCCGACCCCACCGAGCACGGCGAGGGCCAGCGCGCCGACGGCCGAGCGGACCAGCAGGCGGCGCCGGCGCTCGGCCTTCAGCTCGGCCTGCCGGGCGGCGGCCGCCTTGGCCCGGCGGTCGGCTATCCGGTCGGCGGGCTGCTTGTCGCGGGGCTGCTTGGCCATCTCGATCCTGTTCCTCGGCTTCCTCGGTGGTGACGTCGGAGGTGGACGCCAGGGCTGGTTCGAATTTGAACCTCAATCGAGAGTAACCGGTGAAGTGATTGTGATCAAAAAGTGAGAATCACACTTGCCCTTACCAGAATGCCAGGTCCGAAATCCGCCGGTGCCGGCCCTCGGAGGGCGGCACAGTAGAGGGGTAGCAGGATCAGCAGGAAGAGAGGCAGACCGCTGTGAGCAGCACCGTTCAGTCGAGCACGAAGACGAGCACCAAGGCGGGCGCGAAGGTGGGCGGCATCGTCCACACCACCGTCGACAGTCCGCTCGGTCCGCTGCTGCTGGTCGGCGAGCGGGACGGCGCCGCGCCGGGCGGGGTCGCACTGCGCTCGCTGTCGATGACCGGGCAGAAGCGCGCCGCCGTCGTCCAGGACGGCTGGGTGGACGATCCGGCGGCCTTCGCCGGGATCGCCGAGCAGCTGCGCGGCTACTTCGCGGGCGAGGTGACCGAGTTCACCATCGAGCTGCACGCCGAGGGCACCGAGTTCCAGCAGCGGGTCTGGCAGGCCGTCGATGCCATTCCGTACGGCGCCACCACGACCTATGGGCGGCTCGCCGAGCAGATCGGGGCGCCACGCGCGGCCGTCCGGGCGGTCGGCGCCGCGATCGGGGCGAACCCGGTGCTGTTGGTGCGGCCGTGCCACCGGGTGGTCGGCGCGACCGGCGCGCTCACCGGCTATGCGGGCGGGCTGGAGCGCAAGGAGTTCCTGCTGGTGCGCGAGGGGGCCCTGCCGCAGCAGCTCGGCTGATCACGGTGCGCGGGCGGCCGGTTACCGGGTCGCCCGCGCACCGGCGCAAGCGGCGCCTACTCGGCGGGCTCGACGGCGCGCAGCTGGCCGAGCAGTTCGGTGGCCACCCAGTCGAGGGCGTCGTTCAGCTGCAGTGCGTCCAGTGGCATCCAGAGCGAGACCAGGGACAGTCCCGCGCTGCCGAGCCGGCCGAGTGCGTCGACCAGCTGCGCCGTGCTCGCGCCCGGCCCGCCCAGCGGCTCACCGGGCAGCGGCACCGCCGGCTCGAAGCCGGGCGGCACCACGAAGCACACCGAGGAGAGCATCAGGTCGCCCGGATCGCGGTCGACCTGCTCGCCGAAGGCGTCCAGCCGCCCACGCACCTCGTGCACCTGCTCCGGCGTGCTCACCCCGCCGTGCCAGCCGTCACCGAAGCGCAGCGCCCGGCGCAGCGCGGCGTCGCTCTGGCCGCCGACCCAGATGTCCGGCCCGCCCTTGGCGCGCGGCGCGGTCGCGGGCACCGCCTTGGCCAGCGTGGTGAACCGGCCCTCGAAGTCGACCGGCGCGCCGTTCCAGAGCGCCCGCAGCACGGCCAGCGCCTCGTCGGTGCGGGCGCCGCGCTGCCGCACGTCGAGTCCGAGGGCGGCGAACTCCGCCGGATCCCAGCCGGTGCCGACGCCGAGCGCGAACCGTCCGCCGGAGAGCACGTCCAGCCCCGCCGCCTGCTGGGCGACCGTGAGCGGGTGGCGGTAGGGCAGCGCCAGGATGCTGGTGGCGAGCCGGATCCGCGAGGTCGCGCCGGCCACCGCCGAGAGCAGGGTCAGCGGATCGAGGACCGCGCCGCCTTCGCTGTGCAGCAGATGGTCCGACGCCAGCAGATAGTCCAGGCCGAGCTGTTCGGCCCGTAGCGCGGTCCGCAGGACCAGGCCGGCGGCGCCGGTCGGCCAGCGCGGCGGTTCCAGGGATACTCCCAGCTGCATGGTGAGCCACCTCTCCCGAGTTCGGGGACCGGCGAGTCGCCCGCCCCGAGCGCCACCCTAGAAAATACCTGACGGGACGTCAGCCACGGGGGCGGTCATGTCACCCTGGGTGGCCGCGCTGGCAGTAATGTTGTGCTCTGCAACCAGTAGCCACTGGTAACCGTAGCCCCTGCCCTTGTAGGAGACGTCGTTGTCCGGCCGAGACGCCTCGATCGAGACCATCCAGCGCGAGCTGACCGCCTTCGCCCGGCGGGCCCGGCACAAGGCCTCGCAACTGCACCCCGAGCTGTCCCTGGTGAGCTACAGCATGCTCGACCTGATGCACGAGCGCGGCGGCTGCCGGGCAGCCGACCTGGCGGCCCACTTCATGCTCGACAAGTCCACGGTCAGCCGTCAGGTCGGCGCCCTGGAGAAGCTCGGGGTGATCGTCCGGGAGGTGGACCCCGACGACCACCGCGGCCAGATCCTGCGGCCCAGCGAGGCGGGCCTGAAACTGCTCAACGAGGCCTACCAGATGCGCCGGCAGTCCTTCCTGGAGCGGTTCACCGGCTGGGACGACGACGACCTGGCCGGATTCGCCCGCTACCTGGTCCGCTACGGCGAGGCCGACTGACTCCGCCGCCGTCCCCGGGAAACGCCGAGGCCGGCCGGCCCGACGCGGAGTCGGGCCGACCGGCCAAGGGCTGAGAGGGGATCAGCGGTACAGCAGCACCGGTCGGTCGGACAGGTCCGACCGGTGAGACCGGGTCAGGCGGCTTAGTACGCCGAGTGGGTCTGCCAGAACGCCCAGGCGGCGTTCGGGCTGCCGTAGGTCTGGTTCATGTACTGCAGGGCCCAGCGCAGCTGAGTGGCCGGGTTGGTCTGCCAGTCGGCACCGGCGGACGCCATCTTGTTGCCGGGCAGGGCCTGCGGCAGGCCGTAGGCGCCGGAGCTCGGGTTGGTGGCGGACACGTTCCAGCCGCTCTCGTGGCTGATGATCTGGTCGAACGAGGCCAGCTGGTCGGCCGGGACGATGGAGGCGGCCAGCGCCTGCAGCGAGCCCGGGGTGGACGCGACCGGCGCCGGGGCGGCGGCCTGGGTGGTGGTCTGCACGGCGGCGGAGGTGCTCGCGGCCGGGGCGGACTTGTGCTGGACCGGGGCGCTCTGCTGCTGGGCCGGCGCCGGGGCGGCGGCCTGGTGCTGGGCGGCACCCAGGGCAAGGTGCTGACCCGGGTAGATCACGTTCGGATTGCTGAGCACCGACTTGTTCAGGTCGTAGAGCTTCTGCCAGCCGCCCTGCACGTTGTGGGCGTTGGCGATCTTGAACAGGGTGTCGCCGGAGACGACGGTGTAGCTCGCCGGGGCGGCCTGGGCCGGAGCCTGCGCGGCGGCCGGCTGGGCGGCGACCGGGGCAGCGTCCTCGTGGTGGGACTGCACGGCGTGGTGGCCGTAGTGCTGCGGGGTGGCGGCGTTGGCGCCACCGGCGGCGATCAGCGGGAGACCGGCACCCACGCCGGCCACCACGGCGACGGCGACGGCGCGCTTGAGGGCGGAGCGGCTGGGCAGGCTGGGACGACCGTTGGTCGAGAGCATGAAGTGTTTCCTCTCCCACGCCTACGAGGTGAGCTGTCGGGTTCGGGCTGGAGTTGCCCGGCCGCGCTAGGCGCGGCTTCACCCCAAGCCCCGCCCGGAGAAGCTCCGGGTGGGGCGGTCTTACCTGTGGGTCCCCCGCCCTTGCCGTGGTGCTAGGTGCACGTGACTCGCTCGGTCCGGCGGCAAGGCTCGGCGTTCCGGAGAGCGAGGTTCGTGTGAGGACGAACGAGAAGAACCGTAAACAAACCATCGGCCGTATCACAAGCTGATGTGAGCTGTCTCATGTTTCGGCCGGGGGAGGCATGGGAGATCGACCGGGGTGTCTGACGATGAGTCAGCCGGCGTGCCAGCCGGTCGGGTCGACACCTCCCGGAACCGCCTCCGCCGGGCCGTACGGCGCTCTGGTCAGGATGAGTCCGCCCAGGTCAAGGTGGCTGACCGAGCCGTCCGCGGCGTGGCCGACCCGCAGCGGCTCGCCCGCGTAGTAGCCGTCCAGACAGGTCCAGCTGCCGTCGGCCTCCGGGCGCAGCCGAGTGGGCGCCGAGGCGCTGGCCGGCTCCCGCAGCTCCAGCTCGCCGCCCGCCCGCAGATGCACGGCGAGCGACCTCGTCCCCCAGTACCAGGGCCCGGTCAGCGCGAGCAGGCTGGGATCGGCGTCGGTGAACGGGCGCCACGGCGCCGGGAACCGCGGCTCGTGCTCGGCCACGATCCGCACCAGATCGGCGGCGATCGTTCCAGTGGACGTGCCGGACGTCACATTGGCCAGCGCGACCCCTGCCAGATCCTCGCTCTCGCTCGCCCACAACCCGGCCACGAATCCCGGGATCGAGCCGGTGTGGCCCACCAGCAGCCGGCCGTCCTGCCGCTTCACCTCCAGGCCCAGGCCGTGGCAGAGCGTCCAGTCGCCCTCGGGCGCGCTCGCGGGCCGGCGCATCTCGGCCAGCGTCCCGGCGGCCAGCACCTTGTCGTCCCCGCCGACCAGGAACGCCGCCCACCGGCACAAATCGGCTGCCGTGGACCAGAGTTGGCCGGCCGGCGCCATCTCCCCGGTGTCGGTGAGCGGCTCCGGCATCATCACGTCGGCCCACGGGTGCACCGCGAACCCGCCCGCGTGCGGGGCCTGCGGCAGCAGCGTGGTGCGGATCAACCCCAGCGGCTCCAGCACCTCGTGGTGCAGCACCTCCCCCCACGGCTCGCCGCGCAGCCGCGCGACCAGCGCGCCCAGCAGCGCGTACCCCGGGTTGGAGTAGCGGAAGCGCTCCCCGGCCGGGTAGCGGAACGGCTGCTCCTCCAGCAGCTCGGACAGCTCCGGGCGCAGCGAGCCGGGGGTGCGCTCCCACCACGGGCCGGGCGGCTCCGCGGCCAGCCCCGCAGTGTGGGAGAGCAGCTCACGGATGGTGGCGTGCCCGGCGGCGGTGCCGGGCAGGTGCTGCTCCAGCGGGTCGGCCAGATCGAGCAGGCCCTCGTCACGCAGCCGCAGCACCAGCACCGCGGTGAAGGTCTTGGTGATCGAGCCGATCCGGAACTGCACGTTGGCGTCGGGCGCATGGCCCTCGATCATGCTGCGCGCGCCGGACCAGGCCATGCGCCCGCTGCGCATCACGGCCCCGACCAGCGAGGGCGTCCGGCCCTCCGCCTGGCCGACCGCGATCCGGTGGAGCAGGGCCCGGCGGGTCTGCGGAAGCAGTTCCAGCGGGAGCAACTCGTCGGAGACGACCGACATCTGACCTCGCATTCGCGGCTGGGTGGATGGCCGACGACCGACCATACCCGGCCGGGCCCGCGACAGCCCGGCAATTCGCGGCCGGTCCGTCCCCCGGCGCGGCCCGGCCGCCCGGGCGGGGTGGGAACGCTCCTCTATAAGCTCTGCTGCATGAGACGCCGGACCCCGCCCGCCCCCGCCCCGCTGCCCCAGCGGCAGGGAGTCGATCCGGTGCGGGTCCGACTGCCGCTGGACGGTGGCTGGGCCACGGTCGCCGACTACCTGGCGCACCGGCTCCCGGACGAGGTGGGGGACCGGCTCGCCGAGATGGTCCAGGGCGGTGAGATCGTCACCGCCGACGGCCCGATCGATGCGGCCACCCCTTATCAGCCCGGCGCCAGCGTCTGGTTCCACCGCGACCTGCCCGCCGAGACGCCCGTCCCGTTCCCGGTGGAGCTGGTGCACCGGGACGAACGCCTGGTGATCGTCGACAAGCCGCACTTCCTGGCCACCACGCCGCGCGGCAGCCATGTGGTGGAGACGGCACTCTCCCGGCTGCGCACCGAGTTGGACCTGCCGCACCTGGTGCCCGCGCACCGGCTGGACCGGCTGACCGCGGGCCTGGTGATGTTCATCGCCGACCCCCGGGCGCGCGGCGCCTACCAGGGCCTGTTCCGCGACCGGCTGGTGCACAAGGAATACCAGGCGGTGGCGCCCTACCTGCCCGAACTGGAGCAGCCGCGCACCGTGCGCAGCCGGATGGTCAAGGAGCGCGGGGTGATCGCGGCCCGGGAGGAGCCCGGCGAGGTGAACGCGGTCAGCCGGGTCGAGCTGCTGGAGCGGCGCGGCGGGCTGGCCCGCTACCGGCTGGTGCCGCTGACCGGGCGGACCCACCAGCTGCGCCTGCACATGAGCTCGCTGGGTGCGCCGATCATCGGCGACCCGGTCTACCCCGTGGTGCTGCCACCCGTCGCGCCGGACGACTTCAGCCGACCGCTGCAGTTGCTGGCGACCACGCTGGAGTTCACCGATCCGATCACCGGGCGCGAGCTGCGCTTGCGCTCGCGCCGGACCCTGGCCGCCTGGGCCGACCAACCCGTCATGGCTGACCGACACCTTCTGGAGTGCTGATGACCGAGTCGCCGGACCGCCGCCTCGCCGAGCTGCGGGAGCTGCTCTTCGCCCGCCCCGCGATGGCCCGCGAGCTGCCGGGCTTCGACCCCGAGGCGGCGCCGGCCGGCCCGGTGGAGCTGTTCGTCGACTGGCTGACGGGGGCGCTGCGGGCCGAGGTGCCCGACGCGCAGGTGGCCGTCCTCGGCACCACCGGGCTGGACGGCACGCCGGATGCCCGGGTGGTGACGCTGCGCGAGCTGGACCCCGTGGCGGGTGTCTGGTCGTTCCACGCCGGCGCCGGCAGTCCCAAGGGGCGCCAGCTGGCCGCCGACCCGCGCGCGGCGCTCACCTGGTACTGGCCGGCGCAGGGCCGGCAGGTGCGGATGCGGGGGCCGGTGGTGACCACGCCGGCCGAGCGGATGGCCGAGGTGTTCCGGGCACTGAGCACGAAGAGCCGGGTGGCGGCCCTGGTCGGGCGGCAGAGCGAGCCGCTGGCCGAGCCGGCCGAGTTCCGCGCGGCCCGGCAGGACGCCGAGCGGCGGCTGGCCGAGGATCCGGAGCTGCTGGACCCGGCGTACACCGAGTACGGGGTGCGGGCCGAGCAGGTGGAGTTCTGGCAGGGCTCCTTCGACCGGCAGCACGTCCGGCTGGTCTACCGCCGCGCCGGTGACGCCTGGACGCGCGAGCTCGTGTGGCCGTGAGGCGGCCCGTGATCGCGGGCCGTGCGTGTGGCCCGGGCCACGGGAGGCCCGGATTCTCACCAAGGGAAGTCCCGCGATGACGCTCAGCTGACAATCCGGCGGCATTTCCCGGTGGGCTGCGTCACATCGAAGCACAGAAAGCCTCGCCGCTTTGCCGAGTTTTCGGTGGTTTTAGTCCGATTTGCTCCCGAAGTTTCCGCGAGTAACGGCCGCTGGCCTGCGCTGATCCCAAAATGGTTGAAACCGGACATCCGGTTGCCTAACTTCGATCTCAGCGCAGCGAGCGCTACCCGGGATCACCCGAAAGGCCCCACCGCGGTTCACGTGGTGCGGGTCGGGTGCGCCGGACGGATGCAGGACGTCGGACACGTCACTCTCCGTCCAACGGATGCGGCCGGGAACCACGTCAGTCAGCTGACCTTGGTTCCGTGCGGCCCCGGGACCTTGTCGAGAGGGACAACATTGACTTTCCGTAACGAGAACGCCGCCACCACCACCACCGCCGTCGCCACCGAGACCCCGAAGAAGCGCAACCGGGTCCGGATGGCCGTCATGGGTGGCGTGATCGCCGCCCTTCCGGTGGCGGGCCTCGTCACGGCCACCACGGCCTCTGCCGCTCCCGCCTCCACGTGGGACGCGGTCGCCCAGTGCGAGAGCACCGGCAACTGGAGCATCAACAGCGGAAACGGCTTCTCCGGCGGCCTGCAGTTCACCCCGTCGACCTGGGCCGCGTACGGCGGTACCCAGTACGCCCCGGCCGCCTACCAGGCCACCAAGGCCCAGCAGATCTCGGTCGCCGAGAAGGTCCTGGCGGACCAGGGCCCGGGTGCCTGGCCGATCTGCTCCGTCAAGGCGGGCCTGACCGCCGGTGGCGCCCCCGCCCAGGTGGACACCTCCACCCCGGCCGCCACCACCACCAGCACCACCGCGCAGAGCGCCCCGGTGAAGCAGGCCGCCCCGGCCGCCCCGGTCCAGCAGAGCGCCCCGGTGAAGAAGGCCGCCACCCCGGCCCCGCAGCCCGTGAAGCAGGCCACCCCGGCCCCGCAGCCCGCGAAGCCGGCCGCCCCCGCCGCGCCGAAGTCGGACGCCGGCCAGGGCCACCGCGACTACCGCGTCGCCAAGGCCAACAACGGCAGCTACACCGTCAAGAGCGGTGACACCCTGAGCGCCATCGCCGCCGCCCACGGCGTCAGCGTCCAGTCGCTGTACAACAAGAACGTCCAGGTCATCGGTGGCAACATCGACCTGATCATGCCCGGCCAGGTGCTGAGCATCTGACCTGAGGTCAACTGACGCGACGGCCAAGCCCGTCCGCACCGCACGCCCCGTGCCCCGACCCGCTCCGGCGGGCCGGGGCACGGGGCTGTTCCACGTGTGAGTGCGGCTTATGCTGCTCCCAGCCGAGTCCCTACCGAGGAGTAGCCGTGGTCAACCCGCTCACGCACGGTTCTGTCGAGGTCAACGGAATACGTCTGCACATCGCCGAGCAGGGGGAGGGGCCGCTGGTCCTGCTGCTGCACGGCTTCCCCGAGAGCTGGTACTCCTGGCGGCACCAGTTCGCGCCGCTGGCCGCGGCCGGCTACCGGGTGGTGGCCCCGACCAGCGCGGCTACGCCCGCAGTGACCGCCCCGCCGACGTGACGTCATACACGATGCCGCACCTGGTCGGTGACGTGGTGGCGCTGATCAAGGCGCTCGGCGAGGAGTCGGCCGTGGTGGTCGGCCACGACTGGGGCGCGCCGGTCGCCTGGCTCACGGCGGCACTGCGCCCCGACCTGGTGCGCGGCGTCGCGGGGCTCAGCGTGCCGCCGTCGCTGCCGGGCGGCCTGGCCCCCACCGCCGTCAGCCGCCGCCTCTACGGCGACCGCTTCTACCAGCTCTACTTCCAGCCCGAGGGGGTGGCCGACCGCGAGCTGGCCGCCGACCCCGCCGCCACCTTCCGCCAGACGCTGGTGGGCGGCAGCGGTGACAGCGGGCGCGAGCCCCGGCCCTGGGTGGTGCCCGAGGGCCAGGGGCTGGTCGGCCTGCTCGACGACGTCGCCGAGCTGCCCGGCTGGCTGACCGAGCAGGACATCCAGGCCTTCGTGGAGGACTACGCCCGGCACGGCGAGCACGCCTTCACCGGCCCGCTCAACTGGTACCGCAACATCGACCGCAACTGGGAGCTGCTCGCCGCCTTCCAGGGCCTGGGCGTCACCGTCCCGGCGCTCTACGTGGTCGGCGACCGCGACATGGTGACCAGCCTGCACGGCGTGGACAAGCTGATCGAGCAACTGCCGCTCACCGTACCCAAGCTGCACCGCACCGTGACCCTGCCCGGCTGCGGCCACTGGACCCAGCAGGAGCGCCCGGCCGAGGTCAACGAGGCGCTGCTGGACTTCCTCACCCACTTGGAGAAGCAGCCCGCGTAGTGGCGGGTGCTGCCACGGGAATACAGTCGTCGACGTCAGCGTCTTAGACGAGTTGTCTGTCACCGATACGCCGGAACGAGGATCATGAGCACCACGCACTACGACGTCGTTGTCCTGGGAGCGGGCCCTGGCGGTTACACCGCGGCCGTCCGCTCGGCCCAGCTGGGCCTGAAGACCGCGGTCATCGAGGAGAAGTACTGGGGCGGGGTCTGCCTGAACGTCGGTTGTATCCCCTCCAAGGCCCTGCTGCGCAACGCCGAGCTGGCCTCCATCTTCACCCGTGAGGCGAACACCTACGGGATCAAGGTCGACGGCCAGGTGACCTTCGACTACAACGAGGCGTTCAAGCGCAGCCGCAAGGTGGCGGACGGCCGGGTCGCCGGCATCCACTACCTGATGAAGAAGAACAAGATCGACGAGCTCGACGGCCGCGGCACCTTCGTCGACGACCACACCATCCAGGTGGCGCTGACCGCCGGCGGCTTCGCGACCGTCACCTTCGACCACTGCATCATCGCGGCCGGTGCCACCACCCGCCTGCTGCCCGGCACCTCGCTCAGCGACCGGGTGGTGACGTACGAGGAGCAGATCCTCAGCGACAACCTGCCCGAGTCGATCATCATCGCCGGTGCCGGCGCGATCGGCGTCGAGTTCGCCTACGTGCTGAACTCCTACGGCGTCAAGGTCACCATCGTCGAGTTCCTCGACCGGATGGTTCCGCTGGAGGACGCGGACGTCTCCGCCGAGTTGTTCAAGCAGTACAAGAAGCTGGGCATCCAGGTCCTGACCTCGACCCGGGTCGACGCGATCGACGACAGCGACCCGAACACCAAGGTCAAGGTCACCGTCACCAAGGACGGCCAGCAGCAGGTGCTGGAGGCCGACAAGGTGCTGCAGGCGATCGGCTTCGCCCCGCGGGTCGACGGCTACGGCCTGGAGGCCACCGGCGTCGCGCTGACCGAGCGCCGGGCCATCGCGGTGGACGGCCGCGGCCGCACCAACGTGCCGCACATCTTCGCCATCGGCGACGTCACCGCCAAGCTGATGCTGGCGCACGCCGCCGAGTCCATGGGCATCATCGCGGCCGAGACCATCGGCGGCGTCGAGACCATGGAGATCGACTTCGTCATGGTGCCGCGCGCCACCTACTGCCAGCCGCAGGTGGCCAGCTTCGGCTACACCGAGGCGCAGGCCCGCGAGAAGGGCTTCGACGTCAAGGTCGCCAAGTTCCCGTTCACCGCGAACGGCAAGGCGCACGGCCTCGGCCACCCGATCGGCTTCGTCAAGGTGATCAGCGACAACACCCACGGCGAGCTGCTCGGTGCCCACCTGATCGGCCCCGAGGTCACCGAGCTGCTGCCCGAGCTGACCCTGGCTCAGCAGTGGGACCTCACGGTGCACGAGGTGGCCCGCAACGTGCACGCCCACCCGACCCTGGGCGAGGCGGTCAAGGAGGCCATCCACGGCCTGTCCGGGCACATGATCAACTTCTGAGCCCGTTCGACCGCTCGGGTCCGCACCCCGCGCAGGGTGCGGGCCCGAGCCGCGTCAGCCCCGGGAGGTCACCGAGACGGACCGCACCCGCATCGGGTGCCCGGGCTCGGTGGCCGCGCTGACCGCTGGGCCGAAGGCCGCCGCCGACCGCGACGTCCAGTACCAGGAACACGCCGTGCTGCACCGCCTGGTCCCAGGCGGCGGCACCGACCTGATCGGCCGTCACCCGGTGGTACTCCACCCCGTCCAGATACCAGCGCACCTGCTCGGGAGTGGTGGAGCTGGACGGTCAGTCCGGCCGCATCTTGTTGTCGCTCTCCTTGATGGTGCTCGGGGGCGCTCCGTCGCAGGAGGCGGCGAAGTAGCTGTGGGACCAGAGGTGTTCTTCCCACAGGTACTTGTGGATATGTCCGGGGAGCTCCGGGCGGAGACGCCATCGGGAAAGCCGACCTCGCGGCGGTGGTGTCGAAGCACTGCGGGCTCTGCACGATGCCGATCGCCGGGTCGGCGAAGTAGGGCACCAGGTGGTGCAGGAAGTCCGCGCGCGGCGCGAAGTCGGGGTCCAGGATGGCGATGAACTCGGCGCCGGAGCGGGTCAGCGCGTGGTTGAGGTTGCCGGCCTTCTTCAACCGGCCGCGGTCCGGCCGGACTTCGTAGCGGAATCCGAACTCAGCGGCGATCTGGGCCACTTCAGGTCGGTTGGCGTCGTCCAGCACTCAGAGGGTCGGCTCGCCGGGCCAGTCGACGGCGGCGACGGCGCGGTAGGCGTTGGCCAGGATCTCCAACGGTTCGCCGCAGGTGGGCAGATAGAGGTCGACGCTCGGCGCGGTCGCGCCTTGCCGGGCGCGCAGCAGCACTTGGTGCGACTGCCGGGGTGAGCCGGCGGGTCCGCAGGCTGTTCAGCGAGGAGAGTGCGAGTGCCAGCACATTGAGTGCCAGGACCGCGAGGAACGCCCAGAGCGCCGACGTGCGCAGCGCGAACGCGAGCATGGTCGCGGCGGTCAGGACGAAGGCGGGCGATGTGCAGAGCAGGACTCGCCGGCGTTGCGGACCGAAGTACCAGTAGAGCTCCTGGTCGTTCGGTGGCGCCGGAAGGTGATGGACGGTCATATGGCCGCCACAGCCGTGTCGAACAGCTTCCGGGGGTCACCCTAGCCGATTGGTATAGACCATTCATGACGAGGTGGTGGAGCGTGGTGAACACGGGAACAACTCGGGGCGGGCCCGTCGAAACGGACCCGCCCCGAGTCGGTGGACCGCCGGATCAGCCGATCAGGTGCGACAGCGCGCCGTCGCCGGTGGTCTGGGTGGTGTGGCCCACGTTGCAGATCTGCTGGGCCTGCTGGTTGGCGACCGGAATCTCGACATTGACGGCGGCGATCAGGCCGACCGCGACGTGGTCGATCCGCGGCAGGCAGATGTTCGGGTTGTCCAGGGTGTGGAAGTTCGGGCTGTGGTCGCCGTGGGTGTCGGTCTGGTTGGTGCCGCCGTTGCCCTGGATCGAAGCCGCCGAACCGTCGGCGTTGGCGATGGCGTTCGCAGGACCGGCCATCGCGGTCACTGCCGCCGCGGCGAGACCGGCGCTCGCCAGGACCTTCTTGATCATGAATCGTTCCTTTCACAGGGCCGGCGGACCGGGCTGCCACTGGCCGTCCGCCGGCATTCCATACCAGCGTCCGGTGCAACGCGGCACCCTGGTGCGAGGACACTGGGCGGGCGCGGATGTCACCCGTCCGATGGTGTCGGCGGCGAACGGTCAATCAGGCGTTGACGTTTGTGCCGGTCGGAGCGGTCGGAGCGGTCGGGGTGGTCGGGGTGGTCAGGGCGGTCACTCGGTCGTCGCGGGCCGCTCGGCCAGCCAGTGCCGGTGGCCGATGCTGATCACGTGCAGCTGGTCGCGGGCCAGGGCGGCGATCCGGCGCTCGGCGGCCCGGGAGCCGGCCGGCGCCTCCATGAACGCGGCCGCGGTGGACACCATGTGCTCCACATAGAGCCCGGCCAGCATCCGCAGCTCGGACTCGCTCCAACCGGCGCTCTGCGGCAGCGCGCCCAGCGCGGTCGCCGTCTCCTCGGTGAAGACGGACAGCTCGGCGGCAATCGCCTCGCGCACCCGCCGCACCCCGCCGTGCCGCTCCCGGGCCACGAACCGGATGTGCGGGCGGTATTCGCGGACATGGTGGGCGATCACCGCGATCGTCCGGTCGATCAGCTCGGTGGGCTCGCCCTGCTCGGCGAGGACCCGGCGGACCATCAGGTGCAGGTTCTCCAGTGCCTCGGTGACCAGGGTCACGCCCAGCTCGTCGAGGTCGCGGAAGTGCCGGTAGAAGCCGGCGGGGGAGAGGCCGGCCTCCCGGGTCACCTCGCGGACGCCGAGGCCGCTGAGGTTCTGGTGGTCCAGCAGGCGCAGGCTCGCGTCCAGCAGGGCGCGACGGCTCTGCTCCTTCTGGGCCTGCCGGGTGCCGGTCGGCGGGGTGGGGGCCGAGGCGGGGGTGGGGGTGTGACTCACATCATTCAGTAAACAACTGTTTGCCGACTTCCGCCATCCCGGTGGGGGCGTAGAGTGGGTGATGTCGGCGAACACTTGTTAGCTGAGTTGGCCGCCGACCGGTGTCCGGCCGTCCCGGTCCGCCTCTGTCGAAGGGTCGATCATGTTCTTCGCCGCACTGCTCGCACTGGGTCTGGTGGTCGGTGCCGCGGCGCACACCTCGCTGACGGGGTTCGTCTTCGCGGCGAGCGCCATCAGCTTCTGGCTGCTCGCCTTCGCGGCCCGCGAGGGCCTGACCCGGCTGCGCCGGCACTGACGCTCCATCGAGGCCGGCAAAGGAACTGGGGAGGAAACCATGGAGACAACCACAACTGTCGCGCCCGTCATGCCGACCGCCGCGACTGCCTCGGTCGCCGCGCGGGTGCGGCGCCGCGAGGCCGACGGGATGGCCGTCGCCTCGTTCATCCTGGGTCTGATCGGGCTGCTGCTCTTCAATCTGATCCTGGGGCCGGTCGCCCTGGTTCTCGGCGGCCTCGCGCTGACCCGCGGCACGGTGCGCCGGGGCCGGGCGCTGCTCGGGCTCGCCCTGGGCGCGGCCGACCTGGTGGTGCTCGCGGTGGCGCTCGTCGCCGGGCACGGGCTGCTCTGGCAGTTCGGCTGACACTGCGTCAGCTTGCTTCGGGTTGGCTCTACTTGGCGGGCCTGGACCAGAACGGTGGTCCGGGCCCGCCAAGTCGTGTTCAGTGCGACCGCGTTGGTTTCAGCCCTGCCGCGTTGCGTTCAGTGCGACCGCGTTGCGTTCAGTACGGCCGCAGTTCCGGCCGCTTGGCTTGGACGTGGTCGCCCGAGGACTCGCCGCGCAGTCGGCGGCCCACCCACGGCAGCAGGTGCTCGCGGGCCCACTGCAGGTTCTCCCGGCGCAGCTCGGCGGCGGTGTGCGGGGGCTCCAGCGGCCAGGGCTCGGCCGGGTCCATCTCGGTCTCCAGGCCCAGCGCCCGGGCGGCCAGCAGCGCAACCCGCTGATGGCCCTCGGGAGAGAGGTGCAGCCGGTCCTCGCTCCAGGCCCGGCGGTCCTGGATGGTCTTCAGCGACCAAAGGTCGGCCACCGCACAGTCGTTGCGGTCCGCGATCGCGCGCAGGTGCACGTTGTAGGTGGCGATCTTGCCGCGCAGGTGCTTCAGCAGCGGCACGCCGCGGGTGTCGAAACCGGTGCAGATCAGCACCTTGCCGGTCGACTCGCGCAGCTCGCGGACCGCGGCTTCGAAGCGCTCGGCGACCACGTCCGGGTCGCTGCCCGGCCGCAGGATGTCGTTGCCACCGGCGGCGAAGGTGACCAAGTCGGGGCTGAGCTGCCGGATCCGCGGAATCTGCTCGGTGACGATCTGGTCGAGCAGCCGTCCGCGCACGGCGAGGTTTGCGTAGTGGAACTCACCGGCGGGCCGGCGTTCGGCCAGCAGTCCGGCGAGCCGGTCGGCCCAGCCGGCGAAACCGCCGTCCGGTGCGGGGTCGTTCAGTCCCTCGGTGAAGCTGTCCCCGAGGGCTGCGTAGGAGCTGAGGGCAAGGGTCTCCAGTTGGTCAGCCATGCGTTGAATAGTTCACTATCTCAAGTGACCTACGCCACCGTAGGTGTGGGGTGGCGTAGCGTGACGCTGGCCACCCGGGCTGCGGGAATACACGTGTGGTGATCGAGGGGCCGTTTTGTGAGAGCGGAGTTCACCCGCCCGCCGATGGCCGTTCAGACCCCGTGCGATGAGGGTGTGATGTATCCCACGGAGCCCTCCCGGGGCCCGGACGGCCCGGCGCGGCTGCCGGCGGTGGTGCCTCCGTCCGGCCCGAGTGCGGCGGTGACCAGGGCGGACCCGGTGGGCCGGCCGCCCGGTTCGGGCCCGCGGCGGAAGGTGTCCGAGGCCTGATGGTGGCGTGAAGGTGGCCGGTTCTCGACCGGACGGCGGATCCGCGGTAAACCGGCGACCGGCAGCCATCCGTTCGTTATGGGACGGTCGGCCGGTGGCCGGCGACGCGACGAGAGGACGGATGATGGCGGGAGCGGCGGAAGTACTGGCCGAGTTGGTCGGGGACAGGGCGGCCTTGGCCGAGGCGCTGGCGCAGCGGCAGCCGGAGGTGTTCCGCCCCGCCGGCCGGCCGACCGGGCTGCCCACGCCCGGCGAACTGGACGAGGCGCTGCGCGGCGGCCTGCTGCGGGTGCCGTACGTCGAGATGGTCCGGGACGGCGAGGTGGTGCCGGCCGCGGAGTTCTGCACCACCCGCGTCGTGGCCGGAGGTCGGGAGGACGGCTTCGCCGACCCCGAGCGGATCGCCGCCCTGCTGGCCGACGGCGCCACGCTGCTGCTCCCGCAGCTGGACCAGTGGCACCCGGCGGTGCGCGCGCTGGCCACCGGCATCGCGGTCGAACTGGGCCGCCGTACCGAGGCGTTCTGCTTCGCGACCGGCGCCGGCCGGCGTGGGCTCGATGTCCACCGGGACGACGCCGATGTGCTGGTCGTCCAACTCGCCGGGGAGAAGGAGTGGATCGTCCACCAGGCCCCCGCCGAGGGTCGCTGGCGACCCGGGCTGGCCCCCGAGCCCGGCGCGGTGGCGCTGAGGTCGGTGCTCAAGGCGGGCGAGGTGCTCTATGTGCCGCGCGGAGCCCCGCATGCGGCAACGGGGAGCCAGGGGCTGTCGATCCACCTCTCGTTCACCATCCGGGAGGCGGGCACGGGGCGGATGCGCGGCGCGATCGGGGAATGGCTGGCCGCCCGCGACTGGGCAGCCGGCTTGCCGGAACGCCCGGCCACCGAAGCGGAGTTGCTGGCCACGGCCGCTGAACTGCTGCGGCTCGGCCGCGCCAGGCTGGACCAGCTGACGCCCGAGGAACTGCTGCGCCTGGCCCGCGGGCCACTGCCCGCGCCGGCAGCGGACGGCGGTGCCGGCGTGCTGGGCAACTGAGTCCGCTCATGCGGAAGGGCGCGGGCTCAGTGCCCCCGCGCTGGGCCCGCACATGCGGAAGGGCGCGGGTTCAGCGCCCCCGCACTGGGTCCGCACATGCGGAAGGGCGCGGTTGCCAGGGCCGTTTGGACGACCCGGGCAACCGCGCCCCAAGCTGCTGAGCTGACGCTAGGTCAGATACACAGCGGACGGTGGCAGGACCCGTCACAGGAGATGCTGATCGCGGACTCCTGCTGCTCGCCGAGCTCGGTCGAAACCAGGTCCTGCACGTCGAGGTCGAACAGCTCCTGCATGTCGTCGGCCATGGGGGCCTCCCTTCGTCGGTGCCGCGACTGGCCGCGGCGGACTGCAGCGGACGTTAGGCAGCTTGTGAACGGCCGGACAATGGCCCTGCACATCCGGATGGACGGATTCAGCCAATAATCGACGCCTTCCGGACCTCCTTGATCGATGGTGGACAGCTACCGATCACCGGGATACACACAGACCGACAGGCCGCCCCGCAGTCGGTGACGGCACCCGGAACGACGCACCAAGCGCGAGGAGCACCGTGGGCACGACGCACAGGGCACGGCAGAGCGCGCTCTTCACCGCGACCGGCCCGGTCCTGCTGCGGACCCCGGCGCTGCCGCGCTCGCACGGCCGAACGGTCCCCGCCGAGCCGGCAGGCCCCCCGGACGACAACGCGGCCGCACTGCTCGCGCACCTCGCCCAGGCCGCCGCCGACCCGGTCCTGCGGGAGGCGATAGAGGTCTCCAGCCCGTCGCTGGCCGACGTGCTCGACCAGATCGCCGCCGGCGCCGGCCCCCGCGCCGCCGCCCTGCGCCGTGCGGCCGAGGCGGTCAGCCGCTACCGGCTGCGGATGGCCACCCGGCCGACCCCGTTCGGACTGCTGACCGCGGTGGCGACGGCACGCTTCGACGCCACGGCCAAGGTCCGCTGGAACGGGACCTACCGCCGCGCCCTGCGGCCCGACCTCGGCTGGCTGCTGCCGCTGCTGGACCGGTTGCGCACCGACCCGGCGGTGCTGCCCGGACTGCGCCTGGTGCTGGACCAGCAGGCCGTGCTGCGCGGCGACCGGCTGGTGCTGTCGTACCTGCCCGAGCGCGGACCCGCCGGTGGCGGTACGGACCAGCCGATTGCCGAACGGACCGTGCGGGCCACCGCCGTGGTCCGGGCCGCCATGCGGGCCGCCGCCGCGCCCATCGGGCACGGCGAACTGCTCGCCGCGCTGGCAGCCGAGTTCCCGGCGGCCTCCGCCGAGGCGATCGGGGCCCTGGTCCGCACCCTGGTCCAGCAGGGATTCCTGCACACCGACCTGACGCCTGCGCCCAGTTGCACGGACCTGCTGGGCCACGTCCTGGACCGACTGCCGGCCGACCATCCGGTCCGGCCCGAACTAGCGGACATCCGCGACCAGTTGGCGCGGGCGGCAACGGCACCGCGCGGCCAGGGCGGTGAGCTGATCCGTGCGACGCGGGCGCGGATGGTCCGCCTCGCACCGGCCGATCGCCCGATCCACGCGGACCTTGCGCTGGACGCCGAAGTCGTCCTGCCCGACCAGGTGCGCACCGAGCTGGAGCAGGCCGCCACCGTGCTCTGGCGGTTGTCGCCGCCGATCACCGCTCCCGAGCAACTGCGCACGTACCACGCGGAGTTCGTCGAGCGGTACGGCGTGCACAGCCCTGTGCCACTGGCCGAACTGCTCGACTCCGACACCGGCTTGGGGCCGCCGGCCGGCTACCAGCGTCCGGTCGGCGGCCGTGGTGCGGCCAATCCGCAGCCGACCCGAGCCCGCACCGACGCCGACAAGGCCCGCGACCGGCTCCTGGCCGAACTGGCGGCAGGTGCCCTCGCCGACCGGGGAGCAGACGGCCTGCTGCCGGAAGTGGTGCTGGACGACGAGCTGTTGGAGCGCCTGGCGCCCGGCGAGCCGGCCGACGGCGCCGCCCAGGTCCCGCCCGCCGAGCTGGAGCTGTACGCCGAACTGGCGGCGGAGTCCGTCGAGGCGCTGGACGCAGGGGAGTTCCGGCTGCTGCTCTCTCCGACCGCCGGCAGCGACCGGGCCGGTGCGACCTTCGGCCGCTTCGCCACGCTGCTCGCGGGCGCGGGCGCGGGCGCGGGCGCGGGTGCGGGCGGGGGTGCGGGTGCGGGCGGGGACGGTGGCGGCGGAGCACTGCTGGCCGAAGCCGCCGGGGGTGGGGAAGGCGAAGTGGTGGAAGCGCACCTGGAGTTCACCCCCTACCGGCCGCGCCACGCCAACATCGCGCTGACACCGCGCTGGCTCAACCACCGGGTGGTGGTCAGCGGTTTCCCCGACGCGGGCGGTCCGGCCGTGCTGCCGCTGGACGACCTGGTCGTGGTGGCCGACCTCGAACGGCTCGCCGTCTACTCCCGCAGCCTGGGCCGGGAGGTCCGGGCCACCGCCCGCCATGCGCTCAACCTGCGCACGGGCGCGCCCAATGCGGCCCGGTTCCTCCAGGAGGTGCAGCTCACCGGACAGCGCCCCTGGCAGGCATGGGACTGGGGAGCGGCCGGCAGCGCACCCGCGCTGCCCCGGGTGCGGCGCGGCAGGGTGGTGCTGGCGCCGGCCAGTTGGCGGCTGACCGCACCCGTCCCGGCCTCGGCCCCGTTCGAGCAGTGGGCCGAGGGGCTGGCCCGGTGGCGCCGGCGCTGGGGCGTGCCGGCCGCCGTCCGGCTGGCGAGCGGTGACCAGCGGATCAGCCTGGACCTCGATCTCCCATGGCATCAGCGGCTGTTGCACCGCCAGGCGCGGTCCGAGGCGGCCACCGTGCTGCAGGAGGACCCGGCCCCCGCAAGCGATGCCGGCTGGCTGCGCGGACCGGCCGGCGCACACACCGCCGAGCTGGTGGTCCCACTGCGCCGCCGGGCCACCCCGGGATTGACGCCCCGGCCGCGCATCCCGCTCCCCGCTCGGCACCCGCGCAGCGTCGAACTGCCGGGCGGATCCTGGCTGTTCGCCCGCCTGGCCGCCGCCGAAGCACGCCACGAGGAGATCCTGGTCGACCAACTGCCCCGACTGGTCGACGCGTTGCCGGGGGAGGTGGACCGCTGGTTCTTCATCCGCTACCAGGACCCGGCGCCCCACCTGCGGCTGCGCTTCCACGGCGCGCCACCGGCCCTGGCAGCCGACCTGCTGTCCACGCTGCACGACTGGGCAGTCGAGCTGCGCCGGGCCGGACTCGCCGCCGACCTGCGCCTGGAAACCTACGCGCCCGAGACCGACCGCTACGGCGGACCCGGGCTACTGGCGGATGCCGAACGGGTGTTCCATGCCGACAGTCTGGTCACCCTCGCCGCGCTGCGGCTGGCTCGAGCAGAGCGCGGCCTCCCCCGGGAGCTGGTGGCCGCCGTGAACACGGCCGGCATCGCACGGGACTTCCTGAACGGTGTAGCTGACGGACCGCCAGTCAGCGCCTGGCTGGCGGCGGCCTACCCGAAGTCGGAGCAGCATCACCAGGCGTTCCGCGCGCACCGCGCGGCAGCGCTGCGGGCGATCGGCCCCGACGGCCCGAGCTCCCCGGCAGGCGGCCTGCTCCCCGCCGACCCCGCACTGACGGCAGCCTGGCAGCAGCGGGCAGCCGTCCTCGCCGCCTACGCGGCCAGGCTGGACCGTTCGTCGGCCAACCCGGTGCTGGCCTCCCTGCTCCACATGAGCCACAACCGGCTGGCCGGCATCGACCCCGAGGCGGAACGTCGCGCGTACGCGGTAGCCAGGGGCGCCGTGGAGGCCCACCGAGCGCGGGGGTTGGGCCGGTGAGCGCGGTGGGGGCGATGTGTGGGGTGGGTGGGCCTGAGGCCTTCGCGGTTGGACGGCGGGGCGCTCGGGACGGGCTGGGCCTGGGGTGCCGTGGCGGCGCACCGAGCACAGGGGCTGGGCCGGTGAGCCGTGGGGTGGCTGGGCCGGTGGGTGCGCGTGAGGCGTTCGACGGCGGCCGGCAGGGCGCTGTGCGGTCGCTCGGGGCGGGCCGGGCCTGGGGCGCCGTGGCGGCCCACCGAGTTCGGCGGTCGGGCCGGTGAGCGCGGTGGACGCCATCCGTGCGGTGGCCGAGCTGCTGAGTGCACCCGAGGCCTTCGACGGCGGATCGCAGGGCGCCGCGCATTCGCTCGCCGCCGGCCGGGCCGGTGCCGCCGTCGTGCTGGCCGCGCTGGCCGATGGCGTGGACGATGCCGACCTGCGCCGGGCCGCGCACGGGCACCTTGTGGCCGCCGCGAAGTCACCCGGGGCGATGCAGAGCAGTGGGCTGTACTCCGGGGTCGGCGCCATCGCGTACGCCGCCCGCACGATGGTTCGGCGGCCGGGCGAGTACCGCGCCCTGCTGGATGGCCTGGCGCCCCGAGTCGGGCAGGCCGCCGCCCAACGCACCGCCATGCTCAGGGAAGACCTGGCCGCCGGCGCGGGCCTGCGGGCGCACGCCTTTGACACCGTCTCGGGCGCGACGGGCCTCGGCCGGCTGCTGCTCGCCCTGGCGCCGGACCGGCCTCCGCTGGCCGAACTGCTCAGCTCACTGGTCGAGTTGGCCGAGCCGAGTGGCGATGGCGGGCTGCCGCACTGGTGGACCGCCGGCGGCCCGGGACTGCCAGGGCCTGACTCCGAGTTCCCCAGGGGACACCTCAACCTCGGCCTGGCGCACGGGGTTCCGGGTCCGCTCGCCCTGCTGGCACTGGCCCGCCTGCACGGCGTCCAGGTGCCCGGGCAGGACACGGCGATCGAGGCGCTGGCCGGTTGGCTGGTCGCCCGGCGCATCGACGCCGCCTGGCCGATGACCGTGCGCGTCGAGGACGAGGAGGCGGGACGGCTGCCCGCCGATCCGCCGACCCGGGCCGCCTGGTGCTACGGCACCCCCGGCGTCGCCCGTGCGCTGTTCCTCGCGGGCGCCGCCCTGGGCCGCGCCGACTGGCGGGGCACCGCCGTCGCCGCCCTGGCGGACACCCTGCGCGACCCGTCCTCCTGGAACCTGGAGGGCACCGGGCTCTGCCACGGCACCGGCGGCCTGCTGCGCATCACCCAGCGGATGGCGCAGGATTCCGGCTCCGCCGACCTGGCCGCCCACCTGCCGGCCCTGGCCGCCACGGTCACCCGCGAGCTCGACGCCGCGCTCGGCGCCGGCGAGGCGCCGGGCCCGCTGGCTGGCGCGCCGGGCCTGCTGGAGGGCGCGGCGGGCGCCGCCCTGGCCCTGCACGCGTACACCCACCCCCCGGCAGGCCTGCCCGAATGGGACGCGTTCCTGCTGATCAGCTGACGTAACCCGGTTGCCGCGAGCGAACGGCGGCGGCTAGCGTCACCGGCCATGACACCGACCCTGCGCACCGAGCGGCTGCTGCTGGAGCCCTATGTTCCAGCGGACGAGGACGACTTCACGGCGCTCTTCATGGACGCCCGGGTCTCCCGGTGGATGGGGAACGGACCGTGGCCCGAGGCCGACTACCGCGCCACGTTCGCCCGGATCTTCACCCGCGCCTACGCGAGCGAGCGCTTCCACGTCTGGGCGGTGCGCCAGGGCGACGGCCGCCTGGCGGGCCATGCCGAGATCAAGCCGGCCAAGGTCGTCGACGGCCACGAGCTGGTCTACTGCCTCGCCCCCGACCGGTGGGGCCAGGGCCTCGGCACCGAGCTGGCGGGGGCCGTGGTGGCCCACGGCTTCGAGGCGCTGGGCCTGGAGCAGGTCTATGCGACGGTGGCCGAGTCGAACGCCGCTTCGCGGGCCGCGCTCGGCAAGCTGGGCTTCCGGCACGTGCGGGACATCGCCGAGGACGACGGGAGCATCACCCGGCTGCTCAGCGCGGCGTCGCCCACTCGCCGCCCGCTCGCGTCGACCTGGCGGCGCCGAGGGTGACCACGGCGGCGAGGGCGGCGGGGACGGCGACGGCGGCCGGCTGGTCGCTGTGGAACACCAGGGCGGCTCCGGTGACCGCCCCGCCGGCCAGGGCCAGCACGGAGAGCAACTGGCGGCCGCCCTGCTCCTGGAAGCGCCCGGTGCGTCCGGAGTCGGTGAAGACGGCGGCGATGGTGCGGGTGAGCACGGTGGTGGTCAGCCCCGGTACGGCGATCACCTGGACCAGCGCGTTCTGGATGCCCATCGCGACGGCCAGCACGGCGATGGTCAGGTAGCGGGAGCTGTCCGAGCTGCCCTCCTCCGCCACCGGGTCGACCACCAGTACCAGTGCGGCGGCGGCCAGCAGCACCGTCTCGGCGAGCCCGGCCCGCACCAGCACCCGGCCGCGGTGCCCGATCGGACCGAGCAGGCGCCCGCCGAGGAACGCCCCCACCACGAACGCCGCCAGCGCGACCAGCTGGGAGGCGACCGAGAAGCCCGGCGCGCCGGCCAGCGCGAAGCCGAGGAAGACCACGTTGCCCGTCATGTTCGCCACGAAGACATGACCCAGGATCAGATAGCTCGCCGCGTCGATCATTCCGCTGAGCAGGGTGAGGCCGAGCAGCAGTGGCGGCAGCGGCCCGTGCGCATCGCCGGGCACGGGCAGGACCGTCCGCCACGCCCCGTGGAGCAGCGCTCGCACCTCATCGCCTCCCCTGGTCCGCGCCGTGTGCTGGTGGGGAGCTTAGGGCCTGTCCCCGCGCCGACCGCGGATCAGCGCGCCCCGGGGCGGATCCGGTCCGGGTGAGTCGACGGCCGGGGTTGCGGGTACTCACCCGGATGGGACGGCGGTGCGGCCGCTCGCCGGACCGCGGTTGCGCGGGGCGGGTGATCGGCTTGGCTCGCCGGGGTGACGGACGGTTACCTTCCGGTCGTCACTGGCGAGACTGCCCTTGAGCCGTTCGCTCACGATCGGAAGAGGTGCCGGGCTTGATGATCACCGTGCTGCTGCTGACCGGACCGCCGCTACTCGCCCTGCTGCTCAGCCTCACCGACCCGGGCCGCCACCGCACCGCCGGCCGCCGCCGGGGACGGCACGCGGCCACCCGGCGGTGGGTCGGCGGCCGGCTGGCGGTCCGCGGCGGGCGTTGAGCCGGTAGGCCGGGCGGGCAGCGCGACGACGGTGATCCGCCACGCGCCGTGAAAGCTGAGCACTGCCGGCCTCCTGCCGTCGTTGCGCGCCACCGACCGGACCACGCACCCGTCAAGGTCGACGGCTGCGGGTCGCCGGTCGGCTCAAATGGCGTGCAGTGGCGGCTCAGGCGTGCGGCATCGCGAGCAACGGCGTGACGCACAGGCTGCGTTCAGCAGCCGAGCCGGCC
This sequence comes from Kitasatospora acidiphila, assembly GCF_006636205.1. Lineage (NCBI taxonomy): Bacteria > Bacillati > Actinomycetota > Actinomycetes > Kitasatosporales > Streptomycetaceae > Kitasatospora > Kitasatospora acidiphila. The sequence continues at coordinate 252,312 of NZ_VIGB01000003.1, read as the reverse complement.
ACTTCGAGTCGCTGGCGCCGCAGGCTGTAGTGGTAGGCCTCGCGCTCGTGCGGGGTGGCGAAGTGCCGTTGGTGGCGCGGGGTGGTGTCGGGGCTGGAGACCGTGAGGCGGTGCGCGGTGAGGCAGTCGACGAGTTCCTCGGTGCACTGCCCGTAGAGCGGCCAGCCGAGCACGGCCGGGGGCGTGGTCTGCAGGGCCAGCACCCGGGCCAGGGTGGCGACGCCGCCGGTGGCCAGCACCAGGTCCGCGTCCGCCAGTGCCGCCCGGTCGGCCTCGGTCGGCTCGCCGTGCTCCAGGTCGGTGCTGACCACCGCGTCGAGCAGGCCGGTGGCCAGGCCGTAGCCGGTGGCGGCGGTCGAGGTGTCGACGCCGACCACGGTCAGCTCCTGGTCCACCGGCCGGGCGGCGAAGTGGGCGCGGTCCCGGGCCACCGCGCCCTCCGGATCGGCCGGGCGCCGGTAGAGGCGCGCGAAGCCCGCGAAGTCCACGCCGTGCTTCAGCAGTGCGCTGTTGACCCCGTAGCCGCAGGCCAGGTCGACCACCTTCAGCCGGCTGCGGCCGCGGCGGTGGCGCAGCTCGGCCACCATGGCGGTGAGCAGGTCGCGGCTGAAGTCGGGGGTCCGGTAGCGCAGCGGTGCGAGGCTGCCGAAGTAGTCGTGGGGGAGCGGGTGCTGGCAGAGCTTGGTGTGCGTGGCGTGGGCGTGCTTGGCGAACGGGCTCAAGGCGGCCTCCTGGATCGGTCGCCCGGCGGGTGGAGCACGGGCGGGGCCCTGACGGAAAGTCAAGCTTGGCATGCTCAGGGCGGCCCTTTGAGCTGCCGCTCCGATACGCCGTCCGTGTTCTCCACCCGCCGGTCGCCGCTACTCGTGCCGCAGCCCGCCCCCGTTGGTCCGCCGCCACAGCGCCGGCAGGCTCAGCAGGGTGGTCGCGAGGACCGCCGCGGCCCCGACCCCGGTGAGCACCAGGACGTCCTGCCAGGCGACGACCGGCCGCAGCCGTTCCAGGTAGAGCAGCGCGGCGGCCAGGCCGATCCCCGAGACCGTCGCCAGCGCCAGCCCGATCAGCACCGGGACGCCGCTCTGCCACAGCAGCGAGCAGGCCAGCGTGCGCCGCCGGGTACCGAAGGCGGTGAGCACGGCCAAGGTCCGCCGCTGCTCGCGCAGTTGCTCCAACAGCCCGACCAGCATGCCGGCGCCGATCAGCGCCAGGATCGCCGCAGTGCCCGCGGTCAGCGCCCGACGGATGCTCAGGAACCCCTGGTCCGGCAGCGGGTCGGTCGGCCGGTACACCGCGGCCTGCCGGTCCAGCCGGGCCACCGCGGTGCGGACCAGTTCGTCCGCGTCCGCCTGGCCGGGCACGGTGTGGATCGCCAGGGTGGCACGCTTCGCTCGCAGCAGGTCGGCGGGCACGGCTCCCGGCGTGGCCAGCAGGCCGGTCCTGGCCGGCGGGCCGGGCGGCTGGTCGGGCACGTTGAGCATGCTCACCTCGCCCCGGGGCGCCGGTGGCTGCCAGGGAGTCGCCGAGTCCAGCACGCTGAGCGCACCGACCGTCGCGGGCCCGACCGCGCCGCGGGCGGTGAACACATCGCCGTCGGCGCAGTCGGTGATCGGCGCGAACCGGCGCAGCGTCTCGCAGTCGGCCACCCAGACGGGCACCCCCTGCACGCCGCTGGTCCCGTAGAACTCGGTGTAGCCGAGCGCGTCCGCCACTCCGGCGGTGCCGTGGACCCGGTTCGCGTACTCCGTGGCGCGCGCTCCGCTGCCGGGGCTGAAGTGCGCGCTGATCAGGGACCGGTCGGTGTAGCCGGTGTCCATGGTGGCGCGGGCGGTGGCCATGGCGCCCAGCAGGGTCTGCAGGGCGATCGCCCCGGCGACGGTGACCACGATGCCGGTCACCGGGCGGGTCGCGGTCTCCGGGCTGAACCGCACCCGGGCCAGCGCCAGTTGCCAGGCGGGCGGTCCGTCGACCCGGCGCAGCGCCCGCCCGGCCCAGTCGAGCAGCGGCGGCAGCAGCAGCGTGGTGCCGACCAGGAGCAGCAGCAGCCCGATCACCACGATCGCGATCCCCTGCGTGCTGTACCCGACGGCCAGTTGGTCCCGCTCGCCGACCAGCAGCGCGACCCCGGTGGCCGGCAGTGCGAGCCGCCACCAGACGCGGCGCGGCCTGGTCCGGGCGCCGCGCACCACGCCCAGCGGCTCGGCGGCGATCCGACGCATGGTCAGCAGCGTCACCAGCACCGCCAGCACCGGCACGGCGAGCAGAGCGGCGGCCGCGAGCACCGGCTGCGGGTAGAGGTCGCTACGGAACACGCTCAGACCGGCCACCGTGAAACGTTCGATCAGCTGACGGGTCATCAGGTAGCAGCCGGCTCCGACCACCAGGCCGAACAGCGCCCCGAGCAGTGACTCGCCGGTCGCGATCCGCGCGGTCGTCGCCCGGTCCGCGCCGGCCAGCCGCAGCGCGGCCAGTCGCCGGTCGCGGGCCTCGCCGCCGAACCGGACGGCGGCGGCGAGGAACACCGCCACCGGGCAGAGCAGGATCACCACCCCGGCCACGGTGAGCAGCACCAGCAGCGGATCGGTCGGCTTCGGCGGCAGCTTGTCGGCGAAGTGGTCCAGCCGCACCACGCCCTCGGCGCTGTCGGTGAGTTGGTCGCTGCCCAGGAAGAAGGCGTAGTCGCCGGGGCCGACCAGTCCGGCCTGCCCGACCGTCCCGGTGATCGGCTCGGGCAGCCGGTCGCGCAGCAGCTTGCCGGACGGGGAGCGCAGCAGCTCGGCCAGGGCGGGGGAGACCGCCATGGTGCCGGGCGCCGGATAGCTCGTCAGTCCGGGCGGCACCGGGGCGGCCGGGCCTTCGGGGTGCACCGCCCGGCCGAGCACCTGGCGGCCGTGGAAGCTGGTGCTGATGTCGGTCATCAGCAGGCTGTGGTCCGACCGGTCGGCGTGCGGGGCGGAGATCAGCGCGCCGGACTGGGCGCGCAGCCGGTCGTCCCGGTGGGCGCGCACGGCCGGCATCGAGGCGGCCAGCAGCAGTGCGGTGACGCCCAGCCCGACACCGACAGCGGTGAGCAGGGTGCGCAGCCGGCAGTCCCGGCCGCCGGCCAGCGCCATCCGCACACCGAGCAGCAGCTGGGTGGGCCAGGACGCCGAACGCGCAGTGTTCGTCACAGCAGCCGTCCCCGGTCCTCGGTGCGGCCGTCGTGGACCACGACCTCGCGGTCGGCGTAGGCCGCCACCCGCAGGTCGTGGGTGACCAGGACGACGGCCGCGCCGCTGTCCCGGGCCGCCGCGCTCAGCAGCGCCATCACCCGCTCGCCGTGCAGCGAGTCCAGCGCGCCGGTGGGCTCGTCGGCGAAGACCACCGAGGGGCCGGTGACCAGGGCACGGGCGATCGCGGCCCGCTGGCCCTGGCCGCCGGACAGCTCGCCGGGCCGCTTGCCGGCGAGGTCGGCGACGTCCAGGCGCTCCAGCCACTCGCGGGCCTGCTGCTCGGCGGGCCGGCGGCGCTGCCCGTTCAGCCGCAGCGGCAGCGCGGTGTTCTCCAGCAGGGTGAGCTCCGGCACCAGCTGGCCGAACTGGAAGACGAAGCCGAACTGGGTGCGGCGCAGCGCGCTGCGGGCCGCATCCGACATGGCCCACAGGTCCGCGCCGCGATAGCCGACGGTGCCCGCGTCGGGCCGGGTCAGGCCGGCCAGGCAGTGCAGCAGGGTGGACTTGCCGGAGCCGGACGCGCCCAGCACGGCGATCAGCTCGCCGGGCAGCACGTCCAGACTCGCGCCCGTCAGGGCGGCGGTGGGGCCGAAGCTCTTGTGCAGGTCCAGCCCGGCCAGCAGGGCGCCGTCCCGGGCGGCGGCGCCGGGGGCGGTGTTCGGGGCGGTGGTCGTCGTCATCTCAGCCACGCACCTTCCGGGTCAGTTCGTCGAGCCGGGCCGCGGTCAGCTCCAGCCAGCGCAGGTCGGCCTCCAGGTGGAACAGTGCGTGGTCGCAGAGCAGTTGGTCGGCGAGGTCGCCGGTGAGCTTGCGCTGCGTCAGCTCGCGCATCTGGCGCAGGTGCTCGGTGCGCTGGGTGCTCAGCAGCTCGCGGGCCGGGCGGCCGGTGAGCAGCGCCAGCACCACCTTGGTGTAGAGGGTGCTCTGCAGGTAGGAGCTGGGCTGCTCCGGCTCGGCCAGCCAGCGGGCGACATCGGTGATCCCGGCCTCGGTGATCACATAGCGCTTGCGTTCCGGCCCGTCGCCCGGCTCGGTGCCGTCGACCTCGACCAGGCCGTTCTTCAGCAGCCGGGAGAGGGTCGCGTAGACCTGCCCGTAGGGCAGTGCGCGGGTGTGGCCGAACTGCTCGTCATAGGCGCGCTTGAGGTCGTAGCCGTGCCGTGGCTGGGACTCCAGGAGGCCCAGGATGGTGTGTCCGAGTGACATGCCGCCGACTATACACACGATGTATATCCATAGGTGTATACACCCCGGTGCTACTGACGCTCCGACAGCTGCGAAGGAACCCCGGCTACTTCTGACAGTCCGGCCGTCCTGGCCGGGGCGCGGTCAGGGACGCACCCCAGCTGACAGACTCTCAGTACATGTTCTTCGGGCGCCGTACGGATGTCGTCGCGGTACCGACTGGCGTTTCGAAGTGCGCGCGCCACCCGGGCACGGCAGGCTGGCAGAGGCCCGTCCTCGCGGCACCGGCCGGCCCGGCCCACCGCCCAACCGCGGCACGAGACGAACGACTGGAGCCCTCTGCATGAGCGTGCGGACACCTGCCGACATCGGCGTCATCGGACTCGCCGTCATGGGTCGCAACTTGGCCCGCAACTTCGCCCGGCACGGCCACCGGGTGGCCCTCTACAACCGGACGCCGACCCGGACCCGGGCCCTGGTCGAGGAGTTCGGCAAGGAGGGCGACTTCGTCCCGGCCGAGACCCCGCAGGAACTGGTCGCCAGCCTCGCCCGCCCCCGACGCATCGTCATCATGGTCAAGGCCGGCGCTCCCACCGACGCGGTGATCGACGAGTTCGTGCCGCTGCTGGAACCCGGCGACATCGTGGTCGACGGCGGCAACGCCCACTTCCAGGACACCCGGCGGCGCGAGGCCGCCCTGCGCGAGCGCGGCCTGCACTTCGTCGGCACCGGCATCTCCGGCGGCGAGGAGGGCGCGCTCAACGGCCCGAGTATCATGCCCGGCGGCACCGCCGAGGCCTACCAGAGCCTCGGCCCGCTGCTCGAGTCGATCGCCGCCCAGGTCGACGGCCGCCCCTGCTGCACCCACGTCGGCCCCGACGGCGCCGGACACTTCGTCAAGATGGTGCACAACGGCATCGAGTACGCCGACATGCAGCTGATCGCGGAGGCCTACGACCTGCTGCGGCACGGCGCCGGCCGCCAGCCCGCCGAGATCGCCGAGATCTTCCAGGGCTGGAACGCCGGCCGCCTGGAGTCCTACCTCATCGAGATCACCGCCGAGGTGCTCAACCACACCGACGCCGAGACCGGCCGGCCGTTCGTCGACATCGTCCAGGACCGGGCCGAGCAGAAGGGCACCGGACGCTGGACCGTGCAGACCGCACTCGACCTCGGCGTGCCGGTCAACGGCATCGCCGAAGCCGTCTTCGCCCGCTCCCTCTCCGGCAGCGTCGCGCTGCGCGAGGCGGCCCGCGACCTGCCCGGCCCCACCGAGACCTGGCTGGACAGCGCCGCCTCCGACCGGTTCGCCGAGGACGTCGAACAGGCCCTCTACGCCTCCAAGATCGTCGCCTATGCGCAGGGCTTCCACGAGATCCAGGCCGGCAGCGCCGAATACGGCTGGAACGTCAACCTCGGCGACATGGCTGCCATCTGGCGCGGCGGCTGCATCATCCGGGCCCGCTTCCTCAACCGGATCACCGCCGCCTACCAGGCCGACCCCCAACTGCCCACGCTGCTCGCCGACGAGTACTTCACCAAGGCGCTCGGCGAGGCCCAGTCCGCCTGGCGACGAGTCGTCACCACCGCGGCCCAGCTCGGCATCCCCACCCCCGGCTTCGCCACCGCCCTCGCCTACTACGACTCGCTGCGCGCCAACCGCCTGCCGGCCGCCCTGATCCAGGCCCAGCGCGACTTCTTCGGCGCCCACACCTACCAGCGCGTCGACCGCGAAGGCACCTTCCACACCCTCTGGGCCGGCGACCGCAGCGAGCAGCGGCAGTGACCGACGCCAGACCCCAGACGGTCAGCACCCCGCTCACCAGCGCCGCGCGGTTCCTGGTGCTGACCGTCCGGCCCGGCGGCGAGGGCGCGGTCCGCGAGCTGCTCCCCGAGCTCGCCGGGCTGCGCCGCGCCGTCGGGTTCCGGGTGCCCGACGGCCGGCTCAGCTGCGTCACCGGGATCGGCTCCGCGCTCTGGGACCGGCTCTTCGGCGGACCGCGCCCGGCCGAACTGCACCCCTTCACCGAACTGCACGGCCCCCGGCACACCGCCCCCGCCACCCCGGCGACCTGCTGCTCCACCTGCGCGCCGAACGCGCCGACGTCTGCTTCGAACTGGCCGGGCAGATCATGGCCCGGCTGGGCGACGCCGTACGGGTGGCCGACGAGACCGCCGGCTTCCAGTACTTCGACCGGCGCGACCTGCTCGGATTCGTCGACGGCACCGAGAACCCGGAGGACGCGGAAGCCGACGCCGCCGCCCTGATCGGCGCCGAGGACCCGGCGTTCGCGGGCGGCAGCTATGTCATCGTCCAGAAGTACCTGCACGATCTGACGGCCTGGCAGCAGCTCGGCACCGACGACCAGGAACGGGCCATCGGCCGCACCAAGCTCGCCGACATCGAGCTGCCCGACGAGGTCAAGCCCGCCGACTCGCATGTCGCCCTGACCAGCCTGGACCCGGCGCCGGACGGCACCGAACGGCAGATCCTGCGCGCCAACATGCCGTTCGGCAGCTTCGCGGACGGGGAGTTCGGCACCTACTTCATCGGCTACTGCCGCACTCCGGCCGTCACCGAGGAGATGCTGCGCAACATGTTCCTCGGCCGCGGCACGGCCGGCCACGACCGCATCCTGGACTTCTCCACCGCGGTCACCGGCAGCCTGTTCTTCGTGCCGCCCGCCGACCTGCTGGACGACCCGCCGCCGGCGCCCGGCGCAGCCCCAGCCGCCGCCGCTACCGCCGAGCCGGCCACCGCACCACCCAGCTCCCGCGCCGACGGATCCCTCGGCATCGGCAGCCTCAGAAGGAGCCCGCACCGATGAACAACCTGCACCGCGAACTGGCCCCGATCTCCAGCGAAGCCTGGGAGGAGATCGAGGAGGAGGCCCGCCGCACCTTCACCCTGCACCTGGCCGGCCGCCGGGTGGTCGACCTGTCCGGACCCGACGGCCCGGAGCTGGCCGCCGTCGGCTCCGGCCACCAGCGGCCGATCGACCCGCTGGTGCCCGGCACCGAGGCCCGGGCCCGCGAATCCCGCCCGGTGGTCGAACTGCGGGTGCCTTTCACCCTCTCCCGCCAGGAGATCGACAACGTCGAACGCGGCAGCAAGGACTCCGACTGGCAGCCCGTCAAGGACGCCGCCCGCAGCATCGCCCAGGCCGAGGACACCGCCGTCTTCGAGGGCTGGCCGGCCGCCGGCATCACCGGCGTGCGCAGCGGCGCCCAGAGCGGCCCGATCACCCTGCCGCACGACGTCGCCGACTACCCCGACGCGGTCAGCCGGGCGCTCACCACGCTGCGCCTGGCCGGCGTCGACGGGCCGTACTCGCTGCTGCTCGGCGCCGACGCCTACACCGCCGTCAACGAGACCTCCAACCACGGCTACCCGGTGCGCCAGCACCTGGCCCGGGTGGTGACCGGCGAGATCATCTGGGCTCCGGCGCTGGCCGGCGCGGTGGTGCTCTCCACCCGCGGCGGGGACTTCGAGCTCCACCTCGGCCAGGACCTGTCGATCGGCTACCTCTCGCACGACACCCGCGAGGTGCGGCTCTACCTCCAGGAGTCACTGACCTTCTCGCTCTACTCGCCGGAGGCGGCGGTCGCGCTGACGGCCGCCGGAGCGGTCGAGCTCTGACCGCTGCCGGGGCGCTGGAGCTCTGAGGGCAGGCCGCCGTCAGGTCGCGGGCGTCCGGAGGCGGTTGAGCGCCAGCTCCAGGGTGGGCGCCAGCTGGGAGTGCAGCGGTGCCGGCAGGGCGTCCGGGGTGAACCAGTCGAGCCGGTCGAACTTGTGCGGCTCACCGATCGTCGTCCGTGCCGGGTCCACCAGCACCGCGCAGACCACGGCCACCCAGTGCGAGTCGACCGGCTCGCCGCGCAGCACATTGCGCACGCCCAGCACCTCGATCGCCAGCGCGTCGGCGCGGTACTCCTCCCACACCTCGCGGGCCACCGCCGCCTCGAAGCTCTCGCCGAACTCCAGCGCCCCCGCGCCGCAGTCCCAGCGGCCCGGCTCGTCCCGCGCCGCCGCACCCCGGCGGGCCAGCAGCACGCGCCCCGCGCCGTCATGGCAGACGAAGACGCAGGAGACCGACGGAGTCAACTGACGGACCATCAGAAGTGCTCTCCCAGCTCGGCGAAGGCGTCAAGGTGCAGGACCCCGGTGTCCGCCGGGTCCAGCTCGGCGTGGTCCAGCACCCAGGTGTGCGGGTTGGGGATGAACACGGCGTTCAGCCCGGCGCCGCGAGCCGGCAGGATGTCCGACTTCGGCGAGTTGCCGATCATCCAGGTCTGCCCGGGGAGCAGTCCGTGCTGGTCGATCAGCTGCTGGTAGGTGGCGAGGTTCTTCTCGGCGACGATGTGCACGGACTGGAAGTGGCCGGCCAGTCCGGAGGCGTCCACCTTGGCCTGCTGCTCGGCGGTGTCGCCCTTGGTGAGCAGCATCAGGTGATGCCGGTCGGCCAGGGCGGCGAGGGTGTCGGCCACGCCCGGGATCAGCTCCACCTCGGCGCTGGTGACCGAGGCGGCCAGCTCCGCCAGCCGGGCCGCCTCCTGCGGGGCGAGCGACCGCTGGTGCAGCAGCTCGAAACACTCGCCCATGCTGCGCTGGAAGACCTTGGAGCCGTAACCCAGCGTCCTGGCGTTGGCCGCCTCGATCCGGTTCAGCTCGGCCAGGGCGGCCTCCCGGCTCGCCGCGGGCGGCACCACCAGGTCCAGGAACAGCTCGGTTGCCTGCTCGAATCGGACGTTGTTCTCCCAAAGCGTGTCGTCCGCGTCGAAGACCAGGACCTGATTGTCATGTCGCATCCGGTCACCCTATGTGGCGACCTCGGGCAGCGTCATGTCGTTTTGGTGGAAGCCGTTCCCCGGGCGCCGATCTGATGATCCGTCAGGTCAGGCGGGCGCGCAGCGCGGCGATCCGCTCGGCGGCGGCGGTGAACTCGGGGCGGTTCAGGTGCCCGGTGGTGAGGGCGTCGGAGAGCGCGGCCGTTGCATCGGCCCCCTGGTTCGCGTCCTGGGCCGAGCAGAGCAGCAGATCCATGCCGGCACCCGCGGCAGCGACGGCCCGGGCGCCGACGTCGCCGAAGGCGGACAGCGCGCCGGCCTCCAGCGCGTCGGTCACCGTCACCCCGGTGAAGCCCAGCCGACCGCGCAGCTCGCCCTGGACCACCGCCGGGGAAAGGCCGGCCGGATGCGCCGGGTCCAGTGCCGGATAGGTCGCCCAGGACACCATCACCAAGTCCACGCCGGCCTCGATCGCCGCCGGATAGGGCGCCTCGTCCACCTGGCTGAGCCGGCTCGCCGAGACCGGCAGGGTGACCGGGAGGTCGTCCGTGTTGGCGTCGCCCCCGGCGGTGCCCAGCCCCGGGAAGTGCTTGGCGGTGGCGGCCACTTGGTGCCGCTGCTGCGCCGTGATGAACGCCTGGCCGAGCCTGGCCACGGCCGCCGGGTCCTGCCCGTAGGAGCGTTGGGTCCGGTCGGTGAAGTCGCCGTGCTGGTGGGAGACGTCCAGCACCGGGGCGAGGTTGACGTTCAGCCCGTAGGAGGAGAGGTTGGCGGCGGCCCCGGCGCCGGCGTCCGCCGCTGCCGTGACCGGATCGGGCTGCGCGCCCACCGCCTTCTGGGACAGCACGGGTGCGCCGGGCAACCTCCGTACCAGGCCGCCCTCTTGGTCGGTCATCAGCAGCAGCGGCAGATGGACCGGGCTCTCCTGCTGGGCCTGCCGCAGCTGGGCCACCGCCTGGCGGAACCGGTCGGGGTCCGCGGTGTTGCCGCGGAAGAAGATCACACCGGCGGCCCGCCCGGCGCGGATCGCGGTGAGCAGCGGCTCCGGCGGGGTCAGGCCCTCGTAGGAGTAGATCACCCGCTGGCCGGCCAGCTGATCGGGCGTCAGCTGGGTGGCGAGGGCAGCTGTCGCCGCATTGGCGGTCAACCTCGACGGCGGGGATGCGCCCGCCCCGGCGCCGGGGTGCGGTGCGGCGGAGCTGCAGGAGGTGGCCAGCAGCAGACCGAGGCAGCCGATCAGCCGGCGGGCGGTGGACGGCATGGGGCTTGCTCCTTCGATGGCGGCGCCGCGACGCTGACCGGGGGGATCTGCTACACGATGTGATGGATTGCCCTCTTATCGTAACGCTGCGAGCTGCCGTGCACAGGCTGCTGCCCGGTGACCGTGGGTGTCGGTCGCCGGGCAGCGGGGGGTGAGGGTGTCACCCCACGGGGGAGCCGGTGCGCGGCAGGGGTACTGCGTGCAGGCACTGGTGCTGGTGGCCGTCGTCGGCGTCCAGACGGCTGGCCACACCATCAGCGTTGATCGAGACCTGGAATTCACCGGTCTCGTCCGTGTAGACGGAGTTACCGTCGACGGATCTGGGTGTCCAGTGCACCACGACCACGGTCGCGGGCCGGTGCCCGCAGACTGGGCCGGGGAGGGAGACGGCATAGCGCTGGACAGGATCCACGATCCGACCTCCTCGGGGGCTGGGGGCCCGGAGCTCGGCCGGGCCGATCTCCTTGCGTGTGCCCAGCTCGCGTTCGCTCAATCATCCGATGGCAAGATCATTTATTGAAGTCGCCGATCTTGGAGCACCGCCGTGCGGCTTGCCGTGTGGCGGGCAACGCCCTACGCAGGGAAGGCGTAGACGGCACTCGCATGCGCGGCCGGGTCGGTGGCGTCGCCGGCGGTGAGATCCACTTCGATGAAGGCCAGCTGCCGCCCCAGCTTGGTCACTCGCGCCATGATCATCACATCGGCCCCCGCTATCGGCCGCTGGAAGCCGGTCGACTGCTGCACGGTCGTCATCGGCCCGAACCCGCCGCGCGCCGAGGAGATCGCCACGGCACAGGCCGTGTCGGCTGCCGCCATCAGCGCCTGCCCGCAGATCCCGCCGCCCTCCCGGGCCAGCCGGTCCGACCAGGGCAGCCGCAGGACCGCGTGCCGCTCGCCGGTCTCGGCGACGGTCAGGCCCAGTTCCAGCACCCACGGGGCGAAGTTCTCGGCGAGGATCTTCTCGGCCGCGACGACAGTGATCGGCATGCCCGCCATTGTGCCGCCGAGCCCGGCCGCAAGCCAGAGCGCGACGCGGGGTCGGCTTGGCAGGCACGGGAACTGACGTGGATTCGGCTGACCTTCGAACCCCAACGGTTCTAGACTGCGGCCTCGATGACATTACCGGTCGGTAGGGATGGGGTTGGCATGGCTCGTACCGCGGAGCAGCGGGTGCACGCATTCGGCGACGACGCGTTGGGTGACCATGACGCGGTGGCGCTGGCCCGGCTGGTGCGAAACGGCGAGGTCAGCCCCGGCGAACTGGCCGAGGCCGCCGCTCAGCGCGCCCGAACGGTGGAGGACGCGCTGGCCCCGGTCGCGTTCGCGTCCTACCGGACACCGCGAGTCGGCCGGCACAGCCCCGACGCACTGCTGCACGGCGTGCCCACCTTCCTCAAGGACAACGTCGACCTGCGCGGCATGCCCACCGGGCACGGCAGCGCGGCGTTCCGCCCCCGCCCCGCGCGCTACACCTCGGGCTTCGCCGCACAACTCCTCGCCACCGGCGTGACCGTGCTCGGCAAGACCCGGCTGCCCGAGTTCGGCCTCAACGCCTCCACCGAATTCGGCACCGCCGAGCCGGTGCGCAACCCCTGGCAGACCTCGCACTCGCCCGGCGCCTCCTCCGGCGGAGCGGCCGCGCTGGTCGCCGCCGGCGTCGTGCCGATCGCGCACGCCAACGACGGCGGCGGCTCGATCCGGATCCCGGCCGCCTGCTGCGGGCTGGTCGGCCTCAAGCCGACCCGCGGCCGGCTGGTGCTGAACGACCAGGGCCGGCGCCTGCCGATCGATCTGGTGACGGACGGTGTGCTGACCCGGTCGGTGCGCGACACCGCCGCCTTCTTCGCCGCCGCCGAGCAGCACCACCGTCCGGCCGCGCTGCCCCCGCTGGGCCTGATCGAGGGGCCGGGCAGCCGGCGGCTGCGGGTGGGATTGGTGGTGGACTCGCCGGTGGCGGCCACCGACGCGCAGACCCGCCAGGCCGTTGAGCGGACCGCCGCCCGCCTGGCCGACCTCGGCCACCACGTCGAGCCCACCACTCTGCCCTTCGACCGGCAGTTCCAGCGCGACTTCACCCTCTACTGGGGCTTCATCGCCTTCCTGATCGCCGCCACCGGAAAGCTGCTGCTGGACCGCAGCTTCCAGCCCCGCCGGCTCGACGGCCTGACCCTGGGCCTGCGCCGCACCTTCCACCGCGAATTCCTGCGCACCCCTGGGGTGTTGCGCCGCCTGCGGGCCACGGAGCACGCGTACGCGTCGGTGTTCGATGCCTACGACGTGATCCTGTCGCCGGTGCTGGCCCACACCACCCCGCTGCTCGGGCACCTGAGCCCCAACGTGCCGTTCGAGGAGCTGATCGAGCGGCTGCACCGGTACGTGGCGTTCACCCCCGTCAACAACGTGACCGGCGGGCCCGGGATTTCGCTGCCCGTGGGTCAGACGGCGGAGGGTCTGCCCATCGGGGTGCACCTGTCGGCGGCGCACGGGCAGGAGCGGGTGCTGCTGGAGCTGGGGTACGCGCTGGAGGGGGAGGCGGGGTGGCGGCGGATCCAGGGGTGAGGCCCCGGCCCCGGGAAACCGCCCCGGGGCCGGGGCCTCACCCCTGGATCGTTGCGCGGCGTCAGCCGACGGTCAGGGGGAACGGCCCGGCCAGCACCGAGTAGCCGTCGTTGGCCAGGTAGTACGCGTCGTACTTGCCCGCGCCGTTCAGCTTGCCCGTGGCGAGGGTGACCGCGCCGCTCTGGTTCGGCGTGTAGGCCCAGGCGAGCGAGGACTGCGAGCCCGGGGTGACGCCCGCCGGGTAGATGCCGACCCAGTTCTTCGCGCTGACCTGCGAGGCGTCCGGCAGGGCGTAGCGCAGGGTTGTGTTGCCGCCGTTCGCCACTGCGTTCAGGTCGCCGGTCAGCGTCGGTACGGCCGCCGCGGACGGTGCGAAGGCGGCGTTGAGCGGCGTCGCGTAGGTGTCGTTGGCGGTCAGCCCCGGCAGGCCGAGGGCCGACTCGATGGTGCGGCCGATGCTGTAGTGGTCGTAGTGCGACGGGCTGCTGGTGCCGGCCGGAACGGTGCCCTGTGAGCCGAGGACCACGGTGGCGACGTGGTTGTAGCCCTCGCTCTCGCTCTCGTCCCAGGTCAGGACGAGCAGCGAGCGCTGCTGGGTCCACGCGGGGGAGGACAGCACGGGGGCGAGCGTCTGCTTCAGCCAACCGTCCTGCGTCTGGAGGCTGGTGGCGCTGCCGTTGCCGGAGGCCTCGCCGTCGTAGTAGTCGTCAGCGGCGATCCAGGAGAAGTTGGGCGTGGTGGCCGCCGACCGCAAGTCGGTGGTCAGCTGCGAGGTGTCGAACAGGTGGGCCGCGCAGCGGGCCGGATTGCCGCTGATGTCGGTGTAGTTGATGAACGGCGCGTCGTCGGGCATGTACTTGGCGTCGTACTGGGTGGTGGTGTTGCAGGGCGTGCCCATGCCCTGCTCGTACGCCTTCCAGCTCTTGCCGGCCGCCTCGATGGTGTCACCGAGGTTGCGCTGCGGGGAGTTGATGTTGGGCCAGTAGGTGGCGCCCTTGGTGTAGGTGTCGCCACCCGCGATGGCCAGGTAGTTCTCGTCGCTCGGGTGGTAGACGCCGTGGGCGTCGGTGAGGGTGGCGCCCTGGGACATCAGGCTGTGGATGAACGGCGTGTCCGTCGGGTCGTTCATGATCTCGGAGTAGTCGGTGTTCTCCATCATGACCGTGAACACGTGGTCGTAGCCCGGCACGCTCGATGCGGGCGGAGCGACCGGCGCCGGTGCGGTGACCGGGGTGTCGAGGGTGAGGGAGAGGTTGTCCAGGTAGCCGGTCTCGTTCGAGGTGGACAGGAACTGCACCTCGACCTGGATCGACCTGGTGCCGGCCGGGACGGAGCCGGTGGTGGTGCGGGAGAGGAACTTCGTGGACAGGCCACGGTCGGTCGCGGAGACGGTCGGCAGCTTGGCGGTCGCGCCGACCGGGTCGCCGTTCGCGTCCTGGAAGTGCAGGCTGACGGCGACGTAGCCGCCGTAGACGGTCCAACCGCCCAGCCAGCCGCCGAGGTTGTAGTGCACCCCGCCGCCGTCGATCGCGGTGGCCGCCGAGGAGACATCGACGGTCTGCGCCATCGCGCCGTCCCCGAAGTTGCCCGGGCCGAAGAAGGCCTTGCCGGGCGTGTGGCCGTCGTTCGGCTGGCCGAAGGAACCGACGGTGTAGCACATGGCGTTGATGCCGCCGGCCTCGACGGTCCAGCCGGGGACGGTGGTGGCCGCGCTCCAGTCGTTGGTGCAGGAGCCGCCGGCCTCCGCGTCACCGTTGACGATCAGGTTGCCGCTGCCGGCCGCCGCCTGGGCGGGGGTGGCGACGACCAGCGCGCCGAGGAGGGGCAGAGCGGTGAGCAGGCTGCCGAGGGCACTTGAGCGCAGTCGCATGGGGGATACCTCGTCCCGTTGGTGGGGGTGATGGCTTGGCGGTGGATCACGAACGGGACATAGATACCGGTTGGCGCTATCCGGCGGAAGAACGTCGGCCAAACATGATCAGACAACTTCAGGCCTGGTCCTTCCGCCGGCGGGTGGGCGCTACGCCTCCAGGTGGGCGGTGATGATCCGGGCGATCTCGGCGATCGGGCCCGCGTTCATCAATCCGTGGTGGGTGGCGTCGATCTCGTGGTCGGCCACGCGGCCGCCGAGGTACCGCTGCCAGCTGGCGGAGGTGGGCGTGCCCTCGGGGCGCTCGCGGAGCGCGGTGAAGAACAGCGCGTCGCCGCGGTAGGGAGCGGGCTGGTACGCCCGCATCATCCCCACGTGGCGCTCCCAGGCATCGCCCATCGCGAACAGGTCGGCCGCGGAGAACGCGGCGGCGGAACTGTCCACCAGGGCCTGGACCACCTGGTCCCGGGTGAGCGGGGTGTCCTCGGGAGCCGGACGCTCGGCGTCGAACATCTGCAGGAAGACGGCCAGCGTCTCCTGCTCGTCCCGCTCGGTGCCGGAGACGGTGTAGTCGGCGTAGGCGTAGGAGTCCATGATGCCCAGCAGCGCCACCTGCTCGCCGAGCGCCTGGAGGTGCTCGGCCATGGCATAGACCACCAGGCCGCCGAAGGAGTGGCCCAGCAGGTGGTACGGACCGCTCGGCTGGACCGCGCGGATCAGCGCCACGTAGTCGGCGGCCATCTGCTCCACGGTCTCCGGCAGCCCCTCGCTCCGGGTCAGGCTCGCGGCCTGCAGGGCGTAGACCGGGCGGCCGGCCAGGTGCGGCAGCAGCCGGCTGTAGCCGAGGCCGACGCCGTACCCCGCGTGGACGCAGAACAGCGGTGGCAGTTCGCCGTCCCGGCGCAGCGGCATCAGTTCGGCGAACTTGTCGCCGAGCTCCGCACCGCCGCCGAGCCGTGCGGCCAACCCGGCCGCGGTGGGTGCCTCGAACAGGTCGCGCAGCGCCAACTCCACGCCCAGCGTGGCCCGGACGCGGCCCACCAGGCGGGCCGCGAGCAGCGAGTGGCCGCCGAGGTCGAAGAAGTCGTCGTCGATGCCGACCTGGGGGAGGCCCAGGGCCTCGGCGAAGAGGACGGCGATCACCTCCTCCTGCGGGGTGCGTGCCGCACGGGTCGAGACCGGGGTGTGGGTGGGGGCGGGGAGGGCGTTGCGGTCGAGCTTGCCGTTGACGGTGAGGGGGAGGGTGTCGAGGACGACGATGGCGGCGGGGACCATGTACGCGGGCAGCATCGCGGCGAGGTCGGTGCGCAGCGCCGCCTGGTCGAGGTCACCGGAGGGAACCAGGTAGGCCACCAGCTTCTCGCCCTGGACCAGCACGGCGGCCTGGGTGACGTTCGGGTGGGTGGTCAGGGCGGTTTCGATTTCGGGGAGTTCGATGCGGAAGCCGCGGAGTTTGATTTGGCGGTCGGCGCGGCCGGCGTATTCGAGTTGGCCGTTGTGGTTCCAGCGGGCGAGGTCGCCGGTGCGGTACATGCGGGTGCCGGCTGGGCCGTGGGGGTCGGCGGTGAAGCGTTCGGCGGTGAGGTCGGGGCGGTTGAGGTAGCCGCGGGCTTGGCCGGTGCCGGCGATGTAGAGCTCGCCGATGCTGCCGGTGGGGACGGGGCGTAGGCCTGTGTCGAGGATGTAGAGGCGGGTGTTGTCGAGTGGGCGGCCGATGGGGAGGGGGCCGGTGGGGTTCTCGGTGATGGTGTGGGTGGCGGCGAAGGTGGTGGTTTCGGTGGGGCCGTAGCCGTTGACCACTGCGAGGCCGGGGCAGGCTTCGAGCACGCGGGTGGTGGCGGTGGGGGAGACGACGTCGCCGCCGGTCCAGATTTCGCGGACGCCGGTGAAGGCGGTGGGGTTTTCGTCGGCGGTGAGGCTGAAGAGGCCTGCGGTGAGCCAGAGTCCGGTGATCTGGTGGTGCTTGATGAGGTGGGTGAGTGCGTCGGTGGTGGGGTCGCCGGTGGGGGCGATGATGATCTGGCGGCCTGTGAGGAGGGGGACCCAGAGTTCCATGGTGGAGGCGTCGAAGGAGTGGGGGGAGTGGAGTAGGACGCGTTCCATGGCGGGGCTGGTGAAGCGGTGGTCGGTGGCGAGGGCGGTGATGTCGGTGTGGGTGATGGCGACGCCCTTGGGGCGGCCGGTGGAGCCGGAGGTGTACATCACGTAGGCGAGTTGCTCGGGGTGGGCCTGGACTGGGAAGTCGGGCCCGTCGACGTTCGCGTCCACGTCGTTGGCGATGAGGACGGTGGCGGGCAGTTGCTCGGCTTCGGCCCGGAGTGCGGTGTCGGTGAGGAGGAGTTTGGTGCTGGTTTCGGTGAGGATGAGCTCGCGGTGGGCCTGGGGGTAGCGGGAGTCCAGGGGGACGTAGAAGCCGCCGGCCTTGACCACGGCGAGGAGGGCCACCACCAGGTCGGTGGAGCGTTCCATCAGTACCGCGACGCCGGTCTCGGTGCCGACCCCATGTGCCACGAGGGCGCGGGCCAGGCGGGCTGCTCGCTCGTCCAGTTCCCGGTAGGTGAGTGTGCTTTCGCCGGCTACTACGGCGACCGCGTCCGGGGTGCGTGCGACCTGTGCGGCGAACAGCTCGGGCAGGGTGCCCTCGGGCACGGCGGTCGCCGTGTCGTTCCACTCGACGAGGATCCGGGCGCGCTCGGCCTCGTCCAGCACCTCGATGCGGGCAAGTGCCGTCTGCGGGGCCGTTTCCAGTGCGTCGACCAGAGCCGTGACGGCCTCACGGGTCAGCGTGCACACCACAGCGGGGTCGATCGGCGCGACCGTCTGCGCGGTGAGGACGAAGCCGGTGCCGAGGTCGTCGATCGACACCGTCAGCGGGTAGTTGGTGCGTTCGTGGCTGTGCAGCACCTCGATGCCGCTCGGGTCCGCGTCGGGCGTCGCCGCCGCGCTGTGGCGGTAGTTGAGCAGCGCGGTGAACAGCGGTGCGCCGCCTGCGATTCCGCTGGCCTGCTGCGCGAGGGCGAGCGGGGCGTGCTCGTGCACCAGGAGGTCGGCGAGCCGTCCGCGCATCGCGAGTGTGGCCTCCAGCGCGCTGACCCCGACGGTCGGGAGCCGCACCGGCAGCGTGTTGATGAACAGGCCCGGCACGCGGTCCGCGCCGCTGCCGGCGTTCATCCGGCCGAAGAGCACCGTCCCGAAGACCACGTCGTCGCGGCCCGAGGTTGCCGCCACCACCCGCGCCCACGCGACGTGGAACACGGTGGCCGGGCTCACCCCGAGTGCCCGTGCCCGCTCGCGCAGCCGCCCGGCAAGGTCGGCGTCCAGGGCCAGCTTGGCTTCTCCCACACCCGAGGCGTCGCCGCGTACGTCCAGCAGCCCGAAGGGTGCGGTCGGCTCGGTGATGTCGCCGAGTAGCTCGGCGAAGAAGCGCTCGTGCTCGGCCCGGGAGACCCCGAGGCGGGCCTGGGCGACGAAGTCGCGGAACGGCAGCGGCGCTGCCAGCGAGTCCTGCCGGCCTTCGAGGACGGCGTTGATCTCGGCGAACAGCACTTCCATCGCGGTGTGGTCGGTGGTCAGGTGGTGCCGCTGGAGCAGCAGCAGCCAGCGGTTGGTGCCGGGTTCGGGGGCCGTCCAGGCGCGCAGCAGCGGTGGCTGGGCCAGATCCATGGCGGCGGGGCAGCGGTCGAGCAGCTCGCCGACCGGGTCCGCGCCCTCGATCTCGACCTGGTGGATGGTCAGTTCGGCATGCCGGGCGACCACCTGGACCGGCTCCGGCAGGTCCTGCCAGTACACCGCCGTGCGCAGGATGTCGTGCCGGTCGACGACGTGCTGGAGAGCGCCGAGCACCGCGTCCAGCCGCTCGCGTGAGTCGAACCGCAGGACGGTCGGCAGCACGTACACATCGGCGCCGGCCCGCCCGTCCGCCATCAGGTGGTGGAAGAAGATGCCTTCCTGGAGCGGGGCGAGCGGGTAGATGTCGGCGATGTTGGCCGCGCCTCCGGGGAACGCCCCGGTGATGGTGGCGAGCTGCCCGGCAGTCAGCTCCACCAGCGGCAGCATCTCCGGCGTGATCGCCTCGGCACCGGCCGGGATCAGGTTGGGCGGCACGACGACCGCGCTGCCGGTGGCGGCCTGCGCGAGACCGGCGACGGTCGGCGTGGTGAACAGCGCCCGCGCGTTGACCTGCACGCCGCGCGCCCGCAGTTGCTCGACCAGCGAGACGGCCAGCAGTGAGTGGCCGCCGAGTTCGAAGAAGTTGTCGTCCACGCCGATCCGGGGGAGGCCGAGGACGTTGGCGAAGGCTTCGCAGAGGATTTCTTCGTGGGGGGTGGAGGGGCCGCGGTTGGTGGTGGCGGTGGTGAAGTCGGGTGCGGGGAGGGCGCGGTGGTCGAGCTTGCCGTTGACGGTCAGGGGGATTCGGTCGATGACCACGACGGCGGCCGGGACCATGTAGTCCGGCAGGTACTGGGCGGTGTGCCGGCGCAGCTCTGCCGGGTCGACGGGCTCCGACGCGACGACGTACCCGACTACGCTCCCCCAGCCTCCGGCCTGGGGGCACCTCCCGGCCGCCAGGCTGGGGGCGGGTGCCCCCACGTCGCCGGGGGCGTCTTCGCGGACGGTTGCGGTTGCCTGGGCGATGGCGGGGTGGGTGCTGAGGGCTTGGGCGATTTCGCCGAGTTCGATGCGGAAGCCGCGGATCTTGACCTGGTGGTCGGCGCGGCCGGTGTATTCGAGTTCGCCGTTGTGGTTCCAGTGGGCGAGGTCGCCGGTGCGGTACATGCGGGTGCCGGCCGGACCGTGGGGGTCGGCGATGAAGCGCTCGGCGGTGAGGGCGGGGCGGTTCAGGTAGCCGCGGGCCAGGCCGGGGCCGGCGACGTAGAGTTCGCCGGTGGTGCCGGGCGGGCAGGGCTTCAGGGCGGAGTCGAGGACGTAGACGCGCAGGTCGGGGATGGCGTGGCCGATGACGCTGCCGGTGGTGAGCTGCTCGGCGTTGAGCGCCTTGTGGGTGACGTGGACGGTGGTCTCGGTGATGCCGTACATGTTGACCAGCAGTGGTGCGTGGTCGGGGTGCCGGGTGTACCAGGGGCGCAGTCGGGGCAGGTCGAGTGCTTCGCCGCCGAAGACGACCGTGCGCAGTGCCAACTCGGCGCCCAGTTCCGGGTGTTGTGCGTCGGCCTGGATCAGCTGGTAGAACGCGGACGGGGTCTGGTTGAGGACGGTGACCCGCTCGCGGACCAGCAGGGTGAGGAAGTCGGCGGGTGAGCGGGATATGTCGGTGGGGACGACGACGAGTCGGCCGCCGTAGAGGAGGGCGCCCCAGAGTTCCCAGACGGAGAAGTCGAAGGCGAAGGAGTGGAACCAGGTCCATACGTCGTCGGTGTCGAAGTCGAACCAGTGGTCGGTGGCGGCCAGGAGCCGGCCGACGTTGGTGTGGGGGATGAGGACGCCCTTGGGGCGGCCGGTGGAGCCGGAGGTGTAGATGACGTAGGCGGGGTGCTCGGGCAGTAGTTCGGCGCCCCGCTCGGCGGGCGTCAGGTCGGTGCCGGGCAGCTCAGCCAGCCGGGCAGCGGTGGTGGGGTCGTGCAGTGCCAGGCCGGCGGCGCCTGTGTCGGCGGTGGCTGTGATGGTCAGGAGCGGTTGGGCGTCGGCGACCATGTAGGCGATGCGGTCCGCCGGGTAGTCGGGGTCGATCGGCAGGTAGGCGCCGCCGGCCTTGAGCACGGCGAGCAGCGTGACGACCAGGTCGGCCGAGCGGTGCATCCGGACGGCGACCAGGGTCTCCGGGCGGACGCCGCGTTCGACGAGCAGGCGAGCCAGGCGGTTGGCCCGCGCGTTCAGTTCCGCGTAACTCAGGCTGGTCTGCTCGTCGTTGACGGCGATGGCGTCCGGGGTGCGGGCGGCCTGCGCCTCGAACAGCTCGGGCAGGGTGGTCGGGACGGTCCCGACCGGGGCGCCCTGCCACTCGGTGAGCAGGGTGTGGCGCAGCTCGTCGGTGAGGACGTCGATCCGGTCCAACCGGGTCTCGGGCGCGCTCGCGAGCGCCGTGACCAGGCCGCGGATCGCCGTGTCGAAGAGCGAGCAGACCAGCTCCGGATCGATCGGGTCGGCGACCTGGACCGAGAACCCGAAGTCGGTGCCGTGGTCGTCGATCGACACGGTGATGGGGTAGTTGGTGCGGTCGTGGCCGTGCTGGACCTGGATGCCGGCCGGTTCGGGAGCGGCGTCGGCGGTGGCTGGGCCGCTGCCGTGGCGGTAGTTGAGCAGTGCCGTGAACAGCGGGGCCGGAGCGGCGATCCCGCTCGCCTGCTGGGCGAGGGCCAGTGGCGCGTGTTCGTGGACCAGCAGGTCGGCGAGGCAGCGGCGCATGGCGTCGACGGCTTGGGTGACGCTCAGGCCGGTGGTGCGCAGGCGGGTGGGCAGGGTGTTGATGAAGAGTCCGGGGACCCGGTCGGCGCCGGTGCCGGCGTTCATGCGGCCGAACAGCAGGGTGCCGAACACGACGTCGTCCCGGTTGGCGGTGGCGGCGACCACGCGCGCCCAGGCGGTGTGGAACAGCGTCGCCGGGCTGACGCCGAGTCGGCGGGCCTGTTCGCGCAAGGAGGCGGCGAGCTCGGGGGACAGGGCTCGGCGGGCCTCGGTGACCTGCGTGCCGTCGCCGCGCACGTCCAGCAGGCCGAACGGTGCGGTGGGCTCGGTGATGTCGCCGAGCAGTTCGGTGAAGAACCGCTCGTGCTCCTCGCGGGGGATGCCGAGGCGGGCCTGGGCGACGAAGTCGCGGAACGGCAGCGGGGTCGGCAGCTCGTCCCGGCGGCCGTCCAGGAGGGTGCGGATCTCGGCCATCAGGATGTCCATGGCCGTGTGGTCGGTGATCAGGTGGTGGCGGTGCAGCAGCAGGTGCCAGCGCCCGGTGCCCGGTTCGGCCGCGAGATGGGCGCGCAGCAGCGGCGCGCGGGTCAGGTCGAGGGACCGGCGGCAGGCGGCCGCCAATTCGGTGGCCGGGTCGGCGGCGCCGGTGAGTTCGACGGTGACGACCGGGAGTTCGGCGTGCCGGGCGACCACCTGGACCGGCTCGGGCAGGCCCTGCCAGTGGACGGCGGTGCGCAGGATGTCGTGGCGATCCACCACGTGCTGCAGCGCGGCGAGGAAGGCGTCCAGTCGCGCGCGGGAGTCGAAGGTGAGCGTGGTCGGCGAGACGTAGAGGTCGTCGCCCTCGCCCTCGGAGATCAGGTGGTGGAAGAAGATGCCTTCCTGGAGCGGGGCGAGCGGATAGATGTCGGCGATGTTGGCCGCACCGCCGGGGAACGCCTCGGTGATGGTGGCGAGTTGCCCGGTGGTCAGCTCCACCAGCGGCAGCATCTCCGGCGTGATCGCCTCGGCACCGGCCGGGATCAGGTTCGGCGGGACGATGACCTTGGTACCGCCCGCAGTGGCCTGTGCGAGGGCCGCGACGGTCGGCGCGGAGAACAGCGCGCGGACGTTCACCTGGAGGCCGCGGGCGCGCAGCCGTTCGACCAGCGTGACGGCGAGCAGGGAGTGGCCGCCGAGCTCGAAGAAGTTGTCGTCCAGGCCGACTCGGTCCAGGCCGAGTACCTCCCCGAAGACCTCGCAGAGCGTGTGCTCCTGAGGGCTTGCGGGGGCGCGGTAGCCGGCGCCGGTGGTGAACTCGGGGGCGGGCAGGGCCTTGCGGTCCAGCTTGCCGTTCACCGTGCGCGGCAGTTCGTCGAGGACGACGAGGGCGGCCGGGACCATGTAGTCGGGCAGGGTGGCGGCGAGGTGCTCGCGCAGCCGCGCCTGGTCGAGCTCGCCGCGCGGCACGACATAGCCGACCAGCCGGTCGTCCCGGACCAGCACGGCAGCCTGGGAGACTTGCTGATGATCCGTCAGTGCATGCTCGATCTCGCCGAGTTCGATGCGGAAGCCGCGAATCTTCACCTGGTCGTCGACGCGGCCGAAGAACTCGATCCGGCCGTCCCGGTTCCAGCGCACCAGGTCGCCGGTGCGGTACATCCGGCTGCCGGCGGGGCCGTAGGGGTCGGCGGTGAAGCGCTCGGCAGTCAGGCCGGGGCGGCCGAGGTAGCCACGGGCCAACTGGGCGCCCGCGATGTACAGTTCGCCGGCCACACCGACCGGCGCCGGGCGCAGCGCGGCATCCAGTACGTAGGCGCGGGTGTTCCACATCGGGCGGCCGATCGGCACGGTCCCGCCCTCGATCGCCGCGCCCGTGTCGAGCAGGTGGTCGAGACAGCCGACGGTGGCCTCGGTCGGGCCGTAGTGGTTCACCACGGCCACCTGCGGATTGCGGCGCCGCCAGTCCGCGAGTTGCGCGGCGTTGACGGCTTCGCCGCCGAGCATCAGTCGGCCCGACCTGATATGGCGGTCCGTCAGGGCGTCGAAGTAGGCCAAGCCACTTGGGGTCACCTTGAGGAAGGTCAGCTGCTCCCCGGCGAGTGCGTCCGGCAGCTTCTCATCCAGTGCGGCGACGTGCACCCGGCCGCCGGAGGCGAGCGCGCCGTAGAGCGCGGTCACCCCGGCGTCGAAGGAGATCGAGGCGTGCACCAGGGTGGTGCCGGCCAGCTCCGGGTACGCCTCCCGGCAGCGGGAGACGTAGTTGGTCACACCGGCGTGCGGGAGGACGACGCCCTTGGGGCGGCCGGTGGAACCGGAAGTGTAGATCACATAGGCGGGATGCTGCGGCCGCACGGCCACGTCGGGGTTCGCCGTGCTGCGGCCGGTGAGGTCGAGCTCGTCGATCAGGAGCTGCCGGTGGTCGGCGAGGTGGGCGGTCTGCCGGGTCGCCAGGATGACGGCGGGGGCGGCGTCCTCCAGCATGTAGGCGATGCGCTCGGCCGGGTAGTCGGGGTCGATCGGCAGGTAGGCGCCGCCGGCCTTGAGGACCGCGAGCAGCGCGACGATGAGCTCGACACGGCGCTCGATCAGGACCGCGACCAGCGACTCCGGGCCGACGCCCTGGCTGATCAGGTGGTGGGCCAGCCGGTTGGCCTGGCCGTTGAGTTCGGCATAGCTCAACTCAACACCAAGGGAGGCCAGGGCAGTTGCGTCGGGGGTGCGGGCAACCTGGGCCTCGACCAGTGAGGTCAGGGTGCCGGCGGGCGCCTCGTGTGCGGTGTCGTTCCAGTCGGTGAGCATCCGGTGGCGGTCGGCCTCGGTCACCACCTCGACGCTCGCGACCGGTGCCTCGGGCGCGGTGATGACCGCGTGCAGGACGCGGGCGAACTGCTCGGCGAGCGCGGCGGCGTCGTTCGCGTCGAACAGGTCGCGGGCGAAGGTCAGGGTGCCGCGCAGACCGGCGGGAGCGCTGTCGGCGGTGAACTCCTCGGCGAGCGTGAAGGACAGGTCGAAGCGTGCGGCCAGCTGCCCGGCCGGCACCAGCGAGGCTGCCAGGCCCGGCAGTTCGAGCACCGCCGCGGCGTTGTTCTGCAGCGAGAGCATCACCTGGAAGAGCGGATGGCGGGCCATCGAGCGGGCGGGGGCCAGCGTCTCCACCAGGCGCTCGAACGGGACGTCCTGGTGCGCGAAGGCGGCCAGGCTCGCTTCGCGGACCCGGGCGAGCAGGTCGGTGAAGCTCGGGGCGCCGGCCAGGTCGGTGCGCAGGACGAGGGTGTTGACGAAGAAGCCGACCAGATCGTCCAGGGCCTCGTCGGTGCGGCCCGCGATCGGGCTGCCGATCGGGATGTCGGTGCCGGCGCCCAGCCGGGAGAGCAGCACGGCCAGCGCCGCCTGCAGCGCCATGTACACCGTCACGCCCTCGGCCTGCGCCAACTCGACCAGTCGGTCGTGCAGTTCGGCGGGGATGGCAAGGTCGACCGTACCGCCGTCGTGGCTGGCCACGGCGGGGCGGGGGCGGGTGGCAGGCAGCACGAGCTCGTCGGGAAGGTCGGCCAGCGCCTGTCGCCAGTAGGCGAGTTGCTGGGCGAGCAGGCTCTCCGGGGCATCCGGCGAGCCGAGCACCTCGCGCTGCCAGAGCGCGTAGTCGGCGTACTGGACGGGCAGCGGCTGCCAGTCGGGTGCCTGCCCGGCCAGGTGGGCGGCGTAGGCGGTGGACACATCACGGGCCAGCGGGCCCATGGACCAGCCGTCACCGGCGATGTGGTGCACCACCAGGACGAGCAGATGCTCCGTCGCCGTGGTGCTGAACAGCCAGGCGTGCAGCGGGAGATCGACCGACAGCTCGAAGGTGTGGCGCGCGGCGCGGGCAACGGCCGCGGTCAGCTCGGCTTCGGAGAGGTCGGCCGCATCGGTGACCGTCAGCAGCTGTCCAACGGACTCGATGGGCAGCACCTGCTGGCACGGGCTGCCGTCGACCGCGCGGAAGACGGTGCGCAGCACCTCGTGCCGGGCGGCCACATCGCGCAGCGCGGCGTCCAGCGCCGTGACGTCCAACTCGCCCGTCAGGCGCAGGCAGAGCGGGATGTTGTAGGTGGCGCTCGGACCCGACAACTCACCGAGGAACCAGAGGCGTTGCTGCGCGAAGGAGACCGGCAGCTGCTCGGGGCGGAGACCGGCGGTCAGGGCCGGACGGCGTGGGACCGTGGCGGCATCGAGGCGGTCGGCCAGCGCGGCGACGGTGGGGGCCTCGAACAGCGTCCGGATGGCCACCTCGACGTCCAGCGCGGTGCGGATCCGGCTCGCCAGGCGGGTGGCGAGCAGCGAGTGGCCGCCCAGCTCGAAGAAGTTGTCGTCGATGCCGACCTGGGGGAGGCCCAGCACCCCGGCGAAAACCTCGCACAGGGTCTCCTGCCGCGGGGTGGTCGGGGCGCGGTGGGCGACCGTCGCGGTGTGGGTGGGGGCGGGAAGGGCGTTGCGGTCGAGCTTGCCGTTGACGGTGAGGGGGAGGGCGTCGAGGACGACGATGGCGGCGGGGATGAGGTATTCGGGGAGCGTGGTGGCGAGTTGGGTGCGGATGGCGGCGGGATCGAGGGTGGCGCCGGGCGTGGGGACGGTGTAGGCGATGAGGCGCTTGAGGCCGGGGGTGTCTTCGCGGACGAGCGCGGCGGCCTGGGCGATGCCGGGGAGGGCGAGGAGGGCGGTTTCGATTTCGGGGAGTTCGATGCGGAAGCCGCGGAGTTTGATTTGGCGGTCGGCGCGGCCGGCGTATTCGAGTTCGCCGTTGTGGGTCCAGCGGGCGAGGTCGCCGGTGCGGTACATGCGGGTGCCGGCTGGGCCGTGGGGGTCGGCGGTGAAGCGTTCGGCGGTGAGGTCGGGGCGGTTCAGGTAGCCGCGGGCTTGGCCGGTGCCGGCGATGTAGAGCTCGCCGATGCTGCCGGTGGGGACGGGGCGTAGGCCTGTGTCGAGGATGTAGAGGCGGGTGTTGTCGAGTGGGCGGCCGATGGGGAGGGGGCCGGTGGGGTTCTCGGTGATGGTGTGGGTGGCGGCGAAGGTGGTGGTTTCGGTGGGGCCGTAGCCGTTGACGATGACCGTGCCGGGGCAGGCTTCGAGCACGCGGGTGGTGGCGGTGGGGGAGACGACGTCGCCGCCGGTCCAGATTTCGCGGACGCCGGTGAAGGCGGTGGGGTTTTCGTCGGCGGTGAGGCTGAAGAGGCCTGCGGTGAGCCAGAGTCCGGTGATCTGGTGGTGCTTGATGAGGTGGGCGAGTGCGTCGGTGGTGAGGTCGCCGGTGGGGGCGATGATGATCTGGCGGCCTGTGAGGAGGGGGACCCAGAGTTCCATGGTGGAGGCGTCGAAGGAGTGGGGGGAGTGGAGTAGGACGCGTTCCATGGCGGGGCTGGTGAAGCGGTGGTCGGTGGCGAGGGCGGTGATGTCGGTGTGGGTGATGGCGACGCCCTTGGGGCGGCCGGTGGAGCCGGAGGTGTACATCACGTAGGCGAGTTGCTCGGGGTGGGCCTGGACTGGGAAGTCGGGCCCGTCGACGTTCGCGTCCACGTCGTTGGCGATGAGGACGGTGGCGGGCAGTTGCTCGGCTTCGGCCCGGAGTGCGGTGTCGGTGAGGAGGAGTTTGGTGCTGGTTTCGGTGAGGATGAGCTCGCGGTGGGCCTGGGGGTAGCGGGAGTCCAGGGGGACGTAGAAGCCGCCGGCCTTGACCACGGCGAGGAGGGCCACCACCAGGTCGGTGGAGCGTTCCATCAGTACCGCGACGCCGGTCTCGGCGCCGACCCCGTGCGCCACGAGGGCGCGGGCCAGGCGGGCTGCTCGCTCGTCCAGTTCCCGGTAGGTGAGTGTGCTTTCGCCGGCTACTACGGCGACCGCGTCCGGGGTGCGTGCGGCCTGTGCGGCGAACAGCTCGGGCAGGGTGCCCTCGGGCACGGCGGTCGCCGTGTCGTTCCACTCGACGAGGATCCGGGCGCGCTCGGCCTCGTCCAGCACCTCGACCTCCCCCACCCGCCGCCCCGGTTCGGCGACCAGCGCCCGCAGCACCCGCACGAAGCGCTCGCCGATCCGCTCGGCGGTCGCGGCGTCGAACAGGTCCAGGGCGTACGTGAGGCTGCCCCACATGCCGTCCGGCGTCTCGCCGAACGTGAAGTTCAGGTCGAACTTGGCGGGCAGCTGCCCACCGGCCAGCGGCGCGGCCGTCAGCCCCGGCAGCTCCAGCACCGGCTGGGCGTTGTTCTGCAGGGAGAGCATCACCTGGAAGAGCGGGTGCCTGGCCATCGAGCGGGCCGAGGCCAGATCCTCGACCAGGCGCTCGAACGGGACGTCCTGGTGCGCGAACGCCCCCAGGCCCGCCTGGCGCACCCGCCCGAGCAGCTGACGGAACGTCGGGTTGCCGGACAGATCGGTGCGCAGCACCAGGGTGTTGACGAAGAAGCCGATTAGCTCCTCCAGCGCCTCGTCGATCCGTCCGGCGACGGCGGTGCCGATCGGGATGTCGGTCCCGGCACCGAGGCGCGAGAGCAGCACGGCCACCGCGGCCTGCAGCACCATGAACACCGTGCCGTTCTCCGCTCGGGCCAGCTCCGCCACACCGCGGTGCAGCTCGGCCGGCACGGTGAACTCGACGGTGCCGCCGTGGTGGCTGGCGACGGCCGGGCGCGGCTGCTTGGCGGGCAGCGCCAGTTCCTCCGGCAGCTCCGCCAAAGTCTGGCGCCAGTAGGCCAGTTGCTCGGAGAGGACACTCTGCGGGTCGTCCTCCTCGCCGAGCAGTTCGCGCTGCCAGAGCGCGTAGTCGGCGTACTGGCCCGGCAGTTCCTCCCAGCCGGGAGCCGCACCGGCCAACCGGGCCGCGTAGGCCGTCGACACGTCCCGGGCGAGCGGGCCCATCGACCAGCCGTCGCCCGCGATGTGGTGAACCACCAGGAGCAGCACGTGCTCGGTGGGCGCCAGGGCGTACAGCCAGGCGTGCAGCGGGAGTTCAGTGGCCAGGTCGAAGGTGTGCCGCGAGGTCTCGGCCACGGCCGCGCGCAGGGCGGCCTCGTCGAGCCCGTCCGCCGGGACCACGGTCAGCAGTGAGCCGACCGTGTCGGCCTCGCGGATCTCCTGCCAGGGCTGCCCGTCGACGGCGGGGAACACGGTGCGCAGCACCTCGTGCCGCCCGACCACGTCCCGCAGCGCGGCGTCCAGCGCCGTGACGTCCAACTCGCCCGTCAGGCGCAGGCAGAGCGGGATGTTGTAGGTGGCGTTCGGACCCTCCAGCTCGCCCAGGAACCACAGCCGCTGCTGCGCGAAAGAAACCGGAAACATCAGAACTCCTACTTCCTACGCATCGGCCGGAAGGCGGGCCGAGCCTTGTGCAGGGAATCGAGTCGCGCGGCCACGCCGGCGACCGTGGGCGCCTCGAAGAGGGCTTGGATGGGCAGTTCGACATTCAGTGCCGTACGGATCCGGCTGACCAGCCGGGTGGCGAGTAGCGAGTGCCCGCCGAGGGTGAAGAAGTCGTCGTCCAGGCCGACCCTGTCCACCCCCAGGACCTGTGCGAAGGCCTCGCACAGCAGCTCCTCGCGCGGTGTGGTCGGGGGCCGGTGAGCCACCGTCGCGGTGAGCTCGGGGGCCGGCAGGGCCTTGCGGTCCAGCTTGTTGTTGGCGGTGAGCGGGAGCTTCTCCAGCAGCACGATCGCCGAGGGCACCATGTAGTCGGGCAGCGCGTCCGCCAGGTGGCGGCGCAGCGCCTCGGCTGTGACCGTGGTGTCCGCCGGGTCCGCCAGGACAGCGTAGCCGACCAGCCGCTTGTCGCCGGGGCGGTCCTCGCGGGCCATGACGGCGGCGTGGGAGAGTGCGGGGTGCGCGCTCAACGCGGCCTCCACCTCGCCCAGTTCGATCCGGAAGCCGCGGATCTTGACCTGGTCGTCGGCCCGTCCGGCGAACTCCAGGTGGCCGTCGGCGGTCCACCGGGCCAGGTCGCCGGTGCGGTACATCCGGGTGCCGGCGGGGCCGTAGGGGTCGGCGGTGAAGCGCTCGGCGGTCAGCTCCGGGCGGTCCAGGTAGCCGCGGGCCAGGCCGGTCCCGGCGAGGTAGAGCTCGCCCGTGGTGCCCGGCGGGACCGGGCGCAGCGCGGCGTCCAGCACGTAGGCGCGGGTGTTGTCCATCGGCCGGCCGATCGGGAGCACCGCGGGCACCGAGTCGCTGGTCGCCAGCGGGATCTGGGTGGCGCACAGGGTGGTCTCGGTCGGCCCGTAGGTGTTGCGGACCACGATGCCCGGGCAGGCGTCGAGCACCCGCCGCGCGGCGGTCGCGGGGACCACGTCACCGCCGGTGCCCACCTCGTGGACGCCCGCGAACGCGGTCGGGTCGTCCTCCGCGAGCACCCTGAACAGGCCGGCCGTGAGGTGGAGTTGGGTCAGCGCATGGTTTGCCACCAGGGTGCGGATCGCTGCCGCGTCCAACCGGCCCTCCGGCGCCACCACGACCGTGCCGCCGGCCGTCAGCGGGACCCACAGCTCGTAGGTGGAGGCGTCGAAGGCGTGCGGCGACTGGAAGAGCACCCGCCGCGGCTCGGTCTCACGCCAGCAGCTCGCCAGCACCAGGTCCACCACACCGCGGTGGGTGTTGGCGATGCCCTTCGGAACGCCGGTGGAGCCCGAGGTGTACATCACGTAGGCGCGCTGGTCGGGCAGCGTGCGCACCGCGAGGTTCTCGGCATCGCCGGTCCCGGTGGCCGCGTCGACCAGCAGCAGGTCCGCGCCCGCCGCCTCGGCCCGCTGGACGAAGGGGTGCTCGCGGGTGCCGGAGTCGACCAGCAGCAGGCCGGCGCCGGCCGCCGCGAAGACGGTGCTCATCCGGGCCTCGGGGGCCCTGGCGTCGATCGGCACATACGCGCCGCCGGCCTTGAGCACGGCGAGCAGCGTGACGACCAGGTCGGCCGAGCGGCGCATCAGCACCGCGACCAGCGAGTCCGGGCGGACGCCGCGCTCGACGAGCAGGTGGGCCAGGCGGTTGGCGCGGGCGTTGAGTTCCGCGTAGCTCAGGCTGGTCCGCTCGTGGGTGACGGCGATCGCCTCCGGGGTGCGGGCGGCCTGCGCCTCGAACAGCTCGACCAGGCTGGCGTCGGGCGTGTCGGCGGCGGTGTCGTTCCACTCGGTGAGCAGGGCGTGGCGCCGGTCCTCGGTGAGGACGTCGATCCGGTCGAGCGGCGTCTCCGGGGCGCTCTCCAACGCAGTGACCAGGCCGCGGACCGCAGTGTCGAACAGTGCGCAGACCAGCTCCGGGTCGATGGGGCTGGCGGCCTGAGCCGTGAGCAGGAAGTCGGCACCGAGGTCGTCGACCGAGACGGTCAGCGGATAGTTGGTGCGGTCGTGTCCGTGCTCGGCCTCGACGCCCACCAGGGCACCGCCGTTGCCGTCCTCCCTCGGCTTGCTGTGGCGGAAGTTGAACAGCGCGGTGAACAGCGGGGCCGGGGCGGCGATTCCGCTGGCCTTCTGCACCAGGGCCAGTGGCGCGTGTTCGTGGACCAGCAGGTCGGCGAGGCAGCGGCGCATGGCGTCGACGGCTTGGGTGACGCTCAGGCCGGTGGTGCGCAGGCGGGTGGGCAGGGTGTTGATGAAGAGTCCGGGGACCCGGTCGGCGCCGGTGCCGGCGTTCATGCGGCCGAACAGCAGGGTGCCGAACACGACGTCGCCCCGGTTGGCGGTGGCCGCCACCACGCGCGCCCAGGCGGTGTGGAACAGCGTCGCCGGGCTGACGCCGAGCCGGCGGGCCTGTTCGCGCAGGCGGGCCGCCAGTTCGGGGGCCAGCGTGCGGTCGGCGTCGGTGACCCGGGTGCCGTCGCCGCGCACGTCCAGCAGGCCGAACGGTGCGGTGGGCTCGGTGATGTCGCCGAGCAGTTCGGTGAAGAACCGCTCGTGCTCCTCGCGGGAGACGCCGAGGCGGGCCTGGGCGACGAACTCGCGGAACGGCAGCGGGGTCGGCAGCTCGTCCTCGCGGTCGGCCAGGATCGCCTCGATCTCGCCCAGCAGGATGTCCAGCGCGGTGTGGTCCATCACCAGGTGGTGTCGCTGCAGCAGCAAAAGCCAGCGCCCGCTGCCCGGTTCGGCGGCGACCGTCGCACGGAGCAGCGGCGCGGCGGTGAGGTCGAGCGCCGGGCGGCAGACGGCCGCCAGCTCGGCGAACGGGTCGGCGGCGCCGGTGAGTTCGAGCGTGACCACCGGCAGTTCGGCATGCCGGGCGACCACCTGGACCGGCTCGGGCAGGCCCTGCCAGTAGACGGCGGTGCGCAGGATGTCATGGCGGTCCACCACCCGCTGCAACGCGGCGAGGAAGCCGTCCAGCCGTTCGCGCGTGTCGAAGGTCAACGAGGCGGGCAGTACATAGAGGTCGTCACCACCCTCCCCGTCCGCCATCAGGTGGTGGAAGAAGATGCCTTCCTGGAGTGGCGCGAGCGGGTAGATGTCGGCGATGTTCGCCGCACCACCCGGGAACGCCTCGGTGATGGTGGCGAGTTGGGCGGCGGTCAGCTCCACCAGCGGCAGCATCTCCGGCGTGATCGCCTGGGCACCGGCCGGGATCAGGTTCGGCGGCACCGTGAACCCGTCGCCGCCCGACGCCGCGGCCAGGGCGGCCACGGTCGGCGCGGAGAACAGCGCCCGGACATCCACCTGCACGCCGCAGGCCCGCAGCCGCTCGACCAGGGCGACGGCGAGCAGGGAGTGGCCGCCGAGCTCGAAGAAGTCGTCGTCCAGGCCGACTCGGTCCAGGCCGAGTACCTCGGCGAAGGCCGCGCAGACGAGCTCCTCACGCGGCGTCGACGGCGCGCGGTAGGCGGCGTCGGTGGTGAACTCGGGGGCGGGCAGGGCCTTGCGGTCCAGCTTGCCGTTCACCGTGCGCGGCAGTTCGTCGAGGACGACGAGGGCGGCCGGGACCATGTAGTCGGGCAGCGTGGCGGCGAGGTGCTCGCGCAGCCGCGCCTGGTCGAGCTCGCCGCGCGGCACGACATAGCCGACCAGCCGGTCGTCCCGGACCAGCACGGCAGCCTGGGCGATCTGCTGATGCTCCGTCAGCGCATGCTCGATCTCGCCGAGTTCGATACGGAAGCCGCGGATCTTGACCTGGTCGTCGGTCCGGCCCAGGTATTCGAGGGCGCCGTCGGCCCGCCAGCGGACCAGGTCGCCGGTGCGGTACATCCGGGTACCGGCGGGGCCGTAGGGGTCGGCGGTGAAGCGCTCGGCGGTGAGGGCCGGGCGGCCGAGGTAGCCACGGGCCAACTGGGCGCCGGCGATGTACAGTTCGCCGGCCACGCCGACCGGCAGCGGGCGCAGCGCGGCATCCAGTACGTAGGCGCGGGTGTTCCACATCGGGCGGCCGATCGGCACCAGCGACGTGTCGGCGGAGCCGTCGGCATCCGGCTCGAAGAGGAAGTCGGTGCAGCCCACGGTGGCCTCGGTCGGGCCGTAGTGGTTCACCACTGCGACACCCGGGTTGCGGCGGCGCCACTCGTCGAGCTGGGCGCCTCGCACCGCCTCGCCACCGACCATCAGGCGGCCGGAGGGGATGTGGCGGTCCGTCATGGCGTCGAGGTAGGCCAGGCCGCTCGGCGTCGCCTTCAGGAAGGTCAGCCGGTCCGCACCGAGCGCGTCGGGCAGCTGCTCGTCCAGCGCGGCGACGTGCACCCGGCCGCCGGAGGCGAGCGCGCCGTAGAGCGCGGTCACCCCGGCGTCGAAGGAGATCGAGGCGTGCAGCAGCGTGCTGCCGGCCACCTCCGGATAGGCGGTGACCGCACGGGACAGGTAGTTGACCAGACCCGCGTGCGGGAGCACCACACCCTTGGGACGGCCGGTGGAGCCGGAGGTGTAGATCACGTACGCCGGGTGCTGCGGCAGCACGGCAACCCCGAGGTCACCCGCCTCCTGCACGGCCACCGCCGGGTCGTCGACCGCCAGGCGCAGCACGCCCGCCGGCACCTCCTCCACCGGCTGCTCCGGGGTGGTCAGCAGCACGGCCGGGTGGGCGTCGCCGATCATGTAGGCGATCCGGTCCGCCGGATAGTCGGGGTCGATCGGCACGTATACGCCGCCGGCCTTGAGCACCGCGAGCAGCGCGACGACCAGATCGACCGAACGCTCCAGCAGCACGGCGACCAGCGACTCCGGGCCGACGCCCTGGGCAGCCAGGTGGCGCGCCAGCCGGTTGGCCCGGGTGTTGAGCTCGGCGTAGCTCAGCTCAACGCCCCGGGACAGCACGGCGATCGCCTCGGGGGTGCGGGCGACCTGGGCCTCGACCAGCGCGGTGAGGGTGCCGGCGGGCACGTCGTGCGCGGTGTCGTTCCAGTCGACCAGGAGGCGGTGGCGCTCGGCCTCGGCCAGCACCTCCACGCTCGCGATGGCGTGGTCCGGCTCGGCCAGCACGGCGGCCAGCAGCCGCTGGAAGCGCTCGGCAAGGGTGGCGGCGGCCTCGGCGTCGAACAGGTCGCGGGCGAAGGTCAGGGTGCCGCGCAGGCCCGCCGGGGTGCCGCCGGCGGCGAACGCCTCGGCCAGCGTGAACGCCAGGTCGAAGCGCGCCGCGCCCTGGCTCGCCGGCAGCGCGGTCACCGCGACACCCGGAAGCTCGACGACCGCCTCGGCGTTGTTCTGCAGCGACAGCATCACCTGGAAGAGCGGGTGCCGGGCCATCGATCGGGCCGACGCGAGGTCTTCGACGAGGCGCTCGAAGGGGATGTCCTGGTGGGCGAAGGCGGCCAGGCTCGTTTCGCGGACCCGGGCGAGCAGGTCGGTGAAGGTCGGGTTGCCGGTCAGGTCGGTGCGCAGGATGAGGGTGTTGACGAAGAAGCCGACCAGGTCGTCCAGGGCGTCGTCGGTGCGGCCGGCGATCGGGGTACCGATCGGGATGTCGGCGCCGGCACCCAGACGGGAGAGCAGCGCGGCCAGCGCGGCCTGGAGCACCATGAACGGGGTCACGCCCTGGGCACGGGCCAACTCGGTGAGCTGTGCGTGCAGTTCGGCGGGAATGGTGAGGTCGACGGTGCCGCCCTGGTGGCTGGCTACCGCCGGACGCTGGCGCGTGGTGGGGAGCGCGAGCTCTTCGGGGAGGTCGGACAGCGCCTGGCGCCAGTAGGCGAGTTGCTGGTTCAGGACGCTGTCGGTGTCGTCGGCCGAGCCCAGCAACTCGCGCTGCCAGAGGGCGTAGTCGGCGTACTGGACGGGCAGTGGCTGCCACTCCGGCGCGCGACCGGTGAGCCGGGCGGTGTAGGCGGTGGACACGTCGCGGGCCAGCGGGCCCAGCGACCAGCCGTCGCCCGCGATGTGGTGCACCACCAGGACCAGCACGTGTTCGGTGGCATTGCTGCTGAACAGCCAGGCGTGAATCGGGAGTTCGCTGCGCAGGTCGAAGGCGTGGCGGGCCGCCGCGGTGATGGCCTGCTCGTCGCATCCGTCGACCACGGTGAGCAGGGCACCGAACGCGCCCTCCGGCAGGATCTGCTGGTGCGGCCGGCCGTCGACCGCAGGGAAGACCGTCCGCAGCACCTCGTGCCGCCCGGCAACGTCGTGCAGCGCGGCCTCCAGCGCCTTCAGGTCCAGTTCGCCGGTCAGACGCAGGCTTAGCGGGATGTTGTAGGTGGCGCTCGGCCCCTCCAACTCGCCCAGGAACCACAGGCGCTGCTGCGCGAAGGAGACCGGCAGCCGCTCCGGGCGGACGCCGGCGGCCAGCGCGGGGCGCCGCTGCCCGGCACCGTCCAGCCGCTCGGTCAGCTGCTCGTCCAACTGCTCGGCCAGCTGCTCTGCCAGCGCGGCGACGGTCGGAGCCTCGAAGAGCGTCCGGATCGGCAGCTCGACACCCAGCGCGGTGCGCAGGCGGCTGGCCAGCCGGGTGGCGAGGAGGGAGTGGCCGCCGAGGTCGAAGAAGCTGTCGTCGATGCCGACCACCGGCACCCCGAGCACCTCGGCGAAGACCGCGACCAGGACCTCCTCGCGCGGGGTGCGCGCCGCCCGGGCGCTGACCGGCGCGAACACCGGGGCGGGAAGCGCCTTGCGGTCCAGCTTGCCGTTGACCGTCAGCGGCATTGCGTCGAGGATGACGATCGCCGAGGGCACCATGTAGGCGGGCAGCGTGGCGGCCAGGTCGGTGCGCAGCGCCGCCGGATCCAACTCGGCGCCGTCCGCAGCCACCACGTAGCCGACCAGGCTCCTGCTGCCGGAGGTGTCCTCCCGGACCACCGCGTGCGCCCGGGCCACGGCCGGCTGCGCCAGCAGCGCCGCCTCGACCTCGCCGAGCTCGATCCGGAAACCGCGGAGCTTGACCTGCTGGTCGGCGCGGCCGACGAAGTCGAGCTCGCCGTCGCGGGTCCACCGGACCAGGTCACCCGTGCGGTACAGCCGGCCGCCGGCCGGGCCGTACGGGTCGGCCACGAAACGCTCCGCCGTCAGCCCCGGGCGGCCCAGGTAGCCGCGGGCCACACCGGTGCCCGCGAGGTACAGCTCACCCGTGCTGCCCGGCGCGACCGGGCGCAGCGCGGCGTCCAGCACATAGGCGCGCAGGTTGTCCAGCGGACCGCCGATCGGCAGCGAACCCTGGCCGTCGGTCACGGTGCGCGCGGTGGCGAAGGTCGTCGTCTCGGTCGGACCGTAGACGTTGACGACGCTGGTGCCGGGGCAGGCCGCGAGCACCCGGGCCACGGCGGCCCGCGGCACGATGTCACCACCGGTCCACACCTCGCGGACACCGGTGAAGCAGGCCGGGTCCTCGTCCGCGGCGAGCAGGAACAGGCCGATGGTCAGGAAGATCCCGGTGACCTGGTGCTCGGCGACCAGACGGCCCAGGATCTCCGGCGTGAGGTCGTCCGAGGGCGCGACGACCACCTGACCGCCGTTCAGCAGCGGCACCCAGAGCTCGAAGGTGGAGGCGTCGAAGGAGTGCGGCGAGTGCAGCAGCACCCGCTCCATCGGGCCGCTGAAGCGCCGCTCCGTGGCCAGCGCGGCCACGTCACGGTGGGTGATCGCCACACCCTTGGGGCGGCCGGTGGAGCCGGAGGTGTACATCACGTAGACCAGCTGCGCGGGGTCGACCTGGGCTGCCGGGGCCTCCTCGCCCTCCTGGACCAGGAAGTCGGCATGGTCGACGTCCGCGTCCTCGATCAGGAGGACCCTGGTCGGCAACTGCTCCGCCTCGGCTCGCTGCGCGACATCGGTGAGGACCAGCTGCGCGCCGGTCTCCGCCACGATCAGCTCGCGGTGGGCCAGCGGATACCGCGCGTCGAGTGGCACGTAGTAGCCGCCCGCCTTGACCACCGCGAGCAAGGCGATGACCAGGTCGGCGGAGCGGTCCATCAGCACCGCCACGGCCGTCTCGGGGCGCACGCCCCGCGCCACCAGGCGGCCGGCCAGCGCGGTCGCCCGCTCGTCAAGCTCGCGGTAGGTCAGCGCGCGGGCCCCGGCGACCATGGCGACCGCGTCCGGGGTGCGAGCGGCCTGGGCCGCGAACAGCTCGGGCAGGGTGCCCTCGGGAAGCGCGGTCGCGGTGTCGTTCCACTCGACGAGGATCCGGTGGCGCTCGGCCTCGGTCAGCACCTCGACACTCGCGACCGGCCGCTCGGGGGCGGTGACAACCGCGTCGAGGACCCGGGTGAAGCGCGCGGCGAGGGTGGCGGCGGCCTCGGCGTCGAACAGGTCGCGGGCGAAGGTGAGCATGCCGCGCAGGCCGGCCGGAGAGCCGTCGGCGGCGAAGGCCTCGTCCAGCGCGAATGCCAGGTCGAACTTGGCCGGCAGGTCAGCGATGGGCAGCAGATCACTGCTCACACCGGGCAGGTCGAGGGTGGCCTCGGAGTTGTTCTGCAGCGACAGCATGACCTGGAAGAGCGGGTGCCGGGCCATCGATCGGGTCGGGGCGAGTTCTTCGACGAGGCGCTCGAAGGGGATGTCCTGGTGGGCGAAGGCGGCGAGGCTCGTTTCGCGGACCCGGGCGAGCAGGTCGGTGAAGGTCGGGGTGCCGGTCAGGTCGGTGCGCAGGACGAGGGTGTTGACGAAGAAGCCGACCAGGTCGTCCAGGGCGTCGTCGGTGCGGCCGGCGATCGGGGTGCCGATCGGGATGTCGGCGCCGGCACCCAGGAGGGAGAGCGTGGTGGCCAGTGCGGCCTGGAGCACCATGAACGGGGTCACGCCCTGGGCGCGGGCCAACTCGGTGAGCTGTGCGTGCAGTTCGGCGGGGATGGTGAGGTCGACGGTGCCGCCCTGGTGGCTGGCTACCGCCGGACGCTGGCGCGTGGTGGGGAGCGCGAGCTCTTCGGGGAGGTCGGACAGCGCCTGGCGCCAGTAGGCGAGTTGCTGGGTGAGGAGGCTGTTGGTGTCGTCGGCCGTGCCGAGGAGGCCGCGCTGCCAGAGGGCGTAGTCGGCGTACTGGACTGGCAGTGGCTGCCACTCGGGCGCACTGCCGTCCAGGCGGGCCGCGTAGGCGGCGGAGAGGTCGCGGGCGAGCGGGTTCAGTGACCAGCCGTCGCCGGCGATGTGGTGCAGGACCATGATGAGTATGTGCTCGTCCGGCTCATCCTTGAACAGCCAGGCGCGCAAGGGGAGTTCGGTGCTCAGGTCGAACTGGTGCCCAGCGGCGCGGGTGACCGCCTGCTCGTCGAAGCCGTCGACCGCGGTCAGCAGCGAGTCGAGGGTCTCGGCTGCCAACACCTGCTGGCGGGGCTCGCCGTCGACTGCGGGGAAGACGGTGCGCAGCACCTCGTGGCGGGTAAGGACGTCGTGGAGCGCGGCCTTCAGGGCGGGGATGTCCAGGGCGCCGGTGAGGCGCACCGCCAGCGGGATGTTGTAGGTGGTGCTCGGGCCGTCCAACTCGCCCAGGAACCACAGGCGCTGCTGCGCGAAGGACACCGGGAGGATCTCGGGACGCGTGGTGGCGGTCAGCGCCGGACGCCCCTGCTCGGAGCCGTCCAGCCGCTCGGCCAGGCCGGCGACGGTGGGGGCCTCGAAGAGTGCGCGGATCGGCAGCTCGACACCCAGCACCGCACGGATCCGGCTGACCAGTCGGGTGGCCAGCAGGGAGTGGCCGCCCAGCTCGAAAAAGCCGTCGTCGATGCCGAGTTCCGGTACCCCGAGCACCTCGGCGAAGAGCGCGGCGAGCACTTCTTCGCGTGGGGTGACGGGTGCGCGGTAGCCGCCGGTGGCGGTGAACTCGGGGTCGGGGAGGGCGTTGCGGTCGAGTTTGCCGTTGGCCGTGACGGGGAGTGCGTCGAGGGTGATGTAGGCGGCCGGGACCATGTAGTGGGGGAGGATGGCGGTGAGGTGGTTGCGGAGTTCGGTCTGGTCGGGGTCGCGTTCGGGTACGAGGTAGGCGACCAGGCGGTCCTGGCGGACCAGGACGACGGCCTGGTTGACGTTGGGGTGTGCGGTCAGTGCGTGCTCGATTTCGCCGAGTTCGATGCGCAGTCCGCGGATTTTGACCTGGAAGTCGGTGCGGCCGAGGTATTCGAGGGCGCCGTCGGCGGTCCAGCGGACCAGGTCGCCGGTGCGGTACATGCGGGTGCCGGCCGGGCCGTGGGGGTCGGCGGTGAAGCGTTCGGCGGTGAGGTCGGGGCGGTTGAGGTAGCCGCGTGCCAGCTGGACGCCTGCGAGGTAGAGCTCGCCGGGTACGCCGACCGGGGTCGGCTGGAGGGCGGCGTCGAGCACGTAGAGCTGGGTGTTCCAGACCGGGCGGCCGATGGGCACGGTGGTGCGGCCGGCGTCCTCGCGGCAGTTCCAGGAGGTGACGTCGACGGTGGCCTCGGTGGGTCCGTAGAGGTTGTGGAGTGGAACGTCGAGGGTCGTGAAGAAGCGGTCGCGGAGTTCGGCGGGCAGTGCCTCGCCGGAGCAGAGCACGGCGCGCAGGCCGGTGCAGCCTGCGGCTCCCGGCTCCTGCACGAACACCTGGAGCATGGACGGGACGAAGTGCGCCACCGTGATCCGCTCCTGCTGGATCAGCTCAGCCAGGTAGGCGGGGTCGCGGTGTCCGCCGGGGCGGACCACCACCACGGTGGCGCCTTCCAGCAGGGGCCAGAAGAACTCCCAGACGGAGACGTCGAATCCGAACGGGGTCTTCTGCAACACCCGGTCGGTGGCGGTGAGTTCGTACTCGTGCTGCATCCAGGCGAGTCGGTTGACGATGCCGCGGTGCGGCACGGCGACGCCCTTGGGGCGGCCGGTGGAGCCGGAGGTGTAGATGACGTAGGCGGGGTGGTCGGCCAGGACCTCCCGCGCGAGGTTGTCGG
Source organism: Kitasatospora acidiphila (assembly GCF_006636205.1). NCBI lineage: Bacteria > Bacillati > Actinomycetota > Actinomycetes > Kitasatosporales > Streptomycetaceae > Kitasatospora > Kitasatospora acidiphila. The sequence goes on along the minus strand of NZ_VIGB01000003.1, from coordinate 212,860 downwards.
CCACCTCGGCGTCGCCGACTGCCAACTGCGGTACCTCGGTGGTCAGTTCGGCGGCCGTCAGCACCAGGGCGGGCGCGCAGTCCGCCAGCACGTAGGCGATGCGCTCGGCCGGGTGCTCCGGGTCCACCGGTACATACGCGCCACCGGCCTTGACCACCGCCAGCAGCGCCACCACCAGTTCCACCGAACGCGGCAGGCAGACCGCCACCCGCGACTCCGGCTCCACCCCGCGCTCAACCAGCGTGCGCGCCAAGCCATTCGCCCGCGCGTTCAGCTCCGCGTACGAGACCTCCACTCCCTCGAAGACGATCGCAACCGCCTCAGGGGTGCTCGCGACCTGCGCCTCGAACAGCTCAGGCAGCGTCTCGGCGGGAACGTCGGCCGCCGTGTCGTTCCACTCAGCCAGGATGCGGTGACGCTCGGCCGGATCCAGCACCTCGATGGCGTGGACCGGGCGGGTCGGCTCAGCGGCCACGGCATCCAGGACGCGCACCAGCCGCTCGGCGAGCAGTTCGGCATCCGTCGTGTCGAACAGGTCGCGGGCGAAGGTCAGCGTGCCGCGCAGGCCGGCCGGGGCGCCGTCGGCGTCCACAGCCTCGCCCAGCTCCACGGCCAGGTCGAACTTCGCCGCCAACTCGCCCGCCGGCAGGACGGCGGTGTCAAGGCCAGGCAGGTCCAGCACCGCCTGGGCGTTGTTCTGCACAGCGAGCATGATCTGGAAGAGCGGATGCCGGGCCATCGAACGGGACGGCGCCAGCTCCTCGACCAGCCGCTCGAACGGCACGTCCTGGTGCGCGGACGCGGCCAGGTTGGCCTCCCGCACCCGGCCGAGCAGGTCGGTGAAGGTGGGGTTGCCGGAGAGGTCGGTGCGCAGGACGAGGGTGTTGACGAAGAAGCCGACCAGGTCATCCAGCGCCTCATCCGTACGACCCGCGATCGGCGTACCGATCGGGATGTCGGTACCGGCACCCAGACGGGAGAGGGTGGTGGCCAGCGCCGCCTGGAACGCCATGTGCAGCGTGACGCCCTCGGTGCGCGCCAACTTCGCGAGCTGCTCGTGCAGTTCGGCGGGTACGGCGAGCTCGACGCTGCCGCCGTCATGGCTGGCGACCACCGGGCGGGGCCGCGAGGTCGGCAGTGCCAGCTCCTCCGGCAGCTCGGCCAGGGCCTGGCGCCAGTAGGCGAGTTGCTGGGAGAGCACGCTCTCGGCGTCGTCCGCCGAGCCGAGCAGCTCACGCTGCCAGAGGGCGTAGTCGGCGTACTGGACCGGCAGTGGCTGCCACTCGGGCGCCCGGCCGTCCAAGCGGGCCGCGTAGGCGGTGGACAGGTCGCGGGCCAGCGGGTTCAGCGACCAGCCGTCACCGGCGATGTGGTGCAGTACCACGACGAGCACGTGCTCGTCCGTGGCGTCCTTGAACAGCCATGCTCGCAAGGGGAGTTCGTTACTCAGGTCGAAGGAGTGCTCAGCGGCGCGGGCGACCGCCTTCTCATCGAACCCGTCGACCGCGGTCAGCAGCGAGCCGACGGTCTCGGCCGCCAGCACCCGCTGGTGCGGCTCACCGTCGACCGTGGGAATGACCGTGCGCAGCACCTCGTGGCGGGCCACCACATCGCGCAGCGCGGCCTCCAGCGCGGCGATGTCCAGAGCGCCGGTGAGGCGCACCGCCAGCGGGATGTTGTAGGTGGCGCTCGGGCCGTCCAACTCACCCAGGAACCACAGGCGCTGCTGCGCGAAGGACACCGGCAGCAGCTCGGGACGCGTCCCGCCGGTCAGCGCCGGACGTCCCTGGCCGGCGCTGTCCAGCCGCTCGGCCAGACCGGCGACCGTCGGCGCCTCGAAGAGCGCGCGGATCGGCAGCTCGACACCCAGCACGGTACGGATACGGCTGACCAGGCGGGTGGCCAGCAGCGAGTGGCCGCCCAGGTCGAAGAAGCTGTCGTCGACGCCGACCCGCGGCACGCCCAGCACCTCGGCGAATACCTCGCAGAGGACCTCCTCGCGTGCGGTGGACGGGCCGCGGTGGGTGACGGCGGCGGTGAAGTCAGGGGCGGCCAGGGCGCGGCGGTCCAGCTTGCCGTTGACGGTCAGCGGCATCACGTCGAGCACCACGACCGCCGACGGGACCATGTAGTCCGGCAGGTACTGCTTGGTGTGTCGGCGCAGCTCGCCCGAGTCGGGCAGTTCGACCGTGCCGGACGGCACGACGTAGCCGACGATGCTCCCCCAGCCTCCGGCCGGGGGTGCCCCCACGTCGCCGGGGGTGTCCTCGCGGACGATCGCGGTTGCCTGGGCGACGGCCGGGTGCGCCACGAGGGCGGCCTCGACCTCGCCGAGCTCGATCCGGAAGCCGCGGATCTTCACCTGGTCGTCGGCGCGGCCGACGAACTCCAGCTCACCGTCCCGGTTCCAGCGCGCCACGTCACCGCTGCGGTACATCCGGCTGCCCGGGGCGCCGAAGGGGTCCGCCACGAAACGCTCCGAACTCAGGCCGGGACGGCCGAGGTAGCCGCGGGCCAGGCCGGCACCCGCCACGTAGACCTCGCCCGCGGTGCCCGGCGGACAGAGTCGCAGGCTGCCGTCGAGCACGTAGACGCGCAGGTCGGGGATGGCACGGCCGATCACGCTGCCGGTGGCGCCGGAGCCCACCAGCGCGGCGTCCAGCGCCTTGTAGCTGACGTGCACAGTGGTCTCGGTGATGCCGTACATGTTGACCAGCACGGGCGCGTCATCGCGGTGCCGGGCGTACCAGGAGCGCAGTTGCGGCAGGTCGAGCGCCTCGCCGCCGAAGACCACCGCGCGCAGGGTCAGCTCGGCGCCCAGCTCGGGGTGCTGCGCGTCCGCCTGCATCAGCTGGTAGAACGCGGACGGGGTCTGGTTGAGGACCGTGACCCGCTCGCGGACCAGCAGGGCCAGGAAGTCGGCCGGCGAGCGGGAGACATCGGAGGCGACGACCACCAGCCGGCCGCCGTACAGCAGCGCGCCCCACAGCTCCCACACCGAGAAGTCGAAAGCGAAGGAGTGGAACCAGGTCCACACGTCCTCGCCGCCGAAGCCGAACCAGTGGTCGGTGGCCGCCATCAGCCGGCCGACATTGCCGTGCGGGATCAGCACACCCTTGGGCCGGCCGGTGGAACCGGAGGTGTAGATGACGTAGGCCGGGTGTTCGGGCAGCAGCTCCGCACCCCGCTCCGCAGCCGTCAGGTCGCCACCCGGCAGCTCGGCCAGCCGGGCCATGGTCGCCGGGTCGTCCAGCGCCAGCTCGGCGCCGCCGCCGTCGGTGGCGCCCGCCGCCACGGTCAGCAGCGGGCGGGCGTCCGCCAGCATGTAGGCGATCCGGTCGGCCGGGTAGTCCGGGTCGACCGGAAGGTAGGCACCGCCCGCCTTGAGCACCGCGAGCAGGGTGACCACCAGCTCGGCCGAGCGGTGCATCCGGACCGCCACCAGGGTCTCCGGACGCACACCGCGCTCGACCAGCAGCCGGGCCAGACGGTTGGCCCGCGCGTTCAGCTCCGCGTAACTCAGGCTGGCCCGCTCGTCGTTGACGGCGATCGCAGCCGGGGTGCGGGCGGCCTGCACCTCGAACAGTTCGGGCAGCGTGGTCGGAACGGTCTCCACCGGGGTGCCGTGCCACTCGGTCAGGATGCGGTGGCGCTCGGCCGGGTCCAGCACCTCGATCGCGCTGACCGGTCGGCCCGGCTCGGCAACCACGGCATCCATGACGCGCACCAGCCGCTCGGCGAGCAGTTCGGCGTCCGCCGTGTCGAACAGGTCGCGGGCGAAGGTGAGCATGCCGCGCAGGCCGGCCGGGGCGCCGTCGGTGCCGACGACCTCGCCCAGCTCCACGGCCAGGTCGAACTTCGCCGCCAACTCGCCCGCCGGCAGGACGGAAGCAGCCAGGCCGGGCAGGTCCAGCGCTGCCTGGGCGTTGTTCTGCACCGCGAGCATGACCTGGAAGAGCGGGTGCCGGGCCATCGAGCGACTCGGGGCCAGCTCCTCCACCAGCCGCTCGAACGGCACGTCCTGGTGCGCGAACGCACCCAGACCGGCCTCGCGAACGCGACCGAGCAGGTCGGTGAACGTCGGATCCCCGGACAGATCGGTACGCAGCACCAGAGTGTTGACGAAGAAGCCGACCAGCTCGTCCAGCGCCTCGTCCGTACGACCCGCGATCGGCGTACCGATCGCAACGTCCGTGCCGGCGCCCAGGCGGGTGAGCAGCACGGCCAGCGCTGCCTGCAGCACCATGAACAGGGTCACGCCCTCGGAGCGGGCCAACTCCGCCAGGCGCTCGTGCAGTTCGGCCGAGATGGCGAGGTCGACCGTGCCACCCTGGTGGCTGGCCACCGCCGGCCGGGGCCGCGAGGTCGGCAGTGCCAGCTCCTCCGGCAGCTCGGCCAGCGCCTCGCGCCAGTAGGCGAGTTGCTGGGACAGCACGCTCTCGGCGTCGTCCGCCGAGCCGAGCAGCTCACGCTGCCAGAGGGCGTAGTCGGCGTACTGGACCGGCAGCGGCTGCCACTCGGGCGCACTGCCGTCCAGGCGGGCCGCGTAGGCGGTGGACAGGTCGCGGGCCAGCGGGTTCAGCGACCAACCGTCACCGGCGATGTGATGCAACGTCAGCAGCAGCAGGTGCTCCTCGGGCGCTTCGGCGAACAGCCAGGCCCGGACCGGAAGTTCGGTGGCGAGGTCGAAGGCGTGCGTCGCCGCGCGGTCAACGGCCTGCTCGTCGAAACCGTCGACCACGGTCAGCAGCGAACCGACGGCGTCAACCGCCAGCACCTGCTGGCGCGGCTCACCGTCAACCGCCGGGAAGACGGTGCGCAGCACCTCGTGGCGGGCCACCGCATCGCCCAGCGCGGCCTCCAGCGCGGCAACGTCCAGGGCGCCGGTGAGGCGAACCGCCAGCGGGATGTTGTAGGTCGCGCTCGGCCCCTCCAACTCGCCCAGGAACCACAGGCGCTGCTGCGCGAACGAGACCGGCACCCGCTCCGGGCGGGCGGCGGCGACCAGCGCCGGACGCCCCTGGCCGGCGCTGTCCAGCCGCTCGGCCAGAGCGGCGACCGTCGGCGCCTCGAAGAGCGCGCGGATCGGCAGCTCGACACCCAGCACGGTACGGATCCGGCTGACCAGGCGGGTGGCCAGCAGCGAGTGGCCGCCCAGGTCGAAGAAGTTGTCGTCGATACCGAGCTTCGCCACGCCGAGCACCTCGGCGAAGACCGAGACCAGCACCTCCTCGCGCGGGGTGCGCGGCGCCCGGCCCGCGACCGGCGCCAGGTCCGGGGCAGGCAGGGCGTTGCGGTCCAGCTTGCCGTTGGCGGTCAGCGGCAGCGCGTCCAGCAGCACCACGGCGGACGGGACCATGTACTCGGGCAGTGCCGCGGCCACGTGCGCGCGCAGCTCGGCGGCGGCCACCCCGTCGGCGACGGCGTAGCCGACCAGGCTCCCCCAGCCTCCGGCCGGGGGTACCCCCATATCCCCTGGCGAGTCCTCATGCACCACCACCGCGACCTGGGCCACCGCGGGATGGGCGGCCAACACCACCTCGATCTCGCCGAGTTCGATCCGGAAGCCCCGGACCTTGACCTGGTCGTCGGCCCGGCCGGCGTACTCCATGACACCGTCCGCCGCCCAGCGCACCAGGTCCCCGGTGCGGTACATGCGGTCACCGGGCTCGCCGAACGGACAGGCCACGAACCGCTCGGCGGTCAGCCCCGGGCGGTCGAGGTAGCCGCGGGCCAACTGGGCGCCGGCGATGTACAGTTCGCCGGTCACCCCGACCGGCACCGGGCACAGCGCCGAATCCAGCACGTAGATCCGGGTGTTGGCGATCGGCCGGCCGATCGGAACGGCGCCGGCCGACGGCGGGTCGGCGGGAGTGACCCGGTGCACGACGCACCCGACAGTGGCCTCGGTGGGCCCGTACTCGTTGACCACGGTCGCCCCGGGATGAGCCGCACGCCAGGGCTCCAGGGCCTCGCCGAGGAGCTGCTCGCCGCCCAGCACGAGATCCCCGCTCGGCGAGCAGCCCGCGGGCAGCGTCGCCAGCATGGCCAGGTGACCCGGCGTCCCCTTCAGGAAGGTGACCTCGGCGGACCCGTCCCGAGCCCCGGCCTCCAGGCCGGCGACCTCGATGCTGCCCCCGCTGATCAAGGGCGCGTACAGCGAGGTCACCGCCAGGTCGAAGGCAGTGGACGAGTGCAGCATGGTGTGCCCCGACACCGACGGGTACGCCTCGACGCTCCACCGCAGGTAGTGCGCGAGCGCCCGGTGCTCGACCACCACGCCCTTGGGGCGGCCGGTGGAGCCGGAGGTGTAGATGACGTAGGCGGGGTGCTCGGGCAGCGGCCGGGTACCGGGGTCGGTGGGGTCGAGGACGCTCAGGGCCTCGCTCGTCTCGGCGGCGTCGAGCACCAGCAGCGGACCCGCCACGTCGACGCGGGTGCCGGAGCCGGCGATGACCAGGCACGGCCGGGCGTCGGTGAGCGTCCGGGTGATGCGCTCGGCCGGGTAACTCGGGTCGATCGGCAGGTAGGCGGCGCCGGCCTTGAGGACGGCGAGCAGCGCGACCACCAGGTCGGCGGAACGTTCCAGCACCACCGCGACCAGCTGCTCCGCGCCGATGCCGCGGCTGTGCAGCAGGCGGGCCAGCCGGTTGGCGCGGGCGTTCAGCTCCGCATAGCTGAGCTCGCTGCCCTCGAAGAGCACGGCGGTGGCCTCGGGAGTGCGGGCCACCTGGGCGGCGAACAGCTCCGGCACGGTGGCGCCCGGCATCTCGGCCGCCGTGTCGTTCCACTCGGCCAGGACGCGGTGACGCTCGGCCGGGTCCAGCACCTCGACGCGGTCGAGCGCGGCCCCGGGCTCGGTCTCCAGCGCGGTGACCAGGCCGTCGAGCGTGGTGCGGACGAGCGCGCAGAGCTGCGCGGGGTCGATCGGCGTGACCGTCTGGGCGGTGAGGTGGAAGCCGGTGCCGAGGTCGTCGACCGACAGGGTCAGCGGGTAGTTGGTGCGCTCGTGCACGTGCAGGATCTCGATGCCGTGCAGCCCGAGCTCCGCCGCGGCGTCGGCGGCAACGCCCTGGCCGTGGCGGTAGTTGAGCAGCGCGGTGAACAGCGGTGCGCCGCCGCCGATGCCGCTGGCCTGCTGTGCGAGGGCGAGCGGCGCGTGCTCGTGCACCAGCAGGTCGGCCAGCTGCCCGCGCATCGCGAGCGTGGCGTCCAGGGCGCTCACGTCGGCCGTGGCAACCCGCACCGGCAGGGTGTTGATGAACAGACCCGGCACCCGGTCGGAGCCGCTGCCCGCATTCATCCGGCCGAACAGCACGGTGCCGAACACCACGTCGTCGCGGCCCGAGGTCGCCGCCACCACGCGCGCCCACGCCACGTGGAACAGCGTCGCGGCACTCACACCGAGCTCGCGCGCCCGCTCGCGCAGCCGAGCGGCGAGGTCGCCGTCCAGCCGCAGCTGGGCCTCGGCGACGGCGGAGGCGTCGCCGCGCACGTCCAGCCGGCCGAACGGCGCGGTCGGCTCGTCCACATCGCCCAGCAGTCCAGCGAAGAAGCGCTCGTGCTCCTCGCGCGGGACCGCGAGCCGGGCCTGCGCGACGAAGTCGCGGAACGGCAGCGGCGCGGGCAGCTGGTCCTGGCGGTCGGCGGTGATGTCGCGGATCTCCGCGAGCATCACCTCGATCGCGGTGTGGTCGGTGACCAGGTGGTGGCACTGGAGGAGTAGCAGCCAGCGGTCGGTGCCGGGCTCGGCGGCGATGTAGGCACGCAGCAGGGGTGCCCGGCGGACGTCGATCGCGGCCGCGCCGGCGGCGGCGAGCTGGCCCACCACGTCGGTGGCCGAGGCGAGTTCGACCTGCTGGATGGGCAACTCGGCCTGGCGGGCGACGACCTGGACCGGCTCGCGCAGGCCCTCCCAGAGCAGGGCGGTGCGCAGGATGTCGTGCCGGTTCACGACCTGCTGCAGCGCGCCGAGGAAGCCGTCCAGGCGCTCGCGCGAGTCGAAGGACAGCGTGCTCGGCAGGATGTAGACGTCGCTGCCGCCGTCCTCCGCGTCCATCAGGTGGTGGAAGAGGATGCCTTCCTGGAGCGGGGCGAGCGGATAGATGTCGGCGATGTTGGCCGCGCCGCCGGGGAAGGCGGCGGTGATCGCGCCGAGCTCCTCGACGCTGAGGTCGACCAGCGGCAGCATGTCCGGGGTGATGGCCTCGGCACCGGCGGGTATCCGGTTCGGCGGCACGACGAGCCCGGCGGTGGTGGCGGCGACGGCCAGCCCGGCGACGGTCGGCGCGGCGAAGAGCGTCCGCACGTCGAGCGGCACACCGCGCGCCCGCAGGCGCTCCACCAGCGTCATGGCGAGCAGCGAATGGCCGCCCAACTCGAAGAAGTTGTCGTCCACGCCGACCTGCGGGACACCGAGGACGTCCGCGAAGACCTCGCAGAGCAGCTCTTCGCGTGGGGTGACGGGTGCGCGGTAGCCGCCGGTGGCGGTGAACTCGGGGTCGGGGAGGGCGTTGCGGTCGAGTTTGCCGTTGGCTGTGACGGGGAGTGCGTCGAGGGTGATGTAGGCGGCCGGGGTCATGTAGTCGGGCAGTGTGGTGGCGAGTCGGTCGCGCAACTCGGTCTGGTCGAGGTCGCGTTCGGGTACGAGGTAGGCGACCAGGCGGTCCTGGCGGACCAGGACGGCGGCCTGGTTGACGTTGGGGTGTGCGGTCAGTGCGTGCTCGATTTCGCCGAGTTCGATGCGCAGTCCGCGGATCTTGACCTGGAAGTCGGTGCGGCCGAGGTATTCGAGGGCGCCGTCGGCGGTCCAGCGGACCAGGTCGCCCGTGCGGTACATCCGTGTGCCCGCCGCTCCGAACGGGTCGGCGATGAAGCGCTCGGAGGTCAGGCCGGAGCGGTTGAGGTAGCCGCGGGCGAGCTGGACGCCCGCGAGGTACAGCTCACCCGGCACGCCGACCGGGGTCGGCTGCAGGGCTGCGTCCAGCACGTACACCTGGGTGTTCCAGACCGGGCGGCCGATCGGCACGGTGGGGCTGTCGTGTCGGCAGTTCCAGGAGGTGACGTCGACGGAGGCTTCGGTGGGCCCGTAGAGGTTGTGGAGTGGGACGTCGAGGGTCGAGAAGAAGCGGTCGCGGAGTTCGGCGGGCAGTGCCTCGCCGGAGCATAGCGCGGCGCGCAGGCCGGTGCAGCCGGCCGCGGTGGGCTCCTGGATGAAGGCCTGGAGCATGGACGGGACGAAGTGCGCCACCGTGATCCGCTCCTGCTGGATCAGCTCGGCGAGGTAGGCGGGGTCGCGGTGTCCGCCGGGGCGGGCGACGACGAGCGTGGCGCCTTCCAGCAGGGGCCAGAAGAACTCCCAGACGGAGACGTCGAATCCGAACGGGGTCTTCTGCAACACCCGGTCGGTGGCGGTGAGTTCGTACTCGTGCTGCATCCAGGCGAGTCGGTTGACGATGCCGCGGTGCGGCACGGCGACGCCCTTGGGGCGGCCGGTGGAGCCGGAGGTGTAGATGACGTAGGCGGGGTGGTCGGGCAGGACCTCCCGCGCGACGTTGTCGGCCACCTCGGCGTCGCCGACCGCCAACTGCGGTACCTCGGTGGTCAGTTCGGTGGCCGTCAGCACCAGGGCGGGCGCGCAGTCCGCCAGCACGTAGGCGATGCGCTCGGCCGGGTGCTCCGGGTCCACCGGTACATACGCGCCACCGGCCTTGACCACCGCCAGCAGCGCCACCACCAGTTCCACCGAACGCGGCAGGCAGACCGCCACCCGCGACTCCGGACCAACCCCGCGCTCAACCAGCGTGCGCGCCAAGCCATTCGCCCGCGCGTTCAGCTCCGCGTACGAGACCTCCACACCCTCGAACACCACCGCCACCGCGTCAGGCGTCCGCGCCACCTGCGCCTCGAACCGCTCCACCAGCGTTCCAGGCCCCGCCACTTCAGCCGCCGTGGCGTTCCACGCCCGCAGCACCCGCTCCCGCTCCGCCGACCCGAGCAGGCCGACCCGCCCCAGCGGCGCGGCGACGTCGTCGAGCTGCGCCAGGCTCTCCAGCAGCCGGGCGAACCGCTGCGCGTGTCCGGCGACTTCAGTCGCCGCGTAGACCGCCGGGTTGGCGTCCACCACCAGCTGCAGGCCGGCCCCGCCCTGGCGGTCGTAGAGCACGAACGCCAGGTCGTCGACCGAGCCGTTGGAGAGGTTGTGCGCGGTGACCGGGTTCCCGGCGAACCGCAGGTCGTAGTCGAAGGCCATCACATTGACGGTCGGTCCGAACAGCCGGCCACCCCCGACCAGGTTGAGCTCGCGCTGCAACTCCTCGTAGCGGTACCGCTGGTGACGCAGCCCCTCGCGCATGGTGCGGCTGGCCTGGCGGGCCAGTTCGGCGAGGCCGGTCTCCGGGCGAACCGCCAGGCGGATCGGCAGCACGTTGGCGAGCATGCCGGGGGTGCTGCGCTGCAGCGGGGTGGCGCGGCCGGTGACGGGCAGGCCGAGGACGATGTCGGTGGCGCCGGTCAGGCGGTGGGTGTAGAGCGCGCCGGCGGCCGTCAGCAGGACGGGCAGGCTGGTCCGCAGGCCGCGCGCGGCCGCCCGCAGCCGCTCCGCGGTGTCGGCGGAGAGGTCGACGGAGTGCCGCAGGTGGGTGTGCGAGGCGGGCGCGAAGCGGCCGGCGAGGCTGACCGCCTCGGGACGGTCGGCGAAGCGCTCGGTCCAGTACCGGCGGTCGGCGGCGTACTGCTCACCGGCTCGGTAGGCCTCCTCCTCGGCGAGCAGCTCCGAGTGGGGGGCGAACGGGGTGCCGGTCGGGCGGCCCTCGACCAGGGCGGTGTAGACCTCGGCGGCGCGGCCGGCCAGCAGGGCGCCGCTGTAGCCGTCGCCGGCGAGGTGGTGGGCGCGCTGGTACCAGAAGAGGCGGTCCGGGCCGGCCGGGAACATCGCCACCACACTGGTGCGGCCGTGCGCCAGGTCGTCCGGGCGGGCCAGGTCCTCATCGATCCAGGCTCGCACGGCGGCCCACGGATCGGCCTGGTCGCTCACGTCGTGCACCAGCACGGGCGTCTCGGCGAGCGGGGCGACGGTCTGGCGGACCTGGCCGTCCTGCTCCGGGAAGCGCAGCCGGAGGATCTCGGCCTCCGCCAGCAGCTGCCGCAGCGCGGCCTCGAACAGCACGGGGTCGACCGGGCCGTGGATCTCCAGGCACTCGGCGATCCGGTGGGCGGGATTCGACGGGTCCAACTGCTGGGAGAACCACACCCCGGACTGACCGGTCGTCAGGGGCCAGGTGACGGCTTGGGTGTCCGACATGGTGTGCTCCGGTTCGTTCAGCAGCGGCCGCGCATGGAGGCGACGACGCAAGGGGGATCGCGCTCGGACGCGCAGGGTCCGAGGACGTTTGACGGGGGTGGAGGATCCGCCGGCGATGCGGATCATGCTCGGGCGTCACGCTGCCTGAGGCAATGTCACTTCGAGGGCCGAGCAGGTGGACTCCGGGTAAAGCATGGAACAACTCACGTCTTCGCCGCTCCGGTGCGGGTTCGCAAATCCGGAGGTCAGCGGGTTGCGACGCGACAGCGATCCAACGCCGCGCCGCCGATCTGACGCCGCGACACCGATCCGACCTCAGTGCCCCTGCCAGCGGGGCTCGCGCTTCTCGACGAAGGCGCGTGGCCCTTCCAGCGCATCCGCACTGTGCATCCGGCGCTCCTCCCAGGGGAACCGGGTGGCGAACGCCTGCTCCAGGGGCATGGTCGCCGCGGCGGCCGCGGCCTGCTTGACGGAGCGGACCGAGAGCGGGGCGCAGCGCAGGATGTCCGCGACCCAGGCGGCCACGCAGGCGTCCAACTCGGCCGCCGGGACGACCTCGTTGACCAGGCCCAGCTCGTAGGCCCGGGCGGCGGTCAGCGGGCGGCCGCTGATCAGGTGGCCGAGCGCGACCCGGTAGGGCGCCTGCCGGGTCAGCCGGAAGACTCCGCCGGCGCCGGCGATCAGTCCGAGCTTGGCCTCGGGCAGCGCGAAGGTGGCGGTGTCGGCGGCCACGATCACATCGCAGGCGAGGGCGAGTTCGAAGCCGCCGCCGAACGCGTGGCCGTTGACCCGGGCGATCACCGGCTTGGCGAGCTGGAAGCGCTCGGTGAGCCGGGGCCAGCCGGGCTTGCCGCGGCTGCCGAAGGTCGAGGGAGCCGCGGTGCCGTCCTCGATCCGGGCGGCCAGCTCCCTGAGGTCCTGGCCGGCCGAGAAGGCGCGGTCGCCGGCACCGGTGAGGACGGCCAGCCACACGTCGTCGTCGGCCTCGAAGTCGTCCCACACGTACGCGAGTTCCTCGTGCATGCGCAGGTCCATGGCGTTGCGGCGCTCGGGCCGGTCGAGGGTCACGTGGGCGACCCGGTCCCGCTTCTCGTAGCGGATCCTGGTGAGCTCCATGGTCGAAGTTCCGTTCGGCTCGGGCGTGATCGGGCGTGATCGGGGCGCGGTGGCGCTGAAGTCGGGGTGAGGCTGAGGGTGCGGCTGAGCACACGGCCAGGCGGCGGGCGCGCCCATGGTCGGCCACGTGCGCACCCACCGGTCAGGCGTGCGAGCGGGCGGCGGCCGTGAACCGGCCGACCTTGCCGATGACGTCCTCGCTGTACAGCCGCAGCGACTGCTGCATCGCGAACTCGGCCATGTACTGCTGGAACAGCTGCGGCGGCTCCTCGGCCAGGTTGACCATCCGGCGGTTGGTCACCACGGCCGGGCTGTCGAGGTGCTCCAGCGAGTCCGCCACCGCGCCGTCCATCCGGTCGGGCTCGACGACTTCGTCGATCAGGTACCCGGCGTCCGGCTCGGTGGCGTGGATCCGGCGGCCCCAGAGCACCACCTGACGCGAGATCCGCCCACCGGCCAGCCGGCCGAGCCGCAGGTTGCCCGCGCCGGGCACGATGCCCTCCTGGGCGGCGGGCAGGCTGACGTAGGAGTCGGTGGCGGCCAGCACCCGGTCGAAGACCATCAGCAGCTGGGCGCCGCCGCCGATCGCGAAGGTGTCGACCGCCGCCACCCAGGGCTTCTCGATCACCGGGGTGTGCCAGGCCCCGGCGTGGTCGACCCGCAGGCCGCGCAGCAGCTTGTTGATGTAGCCGAGCTCGCGCCGCAGCAGGAAGTCGATCAGTGAGATCTTCCCGGCGTGCAGGCTCTTCAGGTTGATGCCCGCGCTGAAGACCCGTCGGCCCTGGTAGCGCGGGTGGGTCATCTCGCCGCCGCGCAGCAGGCCCACCGACACGGCCGGGTCGAGCAGCGCGAGGTCGACGGCGGTCTCCATGTCCTCGACGTGCCGGTTGTCCTCGGCGTTGAGGCAGTCGGTGCGGACCATGGTCAGGTGGGCGGCGCTGCCGCGGCGCTCCAGGCGCACCGAGCCGAGGTCCAGCCGGCCGGTGCGGCGGAACTCCGGCAGCAGGCCGAGCGCCCGCTCGGTGGGCAGGGCCATCGCGTCGATCAGGTGGCGGCCCGCAGTGGGGGAGCGCAGCACCTCGCGCAGGAAGATGCCCTGGTCGATCTCCAGGCCCTCCTTGTCGGCCTGCGACCGGGCCTGCTCGACGACCAGCTGTTCGGCGGACGGGACCAGCCCGGGGTAGTCGACGGCGGCGCCGGCGACCAGCTCGGGCAGCCGCAGGTCGAGGCTGTGATCGGCGGTCAGCTCCCGGTAGACGGCCTCGCCGTGCAGGCTCATGAAGCGGCTGCGCACCGAACGGGCGAGGTTCTTCGCCTCGGTGGCGCGCTCGCGCTGGTCGGGGTTGCGGTGGGCCGGCTCGGGCAGGGCGGCGAGCAGGTCCGCGGCCCGCTCGGCGGTGTCGGTCACCACCCGGCGGGCGGCGGCGAGGTCCGGGCCGACCGTGGCCGGCGCGTCCTGCACCGGAGCGGTCACGGGGCCACCTCGCGCAGGGTCCGGTCGCAGGCGGCCAGGTGGCGGCCGAGTGCCTCCTCGAAGCTGGTGGTGGTCGCGTCCAGCAGCAGCTGACGGCGGATCGCGGGGCCGTCGCTCTCCAGGGCCGCCAGCGTGTCGGCGAGGCCGGCCAGCGCGGCGGCCGGATCCGCGGCGAGCTCGTCCAGCAGGCCCAGCGCCACGGCTCGCTCGGCCGTGACCGGGGTGCCGAGCAGCACGGTGCGGCGGATCGCGGCGACGCCGATCTGGTTGGCCAGCCGGTACAGGGCCATGCCGGGCCAGACGCCCGCAGGGCCGGCCGCGGGGAGCAGCCGGGTGCCGGGCCGGGCGATCCGCAGGTCGGTGGCGAGCAGGGCCTCCAGCGCCACCCCGCCGCAGTCGCCGCCGGCCAGGGCCACGGTGGTCAGGTCGAGGCGCTCCAGCCGGCGCAGTGCCCGCTCCCACTTGTTCACCAGCGGGAGCGGTCCGGCGGGGGCGGTGGCAGGGGCGCCGGTGACGGTCAGCACGACCGGGCCGTGGGCAGCGGCGTCCTCGGCGCGGTCGCACAGGGCGTTGAGGGCCGCGACGGTGTCGGGCGACAGCGGCTGGCTGCCGTCGAGGTCGAGCAGAAGTTCGAGGGAGTGGTTCACGGTGGTGTCGCCTTACTCGCTGGCCTGGTACGGGCGGACGGCTTGGTGTGGCATGCGGTGGACGGCTCGGGTCGACGCTCGGCGGCGGTCGGCCGCGGTCACCAGCGGACCAGGGCGGTCTCGATGGTTGATCCCGGACCCATCGTCATCAGCACGCCGTGGTCGCCGGGTTCGGCCACCTGCTCGGCCAGCAACCGCTGGTAGGAGAAGAGGAACGAGCCGCTGGACAGGTTGCCGTAGTCGCGCAGCACGCTGGTGGTGTGGCGGACGTCGTGCCGGGTCAGGCAGAGGTTGACGCCGACCGCGTCGATCACCTTCTTGCCGCCGGAGTGCACCAGCCAGTGGCGGATGTCGCTGCGCCGCAGCCCGGTGCCGGCCAGCAGAAGGTCGACCACCCGCTCGGCGTGCGCGCCGACCACGTAAGGCACCTGCGGGTCGAGGAAGAAGCTGAACCGCTCCTGGTCGCCGTCCCAGTCGTACCGCATCGCGTCGATCGCGTCGGTGATGATGTAGCTGGCGAACTTCAGCAGGCTCGGGCCGCTCGCCTGCGGCAGCGGGAGCTCCGGCTCCCCGGCCAGCACCGCGAGCGCGGCGGAGCCGTCCCCGAAGAGGCTGTTGACGACCGAGGTACGCATGGTGCCGTCGAAGACGTAGGCGGCGGAGCACGCCTCCGCGCACACCATCACGGCCAGCCGGCCCGGGTGCGCATGTGCCCAACCGGTCACCGCGTTGAGGGCGTTGAGGCCAGCATTGCACCCCATGCCGACCACGTCGAGCCGGCTGGTGTGCGGGTCGATGCCCAACTCGCGGATGATCAGGGCGCTCAGGCCCGGGGTGAGGAAGCCGGTGGTGGTGACGCAGCAGAGGTAGCCGATGTCGGACAGGTCGGCGCCGGTCGCCTTCAGGCACTCCTGGACGGCGCGCACGCCCATGTCGACGGCCTGCGCCTTGTGCTTGGCGAGGAGTTCGCCCTGGACCTCCATCACCCGGGTGCCGTCCGGTCCCTGCGGCGGCAGGGTGAGGAAACGGCGCTCGATGGCGCTGTTGAGAAAGACGGACCGGACCCGCGGGTCCCGTATTTCGAAGATGTCCAGCAGTTCCTGCTGGGAATAGGAGTTTTCGGGAACGGCGGTGCCGACTCCCATCACCCGGGCGAGCGGGGCGGTGGCCGTTGTCATCGGTAGGTCCATCCCCAACTTCTGGGCTTGCTCCGCAGCGGCGGGGTGCAGGCGTGCATGGATCGGTTGGCCTTTCTTCTCGAGGCGGGCCGGTAACGTTTCTTCAATTTCCGGCAGATTGCGCGCGGATGAACTCCGCAAGGCGATCGAGTCCGTCCTCGATCTCTGCCGGGAGCAGATGGCTGAAGGAGAGCCGCAGCACGTTGCGCTGCGTCGCGTCGGCGTAGAAGTGGTGGATCGGCGTCCAGAGCACCCGGTGCACGGCGGCGCAGTGCGCCAACAGGTCGTCACCGGCGGGGAACGGCACGGTGAGCAGCAGGAAGAACCCGCCCTCCGGCACGTTCCAGCGCACCGACGGCAGGTCGGCGAACCGCCTCTCCAGCCCGGCCAGCACCTGGGCCAGGTTGCCCCGGTAGGTCTCGGTCTCCCGGGCGTTGGCGGCCCGCAGGCTGTGGCCGTGCGCCAGCAGCTTGCCGCCGATCACGGCCTGCGCGATCGGCGAGGTGTTCACCGTCAGCATGCTCTTGAGTTTGGCCAACTGGTCGGCGAGCAGCGGCTGGCCGGCCGGCGCGCCGGTCACCTGCTGGTCCGCCAGCACGTAGCCGACCCGGGCCCCCGGCAGGCCGGTCTTGGCGAAGGAGCCCAGGTAGACGACCTGGCCGTGGCGGTCCAGGGCCTTCAGGGTGGGCGGGCCCGCCGGGTCGCCGAACAGCCCGTAGGGGTTGTCCTCCAGCAGCAGCAGGTCCTCGGCGGCGGCGATGTCGAGCAGCCGCTCACGCTTCGCGCGGTCCAGTCGGACCCCGCTGGGGTTGGCGAAGTCGGGGATGACGTAGCAGGCCCGCGGGTTGCGGCCGGCGGCCCTGGCCCGGCGCACCACGGCCACCAGGTCGTCCGGGTCGATCCCGTCGGCCGCCTCGCGCACCGGCAGCACCGGCATGTCCACCATCATGGCCGCGCCGTGCACGCCGACGTAGCTCGGCGTCACGGCGAGCAGCACGTCGCGCTCGTCGCGGCGCAGCGCGCGCAGCGTCAGCCACAGCGCCTCCTGGCAGCCGACGGTGACCACCAGGGCGTCCGGGTCCGCGGTGATGCCCTCGTCCACCCGCAGGTGCTCGGCGATCAGCTCGTGGATGATGCCCTTGGTCCGCCCGTACTGCAGCAGGGTGCGGCGCACCGCGGCCTCGTCGCCGTCCAGACGGTCCGTCAGGTGGCGGCGGTAGATCTCGAAATACCGCGGCACATCGGCCGGGTCGAAGAATCCCTCGAACGGCCGGCCGGCCGCCAGCGAAATGGCGTCGGGAAATCTGTGGGCAATCTCGTTGAGGAAGTTCATCGATTCACTGACCGGTGCGGTCAACGCCTCGTGAAGACCTGTCAGCTCAAGTTTCATGATCTCGCGCTCTCTTGGTCGTGCCGGAAGCAGATAACCACACCCCATCCCCGCACGACAACTGACGTCCGGTCAAACCGGGAATACGAGGAATTCCCACCGGGATGTACGGCGAGTTCATCTTCGGTTCGCCTCTTGGCGATCTTGTGTTTCGGCCCGCGAGTCACTCTCAGTCCGGCGAGTGCAGCCCCGCGGACCGGCGCGCCGGTCCCAGGCGGGGCCGATCGGGTGCGCCGTGCCCCGCCGCCGCCCGCCACCGCTGTGACGCCGGATCAGGCAGGGCCGGGCGGCGGCAGCCACCAGTGCGCCCCGGGCCGCAGTCCGCCGCCCGATTAACCGAAACCCCCTGCATCAAAAGCAAGTTGAGAGAGGACCAGATCGATGACGAACCCGTTCGACGATGCCGAAGGCACGTTCCTGGTGCTGGTGAACGACGAGGGGCAGCACTCGCTGTGGCCCGCCTTCGCCGAGGTGCCCCAGGGCTGGACCATCACCCACGGCCCGGCGGGCCGCCAGGAGTGCCTGGACCACGTGACGGCCACCTGGACCGACATGCGCCCGGCGAGCCTCGCCCGCGCGATGGCCTGACCCTCCCTCTCCTGACCCCCGGGACGCCACTGATGCACCACGCCGAGCGCCGCCCCTCCCACTACCGCCTGCGCTGCACCGTCTGCGGCCAGAGCCGACCCGACGACGGGCTGGCGCTCGGCTGCCCCGAGCCGCACGCGCCGGGCCTGCTGCGCACCGAGTACCAGGCCACCGCGTTCACACCGGACCCCGCGTTCCAGGGTGTCTACCGCTACCACTCCTGGCTGCCGGTGCGCCGCACACTGCCCGACAGCGGCGGCACCGCCGTCTACCGCAGCCGGCGGCTGGCCGCCTCGCTCGGCCTGACCGAGCTGTGGATCGCCTTCAACGGCTACTGGCCGGAACGCGGCGGCGAGTTGACCACCGGAAGCTTCAAGGAACTGGAGGCCGCGACCGTCCTCGGCCGCATCCCCGAGGACGCGGGCACCCTGGTGGTCACCTCGGCGGGCAACACCGCCACCGCCTTCGCCGAACTCTGCGCCAGCCACCGGGTCCCGGTGGTGATCGTGGTCCCGGCCAGCGCCCTGCCGCGGCTGCGCACCCGCACCCCGGGCGGCGAACTCGTTCAGGTGGTCGCGGTCGAGGACGCCGACTACGCCGACGCCATCGCGCTCGGCGATGCACTGGCCCAGCAGCCCGGCTTCACGCCCGAGGGCGGCACCCGCAACGTCGGCCGGCGCGACGGGCTCGCCACCGTCATGCTCGCCGCCGTCGAGGCGATGGGCACCGCGCCCGACCACTACGTCCAGGCCATCGGCAGCGGTGCCGGCGCGCTCGCCGTGCACGAGGCCGCGGTGCGGCTGCGATGTCGCCCCGGCCACGACACCGACCCGCTGCCCCGCCTGCTGCTCGCCCAGAACGCCTGCTACGCCCCGGTCCACCAGGCCTGGCAGACCGGCGAGCGCCCCTGGCTGACTGGTGACGAGCAAGACCAACGAGCTGCCGCCGAGCGGGCGTTCGCCCCCGAGCTGACCAACCGGCGCCCGCCCTACGACCTCAACGGCGGCCTGCACGAGGTGCTCACCGAGAGCGCGGGCCACGTCCGGATCGCCGACGCCGCAGCCGCCCGAGCCGCCATGGACGCCTTCCGCGAACTGGAGGGCATCGACATCGAACCGGCCGCCGGCATCGCCCTCGCCGCCCTGCGCGACGCCGTGCGCGACGGCGAGGTGGCCGCCGACGCCCGCGTGCTGCTCAACATCACCGGTGGCGGCCGGGCCCGCTTGGCGCTGGAGCACGAGCTGACCGGCCACCAGCCCACCATGCTGGTCGCGCGCGAAACCGCCCACCGGCCCGGCGAGATCGCCGAACTCGCCGCCCGCCTCGCCGCCGCCCGCGAGCTGCACCCGGCGGCCGTCTGAGCCATGAAGACAGCCACCGCACTCACCGCGCGAACCGCGCACGCCGCATCCACCGGCACGCCCCGGCTCACCGAGCTGACCGCAGCCATCCGCACCGAACTGCGCCCCACCCGCACCGAGGCCTCCGACGGCCCGGTGGCCGCGCGGGTCGCCGCCGTCCTCGCGTCCTTCCTCCACCACCCGGACCTGCTCACCCCCGCGCAGCTGGAGCCCGACCCGCACGCGTACCGCCAGCACCTGCTGCACGTCGAGCCGGACGGCTCGTTCTCGATGGTGGCCCTGGTCTGGCTGCCCGGCCAGGCCACCCGGATCCACGACCACACCGCGTGGTGCGTGGTCGGCACCTACCTGGGCGCCGAGGAGGAGACCGCCTTCCGACTCGCCGAGCAGGACGGCCGCACCGTGCTGGAGCCGGTCGCCACCACGGTCTTCCCGACCGGGGCCGTCGCCCACCTGACCCCGCCCGGTGACATCCACCTGGTGCGCAACGCCACCAGCGGCAAGGCCGTGTCGCTGCACGTCTACGGCGCCGACGTGAGCGTGCGCGGCAGCAGCATCCGGCGCGTCTACGACCTGCCGATCCACCCGGGTGCAGGCGAGGAGGGGAGGGCCTGAGCCCGCTACTCCGCCGTGACCGGCGGGCCGTCCGGGCTCAGGCGTGGGCGCAGGCCTCGTAGGGTCGCGGCCCTTGCGGGCTCAGGCGTGGGCGTGGGCGCGGCGCAGCAGGTAGCCGCCGGAGGCGGCGGCGAGTACGGCCATGCAGGCGGTGAACACCAGGCCGGCGTGGGCAAGACCGAGTGGCTGGCTGAGCAGGCCGACGCCGATGACCGGGATCGAGATGCCGAAGTAGGCGACCACGAAGAGCGCCGAGAGGGCGCCGCCGCGGTGCTCGGCGCGAGCGGCGGCGGCGACCTCGCCCACGGCACCGCGCAGGCCCATGCCCTGGCCCGCGCCGCCCACGAGCGCGCTGAGCACCAGCGGTGGCAGGGTGGTCCAGGTGAGCGAGGCGGCGAGCAGGGCCAGGCCGGCGATCAGGACCAGGCAGCCCAGCGGGACGGCCCGCGCGGTGCCGAGCCGGGGCACCAGGAGCTGGCCGAGGGTGGAGGCGAAGAAGGCCGCGAAGACGATGAGACCGACGACCGCGTGGTTGTGGACATCCAGGCTCTGGGCGAGGAACGCCGGGCTGACCGAAGTGAAGACACCCAGCAGTGAGAACCCGGCGAAGGCGGCGACCCCCGCCGGAACGAACACCCCGCGCACCTCCGGCGGCAGAGCGGGCCACTGCGGGCGGGCGGTGCGCAGCGGGCGGGCCCCGGGGACCGTCTCCGGCAGGAACCACAGCACGGTGAACGACGCGGCGAGCAGTACCAGATGCACGACGAACGGCAGGACCAGCGGGCCGGGCGCGTACTCGGCGAGCAGGCCGGACAGCAGCGGTCCGCAGCCCAGGCCGCCCATGTTGGCGGCGGTCGCGACGAAGCCGGCGCGGGCCCGCTGTCCGGGCGGGGCGAGCTCCAGGACGTACGCGGTGGCGGTGCCGGTGAACAGGCCGGCCGAGAAGCCGGACAGCAGCCGACCCACCCAGAGCAGCGGCAGGCCCTGCTCGGCGAGGAAGGCGACGGCGCTGCCGGCCGCGAGTGCCAGCCCGCAGAGCAGGACGGGCCGGCGTCCGACGGAGTCGGAGGCATTGCCGACGAGCAGCAGGACACCGATCACGCCGAAGGCGTAGACGGCGAACACGACCGTCACCATCAGCTCGGAGAAGCCGATCTGCTGCTGGTACAGGCCGTAGAGCGGGGTGGGCAGGGTGGTGCCCGCCATGCAGACGGCGAAGGCGGCAGCGGCCCCGAGGTAGGCCGTGGGGCCCGCGGCAGGCCCACCCGTCGGGCGATCCGTCATCCGTCCACGGTAGAGGGTCCGGCCCCGGCGGCCCCCGGCCCGGCAGGGCCGGATCCGCCGGATGGCCGTGACCCGCCCACCAGGTGGAGGGCGCCGGGGGAGGGTCCGGGGCAGGAGGCGCGGCCCATCGGTCGGCCGTGCCCCCGGACCTGGCACCCCGCCAGGTCCGGGGGCACCAACGGCCCGTGCCGCGCCGGGATCAGCGCAGGCCGGCGAAGAGGTCGTTCTCGGGCACGGCCGCGCCGGTGGTGTCGTGGACCCGCACGAAGGTCTCCACGCCCATCAGCTCGGTGAACCGCTCCTTGCCCATCTTGAGGAAGAAGATGTTCTCGCCCTGACTGGCGTGCGCCGCGAGCGCATCGAACTTCTGGCCGCCGAACTCGGTGGTGTCCACCCAGGTGGTGATCTCCTCGTCGGGGAGTCCGATCTCGGGCATCGCGGCGGCCTCCGCCGGGTCCGGCTCCTCCCAGTCCGCGCCGAACTCGCGCATGACCTCCCCGAACCGCTGCATCATCGAGCGCGGCGCCGTCGTCCAGTACACCTTCGGCGCCATCCCGGTCATCGCCAGCGCCGCCATCGTGATGCGGTTCGCCTGGATGTGGTCGGGGTGGCCGTAGAACCCGTTCTCGTCATAGGTCACGACCACATCGGGCCGGTAGTGCCGCAGGAGTTCGGCGAGGCGGGCGGCGCCCTCCTCAACGGGCGTCCGCCAGAAGGACCCCGGGGCGTCGTTGGCGGGCCAGCCCATCATCCCGGAGTCGCCGTACTCCAGCAGCTCGAGATGACTGACCTTCAGGACCTCGCAGCTCGCCTCGAGTTCCCGGCGGCGCATCGCGGCGACGGTGGCCGGATCGTGCCCGGGCTCGCCCGGCTTGAGACCCCCCGGCCCGTCCCCGCAAGCGCCGTCAGTACAGGTGACGAGGACCGTGCGGATGCCTTCCGCCGCGTACCGCGCGAGGACACCCCCCGTTCCGGTGGCCTCGTCGTCGGGGTGCGCGTGCACCGCCATCAGGGTCAAGGGCCGATCGACCATGGAACCATCCTCCCGTGTGAAAAGTGCTGGCTCCGAGTCTGCGGTACGCGGGCAGGTGGGCGCCCGCATTATCGGGATGACCTGGGCCAGGGTCGGAGCCGGTCACTCCTCGTCGGAGCCGAGTGCGGGGGTGTCGAGGAGCCGGACGGTCGGGGCAGCGGGGGAGTGGAGTTCCAGGACCGTGACCTCGTTGTGACCCGGCCTCAGGACCGGTGCGGGCACGTCCAGTTCTGCTGCGGGCGGCGCGACCAGTAGCGGCCGAGCGCGAAGCCGTTGATCCAGGCCGGGCCCTTGGTCTTGCGGTCGGGCAGCCGGGGGCCGTAGTCGACCCGTCCCTGGTTCTCCACCAGCACGGCGGGGTGCGCTCCCAGGACCGTGAGTTGAACGAGAGGGCGTGCTCGTGGTCCTCGCGTTCGAGCACGCCCTCCGGCTGGCCGGACTCGACTGGGCTGGATCAGGGTCGGCGGTTCGGCAGCTGCCTCAGGCCGCCTTCACCAGGTCCAGCCAGCCGCCGCGACGCGCGACGGGCAGCCGGGCCTCGGCGGGCACGACGGTCACGGCGCAGCGGGCGCGGGCCAGGCAGTGGCGGGCGACCTCGCCGTGCAGCAGGCGCTGGAGCCGGCCGCGGCGGCCGGAGCCGATCACCAGGAGGTCGTCGGGCCGGTCGGCGACCTGGAGCAGCGCGGGGCCGGCCTCGCCGCGGATCACCACCGGGGTGATCAGCCGGTCGGCCGGGTAGCCGCCGAAGACCTCGGCGAAGACCTGGTCGAGGCGGGCGCGGGCGGCCTTCTCCCAGGCGGCGGCCAGCGACGGGCAGGGCTGGGTGCGGTAGGCCGGCTCGCCGCCGACCGGGGTCCAGGCAATCACCGGGACGAGCTCGACACCGCGTCGGGCCGCCTCCGCGGCGGCGCGCTGCAGGACCGCCGCGCTGCGCCGCGAACCGCTCACGCCGACGATGACCCGGGTGGACTCGGCCATGGTGTGCTGCACTTCCCTCAGTCGTGGATCCGCTCGCTGCGGTCCTTTGTTTTTCAGGTGAGACGATCATAGCGCCTTAAGATCGTAGGTCAAGTTCCCCCGGTGTGGATGATGCATGGACTACGGAAGCCAATGGGCCTTCGATTTCCTTAACGATCTCTTGATGCCGTGGCGCTGCCCGCCCGGTCGCCGCGCCTCGGCGGCGGGCGCCGAGCCGAGCCGCGCCGCAGGTCAGGGCTAAGGTGTCCGCCATGACGCGCACCCGCCTGTACCGCAACGGCAACCTCGAACTGGAGGACTTCCCAGCTCAGGACATCTCCGACTACATAGGAGACCCCGACTGCACGGTATGGCTGGACGTCAGCGATCCGGAGTCCGCGGACTTCGAGATGATCACCGAGGAGTTCGGCCTGCACGCCCTCGCGGTCGAGGACGCCCGCCAGGAGCACCAGAGACCGAAGCTCGACCGCTACCGCACCCATCTGTTCCTGTCCGCCTACGCGGTCGCGCTCGACGAGCGGACCGGCGAGTTCAGGGCGGAGGAGATCGCCGCCTTCATCACCCACAACGCCCTGATCACCATCCGCAAGGGCACCCACTGCAACATGGACCGCGTCGTCGAACGCTGGGACAACGCCCCGGACCTGGCCAAGCAGGGCGTCGGCTTCCTGGTGCACGGGCTGCTGGACTACCTGGTCGACGGCCACTTCAGCGCCGTCCAGGTGCTGGACGACCGAATCGAGGCACTGGAGGACCTGCTCTTCGAGGACGGTCCCCAGCAGATCCAGGAGGTTCAGCGCACCTCCTTCGAGCTGCGCAAGAGCCTGGTCAAGCTGCGCCGGGTGGTGCTGCCGATGCGCGAGGTCGTCAACTCGCTGCTCCGCCGCGACATCCACCTGGTCAGCGACCAGATGATGCCGTACTACCAGGACGTCTACGACCACGTGCTGCGTGCCACCGAGTGGACCGAGTCGCTGCGTGACCTGGTCACGACCGTGATGGAGACCAATCTGACGGTGCAGGGCAACCGGATGAACATGATCATGAAGAAGGTCACCAGCTGGGCCGCGATCATCGCCGTGCCCACCGCCGTCACCGGCTTCTACGGCCAGAACGTCCCCTACCCCGGATTCGGCACCCAGGGCGGCTTCTGGGCCTCGACCATCATCATGATCGTCCTGTCGGTGCTGCTCTACTTCACCTTCAGGCGCCGGGACTGGATCTGACGGCATCCGGGTCGGTCGGGCCAGTGCCCGGGCCCGGCACGAAGCGGGCGACCATTCCCCCGGACCTTTCGCTCTGCCACGGCGATCTGGGCAACCTGGAGCCCTTGCTGCCGGCCGGCGGCCGGTGGCGGGAGGCCGGCCTGCGACAGGCCGCCGCCACCCTGGACGAGCTGGACCGGCGTGGCTGGGTCTGCGGTCTGCCCCACGGCGTGCACAGCCCCTCGCTGATGGTCGGCGTCGCCGGCATCGGCCACGGCCTGCTGCGACTGGCGGCACCGGACCGGGTGCCGTCGGTCCTCGCCCTGCAGGGACCGCTGACCGACTGACAGTCAGGATGCTCAAGCGAAACCAGCTCAGCCAGGCCTGGGTTGCTCGGATCGCACGGCATCCTGGCGTGCGGAGGAGGGGCTGCCGTACTGTCGGCTGACATGGGGCTCGGCCAGGACATGGTGAACCGGATCTTCCAGCCCGCGACCTACGCCGACGGAGTGCCGTACGGCCTGTTCCGCGAGCTGCGGGCGGCGGCGCCGGTGTGCTGGGTGGCGGAGCCGGCCGTGGGGGACTGGCCGGCCGGGCCCGGGTACTGGGCGGTGCTGCGGCACGCTGACGTCAAATTCGTGCTGCGCACACCGGAGTTGTTCTCCTCGCACCTCGGCGCCACGCAGATCCGGGATCCGGACACCGACGCGGACCTGGAGTTCGCGCGCACCATGATGCTCAATCAGGATCCGCCGGAGCACTCGCGGCTGCGCCGGATCGTGGCGGCGGCCTTCACCCCGCGTGCGCTGGGGGAGTTGTCGGCCGCGATCGAGGAGTGCGCGCGGGAGTTGGTGGACTCGGTGCGGGCGGACGGCGAGGCCGACTTCGTGCGGCTGGCGGCGGACCTGCCGGTGCGCACGCTGGCGTGGGTGATGGGTGTGCCGGAGCAGGACCGGCAGCTGCTGGTGGACTGGTCGAACCGGGTGATCGGCTACCAGGACGCCGACTACGCCGCCTCCAGCACCGCCGACCCGGCCCACCTCACCGACCTGGGCCGCACCGCTCTCGCCCAACGCCCCATCACCCGCACCGGACCCGACGGCCGCCCCGTCAACCCGCGCTCCCGGGCCGCCCTGGCCGACATGTTCGCCTATGCCCACGGCTTGGCTTCCCAGCCCCGCCCGGGCAGTCTGCTGGCGCGGATGCGCGATGGCGGCCTGAGCACCGACGAGTTCGAGACCGCGTTCTTCCTGTTCGCGGTCGCCGGCAACGAGACGGTCCGCAATGGACTGCCGGGCGGTCTGTACACGCTGCTCAGCCACCCGGACCAGTACCGGCTGCTGGTGCGGCGGCCCGAGCTGCTCGCATCGGCGGTCGAGGAGATGCTGCGCTTCTGGCCGCCCGTGCTGGACTTCCGCCGAACCGCCGTCCGGGACGTGGAGTTGGCCGGTGCGCGGATCGGGCGCGGGCAGAAGGTGGTGGTCTACCACGCCTCCGCCAACCGCGACGAGGCAGTGTTCCCGGACGCCGACCGCTTCGACATCACCCGCACCCCGAACGACCACCTGAGCTTCGGCTACGGCCCGCACTTCTGCCTGGGAGCCCAACTGGCGCGGACGCAGCTGAAAGCGATGATCCGTCAGGTTCTGGAGCTCCCAGGGCTGGAGCTGGTAGCGAATGAACCGCCTGCTCGACTCGTGTCCAACTTCCAGAACGGGTTGAAGGCTCTGCCGGTGCGGTGGCGGCCCGGGGGCTGAAAGGCTGACATCAACCTCCGGAGTCAGTCAGCAGGCGCGGGTTCCATCGCATAGCAGAAGGCCGTCCATCACGTTTGGATCCTCGATGCTCGACTCGGCTTCTGCCGGTGCTGACGTCCCGCAGAGTGATGGTTCGCCGGATCGAGAAGTAGTCGGTGCGATCCGTGTCGACCGGTCGGGCAGCAGCGGTCGCACAGGAGTTGCTCATCCACATCGACGCACCATGGGTGAAGATCCGCGTGCCCAGGAACACCTGATCCCGCTTCTCATGTGTCAACGGCTCCGGAGACCCAGCGGGTGTTTCGGGGCCGTGCTTGAGGTAGTCGGGAGGGCAGGAGCGCCCGTGGGCCGACACCGCGTCTGCGGTGCCGGCCCACGGGTCGTCACAGGTGGAACGGAGGCCCTGTGTGCTTGGCTGATGTCCGGTCAGTTGGCCGCGATGTTCCCGCCGAGGTCGCCCGGCGGCGCCCAGACCTGGCCGCCGTTCCAGAAGGTGTGCCAGATGTCGCCGCTGCCGGCTCCGCTGCCCTTCCAGAAGACGTCGATGGTTCCGTTGGGCTCCGACGAGGCAAACGGTGCGCTGCCCAGTGGGCCCATGCCCAGGCTGTTCGGGGCCTGCCAGCCCGACACGCTGCCGTTGCCGGGGAAGTCAGTGGCGGCTACGGCTCCGCGATCAACGACCCGCGCAACCGCGCCAACCGCCTGGAGATCGACACCAACGATCCGAAGGCAGCCGCCTACTTCGAGGCGATGCGGCTGACGAACGGCGTACCAGGCCAGACCCGAATCGTCCCATGGCCGCGGCCGCGGAAGGATCGAGAGGAAACGCTGATGTCAGGCAGCTACTACGTGAGGCCGACTGAACGGCACGGGGCACGCCGGGAGTTCACCACCGCCGACCTCATCCGGACCGCCAACGCACTCCGCCCCGACGCCTCCGTCTCCGGATCACCGTCCGGGGCAGACGCAACGATCGAAATCCAGATCCGCGGGCAGCTGCGTTACCACCGGATCCTCTACTTCGCCGACAGGCCAGTATTCGTGCTTCCCGAGCAGGACGAGCTCGAAGTCCCTGCCGCCATGGTGCTCCAGCTGCTGCAGCGTCTGGCACCGGATGTGGAGACGATCTGGTTCGCGGACTTCGACGGCGTCGTCCGTTCGCTCCAAGTGAGCGGCGGCGTCGATGACTTCGTCGACGCCCTTCTCTCCGATCAATACTCCAGGCCGCGAGCGGCTGCAGCTGTTCCAGAGCCTGACCGTGGATTGAGTCGACCAGTCCCGGCCGACCGGCGAACCGGGGGCACCTGCGGTCCGAACTACGGTGAGAGCGGTCGACCTTCGCCGAGACAGCACGCCCGCTAACCCGTCGACGGACCGCTCTTGCGCCCCCCTACCTTCACCCGGTGATGAACGTGACGACGAACAGCGCGGAGACCGGCGAGGACTTCCGTGCCTTGCGGCAGCGTCTCATCGGGCACTTCGAGAGCCTCGGCCCCGAACGTGCCCGAGGTGGACGACGTTTTGCTCCGCTGGGCCGCCGCCCTCCTCGACCAGGCCCCGGATGCCGGCTGGCCTGGCCGACCAACTGCTAGCCGCGCTCGCCGCGTCCGGCTGGTCGGCTCCCACCCGGGCCGGTCGATCTTCCCCGGGTATCCGAAGGTGTCCCGCCGTGGTCAGCCGAGTGAGTCCACCAGTTCGGCGATCGCCCTCAGCGGCTGGTGGGCCGCGAGTTCAGCGGCCAGCTCGGCGGCGTTGATACGGTAGGCCGGGTCGGCCAGGACCCGGTCGACGGCCTTGCGGAGCTCCGGTTCACTTGGGCGTCCGGTTCGCAGGTCGACGCCCACGCCGCGCCAGGCCACCCGGGCGGCCACTTCGGGCTTGTCCTCGCTGCCGCCGGCGACCACCAGTGGCACGCCGAAGGACAGCGCGGTGTGGACGCCGCCGTAGCCGCCGTTGCTGATCAGCACGTCGGCGTGCGGTAGCAGCTGGTCGAACGGCAGGTAGCCGGCGGCCCGGACGTTGCCCGGCAGGCCGCCGAGCGCCTCGGACAGCAGCTCGGGCCCGTCTTCGCGGACGGTGGCGGCGACCACCAGCAGGTCGGGGCGGTCGGCCAGCGCCCGCACCGCGGGGACGAGCAGTGCGGTCGGGTCGTCGTTGGCCAGGGTGCCCTGGGTGACTACCACGACCGAGCGGGCCGCCGTCAGGTCCGGCCACCACCCCGGCAGTTCCGCCTCGCCCCGGCTCTGCAGTGGCAGCGCGCCGATGTACCGCAGCGAGGCCGGCGCGTCGCTGCGCGGGTACTCGAACCCCGGGACGGTCAGCTGCAGGTAGTGGTCGGGCACGGCCACGGCCGCGTCCCCCCGTGGCCCCGGCGGCAGTTCGGCCCCGACACCGGCGAAGACCTCGGCCGCGTACCGCCGTAGCGGCTCGCCGCGCCGCGCCGCCTCGGCGTTCAGCTCACGTTGGCGGGCCCGCCCTTCCGGTCCTGCCTGGGGCGGTAGGGCGAGCCCGAAGGGCGCGGTGTCGACGCTCTGCAGCATCGGCGGGGCCACCCCGATGCTCACCACGGCCGGCCGCTCGCCGCGCGGGTGGGCCAGCGCCAGGGCCAGTGCGCCGTGGAAGAAGCAGTCGCCGAGCACGGCCGTAGCCGGGAACTCGGCCAGTAGCGCGCGCAGTGCCCGGTACTGCGCGGGGACCGGGTCGATGAAGATGTGCCGGGCGTCGAAGGCCAACCGCTGCGGCCCGGGCGGCAGCGCGGCCCGTCCCGGGAAGCAGTCGTTGATCCGGCGGTCGTCGAAGTCCGCCTCGGCCGGCAGGGCGACGAACCGCGCCCCGGTCTCCTCGGCGGCCTCGGCGAACCGCGCCCCGCCGAGGAACGCCACCTGGTGCCCGCGTGCCACCAGGTCGGCGGTGATCGCCAGCAGCGGCGCGGTGTGCCCGTGCGCGGGCATGGCGGCGGTGATGATCTTGGACATGTGGAACCCCCCAATGGCTCGGGCCGGTCCCCGCACACCCCGGCGTCGCTGTCGTCGCTCCTGCGCACCCGGCCCGCAGTGCAGGCTAACCCACCACGGCACATCCGCCCGCCAGGCGCGGTGTGGCGCGCTTGGCCGGGGCGGTCATGGTCGGTCTGGGCAAGCTCCTACAACTGCTCGAAATGGAAGGAGCGAATGAAGCAGTCTCGCGGCTGATTGATCGCGAACAGGACGCAGTCGAGAACGGATTGCGCGGTCAGTGGGTCAGTTGTGGTCCGGGAAGCGTGATCCCAGGCAGGGTCGAGTGGGTCGCCGTCCATGAAGTCCGGAGGGTAGAGCGAGATGACGCGGATGCCCTCGGGGCGCAGCCGGTGGGAGAGGACGTCGGCGAAGCCGGCCTGAGCAGCTTTGGCAGCGTAGAACGCGGGGTGCGCCTGGGAGCGGTGGTCCCTGGGTTCCGCGGCCGAGGAGACCAGGTTGACCACGTCAGCCCCGACGGAAGCGCGCAGCAGCGGTAGGAAGTGCTTGACCGTCAGCAGCGTGCCGGTGGCTCCGGAGGCGATGGTGTCGGTGATCGCGTCGTCGTCGGCGTCCCCGAGATCGGGGCCAGCCAGGTAACGGGCACCGTTGTTGATCAGTACATCCATCCGGTCGGTGCGGGCGGCCACTCCATCGGCGAAGGCCCGGATGGAAGCCGGATCGGCCAGATCGCAGGCGAACGCGTCGGCCTGCGCGCCGCTGTCGACCGCTACCTCATCAGCCACCTTCTGAGCCGTCGCCAGAGAACGCGCGGACACGAACACGCGCGCACCCAACCGACCCGCCTGAAGGGCCAACGCCCGCCCGAACCCGCGCCCGGCTCCGGTCACCACCACCGTGCGCCCGGTGAGATCCACGGGAACACCTCCCCTCTGTTCAATGTGATCCTATCCACCGCCGTCCAATGCACTGAACGCCCAAGTAGAGGCCCGACCTTGGCCGCAGGCGCGGGCCCGGGCCCGGACCGGCTGCAGCCTGCCCGGGTGATCGGCCGGTCCGGCGAGCCGCCCTCCCGTTGTTCATGGTCCGCGCGAGGGACGAACGCCCGGGGGCTCTGCGGCCGCTGTGGGCCGACGAGGCAATCGATCTGATGCGCTTTCGGGAATGCGAGGGGGCATGAGGATGGCATTCCGCGACGCGTCAGCGAGTCATTGACTGCGGAGAGTAGTGATAGGGCTACCGTGGGCCCGCCGAGGTGATCGTCAGGCCGCTCCGTGTCGTCGTCCCGGTGTCGGGGCGGGCCACTGCGGCCGAAAAAGGGGAGTACCCATGCCATTCGTTTCCAGCCGCTCTCGCCTGCGCATGGTCCTTGCGGCGATGTGCGGGACATCCGCGCTGCTCGTTCCCCCTGCACTGGCCGGCTCCGGTGTCGCTGCCGCCGAGACGCCTTCACCCAACAGCGCCTTCGGCGAGGGTGCGGTCATCAGGGTGACGACCGCTATGGTCGGCTCGCCGGGGAATCCTGCGGTGGGTGTCGTCCCGTTCACCGACGCCGTCTACCGGTCCTGCGCCGACGCCCCCAAGACACCGAGTGACTGCCTGATGGTCGGAGGTGTCGGCTATCCCTATGAGGTCGGGCAGCTCGAGGTCACCGTCGAACAGTGGGTGGCGTTCCTGAACACGGCCGATCCGGGCGGACACGACCCCCATGGCCTCTACGACGAGACGGAGAGTTCGACGCTGTGGCCGAAGTACGGCCAGATCAACTTCTCTGCCGATGCCGGCCGGGGCCGGCACTATTCGGTGGCGTATCCGGAATGGGCGGACAAGCCGTACGGATTCGCGAACTTCCTGAGGGCGGCGCGCTTCGTCAACTCGCTCTACAACGGTCGGCTGATCTCCAAGACCTCCAGCAGCAGCGGCAGTTTCCACTACGTCAGCTACCGGGTCCAGCTGTCACCGCGTACCGAGGGCGGGATGTACGACCTCGCTCGCCCGGACGCGACCCGAGCCCACGGTACCGGCTTCGTCATTCCGAGCCAGGATGAGTGGATCAAGGCGGCCTACTACGACCCGAGCGGTGGTGGTACCTACTCGTACTGGAAGTACCCGACCAACCCGGGAGTCTTCGGCGACGGCGACGCGACCGCTCCGCGCCCCACCGTTCTCAACCCCGCCACCGGCGATGTCACCAACGCGGCGACCCAACCGCTGGCTTCCTACCACGCAACGGGCCAGCCCGCGCCGAGTTGGTGCCCGGCGCAGGTGCGGCCGCAGGAGGAGTGCTCCAGCGTCAACCCGATCGGGCTCGACCCTCGCGCCTACGCCGACCTCTACCAGGGCAGCCTCAGTACGGTCGGCCAGACGAGGAGCACGTCGCCGTGGGGCACGCTGGATCAGGGCGGCAACGCGGTCGAATGGACCGACACGATCACCGCGCCTCCGTCCGGACGGAGCTCCGTGCGGGTCTGGCGGCGGTTGCACGGTGGAATCTCCAACGCGTCGGCCTACCAGATGTGGCCTTCGGCAGTCGGGCTACAGCCGCAGGACAACGTGTTCTTCAACCACACCTATCCGTGGCTGGGCATCCGGCTCGGAGTCGTCGGCGACCTGACGCCCCGCCAGCAGAACTGAGCAGGGGTCTGAACCACCGTCGGCAAGCGGTGCGAGACTCAGTCCATGAAGCCCAACGACCCTGAGGACGGCCTGTACCGTTACCCGCCTCGCCAGCGTCGAGTTCGGGTACTTCGGTCCGACCTTCGGCCGCCCGCACTATGAATCCCTCCCTTGGCGCGAGGAGGACTCCGAGCGGCCACTCGCCATTCCTCTCCATGCCCCGGCAACTCGCCACTCTCTTGGGCCGGATGGCCACCCCCACCCTCCCCGCCCCGCGAGGATGACTCGCCCCATCCCAGCTGTCGCGGCCGGGGAGGTGAGCACGTCGGCGAGGGCTTCTGTGCCCAGTCGCTGGTCTGCCCACAGACGGCCCGCGACCGCCTCGGCGAGAGGTTGCCTGCCCAGACCTTGCGGCCGGGAGCGGCCCGTCGAGGCGGCCCGATTTCCGTGAAAACAGTTGGGACAACAGCCTTTACTGTTATTGGGAATCGCGCTACGCGCATTGACCGGTGGCAGCCTGCGGATCCGCTTTCTGTTGCATTGACCTGCAATCTTTTTTCTCGCAGCGCTCATTGACGATCATTCAACGCCTCTGCTTTGCTACCGCATGCCAGGTGGTCGGCAGGGGTCGTGAACTCCCCACGTCAGCCCGTCAGTTCGACAGGACTTTTCGGGCAACTGAACCCCATGCCGCGGTGCGGACGTCCGCACGCCCGTCTGGTTCCCCATTCCCACATGCTGCCGCCGTGCCCCCACCCCGGTGCGGACGGCAGGAGAGAGGCTCCCCACATGGGCATGTCCCCCACCAACCGTTCGGCGCGCGTCAAGGCGCTGACCGCGCTCAGCACGCTGGCGCTCGCCGGTGCCGCCTTCGCCGCCACCCCGGCCCAGGCGAACCAGCCGGGCAACGAGCTGGCCGGCCCGAGCCACCCGTACCGGCACGGTGTCATCTCCGCGAAGGGCGCCCCCGCCGGCAGCACCGCGGGCAAGCGCACCTCCAACCTGAAGTACGGCGGCGGTGTCGACGGCATCGGCGTCACCACCGGCCCCGCCAAGGTCTACCTGGTCTTCGAGGGCTCTCAGTGGGGCACCCAGGGCACCGACGCCAACGGCTACACCACCCTCTCCGGCGACCCGATGGGCATCGCGGTCCGTGCCCAGCAGCTCTTCAAGGGCCTCGGCACCAACGGTGAGACCTGGTCCGGCGTCATGACCCAGTACTGCGAAGGCATCGCCAGCGGTGCCACCAGCTGCCCGTCGACCGCCGCCCACGTCGCCTACCCGACCGGCGGCGCACTGGCCGGCATCTGGGTCGACGAGTCGGCCGCCGCGCCGAACCAGGCCACCGGCAACCAGCTCGCCAACGAGGCCATCAACGCCGCCGGCCACTTCGGCAACACCACGGCCGCCTCGAACCGCGACGTGCAGTACGTGATCCTCTCGCCGACCGGCACCCACCCGGACGGCTTCAACACCACCACCGGCCAGTTCTGCGCCTGGCACGACTGGAACGGCGACACCACGCTGTCCGGTGGCGCGGCCTCCTCCCCGTACGGTGACGTCGCGTTCACCAACGACCCGTACGTGACCGACATGGGCTCCTCCTGCGGCCAGAACTACGTCAACACGGGCAACGCGGGCCTGCTGGACGGCGTGACCATGGTCTACGGCCACGAGTACGCCGAGACCATCACCGACCAGAACCCGGCCGGCGGTTGGACCGACTCGACCGGCCAGGAGAACGCCGACAAGTGCGCCTGGAAGGGCACCGGCGGCGTCGGCGGCGCCCAGAACGTCACCCTCGCGACCGGCTCCTTCGCCATGCAGGGCACCTGGGCGAACGACTACAACGGCGGTGCGGGCGGCTGCGAGATCTCGCACCCGATCGTCCCCTGATCACTGGGCGAACCCCGTGATCACCGGGTGAACACCGTCAGATCCTGAGCACCCTGGGTGAGCCGCTCGGCTCGCCCGGGGTGCTCGGCGTTTGCGGCCCGACAGGGCGCGCTCAGGGGGACGGTGCGTAGCCGCGGGTGCGGACGAGATCGTGGGTGAGGCGGGTGAAGGCGCGGGTGGCGGCGCTCTGGTAGGCGTCGGTGCGGTGCAGCAGGGTGACGGTGCGGGTGGGGAGGGAGGGTTCGAGGGGGAGGGGGTGAGGCGGGGGTGGTCGTGCGTGACGGCTTCGGGCAGCACGGTGGCGAGCGGGGTGCGCTGGACGACCTCGATGAGGGCCTGGATGGAGTTGGCCTCGACGGCGATGCGCGGGCTGACGCGCTGCTGCTCGAAATACCCGTCGATGTGGCCGCGAGTGGCGAAGTCGCGGCTGAGCAGGGCGAGTTGGCGATCGGCGAGCTCGCGTGCCGGTAGCGGGCCCGGCCGGTCGGCGGTGGGCTGGTGGGTGCCGGTGACCAGGGTGAGCGTCTCGGCGAACAGCGCGGTGGCGGTGATGCCGGCCAGGTGGGGGCCCTGGAAGGCGATGCCGAGGTCGAACTCGTCGGCCAGCAGGCCGGCTTCGATGCGGTCCTGGCTGGTCTCCCGCACGGTCAGGGCGATGCCGGGGTGGCGGGTGTGGAGTTCCGCGGTGAGCGGGCCGACCAGGTAGGCGGTGAACGTGGGGGTGACCGCCAGCCGCAGCCGCCCGCGGGAGAGGTCCCGCACGTCGTGGACGGCCCGCTCGGCGGCGGCCAGGTCCAGCAGCGCGCCGCGGGCGTGGTGGGCGTACGCCTCGCCCGCGTCGGTGAGGCGCACGGTGCGGCCCGAGCGGTCCAGCAGCTGGGTGCCCAGGGTCCGTTCGAGCTGCCTGACCTGCTGGGACAGCGTGGGCTGGGAGACGTGGAGCTCCTCGGCGGCGCGGGTGAAGCTGCCGTGCTCGGCCACGGCGAGCAGATAGCGCAGGTGACGCAGTTCCAGGGCCATGGACAGAACTATAGATGACAGCTATGGCTGCCATGGCTGGCCCGTCTTGGACACTATAGGTCCAGGTCATGCAGGGTGGATGTCACCCGGCCCCACGGGGCGGACAGCCACGAAAGGGAGTGACCCATGCATGACCTCGCCAAGGGCATCGCGCATTTCCAGCGGGAGGTCTTCCCGGCCAAACAGGAGCTCTTCGCCCACCTGGCCGCCCACCACGCCCCCCGCACGCTGTTCATCGGCTGCTCCGACGCCCGCGTCGTCCCCGAGCTGATCACCGGCTGCGAGCCCGGCGAACTGTTCGTCATCCGCACCGCCGGCAACCTCGTCCCCGCCTTCACGCTGGGCGCCGACGGCATCGCGGCGAGCATCGAGTACGCGGTCGCCCAGCTGGGCGTCACGGACATCGTCGTCTGCGGGCACTCCGCGTGCGGCGCGATGACCGCCCTCGCCGACGGCCACGACCTGAGCGGCGCCCCGGCGGTCGCCCACTGGCTGCGGCTCGCCGACGCCTCGGTGGCCCGCACCGGCACCGCCGGCGATGTGCCGGCCCTGGTGCGGCAGAACGTGCTCGCGCAGCTGGCGAACCTGGCCACCCACCCGTCGGTCGCCCGCGCCCTGGCCGAGCGGACGGTCACGCTGCACGGCTGGGTCTTCGACATCGCCACCGGCCGTGTCGAGGAGCTCACCGCGGCCGATGACGCCGGGAACCCCGCTGCCACCACCCACGGCGAGAAGCTCACCGCCGTCGGCGACGCCGCACCGCTCGCGGCCTGACCCCGCCTTCCCGGACCGGACCGCCTCTTCAGCCCAGCCCGGGACCGCCCCCTGCACTCGCCCGCCGCGCGCCCGACGCGCGAACCGGCACACCCCGAAAGGACCCCACGCATGCACGCCCAGTTCGACCCCACCGCCCGCCAGCTGCTGGCCGCCGAGGCCGTCGCGGCCAAGACCCGCAAGAACCTCTCCTGGCAGCAGCTCGCCGACGCCTCCGGCCTGTCGGCCGCCTTCACCACCGCAGCCGTCCTCGGCCAGCACCCCCTGCCCGAGGCCTCCGCCAAGGCGGTCGCCGAACTGCTGGACCTGGACGACGACGCGGCGCTGCTCCTGCAGGCCGTCCCCACCCGCGGCTCGATCCCCGGCGGCATTCCCACCGACCCGACCATCTACCGCTTCTACGAGATGCTCCAGGTCTACGGCACCACCCTCAAGGCCCTGGTCCACGAGCAGTTCGGCGACGGCATCATCTCGGCGATCAACTTCAAGCTCGACGTGAAGAAGGTCGCCGACCCCGAGGGCGGCGAGCGCGCCGTCATCACCCTGGACGGCAAGTACCTGCCTACCAAGCCCTTCTGACACATACTCCGATGGGGCGGGCCGCAACCCGGCCCGCCCCGGCCGCCCGACAACCTACGGAGAGCACCATGGACTTCATCCAGCGCACCATCGACCTCGCCCGCCAGAACGTCGCCGAGGGCGGCCGCCCGTTCGCGACCGTCATCGCCAAGGACGGCGAGGTCCTGGCCGAGAGCGCCAACAAGGTCGCCCAGACCAACGACCCCACCGCGCACGCGGAGATCCTCGCCATCCGCGACGCCTGCGTGAAGCTCGGCACCGAGCACCTGACCGGCACCACCATCTACGTCCTGGCCCACCCCTGCCCGATGTGCCTGGGCTCGCTGTACTACTGCTCGCCGGACGAGGTCGTCTTCCTCACCACCCGCGACGCCTACGAGCCGCACTACGTCGACGACCGCAAGTACTTCGAACTGGGCACCTTCTACGAGGAGTTCGCCAAGAACTGGGACCAGCGCCGACTGCCGATGCGCTACCAGCCGCGCGAGGACGCGGTGGAGGTCTACCGGTTCTGGCAGCAGCGAAACGGCGGCGAGCGCCGGGTCGCCGGCACCCCGACCGCCGGCTGAGACCGGGGAGCGGTCCGGGTCAGCCCTCGCTGGTCGCGCCCGGGCTGGCGGGAGTGCGCAGCTGAGCCGCCCTGGCGATGTCGTCCGTGGTGACGATGCCGACCAGCCGGCCGTCGTCCAGGACCAGGATCGGCGGTTGGGTGGTCGCATGGTCGAGGACTTCGAGGAGATCGTCGCCGGGCCCGGCGACCGTGCACTCGCGCAGCGGGCGGGCCAGCTCGCGAACCCGGATCGCGGCCCGCCGGGCGGACGGCACGGTCAGCAGCCGGGTCAGGTCGACCAGACCGCTCGGGCGGCCGTCGAAGTCGAGTACGGCGACCACCTGCTGGTGGGTGCGGGTGGCGAGGTCGGCGAGGAAGCGGTCCACGGTGAGCCAGTCGGGCCCGGCGGCCGCGGGCGCGGTCATGACCTGGGCGACGCGCACGCCCCGCAGCGCGGCGACCATGGTGGCGCGGCGGACCTCGGCCAGCGCCGAGGACCAGACGAACAGGCCGACCAGCACGAACCAGAAGCCGGCCGCGTCACCGCGCAGGACGGCGACGAAGCCGCCCGCCGACATCAGCAGGCCGGCGGCCTGGCCGGTGCGGCCGGCGACGCGCTCGGCGCGCTCCCGATCGCCGCCGCGCCGCCAGACCGCGGCCTGCAGCAGTCGGCCGCCGTCCAGCGGTGCGGCGGGCAGCAGGTTGAACACGCCGAGCAGCAGGTTGGCCCAGCCGTCCCACAGCAGGACGGCGGCCGGCAGCCGCCAGTGCGGCCCGTCCCACACCCCCAGCCCGGCTCCGAGGAACAGCCCGCCCAGCAGCAGGCTGGTCAGCGGTCCGCTGCCGGCCACGGTGAACTGGACGCGCGGGGTCGGTGCCCGGCCCATCCGGGTGACGCCGCCGAGGGCGAAGACGGTCATGTCGTCCACCCGGACGCCGGCGCGCCGGGCGGTCACCGCGTGGGCGGTCTCGTGCAGCAGTAGGCTCCCGGCCAGCAGTGCGGCCCCGACCACCCCGGCGACGCCGTAGGCGGTGGCGGAGCGGCCCGGCACCCAGGCCGGAAGGGTCTGGGCGGCCAGGCCGTAGCCGAAGAAGAGGAGCAGAGCGGGCGCGCTCCAGTGGATCCGCAGCGGTATGCCGAGGATCCTGCCCAGCAACGCGGTACCGCGCATCTCCACACCAGGTCCCGTCGTGGCGAGCGGTGGGCGCAGGCCACGCTTCCAGTGTTCACCCGCCCGCTCCGCGGTGCCTCGACGGCTGCGCGACGCGCCTACTTCTTGATGCCGACCCCGGCGTAGAACGACACGTCCGCGTCGGTGGCCCCCGCGGGCAGGCGGTGGGCGTCGCCAGCGGCGTCGGGGCGCCAGCGGTGGGCGGGGACGATGCCCGGCTCCAGCAGCTCCAGGCCCTCGAAGAAGGTCGCGAACTCGGCGGCGGGCCGCAGCTTGAGGGTGGTGCCGACCTGGTTGTAGATCTGCTGCACCTGGCAGGCACCCTCCGGGTCCAGCTCCGCCGTGGCGTGCGAGAGCACCAGGGCCGAGCCGGCCGGCAGCGGCTTCAGCAGCCGGTCCACGATGCCGCGCGCCTCGTCGAGGTCGGGGACGAAGTGCAGCAGTGCGACCAGCGACAGCACCACGGGCTGCCCCAGGTCGAGGGTCTGGGTCAGCTGCGGGGCGTGCAGGATGGTGTCCGGGTCGCGCACGTCACCGTGGATGTAGGCGGTCCGGCCCTGGGGCGTACTGGTCATCAGCGCCCGGGAGTGCGCCAGCACGATCGGGTCGTTGTCCGCGTAGACGACCCGTGCTCCGGGGACCACCGACTGCGCGACCTCGTGCAGGTTCGGCGAGGTGGGGATGCCGGTGCCGACGTCGAGCCACTGCGACAGGCC
The DNA here is from genome assembly GCF_006636205.1 of Kitasatospora acidiphila. Taxonomy (NCBI): domain Bacteria; kingdom Bacillati; phylum Actinomycetota; class Actinomycetes; order Kitasatosporales; family Streptomycetaceae; genus Kitasatospora; species Kitasatospora acidiphila. The sequence goes on along the minus strand of NZ_VIGB01000003.1, from coordinate 174,655 downwards.
GCGCTCCGCCAAGGCCCGGGTGGCCCGCTGCATGAACCCCCGGTTCGCCCAGACCGCGGTCTTCATGGTCGGGAACACCGTGAGCACCCGTTCGGCGGCTTCCCGGTCCACCGCGAAGTGGTCCTTGCCGCCCAGGAAGTAGTCGTACATGCGGGCGCTGTGCGGTATGTCCTGCCGGATCTGCGTGCTGAGCGGTATGTCCTGCCCCAGATCGTCCGCGTTCATCCCCGACCCTCCCCTTGTGCCTGCTGCCATCTGGTCGAAGTGTAGCCAAGCTGATGATCATGCAGGTGACACCCCATCACCTGGCTGCTCCGGCTCACCCGGCCACTCCGGCCGACCTGGTCACTCCGGCCGGCGAGCGGATGCTCCTACCCGGCCCTCGGCCTGAAACGGCGTCAACGGACCATGGCCGGCCGCGCAGCCGACGACGGTCTGCAGCCGGGCGCCGCAGTCGCGGTGGTCGACCTCCCAGGGCGGGCCGTCCGGGTCGGCGGTGTAGCGGTCGCCCCACTGCTTCAGGGCGATCATCGCCGGCCACAGGTCCCAGCCCTTCGGCGTGAGCTTGTACTCGTGCCGGGTCCGCAGGCCGGGCTCGCGGTAGGGGACGGTCTGCATGATCCCGGCGGCGACCAGCTTGCGCAGCCGGTCCGCCAGCACGGCCTCGGACAGGCCCACGTGCCGGCGGAAGTCGTCGAATCGGCGGACGCCGTTCATGGCATCGCGCAGCACCAGCAGCGTCCACTTCTCGCCGATCAGGGCGAGTGCGCGCTGCACGGTGCAGTTGTCCGTGCTCAACTCCAGCCAATCCATGGGCCAATCCTAAGGCTGACTTCATGATTGACACCCAGTCATGGCGATGGCTAGCTTCGAGATACGAAGCCAGCGGAGAGGTGGTCATGAAGAGGTCGCGCACGTTCGTATGGGAGGACCCCCGGGAGACCGCGGCCGCGGTCGGCCGGCTGAGCGGTTTGGCGTTCCTGGAGGAGATGCTCGCCGGTCGCGTTCCCCATCCGCCCATCATGGCGATGCTCGGATTCGGCCTGGAGGAGGTGGCGGCCGGGCACGCGGTGTTCGCGCTGGAGCCGGGGGAGGAGCACTACAACCCGATCGGCAGCGTGCACGGCGGTGTCTACGCCACGCTCCTCGACTCGGCCGCGGGCTGCGCGGTGCACTCGATCGTGCCCGAGGGCATGGGCTACACCTCGCTCGACCTGACGGTGAAGTTCCTGCGTCCGATGACGGTGGACACCGGCAAGATCCGCGCCGTCGGCAAGGTGCTCAGCCACGGGCGGCGCACCGCCCTCGCGCAGGCCGAACTCCTGGACGGCGACGACCGCCTGCTGGCGCACGCCACCAGCAGCTGCATGCTCTTCCCGATGCCGCCGCGCTGAGCGGGACCGGAAATGTCCTGTTGCCACGTCAGGAGCCCTACCGGGGCGTAGGGTTGGGGCGTGGCCGACGAGACACACGAGGGCGGGACGCTCCCCGACGGAACCCTCCCCGGCGGGGAGCGCTCCGGAGGGACGCACAACACCGTGAGCGGGCAGGCACGGGTGGGAGCGGTGGTGCAGGCCCAGCAGATCGGCGAGCTGCACCAGCACATCCAGGCGGCGCCGCCGCCGGAGGCCGAACCGCCCTACCAACTGCCGCCCGCGATCCGGCTCTTCGTCGCCCGCCAGGCGGAACAGGAGCGCATCCGGGGCGCGGCCGAGAGCCGACCAGGGGAGCGCGGTCCACGGGTCGTGACGCTGGTCGGGATGGCCGGGATCGGCAAGACGGCGCTGAGCTTCGAGGTCGGTCGCGCGCTCAGCGACCGGTTCCCCGACGGTGTGCTGTACGTGGACCTCGACGACTACCGCCGGGACGGCGCGGTGGAGCTCGCCGATGTGCACGCGGAACTGCTGACCGGCCTCGGCGTCGCGCCCGAGTGGCTCAAGCGGTCACCGGCGGGCCGTCAGAAGCAGTACTGGAGCCGCACCAACGGCAAGCGCCTGCTGGTGGTGATCGACAACGCCGGCTCCGACACCGAGGTCGAGCTGCTGATCCCGTCATCGCCGGGGAGCATGGCGATCGTGGCCGGCCACGGGGCGCTCCAGCAGCCGCCCGGCGCCGACTCGGTGGAGGTGCCGGTGCAGCCGCTCGCCGAGGAGGACGCGGTGCGGCTGCTCCGCCGACTCGTCGACGACGAGCGGCCGGCCGCCGAGCCGGAAGCGGTGCTGGAGCTGGCGCGCGGCTGCGGCGGCCTGCCCGCCGCCCTGCACGTCGCCGGGCGGTGGGCCCACAAGTACCGGCGGCGCAGCCTGAGCAGGCTGGTCGCCGAGCTCACCGCGGAGCTGCGGGAGCGGGGCATCCCGATCGTGGAGGCCGTCTGGGACGCCGCCTACGACGGCCTCGGGCTGGAGGCGGCCCGGCTCTACCGGGTGCTGCCGCAGTTCCCGGCACCGGCGGTCACCGCTGCGGCCGCCACCGCGTTGCTCGGGGCCGGCCCGCTCGCGGCCGAGGAGGCCTTGGAGGAGCTGGAGCGGGCCGGGCTGCTGGAATACCGGCCCGAGGGATTCCGGATGCACGACTTGCTCCGGGGCCACGCCGAACGCCGCTCCCGCCAGGCGGACCCGGAGGGCACGGAACGCACCGCGGCCCGCCGGCGGCTGGTCCGCTGGTACCGGCGTCAGGCGGCCCGGGCGGACCTGCTGGCGGCCGGCTCGCGGATGACGTTCGCGGAGCTCGAAGCCGCCCTTCCCGACGTGCCCGACGTCGAGTTCGCCGGCACCAACGGCAAGGCCGCCGCGCTCCGCTGGCTGGAGGCGCACCGCCTGGCCCTGTACGGCTGCGTGCGCTCGGCGTACGACTCCGGCTGGTTCGTGGATGCTGCGGCGCTGTGCGAGCCGCTGTGGACGCACTTCCTCGACCACCCGCACTACGCTGACGTCATCGAGGCCTTCGGCACCGGTATCGCCGCTGCGGACCGCCTTGAGGACCGCCGGCTGATGGTACGCATGCGCTGCCAACTGGCGCGCCCGCTCTGGGAGCAGGAGCTGTTCGGCGATGCGGCCGAGCAGCTGCGGCAGGCCATGGGCACCGCTGACGGCCTGGGCGACGACCCGAAGGATCGCAAACTGAAGGCCTCCGCCGTGGAGTTCCGCGGCCTGCTGAAACTCGCCCAGCACGACTGGGCCGGCGCCGCGGTCGACTTCGAGCTGTCCAGGAGCGAACACCAGGCGATCGACAACGCCTATGGTGTGCTGCTGCAGACGTACCAGCTCGGCAAGGCCGCTCTCGGCGCCGGGGATCACACGCGAGCGGCCGAGCTGTTCGAGGAGGCTCACCAGGCGGCCCGTCACCAGGAGCGGGAGCGCATGATCGCCCGCACCGGCTTCGAATTGGGACGGGCGCTGCGGCGGTTGGGTCGTACGGACGAGGCGTCGGCCCTGATGCGGGCGGCCCTGGTCGCGGCTCGCGAGCGCGGCTCCAGCACCGAGGAGGTACGCGTTCTGAAGGAACTCGCCCGTCTCGCAGATGACTTGGGTGACCCGGCGGAGGCCCGGCGGCAGCGCGCTGAGGCTCGCCTGCTGACCGAGCGCTCCGGAGGTCTGGCGGATTCCTGACCTGCTGAACCTACTGACCGAGTGACCGACGCCCGTTCAGAGCTCGTGATCGAGGTCGGTGGCGCCAGGGGCGGCCAGCTCCACCCGGACGGCGAGCCGGCCGACTCGGCAGTCGAGTGAAGTAGGCGCCGTCCACGCTGAGTTGGCGTTGAGCCAGGCGTGCACGGCCGAGACCACGGCCGTCGGGTCCGCGCGCCGCACTCGGCCGTCTGCCCGGTTCGGTTCGATGCGGACGGCAACGAGTCCGGCTCGGTGGTGCCGGATCAGGCAGCGGTCCGCGCCGAGGATCGCGGCGGCAGTACGGCGCCCGGGCAGCTCCGCCAGGACGTGAGCGGTCCAACCGGCCGCCGTCCAGGCACTGTTGGGAGCGGGGGTGGCGGAATCCTGCCGCTGCGCATGGCGCCACAGCACCGCCGCACTCTGCACCTGCCGCAGGCCGGCGTCCGGATGGGCGGCCGCCCGATGGTGGACAGGACCGGACCGGAAGGAGGGGTAGCGCTCGACGGTGATGTGATGCCCGGTCAGCTGGGGGATCTGCACTGCAAAGGCCGACGGCGGTGTGGGTGCGGCGCTCGGCTGCGGCAGCTGACGGATCGTCGGGGCGGCAGCGGGCGGCTCCAACTGCAGGAGCCGGTACAGCTCGTGGCGCAGTCGCGGCAGCGACTCGCCCGGCAGCGCGAAGGCGGCTTCGGCGGCCGGGCGGGCGTCCTGGGCGACGGCCTGGCGCAGGGCTTCGGGCAGCTCGGCGGGGTCGCCCAGGTGGGGCGCCTTGGCCAGCAGGTCGGCCATCGGGCTGCCGGGTATCAACTCGTCGCCGCCGTCGTAGGCGCCGATCACCGGGCGGCCGAGGGCGGCGGCGTAGAGCGCGGTGGAGCCGTGGTCGGTGATCACGGCATCCGCGGCGATCAGCAGCGCGGCCCACTCCTGATGGGGCCCGGCCAGGACCAGGCCCGCCGCCAGTGCAGGCGCGAGCTGCCGGGCGAGGTCGAACTCGCCGATCCTGCTGTACTCGTTGGGGTGCAGGACCAGGGCGAACTGGTAGTCGTCGCAGGGGAGGCCGCCGACCAACTCGGCCGGCAGCCCGGGGTGCCGGGACAGCAGGGACTCCGGACCCCAGCTCGCGGTGAGCACGACGAGCCGGCGGTCACCGGTGCCCAGCGCGGCACGGTAGCCCTCCCGATGGATCACCGAACCCAGGATCCGGTCCAGGGTGGGGTCGCCCACCACGGCCGCCCGGGCCGCCGCCGGCGGGCAGTGCTCGGCGAGCCGGGCGAGCTGGTCGCCGTGGGCCAACGCGTGCAGACTGGCCCAGGGTTCACCGTCGGCGAGCAGGTAGTGCGGATCGAGTCCGGACGGGATCCCGGGCGAACCGTCGCCGCTGATCGCCTTGTTGAAGCCGGCGCCGTGCGGCAGCAGGACGCGCGGCCCGGACAGTGCCCACACCGCGCCCTTCGGGCTGGCGCTCAGCACCAGGTCGTGCCCGCCGCGTCGGGCCTCGTCCCAGGGGATCAGCCGGGCGCCGGCGTGTTCCAGGGCGGCGAGGGCGTCCACATCGAAGTCCGAGCCGGGGACCAGGGTGAAGCGGCTGGCGATCCGGTCGTCACCGTCGAAGACCGGCAGGACGTCGAGCAGCCGGTGCAGCGCGGTCGCCGACCGGACGGCAACCAGCACCGAACGGCACCGCAACGCGGCACCGGACCGCGGCGCTGCCTGCTGCCTGCTGCCTGCTGCCTGCTGCCTGCTGCCTGCTGGGAACCGTCAATCGTAGCCGTCCGACGCTGTCTTTAGAAGCTCGAACGGCATCCTACCGGGCGGTGCCCCAGGGGAGGCCGGATCCCCTGGGGCACCGCCCGGGCACGTGCTACGGCCGATGCGTCAGCCGAGGCTGGACGTGATGAAGTTCTGGCCGTCGTACGAGCCCCAGCCGGTCACCTGGTCGTAGCCGGTGCCCGCGGAGAAGGCGCCGTTGGAGCCGCTGGTGACGTCGTGGAAGGCGGAACCGTAGTTGGAGCCGCCGGCCAGGTTGTAGATGGTCGGGTTGGCGAAGCCGAACTTCGCCCCGCCCTTGGCAGCCGCGTACTGGTTGTAGACGGCCGTGAAGGCGGCCCAGTTCGGGGCGGCGCCGCTGGTGCCGCCGATCTCCTGCCAGGCACCGCCGGTGTAGACCGCCCAGCCGCTGCTGGGGTCGGCCGCGGCCGCGACGTCCGGCACCTCGCGCTGCGTGATGCCGAGCGAGGACTGGTAGCTGGGGGCCGAGTAGAAGGTGGAGGTGCCGCCGCCGCTGCCGGACCAGGCGGTCTCGCCCGCGTAGCTGCCGTCGGAGTTGGCGGACAGGGTGGTGCCGCCGACGCCGGTGACGTATGGGTCGCTGGCCGGGTAGTCGACCGAGGTGCCGCCGTTGCCCGCGTCGTCGGAGCCGCTGTCACCGGAGGCCGCGTAGTACGACTGCCCCTGGGCCGAGGCCTCCTGGTAGGTGTTGTCGTCTGCGCTGCGCTGCGAGTCGGTGGTGCCGGACTCGGCCTGGCCCCAGCTGATCGAGACGATCGGCACGTTGTCGCTGACCAGCTGCGAGTAGAGGGCCTCGTCGCCGGCGGTGCTGTTGGGCGCCTCGTAGACCTTGATGTTGGCGCCGGGGGCGAGCGCCTGGATCACCTGGATGTCGAGGTCGACCTCGCCCGCGCCCGAGCTGTCGGTGGTGCCGCCGGCGACGGGGACCACGGTCGGGGCGCTGACGTTCAGGCCGTAGTTGGAGTCGTAGGCGTCGACGTCCGACTGGTCGTACGAGGAGAACTCGACCAGGCCGATGGTCTGGCCGCTGCCGGTGTAGCCGTTGCCGTTGAGCCCGGTGAGGTCGTAGGCGGCCTTGCCGCTGGTCGGGTCGAGGCCGGCCGACGCGTCGGCGGTGGCGCTCGGCTTGACGGCCGGGTTGGCGTGGCTGAAGTGCGAGTGGACGGTGTAGTTGTTCAGACCGGCGACGTCGACCACCTGGGACGCGAAGGTGGCCGGCAGCGTCGGGGCGCTGGTGTTGGCGAAGTAGTCGCGCGCGGCGTGGTTGTCGTGGAAGGTGGCCAGGTGGGTGTTGAAGGCCTTCTCCAGCTGCTGCGCGCTACCGGAGGCGGTCACCGTGAGGTGGTTGGCCGACACCTTGCCGACCGCCAGGCCCTGGCCCTTGAGGTAGTCGGTGACCTGGGAGATGGTCTTGTCGCTGGCGCCGAACCGGTCGGCGAACTGCTTGACCGTCAAGTAGTGCTTGTACTGCGGCGACTTGGGGTCCGAGACCTGCTTGAGGAAGCTCTGCAGACCGGCCTGGTCGCGCACGGCGAGGCTGACCGTGACGTCCTTCTTGTCGGTCGGCGCGACGTCGCCGGTGCGCACGGACTGGGCGAGCGCCTTGACCACGTCGCCGTGGACGGCGAGCTGCGGCTGGGGGGCCGCGTGGGCGGGGCTGGTCAGCGCGAGGGCGGCGATGACCGACATCGGCGCGGCGAGCGCGCCGAGGACCTTGAGACGGTGGGGAGTCACAAGGAGATCCTTCCTTGTCATGGATGCATCAATGGATCGCCGCTGAAAGGTTGGGGACCGATCGGCGGGGACTGAGCAACCGTAAGATCCCCGCCGGTCACCCGGCAGCCGTGAAAACCCTCGGTCGTCCCTGTACTGACCCGCCATCAGGAAACGTCCAGGAAACGTAGGGTGCCCTATCAGGAAAGGGGGTTACGCCCTCGCGTCAGTCCGTCGGCGCCTTGGCGAGCTCGGTGCGCGAGCGCACGCCGAGCTTGCGGTAGACCCGCGACAGCGACGCCTCCACCGTCTTCACACTGATGTAACAGGCCGCCGCGATCTCCCGGTTGGTCGCCCCGTCTGCCGCCAGCGCCGCGATCCGCTGCTCCGAGGGCGTGAGCAGCACCGCGCCGGACGCGTCGGCCGGCTGCCGCGCCGCACCGGCGCGCCCGCCACCGCCACCCTGGATCCGCCGCTTGATCGGGCCCAACCAGGCGGCCGCCCCGGTGTCCTGACAGATCCGCAGGGCCTCGTCCGCCGCCGACCGGGCCGCCCCCTGACGCCGCCGTCGGCGCTCCAGCTGCGCCTGGGCGGCCAGCGCCCGGGCCAGCTCCAGCGGAACCCCCTCGGACCGCAGCCGTGCGACGGCGCGCTCCAGCAGTGCGGCGGCCTCGGCGTGCTCACCGTGCGCCAGGTGCCACAGCGCCTCGGCCCGTTCCAGGCACCCGAGCACCGCCTCGCGGTCCAGCCGCCGGGCCGCCTCGGTCACCTGGTCCAGCAGTGCCCTGGCCTCGTCCAGTGCCGCCCTGCCGCCCTGGCACACCAGGGCCTCCACCAGGTCGGCGTGCCAGCGGCCGACCCCCGGATCGACGATGCCCATGGCACGCTCGATGTCCAGCGCCTTGCGCAACGCCCGCACGGCCGCCTCGGGTTCCTCGCCCATCAGGTGCACCCGGCCGAGCACCGTGAGGTTCCACAGCAGCCAGAAGCGATCACCCTCGAGTTCGGCGGTGCGGGCCCCGCGCTGGGCCAGCTGCCGGGCCAACTCCAGTGAGCCGCCCACCGACTCGGCCGCCGCCGTGACGTAGGCGACCGGGCCCGCCTCCTCGAACGCAGCCCCGTAGCCGTCCTCGCCGGTCTGCTCGACTCCCAGGCGCCGCGCGTGCAGGGCGGCCACCTGCCGGGCGGCCCGCAGCGCCCCGGCGCAGTCCGCGGCCCGGATCCGCACACCGGCCAACTGGATCGTCACGTCGATCAGTTCCTCCATCCCGAGCTGGCCGGTGAACCTCCTGAGCAGCTCCAGGAGCGAACTCTCCGCCGCGGCAAGCCGGTTGGCATGCAGATGGAAGACGGCCTCGGTCATCAGGGCCTCGCGCAGCCGCACGTCGTCGATGCCGTTCGCGCGGGCCGTCTCCAGCGCCAGGGCGAGGGTGGACTCGGCACGCGGGTCACCGCCCAGTCGCCGCAGGTAGGCCAGTGTGGTCAGCGCCTCCAGCTGGGTCTCGGGCTGGTTCGCCGCCGCCGCCAGGTCGGCGGCCCGCCCCGCCGCCGCCTCGGCCTGGTCGAGCCGGCCCGCGAGGAGATCCCGGTCGGCCTGCCAGCAGCGCAACCGGGCCTCCAGGCCGGGCGAGTCGGCGGCCGCGGCCTCCGCCAGCCCGTCCCGGATCAGACCGCCCTCGTGCTCCAGTGACTGCCCGGCGCAGCGCAGCAGCACCAGGCGAGCCCGCACCCGCACCTCGGGGTCGGGCTCCTCCAGCAGGGCCTGCGCCTCGGCGCGCGCGGCGTCCCGGTGGCCGGCGTCCACCGCGTAGTCGGCGGCGGTCAGGCGGCGTTCGGTGCGCAACTCGGGCTGCTCGACCGGGGTGCGGGCCACGGCGAGGGCGGCGAGTTCGGCGGCCGTGCCGGGGGCGCTGCGCCGCCGGGCGGTGGCGGCGGCGGTCATCAGGCTCCGCGCGACCTCCTCGTCACGCGCCGGGTTGGCGAGCGCCCGGTGTCTGGCGCGCTCCACCGGCTCGGTCTCCGCCGCGGCCAGCCGGGCGTGCGCGTTTCGCCGGGACCGGCCGCCGGCCTCGGCGTAGACGGCGCGACCGAGTGCCGGGCTGTCGAAGACGACCTGGCCGTCCGGGGCGATCCGCAGCATGCCCAGCCGTTCGGCGGTCTCCAACTCGACGGTGACGGACGGCCCGCCGGCGGTGGCCAGCAGGGTGAGGTCGGGGCGCGCGGCGGCACTGACCAGCAGCAGCGCCTCGCGGGCCGGCTCCGGGAGCGTGCGCAGCAGCTCGGCGTGGTGCCCGCCCGGCGGCTCGGCCGCCGTGGGCGCCCGGTTCGGGCCGCCGTGGACCCAACCGCTCAGGCCATCGCTCGACCCGCCGTTCGCCGCTGGGGCATTGAACGGCAAGCCGTCGGGCGGCAGCGTGCGCAGCAGCTCCAGCGCATCGCCGGGATTGCCGCGCGCCACCCGGGCGATCTCACGCACCGTGGCGGACGGCAGCGGTTGCCCGGCGTGCTCGGCCAGCAGCACCGCCAACTCGGCGGGCGTCAGCGGCGGAACCGTCAGCCGCGCGGTCCCGGGCGGGCAGAGCGAGGCGAACGCCGGACCTCGCCCGGCGGCGACGGGTTCGCCGGCCACCATGCGCAGCAGCGTCCCGCCGATCCGGCGGGCCACGAACCCCAGCACCCGCGCGGTCGGCTCGTCCACCCAGTGCAGGTCGTCCACCACCAGCCAGACCGGCCCCTGGTCGGCGAGTTGCCGCAGCAGCGTCAGTACGGCCAACGGCACCCGGGCGTCGCCCAGTTGACCCGCGTCCGGCTGGCCGCCGCGCAGCAGGGCGGCCCGCAACGCGTCGCCCTGCCCGGCCGGCAGCCGGTCCAGCGCCTCGTCGTCGACGTCCTCCAGCAGGTCGATCAGCCCCATGAACGGCAGCGCCTGCTCCGCCGCCACCGGCGAGCAGCGCAGCACCCGCACGCCGATCGCCCGGCCGTGCGCCACCAGTTGCTCCAGCAGTCGGGAGCGCCCGATCCTCGGCGGGCCGAGCAGCAGCACGCCGGGAGCCTCCCGCATCGCCTCGACTGCCCTGTTCATGACACTTTCATGGGCGGACACGGGTCCGGCAGCCATCTCCATCACCCGGAGCAGTCCCTTCGGCGGTTCTCGTGTTCACGTCATCCTTGGGGAGACAGACGTGGGCCACGGGCATCCCGTTCCGGTCAAAGGAGCAGGCTCGGCGACCGTTCTGCGGGCATTCGGTGCCGATACCGGAACCGATCACCGTCAGTGGACCGGCGGCGACCAGGGCGTGCCGGTCGGCGACGCCCCGGTCGGCCGGACGCTGCTATTCGACGATGGCCAGCTCGCGCGAGGTGTCGTTGAAGCGACGGCCGCCGGTCTCGGTGACGGTGACGATGTCCTCGATCCGGACCCCGAAGCGGCCGGGCAGGTAGATGCCGGGCTCGATGGAGAAGCACATGCCGGGGACCAGCGGCTGCTCCTCACCCTCGATCATGTACGGCGGCTCGTGGGTGGTGATGCCGATGCCGTGACCGGTCCGGTGGATGAAGTACTCGCCGTAGCCGGCCTCGGTGATCACGGCACGGGCCACCCGGTCGATCTCCTGGCACGCCACCCCGGGGCGGACGGCCTCGAACGCCGCCTGCTGGGCCCGGCGCACCACCTCGTGCACCTCGCGCACCTGGTCGGGCACCTCCGCGCCGACGTGCACGGTCCGCGTGGTGTCGGAGCCGTAGCCGTCCTTGAGGCCGCCGAAGTCCAGCACCACGGTGTCGCCGGGCCGGATGACCCGGTCGCCCGCCTCGTGGTGCGGGTTGGCGCCGTTGGGGCCCGAGCCGACCACGGTGAAGTCGACCTGGCTGTGCCCGAATTCGAGCAGCCGGGCGGCGAGGTCGGCGGCGATGTCGCACTCCCGGCGACCCGCGAACGGCACGGTCAGGATCGCCCGGTAGGTGGCGTCGGCGGCCGCGCCGGCGGCGGCCAGCCGCTCGAGCTCGTCCTCGCCCTTCACCGCGCGCAGCATCGGCAGTGAACTGGTCAGCGAGCTGAACGAGCCGCCGGGCAGGGCTTCTTGGAGACCCAGCAGGTGCATCGCCCAGGCGGAGTCGCTGATGCCGTACCGGCCGGCCGGATCCAGCAGCGGGCGGAGCACCTGGTACGGGTCCATGCCGTCGGTCCAGTCGGCCAGTTGGAGCGCCGGGGCGCCGATGGCGTGCTCGGCGTCCGGCCGCTCCAGCTTGGGCACCAGCAGGGTGGGGGCGCCGTCGGCCGGGAGCACCATGGCGGTCAGCCGCTCGGTGATGGCGGTGGGCTGGTACCCCGTCAGATGGACCAGGTCGGGCCCGGGGGTGATGACCAGCCCGGCCAGCCCGGCGCGGGCGGCTTCCCGGGCGGCCCGGGTCATCCGGTCGGCGAAATCCTGGGTGGTGAAGGGGATCGGCACTGCGGCCTGCCTTTCCGGGTGAGGGGGCGCCTGGCTGGGCGCAGCGTAACAGCGCAGGCGGCCGCCTGCTCGGGGATTCGTCAGGCGACGGATCTCCAGCAGGCGGCCACTCGGCGGGAACCCGCCGTCACACGCGTGCGGCCGTCCGCGCGGTCTCCTCCTCGGGCTGCTCCAGCCGCGCCGGCAGCTGCTCGCCCTCCATGTCGACCCGCGGTACCAGCCCCTCCAGCCACCCGGGGAACCACCACGCCGCCCGCCCGAACAGTGCCATCGCGGCCGGCACCAACGCCATCCGCACCACGAAGGCGTCCACCAACACACCCACCGCCAGCGCGAATCCGATCGGCTGGACGATCGGGTCACGGCCGAAGACGAAGCTGCCGAAGACCGAGATCATGATCAGGGCCGCCGCGGTGACCACCCGGGCACCGTTCTTCACGCCGGCGACCACCGCCTCGCGCGGTGCCATGCCGTGCGCGTGCTGCTCCTTCATGCCGGAGACCAGGAACAGCTCGTAGTCCATCGCCAGCCCGAACAGCACCCCGATCAGCAGGATCGGCACGAAGCTCACCACCGGACCGACCTTGGGCACGTCGATCACGCCGTCCAGCCACCCCCACTGGTAGACCGCCACCACGGCGCCGAGCGAGGCGGTGATGCTGAGCAGGAAACCGGCCACCGCCTTCAGCGGCACCAGGATCGACCGGAAGGCCAGCGCCAGCAGCACCAGCGCGATACCGACGATCACCGCGACGAACGGCGGCAGCGCGGCGCCGAGCTTGTTGGAGACGTCGATGTTGGCGGCCGTGGTGCCGGTGACCGCGATCCGCGCGCCGGTCTCGGCCTGCAGCGCACCGCGCTGGTCGCGGATCTGGTTCACCAGCTGCCGGGTGTCGGCGTCGTCCGGGCCGCTGCGCGGGATCACGGTCAGCAGCGCCGTGCGGCTCGGCTGGTCGACGGTCGGCGGCAGCAGCGACTGCACGTCCTTCAGACCGGACAGTTCATGCGTCACGGTCTGCACCGCCTGCTCGGGCGCGGCGGCCTGCCCGGCGTCCACGACCACCACCAGCGGGGCGTTGAAACCGGGCCCGAAGCTGCGGCTGACCTGGTCGTAGGCCGTCCGGGCGTCGGTGCCGACGGCCTGTGAACCGCCGCCCGGCAGGCCCAGGTCGAGGCTCGCCGCCGGCACCGCCAGGGCGGCCAGCGCGGCCAGTCCGGCCACCAGCACGGCCAGCGGGCGGCGCACCACGAAGCCCGCCCAGCGCTCGCCCATGGTGCGCCGACCGGGGGAGCGCAGCGCACGCCGCCACATCGGCAGCCGGTCGATGGCGCGGCCCGCGAAGCCCAGCAGCGCGGGCAGCAGGGTGATCGCGACCAGCACGGCCACCACCACCGCGCCGGAGGCGGCCAGGCCCATCACGGTGAGGAACGGCACGCCCGCGACCGCCAGGCCGGCCAGCGCCACCACCACCGTCAGCCCGGCGAAGACCACCGCGCTGCCGGCCGTCGCCGTGGCGCGGGCGGCGGCCTCCTCGGGCTCCAGCCCCTCGGCGAGATGGTGGCGGTGCCGCGACACGATGAAGAGGGCGTAGTCGATGCCGACCGCCAGGCCGACCATCAGTGCCAGCACCGGCGCGGTCGAGATGATCTCGAACGAGCCGGCCAGGGTGAGCAGCCCGGCCATCGCGATGCCGACCCCGACCAGCGCGGTGGCCAGCGGCAGTCCGGCGGCGACCAGCGAACCCAGGGTGATCACCAGCACCGCCCCGGCCATCAGCAGACCGACCGACTCCCCGCCGCCGACCTGCGCCATCTTGTTGTAGGCGTCACCGCCGAAGGCGACCGTCAGCCCCGCGGCGTGCGCCGCTTCGGCGGCCGCCTCCACCGCGTCACGCTGGTGGTCCGTGATGTCGGCGAGCTTGCTGTCGAAGGAGACCGGCACCAGCACGGTCTTGCCGTCCGGTGCGACGGCACCGCTGGTGTACGGGTCGGGGGCGGCCGCGACGCCCGGCACCGCCTTGATCGCGGTGACCGCCTCGCTGACCGCCGCCGCCGTCTGCGGCGCCTTGATGCCGCCGGGCTGCTCGGTCGAGAAGACCACCAGCGCGGAGCCGTGGCCCTGCGCCGGGAAGGTGCCCTTGATGTGGTCGAGGGTGGTCTGCGCCTCGGTGCCCGGGACCTTGAACTCGTCGCTGGTCCTGCCGGCGAACGCCCCGGCCGCGCCGCCGATCGCGATCAGCACGGCCAGCCAGACGGCGAGCACGGTCCGGCGCCGACGGAAACACCATCGGGCTAGTCGGTACAGGTAGGTGGCCATGTGGAACCCCCGCTCAGGAATCGCGGCCGACAGCGTCATGTCCTCGGGGCAAAGGCGTGCTCGGCCAGGTCGTTCCTCACCGTACGCGCAACTTGGTCGACTGACAAAGTCGAGTGACATGAACGTCTGACATCGTCGAACAACTCAGTCATCAGAACATGGCGATACTCTGGCCTGATGGCACACGTCCCCGCCTCCGAACGACGCCCGCAGCTGATCCGGGCCGCTATCGACCTGATGACCCGCGAAGGGGTGTCCGCCGGGAGCACCCGGGCGATCGCCGCCGAACTGGGCGTGGCGCAGGCGACGGTGCACTACACCTTCGGCACCAAGAAGGACCTCTACCGCGCCGTGGTCGAGCAGCTGACCGCCGACGTCATGGAGCAGGTGCACAGCTCGGCCCCCGCCGAGGGGCCGTTCGAGGAGCAGGTCCGGGCGATGGTGGACGGGCTCTGGGAGAGCTCCGTCGGAGCGGAGGGGCGGTGTGTGCTACTGGAGGAGTTCGCGGCACTGGCCCTGCGCGACCCGGATCTGCAGGAGATCATGAGCGGCCTCCAGAAGCGGACCGAGGAGACTGCGACGGCCATCATCAGCGGCGTCGCCGAGGCCCACGGCCTGGAGCTGGCCCTGCCCGCGCACGAGCTCGCCATCCAGTTCCTGGCCGGCTTCGACGGGCTGGTCACCCGCTACCTGGTGCTGCGCCGCGCCGGCGAGCAGGCCGACGAGGAGGCCGCACGGCAGCTCGACCTGCTGGTGGCCACCATGATCGGCCTCTGCCTGGGCCGGCCCGCCCGGACATCCTGACGGATCGTCAACAGCCTTGCCGCCCGCACCCGGTGGCGCCTCGGGTGCGGGCGGGTTATCCGTTCGGCGCCGGTGTTCGCGGCGTCTGTTCAGTGCCGGCGTTTGCGGTGCCCGCCCTGCCGGCCGTGCTTGGCATCGCGCTCGGCCCGCAAGGCCAGAGCCTCCTCGAAGAGCCGGGCCAGCTCCTTGGCTGCGGGGCTGATCGGGAGCGGCAGCTCGGTCGGGTAGCCGTCGGCATCGACCAGGCCGCGCTCCCGCAACTGGTGATCGTGCACCTTCAGCGGCGGCTCCTGGCTGCGGTCCGACGGGCGCGGCCCCTCCGGGCCGTCCGGCCCCATCCGCAGCAGCCGCTCCACCCGGATCACCCGCAGCAGTCGCCCGGCCACCTCGACCTCGTCGCACCTGGTGTCGTCGAGCAGGTCCGCAGCCTCGGCGTAGACCGCGCGCTCGGCCGCATCCAACCCGCGCATCACCGGGGACATCACCCGCAGGTCCATGGACAGGAAGTCGCGGGCCGCCTGCGGGGTGCGGCAGAGCACCGCCGGCTCGGGGCGCCAGCCGAAGGTCGACTGCTCGGCGATCGAGAAGGCGGTCGGCAGCAGCACGCCGTCGGGGTGGTCGCGGCGGGCCGCCTCGGCGTCCCGCACCGCGCCGGGCGCCAGTGAACGGGCCGGGCGGACCAGCCGGAGCAGCTGCAGCTTGAGGACGCCCTCGCACAGCTCGGTCGGCGCACCCGGGTCGAGCGGCAGCCCGTCCAGCCCGTCGTCGTCCCCGAAGGCGTGCCCGACCGGATGCGGGTCGGGGTCGGTGGGGCGCGGCGGCTCCGGGCCGTCCGCACCGCTGCGGATGAACAGCTCGGCACGCACCACGCGGTAGCGCCTGCCGAGCACGGCCAGCTCGTCGACGACCTCCCAGTCCAGCCGCTTGGCGGCGGCCAGGAACTCCCGCTGCGCCGATGCCTCGCCAGCGGCTTCGGCCGCCGCGGCACGTTGGCGGAACATCAGCGCCATGCTGTCCCGGCTGCTCTGCGGGTCGGGGTGGCCGAGGTGGCGGCAGAGCTGCCAGCCGCCCTCCGCCAGCTCGGTGGCGATGCCGAACACCGGCCCGCTGAAGCCGCGCAGCTCGGGGTAGCGGTCGCGGGCCTGCCAGGCCTCGATGTCCTTGAGGGCCGCGATCGGCTCATCGGGCGTGGTTGCCCGAGTGTTTCGCTGGCCCGGGATGTTCGGTGAGTCATCCGTCATGGCGACAGCATGCAGTCGTTCGGTCACTTGGCGCAGTCGATTGGCGGGGAATCAGCCATCCGGGCGAGCGCGCGGGTGCGGGGGCGGCGAGGGTCAGGTGCGCCGGTGGGGGGAGCCGTGGCCGGCGAGCGGGCGGGTGGGCCCGGGGGCGTCCTGCGGCTCGCGCGGTGCGTGGGGCTTGGCCGGGGCGGCGGGGCCCGTCGCAGGCTCCGTCGGTGCGGTGAGCTCCTTCGAGGGCTCGGCCGGCGCGGCAGGCGCCTCGGCGACCGGCTCGGCACCCGGTGCGGTCGAGGTGGCCGGCTCGTCGCGCGCTGCGGTCGGGGTGGCCGGCTCGTCGCGCGGTGCGGTTGAGGTGGCGGGCTCGGTCGGCGGCTCGGAGGCGGCCGTCGCGCGCCTGCGGCGCTGCCGCCACGCCAGCGCGCCCGCCAGCACCAGCACCGCCACGCCGACCGCGATCAGCCCCGCGAGGCCCACCGTGCGCAGCAGTCCGGCGGCGGAGGCGCCGAGGAAGTACCCGGCGGCGACGTTCAGCGGCCCCCAGGTGAGCGAGGCGGCCGCGCTGTAGCCGAGGAACGAGCGGTACGGCATCCGAGCGGCGCCCGCCGTGAACGGCACGAAGGACCGCACGAACCCGATGAACCGCCCGGTGAACACGGCCGGTCCGCCGCGTCGGCGCAGATAGCCGGCGGCCCGGTCGATCCGACCGCCGGGCTTGATCCGCCGGCGCCGGCACGGAGCGTCGACCCGCTTGCCGAACAGCCGGCCGAGCCAGTAGCCCGTGCTGTCGCCGACGATGCCGCCCGTGATCACCACCAGGGCGAGCAGGAACGGGTTCAGCACCCCGCGGCTGGAGAGCGCGGCGGCGAACAGCACCACCGTCTCGCTGGGTAGCACCAGGCCGACGAAAGCGCTGGTCTCGCCCGCCGTCAACAGGAAGATCAGCGCATAGGCCCACCCGCCCGCGCCCGCCACCAGTGCGGTGAGGTTCACGGCGGCCCCCAGGAGCGGTTGCGGTCAGGCAGCGACGGGTGATCGGGCAGGCACGAACGGGCCACTCCGGCAGAGCGACCTGCGAAAAGACAACACGCCGAACGAGTGATTGATTCCACCGTCCCCCGGCGCGAACCTCTCGGCGAAGTATGTCATCATCTGAAGACATCAGGTGAAGACATCGACTGATGACAAACATCGGACGACGACGGTCCGCCGCGCCCACCCGGCCCGGCCGGCGGCCTGCTCCACCTCAGCCCGATGCACCCACGGCCGGCTCACCCCAGGAACCTCAGGAGGGGACGACCCATGACGACGGCGCTACCCGAACCCCGACCCGCCACGGCACGCGAACGCGCCCTGGTGCCCGTGCTGGTCTTCCTCGGCACCGTGGTGGCGGTGATCAGCAGCCTCGGTGCGCCGCTGATCCCGACCATCGCGTCCGTCGACCACGTCTCGCTGGCCAACGCCCAGTGGTCGCTGACCGTCACCATGCTGGTGGGCGCCGTCGCCACCCCCGTGATGGGCCGGCTCGGGGACGGGCCGCGCCGCCGCCCGGTGGTGCTCACGGCCGCCGCCGTCGTGGTGGTCGGCAGCGTGCTGGCCGCACTGCCGCTGGGTTTCGGCTTCCTGCTGGCCGGCCGCGCGCTGCAAGGCGTCGGCCTCGGCCTCACCCCGCTGGCCATCGCGATCGCCAGGGACAACCTGCCGGAGGCCCGCTCCCGTTCCGCCGTCGCCCTGCTCTCCATCACCACGGTGGCCGGCGTCGGCCTCGGCTACCCGCTCACCGGCCTGATCGCCCAGTCCTTCGGCATCCACGCGGGCTTCTGGTTCGGCGCGATGATCAGCGCCCTCGGCCTGCTGCTCGCCATCCTGGTGCTGCCCGCCAACACCCACCGCGAGAGCCACGCGCTGGACGCCCTCGGAGCGGCGCTGCTCGGCCTCGCGGTCACCGGTCTGCTGCTGGTGCTCACCGAGGGCGAGAGCTGGGGATGGACGGCCCCGCGCCTGCTCGTCCTCGGTGTCGTCTCGCTGCTGCTGCTCGCCTGGTGGGCCCGGCACGAGCTGCGCACCGCCCACCCGCTGGTCGACCTGCGCGCCCTGCGCAACCCGGTGGTGCTCACCGCCAACGTCACCGGCGTCGTCGCGGGCGTGGCGATGTACCTGCTGATGTCGCTGGTCACCCGGTTCGTCCAGACGCCCACCGCGGCCGGCTACGGCTTCGGCGCCTCGGTGGTGGTGGCGGGCCTGGCACTGCTGCCGTTCTCGGTGATGAGCGTGCTCTCCAGCAAGGTCGTCCCGGTGCTCGCCCGGCGCACCTCCACCGCCGCCGTGCTGCCGGTCGGCTGCGCGGTCTCGCTGCTGTCGATGCTGGTATTCCTGTCGGCCCACCAGCACCTGTGGCAGATCCTGGTGGTGATGGCGGTCGCCGGACTGGGCGTCGGCTGCACCTTCGCGGTGATGCCCGGACTGATCGTCAGCTCGGTGCCGGCCCGGGAGATCGGCAGCGCCGTCAGCTTCAACCAGGTGCTTCGCTACATCGGGTACTCCACCGGCAGCGCGCTCTGCGGCGCGATCCTGCAGGCGCACACCGCCGCAGGTCACCGGCTGCCGAGCGAGTCCGGATACCGCGCGGCCCTGCTGTTCGGGTGCGTGGTCTGGGTGCTGATCGGACTCGTTACCATCGTGCTGCCGAGGCGCGCCGCCGCGGTGGCCCGGCGGGCGAGCGTGGACGAGGAGCTGATGGTGGAGGAGAGCTTGGCGGACATCGCGCCCGGCGAGGACGAAGTGCCGCTGCGGGTGACCAGTTGACCGAGCCCACCGAGGCCCCGCAGCACCGCGATGCCGAGGCCCAGGCCGCGCCCGGTGCCGGCGCTGCCGCCGCCCCGCGCCGCCGCGATGCCGCACGCAGCCGTGAACTGCTGCTCCAGGCGGCCATGGAGCTCTTCGCAGACCGCGGCTTCGACCGCACCACCACCCGGGAGATCGGTGAACGCGCCGGGGTCGATCCGGCGCTGATCGCCCGCTACTTCGGCGGCAAGGTGCAGCTCTACCTCGCGGCGGTCCGCGCCGAGCAGGGCGATCAGCCGCCAGCCGACCTGCTGGCCGAGGACCGGCTGCACTGGTTGCTGACCCGCTTCGACCGGCGCGGCCTCAGCCCGTCCTTCTCGGCCCTGATGCTGCCCGGCGACAACAGCGCCGTCCAGCGGGCGGCCCGGGCCCACGTGCAGGAGCGGCTGGTGGACCCGCTGCGCGAGCGGCTCGCCACCGACGGGGTGGAGCGGGCCGAGCTCCGGGCCGAGGTGGCCACCGCCGCCCTCGCGGGCGTGCTGATGGCCCGCTCCAGCGGCGCGTTCGCGGAGCTGTCCGGTGTCGGCGTGGCGGAGCTGGAGCCGCTGCTGCGCGACGTGCTGGAGAGCCTGCGGGCCTGACCAGGGCCGGGACAGGGCCGGGACAGGGTCGCCGCTCGGCCCGGGGCGGGCCGGCTACCCGGCCTGGGGCAGGCCAGTTGGGTCGGCCCGGATCAGGCCGGATGAGCGGCCCGGGTCAGGCCAGTTGGGTCGGCCCGGATCAGGCCGGATGAGCGGCCCGGGTCAGGCCAGGCGCTTGGCTTGGGAACGCAGCGCGATCGCGTGGCCGATCTCGATCACCCCGAGCGCCAGCAGCCAGATCCCGGCCATCACCGCCAGCGCCAGGATCGACCTGAACGGGTCGATCAGCAGGATCGCCCCGGCGACCGCGGTGATCACGCCGAGGAAGATCTGCCAGCCCCGTCCCGGCGTCCCGTTCGGCACGTCCAGCGCCGCGACCGTGGCCGTGATCCCCCGGAACAGCCAGCCGATCCCGATCCACAGCGACAGCAGCAGCACCGACTGGTAGGGACCGCGGAAGCAGAGCAGTCCCACCAGCACCGACAGCGCCCCGCTGATGAAGCCGAGGACCCGCAGCCCCGTGGCAGTGTGCACCGTCGCGGCCAGCACCAGCTGCAGGATGCCGCTGATCAGTAGATAGACGCCGAAGAGCACGCCGACCACGGCCAGTGTCCGGTCGGGCCAGGCCAGCACCACCACACCGAGCAGGACACCGAGCAGTCCGATGGTCAGAGCACTGTGCCAACCGAACCGGGCGAGCGCGCCGAGCGGGCTGGTGGGGGAGCCGTTCTGTGGAAGCGTCATACCAGCCACCCTCGTCGCCGACCTGCTGATACGCACCCGCGGTAGGCCGAACGAGTGCGGACGGTGGTTGCCGGGTTTGGATGTGGAACGGGCCTGCCGCCAAAGCGACGGGCCCGCCCCCAGAACGCGGAGGGCGGGCCCGTCGGTGCGGCAGGTCGTCAGGTCAGTGCGCCGCCGTTGCCGGCCCGCACCGCCTCGACCGCGTTCTGGTGCCAGGCGCGGGCGGCCTGCTCCTCGTCGACCTCGATCGGGCTGCCCTGCAGCGTGAACCAGTCCTGCGCATCGGTGTACTGCACGGTCAGGATCGCCTCGGTGCCCGTCCAGGTCGTGTGCACACTCAGGTCGCCGTTGAGTTGCGCCCCTTCGACGGTGCGGACCCCGCCGGGCCCGGCCCATACGTTCTTGGTCGTCCAGGTCGCCCAGGTCGCCGGTTCGTCTGCCATGCGCTGTCTCCACTTCGGGGGGATCGCCTGCGATGGAGTGTGTGGCGGCGCGGTGTACCGCTACACGGTGTGACAACCCGTCACATGCTAGCTGGCTTGTTCGGCGATCGCGCAGTCGGGGGCCCGCCAGATCCAGGCGGCCGCGGCCGATTTCGGGGTCTTTCGGGATGCCAGGCCCGGCCTGGACCCGATCCGGCCGACCCCAGCCGGACCGGGCCCAGGGGGCGTCTTGGGTGTGGCAGGCCAGGGAAACCTGCCCACCCGGGAGCCGGCGGCCGATCTCTGCACAGTCGACGCCGCCGGCGATCCGGTCGGCTGGCGTGCCCGGGGAAGCCACCAGCCGTCCGGAGCCCTTGGGTGCTCCATTCACCTCTTCAGCGCCGGGGGCCGGGGAAGTGTCACACCCTTTCGAAGAATTTTTTTTCGGACGTTTCCTCCTCGTCCCGGACTCCGTGTTGGACTCCGTGTTGGACTCCGTCCTGGACGCCGTCATCGACGCCGTCATCGCCGCTCCGGAACCCGGTGGCCCGGAACCCGGCGGTCCGGCCGTTCAGTCGGCCGGGGTGAAGCCGTCCACCAGCGCGACGAACTCCTCCGGCCGCTCGAAGGACGCCACGTGCCCGGTGTCCAGCTCCGTGTAGCTGCTGCCGGCGATGGCCGCGTGCAGGGCCCGGCTGTGCGCCACCGGAATGGTGGCGTCCTGGGCGCAGCCGATCACCAGGGTCGGCGCGGTGATCTTCGGCAGCAGGTGCCGCATGCGACCAGCGGATGGAGCTCTACACCCCGCCGCCCGGCACCGACACGGCCGAACGGCTGGCGCTGCTGCGGGAGTCGGTCAGCCCAGTCGGAGTGTGACGAACGGGATGGTGTCCCCGTCCAGCAGGTAGCGCTCCACCTCGACGAAGCCCCGCGCCTCGGCGAACCGCAGCCCCTCGGTGTTGCCGGCCAGCACGATGGTCTCGACGGCCGGAGCGCCCAACTCCCCGGCCCGGGCCAGCCCACTCTCGTACAGCAGGGTGCCGAAGCCCCGGCGGCGGTACTCGGGCAGGATCCGGGCGATCACGGTGGCGGCCGGCTCCTCCGCGCCGGGTGGGCGCACCGTGCTGCAACCCACCACGACCCCGTCCAGCACGGCGAGTTCGAGGTGGTAGCGCCCGGACCGCTCGCGCACCTGGTCGAGGGAGAGCGGGTCGGTCGGGATGATGGTGTTGTGGACGTGCCGCCAGTCGGCGAGCATGGCGTCGCCGACCGCCTGCTGGATCATCAGGGTTTGCATGGCGGCAGCCAACCGGTGCGGGCCGCACGGCGTCAACGGGATTGCGGCTCCTGCCCGGGGGCGGCCTCCACCGGGAAGTGGATCGGACTCAGCAGGTACTGCGCCCGCTCGGGGCTCGGCCGATTGGCCAGCCTGGGTGCGATGGCCGCCCGCAACTCGCCGATCAGCTCGTCGAGTTCCGCAGGGCTGAGCCAGAGGGCGTGCTGCCGGTAGCCCACCTGGTCGGCCACCGGGTCGGCGTCCGGACGGTCTAGGTAGGCGCTGAACTCGGCCAGCAGCGCGGTCATCGCGGTGGCGAAGGCCTGCCGATGGCGGTCAGGGGTGAGCGCGCGGAGCGCCTCGGGGCCGACCACGGCCCGGTCCTGGCGCAGCCGGTAGTGCCGCTCCACCGCGCCGCGCACCCGTCGCTCCTCGGCCACCTCCAGGATCCCGCCGCCGACCAGCAGGTCGATGTGCCGGTAGACGCTGGCTTTCGACGCCTCGGGGATCCGCGCGCAGAGCTGAGCGGTGGTCAGCAGCCGCCCGCCGCCCATCGCATGCACGATCCGCAGCCGGATGGGGTGGGCGAGGAGTTCCAGGGAGTCCATGTCCGAATGCTCTCACAGCTGCTACCGTTCTCAAGTATGAGAATAAATGAGGAGGACGCACGGGCGATGGCCGCCGACTCCGCCGCGCTGCTGCTGGCTGAGCGCTTCGCCGAGACCGTGGAGCTGTTCGCTCCGCCGCTGCGCGCCGCGGTGTCCGAGGAGGCGCTACGGCTCGCCTGGACGGGCGCGATCGCCGGATCGGGCGACGTCGCGACGATCGGGGAGCCGGTGAGCGAGCCGGGCGCGGGCGGCCTGGTACGGGTCCGGATCCCGGTGCGCTGCGCGGGCGGCGGCTTCACGGTGGTGGTCTCGGTGGGCGGTGACGGCCTGCTGCACGGACTGCGGCTGGCCCCGGAGGGCGACGCCGAGTGGCAGCCGCCGCACTACGCGCAGCCCGATCGCCGCACCGAGCGCGAGGTGCTGCTCGGCACCGGCCCGCTCGCCGTGCCCGGCACCCTCACGCTGCCCGACGGCCCCGGCCCTTGGCCCGCCGTGGTCCTGCTCAGCGGTGGCGGCGCCTTCGACCGGGACGGGACCAGCGGCCCCAACAAGCCCCTCAAGGACCTCGCCTGGGGCCTGGCCGCCCGCCAGGTCGCCTCGCTGCGCTTCGACAAGGTGACGTTCGCCCACCCGGACCGGCTGCCGGCGGACCACACCATGGCGGACGAGTACCTGCCGCACGCGCTGGCCGCCGTCCGCCTGCTCGGGCAGCAGCCCGAGGTGGCCGCCGACCGGATCCACCTGCTCGGCCACAGCATGGGCGGCAAGGTGGCGCCCAGGATCGCCGCCGCCGACCCGTCGATCGCGGGCCTGGTGCTGCTGGCCGCGGACGCCCAGCCGATGCACCAGGCCGCCGTCCGGGTCGCCCGCTACCTGGCCGCGCTCAACCCCGGGCCGGGCGCCGACGCGGCAGTGGCGGCGCTGGCCCGGCAGGCCGAGTTGGCGGGCGGGCCCGATCTCGCACCGGACACCCCGTCAGAGCTGCTGCCGCTCGGCTACTCCGCCGCCTACTGGCTGGACCTGCGTGCCTACGACGCGGTCGCCATCGCCGCCGCACTGGCCCGCCCGATGCTGATCCTGCAGGGCGGGCGGGACTACCAGGTCACCGTCGCCGACGACCTGACCCGCTGGCAGGCCGCCCTCGCGGACCGGACCGATGTGACGATCCGGATCCACCCGGACGTCAACCACCTCTTCTTCGCCGGCAGCGGACCCGCCACCCCGGCCGAGTACGCACACCCGGGACACCTCGACCAGGCGGTGCTGGACGACGTCGCGGCTTGGCTGGCGCGGCACTAGCGGGGTGGGAAGGCGGCCGGCTCCGGCGGGTTGGGAGGGATGGCAAGCCCTGGCGTGCCGATCGCCGCCTCCACCAGGGCCACCCGCTCCGCCACCGGCGCGGCCGGCACCTCGACGAGGGTGAAGCCGAAGGCCCGGTAGCTCTCCTCGTGCCGGCGCTCGAACTCCAGCGACTCCGCGAAGCTGATCCGGCGCGCGGCCGTGGGCTCGCAGAAGCCGAGGTTGCGGATGAAAAACACGGTCGGCTGGTACACCTTGGCCGCGACGATCCGGTCCAACTCCGCGCGCAGGCCGGGCGGCAGCGGGTGGCCGAGGTAGTCGGCCAGCGCGTGGGTGCAGACGGGCGAGCGGTCGAAGAACTGTACCGGCCGCTCGCAGGGCGCCAGTTGGCGCTCC
Organism: Kitasatospora acidiphila; assembly: GCF_006636205.1. Taxonomy (NCBI): domain Bacteria; kingdom Bacillati; phylum Actinomycetota; class Actinomycetes; order Kitasatosporales; family Streptomycetaceae; genus Kitasatospora; species Kitasatospora acidiphila. Next base: position 150,566 of record NZ_VIGB01000003.1, on the reverse strand, counting down.
CGCTGGAGCGCCGCGATCTCGTCGACGAACGACGGGCGGGTCCACAGCTCGGCCACCCCGACCGCCTGTGCCCGGGCGATCACCTCGGTGGCCGCCTCCTCGACCACCGCATGACCGCGCTCGGCGAGCGCGTGCAGCAGCGTGGTCTTGCCCGCGCCGGGAGTCCCGGTGAGGACGAAGCGGCGCACCATGATGGTCTCCTCTCGATTTGGGAGTCGGGCCGCCTGCCTGCGCAGGCGGCCCGACGCATCATGCGGTCCCGGCCAGCGCCGCCGCCAGCTCCGACCCCACTTCCGCGAGTCCGGCCTCGGTCGTCATGCTGTGGTGGTCGGTGTGCACCGGGATGTCGACGATCCGGCCCGTGCAGTGCGCGCGCCAGCTGCCCGCCGTGTGGGCGTCGGCGGCGCGGTCGGTCATGGCGGTGAAGAACAGCAGGTCACCGTCGAACCGCTCCGGCGTGAACTCCGCCAGCAACCGCGAACTGCGCAGGCAGGTCTCGACCGTGGCGGCCGCCTCGGCCTCGGTGAGCTCCGGCAGGGCGGTGGCCACCTCGCGGCGCACCATCTCGGGGTCCGGCTGGCGCAGTTCCAGGCCCGCGAAGCTGTCCAGCAGGGCCAGCAGGGCCACCTCCTCGCCCGCCGCCTGCAGTTGGGTGGCCATCGCCTGGGCGACCGCCCCGCCGAACGACCAGCCCAGCAGGTGGTAGGGACCGCTCGGCTGCACCATCCGGATCTGCTCGACGTACTCGGCGGCCATCGCCTCGACGGTCGGCGGCAGCCCGTCCCGTTCGCGCAGGCTGCGGGCCTGTAGCGCATACAGCGGGCGGTCCTGCGGCAGGTGGTCGGCCAGTCCCCGGAACGACCAGCCGATCCCGGCACCCGGGTGCACGCAGAACAGCGGCAACAGGTCACCCCCGGTGCGCAGCGGAAGCAGGGTGGCGAACGGGTCGAGCGTCTCCGCCGCCCGGTCGCCCGCGAGCCGCTCGGCCAGCGCGGCGACGTTCGACGCCTCGAACAGGACGCGCAGCGGCACCTCGACGTCGAGTGCGGTGCGGATCCGGCCGATCAGCCGGGTGGCCAGCAGCGAGTGGCCGCCGAGGGCGAGGAAGTCGCCGTCGATGTCCACCTCCGGCAGGTCGAGCACCTCCGCGAACAGCGCGCAGAGCACCTTCTCCTGCTCGGTGCGCGGCGGCCGGCCGCCGCCCGCGGCGGTGACCACGGGAGCGGGCAGCGCACGCCGGTCCAGCTTGCCGTTACCGGTCAGCGGCAGTACGTCCAGTACCACCAGGGCGGCCGGCACCATGTGGCCCGGCAGTTCGGCGGCCAGCTGCCCCCGCAGCTCGGCTGTGTCGAGGCCGGCGCCCACGACATAGCCGACCAGTCGCTGGTCGCCGGGCTGGTCCTCGCGCACCACCACGGCCGCCTGACGCACCCTGGGCTGACGCAGCAACGCCGCCTCGATCTCGCCGAGTTCGATCCGGAAGCCGCGGACCTTCACCTGGTCGTCGGCCCGGCCGAGGTACTCCAACTCACCGTCGGCGAGACGGCGGGCCAGGTCACCGGTGCGGTACATCCGGTCACCGGGCGCGCCGAACGGGTCGGCGACGAACCGGCCCGCCGTCAGTCCCGGTCGGCCAGAGTAGCCGCGGGCCAGGCCGGCACCCGCCACATAGAGCTCACCGGGGACGCCGATCGGCACCGGGCGCAGCGCCTCGTCCAGCACCCGCAGCGCCAGGTCGGGGATCGGCTCGCCGATCAGGCTGCCGGGCGCGTCCGCCACCGTCGCGACGTCCAGCGGGCGGTGGGTGACGTGGACGGTGGTCTCGGTGATGCCGTACATGTTCACCAGGCGCGGGCCGTCCTGCGGGTGCGCGCGGTACCAGTCGGTGAGCCGGCCCAGATCGAGGGCCTCACCGCCGAACACCACGGTGCGCAGCCCGCTCAGCACGTCCGTCGAGTGCTCCTGCTCGGCCTGGAGCAACTGGTAGAACGCGGACGGGGTCTGGTTGAGCACCGTGACCTGCTCCCGCTTGAGCAGGTCCAGGGTGTCCGCCGGGGAGCGGCTGACCAGGTACGGCACCACCACCAGGCGGCCGCCGTGCAGCAGCGGCCCCCAGAACTCCCAGACCGAGAAGTCGAAGGCGTAGGAATGGAAGAGCGTCCAGACGTCGTCCGGGCCGAAGTCGAACCAGGCCTCGGTGGCGCTGAACAGGCGCACCACGTTGCGGTGCGGGATCACCACGCCCTTCGGCTGACCGGTGGAGCCGGAGGTGTAGATGATGTAGGCCGGGTGGTCGGCCCGCGGGCCGGCGAGCGGCTCGGCCGAAGCGAGGTCGACGGCGGCGAGTTCCGCCACCACCGCCGGGGCGTCGAGCAGCAGCGCCGGGCCGTCGACCACCTGCGCGGTGGCCTCGGTGGCGAGCACCAGGGTCGGTGTGCCGTCCTCGACCAGATAGGCGATCCGGTCGGCCGGGTAGGCCGGATCGATTGGCAGGTACGCCGCACCCGACTTGGCGACGGCGAGGATGCTCACCGCCAGCTCGAGCGTGCGGTCCAGCACCAGCGCCACGGTGCCCTCCGGCCCCGCACCGCGCTCCACCAGCAGATGTGCCAATCGCTCGGCGCGTTCATCGAGTTCGGCGTAGGTCAGCTCGTCGCCGTCGAGGGAGACGGCGATCGCCGACGGGGTGCGGGCCGCCTGGGCGGCGAACAGCTCCGGCAGGGTGGCGTCCGATGCCTGGTCGTTTGCCTGGAGCCGCCAGTCGGCGGTGAGCCGGCGGTGCTCCTCGGGGGTGAGCAGGTCGATGCGGGCGGTGAGTTGGTCCGGGTCGTCGGTGATGGCCTGCAGGATGCGCTGGAGTAGGGCGGGGATGCGCTCGGCGGTACCGGGGCGGACGGCATGCGGGCGGTAGTCGACGCGCAGTTCGAGTCGGTCGCCGGGCAGGGCGGTGACCGTGACGGGGTAGTGGGTGCGGTCGTCGCCCGTTCCGCCGGTGATCCGAAGGCCGTCGCCATCGCTGAGGGCGGCAGTGTCCAGCGGGTAGTTCTCGAAGGCGTAGGCAGTGTCGAAGAGGGGTTCGCCCAGGCCGGCAGTGCGCTGCAGGTCGGCGAGGGGGAGGTGCTGGTGTGGCAGGAGCGCGGACTGCTCGTCGCGCAGGCGGGCGAGGAGGCTGGTGACGGTCTCGGCCTGCCTGAGGCGGATGCGGACGGGCACGGTGTTGATCAGCAGCCCGGCGATGCGCTCGACGCCGGGGAGTTCGGCGGGGCGGCCGGAGACCACGGAGCCGAAGACGATGTCCTGACGGCCCGTCAGGTGGGCGAGGGTGAGGCCGAGAGCGGCCTGGAGCAGGATGTTGACGGTCACGCCGAGGTCCCGGGCGGTGGTGGCCAGCCGCTCGGTGAGCTCGGTTGAGAGCACCTCGGTTGCCCGCGCCAGCTGCTCGGTCGGCTGGTCGTCGGCCTGCTCCGTGCGTCCGGGCAGGCGTTTCCCGGCCTGGCCGAGGCAGGTAGGTCCGTGGAGTCCCGCCAGAGCCTCGCGCCAGGCGGCGCGGGCGGCTTCACCGTCCTGGTCGGCCAGCCACCCGAGGTAGTCGCGCAACGCCGTGGTGCGTGGCAGCGCGGCGTCCGACCCGGCTCGGTAGAGCTCCATCAGGTCTCCGAACAGTACCCCCAGCGACCATCCGTCCCACAGGATGTGATGGTTGGTCAGGACCAGTGTGTGGCGCTGCTCGGCGAGCCGGATGAGGGCGACGCGGAGCAGTGGTGGCGCGGAGAGGTCGAACCTCCGGGCACGCTCGGTGGTCCGGAGCCGGTCCAGCTCGGTGCGCTGGTCCGCTTCGGTCCGCCCGGTGAGGTCGTGCTCCGCCCAGGGCAGCCGTACCGCGCGGGGGATGAGCTGGAGGAGCTGCCCGCCGGACGTCTGATGGAAGGCGGCTTGGAGGTGGGGGTGGCGGGCGAGTAGCGCGCCGAACGCGTCGCGGAGCCGGGCGGGATCGAGGTGCCCGGCGAGTTCCAGGGTGAGCTGGGTGGTGTAGACGTCGGGACCGGCGTCGTCGTAGCGGGTGTGGAAGTAGAGGCCTTCCTGGAGCGGGGTGGGCGGCAGGATCTGCGCCAGTTCGGTGCTGTGCAGTCGGTCGAGCTCTGCCTGGGTGACGGTGGCGTAGGGAACGTCGGAGGGAGTGAAGCCGCCGGCGTCGCGCTGGTTGCCGTGTTCGACCAGTTCCCCGAGGGCCCGGAACCAGAGTTCGGCGAGTTCACGCGCCTCGGCCGGGCTGATGAGGTTGGTGGCCCAGGTCCAGGTCGCTCTGAGGTGGGGGCCGTCGCCGCGGTCCTCGGTGATGGCGTTGAGGGTGAGGAGCCGACTGAGCGGGGTGGTGGGGGCGAGGCCGCCGTTCGGGTCGCTGACGGGCCTGGCCTGGATGGCGGCGGTGTCGAGCCGACCCAGGTAGTTGAAGGTGAGTTGCGGGATGGGAAGGTTCCCCAGCTGCTCGCGGCTGGTGGAGCCGAGGTGGCGGAGCAGGCCGTAGCCGAGGCCGTGGTCGGGGACGCTGCGGAGCTGTTCCTTGACGGCCTTGATCGCCTGGCCCGGGTGGCCGGTGCCGGGGTCGAGGCGGACGGGGTAGGTAGTGGTGAACCAGCCGACGGTGCGGGAGAGGTCGGTAGCGCGGCTGCTGAGTTCTTCGCGGCCGTGGCCCTCGAGTTCGACCAGCACGGAGCAACTGGTGTCGCGCCAGCGGTTGACGGCCAGCGCGAGGGCGGCGAGCAGGACGTCGTTGACCTCGGCGTGGAAGAGCGCCGGCAGGGTGGTGAGGAGCGGTGCGGTGGTCTCCGGCGGCAGCGTCAGGGTGAGGTGGTCCGCGGTGGCCACGGTGTCGCGGTTCGGGTCGAGGGCGCCGTCACAGAGCGGGGTTACCGGTCTGGCCAGGAGTTGCTGCCAGTAGGGGAGTTCGTCGGTTCGACGGTCGGCCTCGTCCTGGAGGGCGTGGGCCCAGGTGCGCAGCGAGGTGCCGGCGGACTGGAGGGTACCGCCCTGGGCGGCGGTGAGCAGGTCGGGCAGCAGGATGCGCCAGGAGACGCCGTCGACCACCAGGTGGTGGACCATCAGCAGGGCCTGGTTCTGGGCCGCTCCGGTGAAGTGGACCAGCTGGAGCATGGTGCCCTCGCGCGGAGCCAGCCGCTGCGACGCGGAGTGGACCGCCTGGCGGACCAGCGCGGCGAGCTGCTCATCGGAGCGGTCGTGGGCATCGACCCGGGTGATCAGGTCGGTGGCGGCGACCGTGCCGCGCGGCAGCACGGTCAGCGACCAGTTGCCGTCCGCCCCGATCAGCAGGCGGGCGCGCAGCGCGTCGTGGCAGTCCACGAGTTGCTGGAGGCCGTCGGTGAGCTGCTGAAGGCCGATGCCCGTCGGCAGGGTGACGAGCATGGCCTGGTGGAAGGAGTCGGGAGAACCGCCCAGTTTGCGCAGTTCGTGCATGATCGGCGTAGCGGGCAGGTCGCCGAGGGCGGCCTCGGCCTCCTCCATGACCGCGCTCTCCTGGGCCTGTGCGGCCTCGGCCAGGCGGGCGACGGTCTGGTGGGTGAAGACGTCCCGGGGCGAGAGGATCAGGCCGGCCTGGCGGGCCCGTGAAACCAGCTGGATGGAGCTGATGGAGTCGCCGCCCAGCTCGAAGAAGCCGTCGTCGAGGCCGACTTCGGGAAGTTTCAGCAGTTCACTGAAGAGACCGGCGAGGAGCTGTTCGCGTTCGGTCTGCGGGCGGCGGTCGGTGGTGACCATGGTGAAGTCGGGTGCGGGCAGCGCACAGTGGTCCAGCTTGCCATTGGTGGTGAGGGGCAGGGCAGCCAGCGGCATCACGATGGCGGGGACCAGGTAGTGGGGGAGTCGGCTGCGGAGGTAGTCGCGCAGCTCGGCCGGAGCCACGACCCCGGTGGAGACGGCGTAGGCGATGAGGCGGTCGTCACGGACCACCGCGGTGGCCTGGGCGACGGCCGGGTGCGTCTCCAAAGCGGCGCTGACTTCACCGAGTTCGATGCGGAAGCCGCGGATCTTCACCTGGTTGTCCGCCCGGCCGACGAACTCCAGTTCGCCATAGGGGTTCCAGCGTACGACGTCTCCGCTGCGATACATGCGCTCGCCCGCCGCACCGAACGGATCGGCGACGAACCGGCCCGCCGTCAGACCCGGGCGCCCCAGATAGCCGCGCGCCAACCCGGCGCCCGCGACGTAGAGTTCGCCCGCGACACCGGGTGGACACAGCCGCAGGGCGTTGTCCAGCACGTACACCCGCAGGTCCGGGATCGCACCGCCGATCACGCTGCCGGCGGCGCGGTCCGCCTGCGCCGCTGTCAGCGGGGCGTAACTGACGTGCACAGTGGTCTCGGTGATGCCGTACATGTTGACCAGCTGCGGTGCGTCATCCCGGTGCCGGGCGTACCACCCGCTCAGGCGTGGCAGGTCCAGCGCCTCACCGCCGAAAACGACGGTGCGCAGCGCCAACTCGCGGCCCAGCTCAGGGTTCTGTGCATCCGCTTGGATCAACTGGTAGAACGCTGACGGGGTCTGGTTCAGCACCGTCACCCGCTCGCGCACCAGCAACGCCAGGAACTCGGTGGGTGAACGCGATATGTCACTCGGAACCACCACCAGACGCCCACCGAAGAGCAGTGCACCCCACAACTCCCAAACCGAGAAGTCGAATGCGAACGAGTGGAACCAGGTCCACACATCCTCGGCCCCGAAGCGGAACCAGTGGTCCGTGGCGCTGAACAGCCGGGCCGCGTTCTCATGAGGCACAACCACACCCTTGGGCTGACCCGTCGAGCCCGAAGTGTAGATGACGTACGCCGGGTGCTCCGGACGCAGCAGCACGGACGGCAGATCGGTGGCGTCGCCGGCCGCGAGTTCAGCGGCGGTGTCGGGCGCTCCGAGGGCGAGCTCGCCGGGCTCTGCGGTGCTGCCGTCGGTGATCGTGAGCACGGGCGCGGCGTCCCGCAGCATGTAGTTGATGCGGTCGGCCGGGTAGGCCGGGTCGATCGGCAAGTAGGCACCACCCGCCTTCAGCACCGCCAGTAGCGCCACCACCAGCTCGGCTGACCGCGGCATCGCCACTGCCACCAGCGACTCCGGCCGCACCCCGCGCCCGACCAGCAGGCGTGCCAGGCGGTTCGCCCGCCCGTTCAGCTCCGCATAGGTCAGCGAGACGTCCTCAAAGGACACCGCCACCGCATCCGGTGTTCGCGCCACCTGCGCGTCGAACAGCGTGGGCAGGGTGGCCACCGCTGCCGCCACAGGCTGCGGTTGCCACTGCGCCAGCACCAGCCGCTGCTCGTCGGCGGTCGCCACCTCAACCCGGGCAAGGTGAGCTGACTTGTCGTCAATGCCGGCCAGTGTCTCCAACAGAGCGGTGAACCGCTCGGCGTGGGCCGCGAGTTCGGCAGTGTCATAGAGCGCCGGGTTGGCGTCCACGGCCAGTCGGACGCCATCGCCCGACTGCCGGTCGTAGAGCACGAAGGAGAGGTCCTCGACCGGCCCGTTGCTCAGGTTGTGGAAGAGGGTGCGGCAGCCGCCGATGGTGAGGTCGTAGTCGAAGGCCATCAGGTTGACCATGGCACCGAACAGGGGGGCCTCGACTGAGCCGAGTTCGCGGCGCATCTCCTCGTAGCGGTAGCGCTGATGCCGCAGCGCGGCGCGGGCGGTGGCGCTGACCTGCTTGACCAACTCGACAAGGGTGAGCCCAGCCTGCACCTTGATGCGCAGCGGCAAGACATTCGTTTGCATGCCGGGCACGGACTTGGAGGCCTTGCCGACCCGAGCGGTAACCGGCAGGCCGATGACCACCTCAGGGGCGCCGGTCAGTCGGCTCGTGTAGAGCGCGGCCGCCGCCAGCAGCAGGACCGAGCGGCTGACGCCCAGGCGGCGGGCAGCCGTGTGCAACCTCCGGGCCTGGGCGGCGGGGAGGGTGACCTCATGTCGCAGGTGGTGGTGCGAGGCCTCGGCGAACCGACCGGCCAGTGAGACCGGCTCCGGCCGATCGGCCAGCTGACCGAGCCAGTAGTCGCGGTCGGCTTGGTACTGCTCACTGGACCGATAAGCCGATTCCTGCTGGAGCAGCTTGGCGAGCCCACCCAGTCGAGTCTGCGGATCGGGCTCGCGCCCGTGGACCATCGCCGTGTAGATCTCCGCCAGTCGGGTCGCGGACAGCAGCCCGGAGTACCCGTCGAAGATCGCGTGATGACCGGCCTGGAACCAGAACCAGCGGTCGGTGGCAGCACGGAACAGGATCGACCGGTACCCCTGGCCGGCCATCGGCTCGCGCAGCACTGCCACTTCGGCGCGCATCTGAGCCATCGCGGCCTCGTACGGGTCACAAGCACCGCCGACGTCCACGATCCGCAGCGGGGATTCGCCGGGGGGCATCAACTGCTGGCGGGGCTCGCCGTCCTCGTCCGTGAAACGGATCCGAAAGATGTCGCACTCGTCGAGTAGGCGGCGCATCGCCGCGGCGAACAGCGCGGGGCGGATCGGGCCGCAGATCTCCATGCACTCCGCCACCTGGTAGGCGGGGCTGGCCGGATCGAGCTGCTGGGCGATCCACACGCCGGACTGCCCGGCAGTCAGGGGCCAGCTCGACGGGTTGGAGATCGACATCTTCTGGACTCCGGTTCGTGCGCGTCGGGGGAGGCCGCGCGGTAGTGGCTTTGCCTGGGCTCGACGGCCCGATGACGGTCCATGATGTTGATCAACATGGTCCGGAGACCAGACTCGGGACGTTCCGCGACCCGACACACCGGTGAAGATCAGCCAAAGGTTCGCTCGAAGTGCGTCGTTCCGGTGCGCACTTATCGCCTACGTGAACCAGCCAGCTGGCTGGATTTGAGCTATGCCACTGGGTGCTATGGGGGTTTCTGCGGCATTTGCCAGGGCCGGGCGCTGCTGACCAGGGTTCAAGATGTGTGGCAAATGTGGCAAACGGCATCGTGAAGAACTCGAGGTTCCGCTGTGACCACGTCGTTCGGGCATTGTCCGGAAGTCGATGAGGCAACGTTTCGAGTTGAATCGACTTGGCTACAGGAGTCTGTTTGAACCCGTCGCCCCGTGTTCGAGTGCGAAGCGCCTCTCATCCGATGATGCATCAGATCGGTGGCTCTAATGTGGAGAATGAGAGTGAAGGGTGAAGGTGCGCGGAGGGGGCGTGGCTGGTCCCGGTAGGGTGGCCGCATGGCGATGTTCGTGCACCTCGCAGCCGAGGCGAACGCGGTGCGGATCCGGCGCGCCGGCGTCCGGGCGGCCTCCCGGCGGGCGGACGGCACCCGTGGCTTGTTCTGCTTCCCGGTGCTGCCGTCCTACACGCTCACCCACGGCTGGCTGCGCGAACTGGCCCGGAGTGAGGCCCGGCGCAACCTGGTGGCCGTCCAGGTGCGCCTGCCCGACGGCGAACCGGTCACCGTGGGTCGCTACGGGCGTCCCCCCGAGGCCGTGACCGCCGCCGAGGCGGTCCGGCGCATCGCCGAGCTGCCGGACCCGCGCGGCTGGGAGGTCTTCGTGCCCAGGGCGGTCACCCCGGCCGAGGTGCATCGCATCCGCCCGGTGCGGCAGTCGGTGGGCTGGCGCTACTGGCCGGATGCGCACGGCATCCGCCCGTGCCTCTGCGAGCGCTGCCGGGTGCGCGGTGAGTACGGTTCGCGGCGGCTGCGGGAGCGCCGGCCGTTCCATGACGGCGGCCCGCCGCCGCCCTCCCGGGTGCTGCTCGCCCGGATCGAGGCGGCCGGTGACCCGGGCGATCCGGCGGTCCTGCGCGAAGCCCTGGACTGCTACGGCCGCTACCGACGAGGCCCGGTGAGCCGGTTGGCCCGGCTGTCCGACCATCCCGACCCCGCCGTCAGGGAGGCACTGGTCTGGGCGGTGGCGCGCTGGTCCACGCCGGGCGTCGACGCCCTGCTGGACCGGTTGGCGGTGGACCCGGCCCCGGAGGTGCGCGAGGCGGTGGCGGACCTCCGGGAACGGGAAATTGACTGATCGTCAATTTCCCGTGTAGCCAACGATGTTCAGGGGCAGCTGATGACCTGCCCGGCCCAGGAGAGGCCGCCGCCGAAGGCCAGCAGCAGAACCGGGCCGCCCGCCGGGAGTTCGCGGCGCTCCACCAGCTTGGCCAGGGCGAGCGGCACCGAGGCGGCGGAGGTGTTGCCGGATTCGATCACATCCCGGGCGATCACGGTCTCCTCGGCCAACCCCAGTCGCCGGACCACCGCCTCGATGATCCGCAGATTGGCCTGGTGGGTGACCACACCGGCCAGCTCGCCGGGCGCCACTCCCGCTCGCTCGCAGGCGGCCAGCGCGATCGCGGGGATCTCGGTGGTGGCCCAGCGGTAGACCGTCTGGCCGTCCTGGGCGAAGGTCGGATGCCAGTCGCCCTGCAGCCGGACCGCCTGGCCCAGGCTCGGATCCGATCCCCAGACCACCGGGCCGACCCCCGCCTCGTCGGCGGCGCTCAGCACCGCCGCGCCCGCGCCGTCCCCGAGCAGCACGCAGCTGCTGCGGTCGGTCCAGTCCGTCACGTCCGACATCTTCTCCGCCCCGATGACCAGCGCGTGCCGGGCGGCGCCGGCCCGTATCGAGTGGTCGGCGGTGGCCAGCGCGGTGCAGAAGCCGGCGCAGCCGTTGTTCAGGTCGTACGCCACGGCAGCCGGGATGCCCAGCCGGGCGGCCACCCGGGCGGCGGTGGAGGGGCAGCGGTCGATCACGCTGCAGGTGGCGACCGAGATCAGGCCGATGTCGGCGGGCTGCAGCCCGGCCGCAGCGAGCGCCTTGCCGGCCGCCGCCGTCGCCAGGTCGGCGACCGTCTCGTGCTCCGCGGCGATCCGGCGGGTGGCGATCCCGGTGCGCTGCCGGATCCAGGCGTCGTTGGTGTCGACCATCTGAGCCAGTTCGTCATTGGTGAGCACCCGGGACGGCTGGTAATGGCCCAGGCCGGTGATGCGGGATCCGGTCACAGGTTCTTCTCCTTGGCTTGCGGGGCAGTGCGTTGGAGTGCATGGGGTGTCGCTGCGTGCGTGGGGTACCGCTGCGGAATATAGCAACCGATCGGTCGGAAGCTAAAGGAGTGCAGCCCGGCTACGATGTCGCCATGAGCCCACGCAAGTCCGTCGCCGACACCCGCAGAACCCGGGAGCGGATCATCGACCGCAGCGTCGCGATCGCCTCGGTGGACGGGCTGGAGGGGCTGACCATCGGGCGGCTGGCCACCGACCTGGGCATGAGCAAGGCGGGAGTGCTCGGGCACTTCGGCACCAAGGAGGCGCTCCAGCTGGCCGCCCTCGACGGCGCCTCGGCGATCTTCATGCGTCTGGTCTGGGAGCCGGCCGCCGACGCCGCACCGGGGCTCACCCGGCTGACCGCCGTCCTGGAGGCCTGGAACCGCTACCTGGAGACCGAGCGCGGCGCCTTTCCCGGCGGCTGCCTGTTCACCACGGCAGCCGTCGAGTTCGACGCCCGCACCGGCGCGGTCCGGGACGCGGTGGCCCGGCTCTACCGGTTCTGGCGCCGCAGGCTGGTGGCCGAGCTCCGCATCGCCGTCGCCAGGGGTGAGCTGCCCGCCACGGCCGATCCCGAGCAACTCGCCTATGAACTGATCGGCGCCTACCTGGCCCTCAACCAGGCGATCCAGTTGGAGCGCGACTCCGCCGCCCCCGACCGCACCCGGCGCGCGGTGGCCCGGCTGCTGGCCGCGGGCTGACGGTTCTCCGCAGCTCCAGCGGCATGCGGTCGACGCCACCCGGATGTAACGTCTTCGCGCGGGAACGAACCACCCGCAGACCGAATTTCCACAGCTCAGGCTCTTTCGCCGGGGCAGTACCGGCCCTAGGCTCACGTGCACTCCGGGGCCGGCGCCGTCCCCCGACCGGTGGTATCCGCCGGTGGCGCCGCCCCCGTTCCCTAGGAGGCACCCTTGGTCACCGCCGACACCCGCCCGCTGGACCAGGCACCGCTGCCACGCACCCTGGACGACGTCCCCGGGTGGTTCTGGCCCATCGACCAGCAGCTGTTCGCCTGGCTGCTGGATCGCCAGAGCGCTGCCGAGACCCGTGGCGACCTGCTTGAACTGGGCAGTTACCTGGGTCGCAGTGCCATCCTGATCGGCCGCCACCTGCGGGCGGGGGAGACCTTCACGGTCTGCGACCTGTTCGACTCGGAGGCACCGGACGGCGAGAACGCGGCCGAGATGACCATGTCCTACCGCCGGACGCTCACCCGGACCGCCTTCGAGCGCAACTACCTGGCGTTCCACTCCGAGCTGCCGGTGATCGTGCAGGCCCCGACCTCGGTGCTCGGGGACGGCCGAATAGGCACCGGCAGCTGCCGCTTCGTGCACATCGACGCCTCCCACCTCTACGAGCATGTCGCGGTCGACATCCGCACCGCGAAGGCGGCACTCGGCCCGGACGGCATCGTGGTGCTGGACGACTTCCGCTCCCCGCACACGCCCGGGGTGGCCGCCGCCACCTGGGAGGCGGTCTTCCAGCAGGACTTGCGCCCGATCTGCGTCACCCCCGAGAAGCTGTACGGCACTTGGGGCGACCCCGAGCCGATTCAGCAGGCGCTGGTGGAGCTGGACGGCGACGCCGAGGACTGCCACCTGGACATCGACATGATCGCCGGCCGCCGGCTGATCCGCCTCTCCGGCCGCGGTGTGGCCAAGTTGCTGCCCGGCGAGGAGCGGCGGTCCGCGACACCAGGGCCGACCCTTGCTGCCTCGGGCCACGCTCGGGCCCAACGCCCGTCCTCGGCACGCCGGTTGGCGCACGACCTGCTGCCGCCGCTGGCGGTGCGAGCGGCGCGCAAGCTGCGGGCCAAGGCCACGGCTTGACTTGACGGACCGTCAGGACTGGACGACCGCGGTCGGTGCGGCCAGTAGGCGGTGGCCCAGCTGGGTGCAGCTGTGGCGGACCGAGCGGCCGGTGCGGGCGGTGCTGACCAGGCCCGCCCGGCGCAGGGCGCGGGCATGCTCCGATGCGGAGGCCAGGCCGACACCCAGCGCGGCGGCCAGCTGACTGGTCGTCGGCTCACGCAGCGTCAGCCGCAGTACGGCGGCCCGAGTACGGCCGAGCAGCACGGCCACCGGATCGTCCGGATCGGCGCCGGGCGCCGGATCGGTCTGGGTCAGATACGGCAGCGGGGTGAGCGCGGCATACACCAGCACCGTCGGCCCGTCCGGATAACTGCCCACCAGCGGCCGCCCGGTCCAGCTCGCGGACGGAAGCAACAACAGCCCCTCGCCGCGCAGTTGGAAGTCCAGCTCCTTGGCCACCGGGATCTCCAGGGTGCACCCCCGCCACCGGCTGCCCGGGTGCAGGCCGGCCAGCATGCCGCGCAGACCCTCCTGGCGTTGCACCTGGCCGCGCCAGCGCAGGTCCGCGTCGAAGCCGGCCCGCAGCTGCGGCCAGGCCGTGCCGATCACCGCGCCGTACGCCGACCGCAGGGTGTCCGACAGATACCGCCAGGCCTGCTGGTCCTGGTCGGCGAGGTGCTTCAGCAGCGGCGTGACGGCCAGGCCGGCGCCGCAGATCCGCTCCAACTCGCTGCGCACCAGGGTGTTGGTGGAGCGGCGGACCAGTTCCAGGCCCTGGTCGAGGTCCGGGGCGATCGGATCGAGGAAGAACGGTCCGGCGCCGGTCGGCGGCACCAGTTCGCGCAGCGCAGCCGTCGCGGCCAGCGCCCCACTCGCCGCCAAGCCGCGCCGCCAGCGGACGAACCCCGGGTCGGTGTCCCGGCGTTGCAGCATCGCGACGGCCAGCTCCAGCTCGACCAGCGGAGCCGGATCGTCGGCGAACCGCACGTCCAGTAGATCCGCTGCCGTGAAGTGGATGCGCAGCACGGTGGTCCGACCTCCAGAAGCCGCCGAGCGAACGACCCTTCGGCGGACACCGAAAGCATCGCGCCGGGACGGTCCGTGACCTGACGATAGCAAGACGCACTCGCCCCGGCGCAGGGTCGGGACGAGGCGGCTCACCGGAGGTCGATCATGTCGGTACGCTCGCATCCGTTCACTCGCCTACTGGGCGCGGCCGTTGCCGTCGCCGCCCTGGCGCTGGGCGCCCCGGCGGCGTCCGCGGCCACGCCGGCGCACGGTGACGGTGGCGGGGGCTGGCATCCGTACCGCACCGGCGGCCCGTTCGACTACCCGGCCGGTACGGTCTGCCCGTTCCACCTGTACGTCAGCGTGCTGGTCGACCAGGAGGAGAGCAAGACCGCCGCCAGCTACCCGGACGGCTCACCGAAGAAGGAGCTGTTCCGCGGCCCGCTGGTGCTGCGCTACGCCAACGCGGACAGCGGTCGCAGCGTCGACCGGGACCAGAGCGGCTTCGGCATCCTCGACTACCTTCCCGGCGGCTACAAGGAGTGGGTGATCCCGAAGACCTCGCACATCAGCGCGGTGGTCCACCCGGGCGACCCGTACCACGCGACCGGGGACTACCTGTTCAGCGGCGGCGCGCGGCTGCTGATCCACCCGGGCCACCAGCCCCAGGTGCTGGAGCAGCACCAGGTGGAGAACCTCTGCGACACGCTGGCCTGAGGCTCACCGGTTCCGCCCGACACGGGGGTGCGGGCGGAACCGGTGGCATACCGCCGACAACTCCGCCGAGCTCGCCGCCCTGATCGCCGACTGGTTGACCGGGCACGGGCTGCTCGCCGGTGCGGCGGGCGGCGATGTCCGTTTCGTTCAAGACTCCCCGGGCCCGGCCCCACTAGCGTGACGATCATGACTGCACAACCACGCATCAGCTTCATCGGCCTGGTCGCCTCCGACATGGCGGCAACGCTCGCCTTCTACCGCCGGCTGGGCCTGGCCATCCCGCCCGACGCGGACGCCGAACCCCACGTCGAGTACGACCTGCCCGGCGGCCTCAAACTGGTCTGGGACACCGTGGCGACCGTCCGCAGCTTCGACCCCGACTGGACCCCGCCGGTCGGCGACCACCGGATCGCGATCGCCTTCGACTGCGCGCAGCCGGCGGAGGTGGACAAGCTGTACCAGGAGCTGCTGACCGCCGGCTACCGCGGCCACAACGAGCCCTGGGACGCGTTCTGGGGCCAGCGCTACGCCACGGTGCTCGACCCGGACGGCAACGCGGTCGACCTGTTCGCGGTCCGCCCGAGCTGAGCGTTGTCCAGCTCGCCAGACGGCCAGGACGCGTCGGGCGGCGGCGCAGCATGATCAATGCGGCGGCCCCTGTCACCCAGGCGTGACCGCTCACTCCTGGAGGCGGCCCTCCTCGGCGAGCAGCAGCCCCAGCGGCAGGCCGGCCAGGGCGCGCACCTCGCGGCTCAGGTGCGCCTGGTCGGCGTACCCCGCCACCGCGGCGACCCGCGCGAACGGCAGGCCGGCCCGCGCCTGGTCGAGGGCCCGGCCGAGCCGCAGCACCCGATCCAGCGTCTTCGGCCCGTAACCGAACGCGTCCAGGCAGAGCCGTCGCAGCTGGCGCTCGCTCAGCGCCAGCCCACGCGCGATCTCGGTGACGGCCAGCCGCTGTCGCACCCCGCGCAGCACCGCCTCCGGCACCGGGGCGCGGCGGGCCGGCGCCCGGCCCAGCGTGACCGCCACGGCCTGCAACGCGGCGGCGCGGTCGGCGGCGTGCCAGATCCGCTCGGCCGATTCGCGCACCTGGCGCTGCGGCCAGAGCTGGTCCAACGGCACGCGCCGGTCGGTCAGTTCGCCGGCGGGCACGCCCAGCACCAGCGGCCCGGTGCCCGGCGCGAACCGCAGGCCGACATAGCCGTCCCCGGCCCGCCCCGGAACCAGATGGGCGGCGGAGTCGGGGCCGGCGACCAGCAGGCTGCCGCCGGTCCAGATCAGATCCATGCAGCCGTCCGGCAGGATCCGAGCCGGCGCCGCGGTGTCGCGCTCCAGCCGCTTGGACCACACCACCGCGCCCGGCACCGCCTCGGATCGCTGCTCGCTGTACACACCCCTATTCAACAGCGGCCCCGACGCACCGGGCGACCGTCACCAGCGTCCCCGCCGAGCTGGGCGACCGTCAGCCGGCCGGGACGAGCCGGGCCACCAGTTGCTCGACCAGCTCGGCCGGCTCGGTGCCGCCCAACACGTCCGGCAGCGTGAGGTGTTCCATGATCAGGCCGGTCATCGCCAGATAGATCAGCACCACCGTCTCGCGGTCGCCGGGGAAGCCCTCGTCCAGGTGGTAGGCGATGTTGCTCTCCAGCTCGGCCCGCATGGTGCCGGAGAGTTCGGCCCGGACCTCGGGGCGGCGGGTGGCCTCCAGGCGCAGTTCGAGCATCGCCAGATAGCCGTCCCGGTCCGCGCAGACCCGGCGCAGCAGATCGCGCATCAGCGCCGCCACCAGGGCGCGGTCACGCGGGGCCCGCAGCAGCTCGGCCAGCACGACCGGGTCGGGCGTCAAGCGGTGGTGGATCCGGCGGGCGGCCTGGTGGAGCAACTCGTCCCGGTTGGCGAAGTAGTTGGACGAGGTGCCGGCAGGCACGCCGGCCCGCTGGTCGACCGCGCGGAAGGTGAGGCCGCGCGCGCCTTCGGCGGCCAGCACATCGATGGCGGCGTCGGTGAGCGCGGCGCGGCGTGCGGGGTTCTGGGCCATGCGTCCGGTCCTCTCCTTCAACAGGCGCCGCAACGTTTCGACGTCACCAGGCGCGTCAACTTCAAGGGCGCGCCAATAGGCGCTTGCAACCACTACAGGCAGAGTACTATAAATGGAGTGGTTAACGCTGGCGGGCGGAATTCGCCCACCGACAGCATGGGGGACATGTATGCGAACGCTCAGCTATCTCGTCGCCGTCACCATCGACGGCTACATCGCCGGTCCCGACGGTGAATTCGACTTCTTCGCGCCCTATCTGACGCCGGACTTCCTTACCCACTACATGGCGGAGTACCCCGAGGCCATGTCCACACCCGGGCGGGCGGGGCTCGGCATCGCGGACGCGCCCAACCGCCGCTTCGACACCGTGCTGATGGGGCGCGGCACTTACCAGCCCGGGCTGGACATCGGCCTCACCAGCCCGTACGCCCACCTGCGGCAGATCGTGCTGTCCCGCTCGCTCACCGAGAGCCCCGACCCGGCCGTCGAGGTGACCGCCGAGGACCCGGTGGCCCTGGTGCGCCGGCTCAAGCAGCAGGACGGGCTGGGCATCTGGCTCTGCGGCGGTGCCGACCTGGCCGGCCAGCTGCTCCCCGAGATCGACGAACTGATCATCAAGCAGTCCCCGGTGCTGGTCGGCGCCGGAATCCCGCTGTTCCGCGCCGAGTTCGGTCCGCGCGCCTTCACCCTGGCCGAAGTCCGGCTGTTCGACGAGGGCCAGCAGATCCTGCGGTACGTCCGAACGGCCGCCTGACGGACCTCAGTTCGAGGCGGGTGGCGGGTGCAGCGCATTGATGTCGGCGGTGCGGGCGTACCAGGCGGCGCTGGTCTTCGGGGTCCGGCGCTGGGTCGGGTAGTCGACGCAGACCGCGCCGGACCGCTTGCCGTAGCAGGCCGGGATTGGCCCGGGCCGTCTCGGTGAGCACGTCGTGCAGACCGCTCGGGTCGATCGCCCAACCCATCGCGGTGGCCCGGCCGGGCGGTTGGTGGAAGAACATCCGCTCGGCGCCCGGCCAGGGCGAGTGGTCGCCGGGCCCGTGCTTGGGCATGCGGCGGCGGGCGGGGGCGCCGAAACTCAGTCGAAGTACACCACCAGGCGCACCCCGTCACCGCCGAACCGGCCGGCCAGCGCGCGCAGGACGGCGAAGACGTGCTCCCACCCGCTTCCCGGGCCGAGAGCGTCGATGCCGGTCAGGTCGGCCCGGTCGAGCTCGGCGCAGCTCACCCAGGTGGCGCCGTGCACCGCCGAGTCGATGCCCTGGACGCGCTCGAACTCCTCCCGCAGCTCGGCCGAGACATCCGCCGGCAGCCCCCGACCGGCGGCGACGGGGGAGTACCCGGCGCTGTTGCGCACGCCGAACAGCACGGCGAACGCCGAGTAGTCCCGGTCGTCGTAGAGCGGTGAGAGGTCCATCAGGCGCTGCCAGGCCGGCCATTCCCACCAGTCCTGGTCGGCGCAGGGGTGGCGCACCTCGATCGCGCCGTAGATGTCGGTACCCATGGCGGGCAGCGTAGGGGCGGGCGATCCCGGTGACCACCCCTGGCCGCTCTGGGATGCTTCGGAGCGGTGCTGAACACGGTGAGGAAGGGCCGGGCATGGGGATCGTGATCGGGGTACTGCTGGCGCTCCTGGTCGGCGGCGGGGCGGCGGTCGCCTGGCAGCTGTCGCGCTACCCGGGCGGCTGGGCCTACGCGTTCGGGGCCGCCTTCGCGCCGGACCGGCGGCAACTGGCCGCCGCCCGCCGCACGGTGGGACACCTGCACCGCGCGGCGAGGCGGGAGTTGACGGGTGCGCAGGCCGAGGTGCGGGGCGCCGAGGCGCGGCACCGGTACGAGGTGGAGCTGGCGGCCCGGCGGGTCGAGCAACTGCGCTGTCCCGGCCGGGGCCCGCTGCTGGTGCGGCTCGGAGTGCTCGCGCTGCACCGGCATGCGGTGGTGGTCGGCGCCGAGGAGCTGCCACTGGCCGGGCTGACCGTCCGCATCGAGCGGGTCGACCGGCGCCACTGCCTCCACTTCGCACTGCCGGGCGGCCGAGTGCACCGCCAGATGTTCGAACAGGGCTTGCACGGCGAGGAGGAGGTGCGCCGGTTCGGCAACCGAGTGGTGAACGCCGTGGCCGAGGAGCACGCCCTGTTGAAGCGCCGCGACCAGTTGGTGGCCGCGGCGGAGGCCGAGCTGAAGGAGCTCGAACAGCGCTCCGCACCTCAGCGGTCCGCACGCGACCGGCTCGCCGAGCTGACCGAGCGCCAGGGGGCGGACCAGCGCCCGGCCGCGGCGGCCACGGCCCTCGACGATGCCCGGGCGCACTGGCACAACCTCACTGGCCGGTTGCCCCGCTGACACTCAGCTTGGCGTTTAACCTCGCTGGTCACTCGACCGGCTGAGATCCATGGGTTCTGCGGGCACGCGACGCGGCCGTTCTTCACGCTTCGAGATGTCGAGTCACGAAGCACGAGAGAACGGCCGCTGCCTATGAGTCTCCCCGTCCACGCGGCCACAGGCGAGGCATTGGACGTCCTGTCCCGCTTTCGGGTTGAGTTCTACGAATCCCTGTACGCCCGCCCGGACGCGCTCTTCGAGCTCACGGACGCGGTCCTGTGCACGGACGGGCCGGTGAAGACACTGGTCGAGCTGTCGCTCGCGGCAGAGCACCGACGCGGGCACGGCGCCCTGTACCAGGCCCTGGACCGGGGCTGGGCCGAGTCGGCCCGCCTGCGCCGCGCCCTGACCGACTTGCCGCTGCCGAAGGCCGCCGACGGGCGGATCGTCCTGGCCGTCGACGTCAGCAACTGGCTGCGCCCCGACGCCCCCACCAGCAACGAGCGGCTGTTCTGCCATGTCTACGGCCGCGGCGACCGCTCGACGGACCAGTTCGTGCCGGGCTGGCCGTACTCCTTCGTCGCCGCCCTGGAGTCCGGCCGCACCTCCTGGGTCGCGCTGCTGGACGCCGTTCGCCTTGGTCCCGCAGACGACGCCACCGGCGTCACCGCTATTCAACTGCGCGACGTGGTCGGGCGATTGATGGAAAGCAAGCAGTGGCACAACGGCGATCCCGAGATCCTGATCACGATGGACGCCGGCTACGACGTCGCCTACCTCTCCCACGCCCTGGCCGACCTGCCCGTGGTGCTGGTCGGACGCCTGCGCTCGGACCGCGTCATGCTCCGCGACGCCGGCCCCGCCCGCTCCGGCCCGAAGGGCGGCCGGCCCCGCAAGCACGGCGGCGTCCTCACCTTCGCCAAGCCCGACACCTGGCACGAACCCGACGTCACCACGGCCACGGACACCACCCGCTACGGCAAGGCCGAGGCGACAGCCTGGGACCGGATGCACCCCAGGCTCGCCCACCGTGGCCCGTGGCTCGACCACGCGGAGGAGGAACTACCCGTCCTGCACGGCACGTTGATCCGCCTGAAAGTCGAGTACCTGCCGGGCGACCGCGAACCGAAGCCGGTCTGGCTGTGGTGCTCGGCCGCCGGCGCGACGGCCGTGGCCGTGGACCGCTGGTGGCAGTCGTTCCTTCGACGCTTCGACCTGGAGCACACGTTCCGGCTGATGAAGCAGACACTCGGTTGGACCGCCCCGAAGGTCCGCCACGCGGATAGTGCCGACCTGTGGACCTGGCTCATCATCGCCGCCCACACCCAGCTCCGCCTCGCCCGACCGCTCGCCGAGGACCTTCGCCGCCCTTGGGAACGCCCGGCCGAGCCGCGCCGTCTCACCCCCGCCCGGGTGAGGCGGGGGTTTCGCAACGTCCGCGCGATGACGGCCCGCCCGGCCGCCGCACCGAAACCGTCCCGTCCCGGACCGGGACGGCCACCCGGCTCGAAGAACAAGCACCGGGCCAAGCGCCACGACGTCGGCAAGACCGTCAAACGGGCCGAGTCGATCAAGGAGCACCAGGCCCAGCGAGGTTAAACGCCAAGCTCAGTCAGGGGGACAAGTGCCAGTGCAGTAGGGTTCGAACGCGTGCGGCCGA
The DNA here is from genome assembly GCF_006636205.1 of Kitasatospora acidiphila. Classification (NCBI taxonomy): domain Bacteria; kingdom Bacillati; phylum Actinomycetota; class Actinomycetes; order Kitasatosporales; family Streptomycetaceae; genus Kitasatospora; species Kitasatospora acidiphila. The sequence goes on along the minus strand of NZ_VIGB01000003.1, from coordinate 129,983 downwards.
TCGACAGGGCGATCGGGCCGCGCACCCGCCACCGTGCCGCCACTCCACGGCGCTGGTCATGGAGCGGGAAGGGCCATACGCTTTTCCATTGGCCGGCAGCCAATGCTCACCATCAGGGGGAACGGGGAATGTGGAGCCGAGGGACGGTTCTCGGGGGCCGCTACACACTGGTCGAGCGCATCGGCGGCGGCGCGATGGGCGAGGTCTGGCGGGCCGAGGACCAAGTACTCGAACGCCGGGTCGCGGTCAAGATCGTGCTGCCCGCGCTGCTGGACGACGCCGACTTCGCGCTGCGGTTCCGGCGTGAGGCCAGGATCCTCGCCTCGCTCAGCCACCCGAGCATCGTCGACATCCACGACTACGGCGAGGACGACGACCAGCCGGATGACCGTCTCGCCTACCTCGTCATGGAGCTGGTCGACGGCCGGCCGCTGGACGCGATCCGCGCAGAGCGGGGCCGGCTGCCGGCCGAGGAGGCGCTCGACCTCGTCGCGCAGGCGCTGGAGGCCCTGCAGATCGCGCACGAGCGGGAGATCGTGCACCGCGACATCAAACCGTCCAACCTCATGGTCACCACGGGCGGGTTGGTCAAGGTCACCGACTTCGGCATCGCCCGGGCCCTGGCCGGCACCAAGATCACCACTTCGCACTCGGTCTTCGGCACCGCCCTCTACATGGCGCCCGAGCAGGCCGAGGGCCAGGGCACGGTCGTGGCCTCCGACCTCTACTCGATCGGTGTGGTGGCCTATGAACTCCTCACCGGTGAGCTCCCGTTCACCGGTGAGACGGTGCTGGAGATCGTGCTCAAGCACGTCCGCGAGCCGGCCCCCGCCCTGCCCGAGGAGTTCCCCGAGCCGGTGCGGGCGTTCGTGGCCCGGGCGCTGGCCAAGTCGCCCGGCGACCGCCATCCGACGGCGGCCGCGATGGCGGTGGCGGCCCGGCGGGCGGCCGAGGGCCTGCCCGACCTGACGCCCCCGCCGGTCGCCGGTGCACCGGTTGCCGCCGCGCCGGGCGCCAGCGCGGCTGGCGAGGCCGCTGACGAGGCTTCCGAGGACGGCGAGTCGGCGCCCACCGAGCCGGCCAAGGCCCTCGCGGGCGGTGCCGAGGCGCCCGCCGCCGCGCGCACCCCCACCGAGCCCGCCAGCCCGGTCGCGGACGGCCCCACCCCGGTCGGCCGTGACACCGGCAGCACGGAGATCTCCAGCCAGCCGACCGTGCTCGGCGCGCCGCAACCCGTCTGGTGGAAGCGGCGGCGCCGGACCACGCTGATCCTGGTGCCCTGCGTGATCGTCGCCTCGGCGGGCATCGGCGTGGTGCTCAACCTGGACGAGTCCCCGCACACCACCGCCCTGCTGCCCGGCGCCCAGCCGCTGGCCTCGGCCTCCCGGTCCGGCGGATCGGGCGGCAGCGGCTCATCCTCGGCATCGGCGAGCAGCTCGGTGAGCGCCCCTGCGAGCGCCTCCGGAACCTCAGCCGGCTCGCCGTCCGCGGCAGCCTCCGGCGGCGCCCCCGCCACTCCGGGGCAGAACGGCGGCGGATCGCAGCCGAACCCGGCCCCGAACGGCGGTGCCCCGGCCGGGGGCGGCGGCAACTCCGGCAGTGGCAACTCCGGCAGTGGCAACGCCGACGGCGCCCCGGCGGGCGGCGGCTCCTCGGGCGCCGGCAAGGGCGGCGCGTCGGCCGGTTCGGGCAACGGGCCCGGCGGCGGCGCGGGCGGTTCGGGCGGCTCAGCGGGCAGCTCGTCGGGCAGCGGAAGCACCCCCGGCGGCGGCAGCACCCCGGGCGGCGGCAGCGCCCCGGGTGGCGGCAGCAACCCCGGTGGGGGCAGCAACCCGGGTGGCGGCAGCAATCCGGGCAGTGGTGGTGCCAACACGCCCCCGTCCGGCTGCGGCGGCGGCACCTGGGGCTACATCACCAACGTCGCCGACGGCCTCAAGCTGGGCTTCTCCGGCAGCATGACCGGCGGCGCACCGGTGGTGATGAACGAGAACACCCAGTACGGCTGGGTCTACGTGCCCGGCAGCTTCGACGCCTTCTACCCGTGCAACACCAGCAGCCCGGCCCTCAACGACGTGCCCAACTTCGGCGGAACCTCCAACTCCCTCGACCTGCGCGGGATGCAGGACTTCAGCCCGTACTTCATGCTGGCCGCCGGAAGCACCCGGGGCGCCCACCTGATCGAGGACTCGCAGGGCGGCCAGGGGCACTGCATGACCGATCACGGATCGGGCCGGCGGGTGACCATGGACGCCTGCGTGCCCGGCGACAAGGCCCAGGAGTGGTACATCCCCTGAGCGCGCCGGTCCCGAGAGGTTTCGCCGAGAAGTTGCAGAGCGATCACCGGTTGCGAAGCATGAGCGTGTGGGCGAAAAGTCGCACGCCTCATGCTTCGCACCGCTGACCGGAGCAGCCACGGCGAACCGGACGCCGCCCCGAACGGACGGAAGGTGTGCCATGACCGACTGGGACGACCGGGACTTCATCCCGGTGGAGGACGACGGTGTGCTGCAGCCTGCGGATTCGCTGGAGAGCGACCGGCTGGGCGACGACCCGCTGGACACCGGCCTGACCACCAGCGGCGGCTACCGGGGCGCCACCGCCTACGGCACCACCCCGGCCGAGGGCAACCAGGGGGAGTCACTCGACCAGCTGCTGGCCGCCGAGGAGCCGGACGAGCCGCCGGACGCGGTCGACGACCGCTGGAGCGACGGGCCGCGCCCCCGGGCCGGGCGGCTGGTGCCCGGCCCGGACGACACGCTGGCTTCGGACGTCGGCCGGGACTGCGGGGCGGCCAGCGCCGAGGAGGCCGCCGTCCATGTGACCGACGCCGACGACGACGCGGACGCCCAGCTGGGCGACGCCACCGAGCCGGAGAGCCTCAGCGAGGCGATCCGCTACGCCATCCTGGACGACCTGGAAGGCGCCACCCACTCCGACGACTACCGCTGAGCGAGCCCGTCGGACGCGTGGCAACGTCCGATCAGGCCTGGACGTCCGGCCACGTCCGATCGGGCCTGGCGGATCCCCGGCTGCCGCTGCCGCTACCGCTGAGCGGGCCGGGAGCACGTCACAGCCGCACGAACGTGAAGCCCTTGGCCTTCAGTGCGGGGAGCACGGTCTTCAGCGACTCCAGGGTCTGCGTACGGTCGCCGCCGCCGTCGTGGCAGAGCAGGATGTCACCCGGTCGGGCGGCCATCAGCTTCTGGGTGATCTGGGCGACCCCGGGGCGGCTCCAGTCGCGCGGGTCGACGTCCCAGTCGATCGGGATCATGCCGTACTTGGCCGTGGCCGCGAAGATCTCGGTGGACCAGTCGCCGCCCGGCGAGCGGAACAGCGTCGGCGTGGGCGCCCCGGCGTCCACGATCACCGACTGGGCGTTGGCGATCTCCGCCTCGATCTGCGCCTTGGTGCGCTTGGAGAGCGGCTGCGGGTGGGTCATGGTGTGGTTGGCCACCATGTGCCCGTCGGCGGCGATCTGCCGGATCACGTCCTTGTGGACGTGGGCCTGGCTGCCGATCACGTTGAAGGTGGCCTGGATGTCGTACTTGCGCAGCAGGGCCAGCAGCTGCGGGGTGTAGAGCGGGCTGGGGCCGTCGTCGATGGTCAGCGCGATCGCGTCGGACGGGGCGTCGGGCAGGATGTCGTGGACCTTGAAGACCGGCTTGGTCCGGGCGGCGACCGTACCGGTGGCCGTCGGGCTGGGCAGGCCGGCGGCCGCCGACGGGTTGATCGGGGCGTCGGGGGAGAAGGAGTCCGAGGGCTCGGGCGCCGCCCCGTTGGACGCATGGGAGCTGTCCGAGCAGCCGGCCAGCGTGCCGACCGCGAGGCTCGCGGCGCCGGCCGCGGTCCAGGCGAGCAGTCGGCGGCGCGGCTGCGGAATCTTGGGCGATATCGACACGGGGCCCTCCTTGATGGCAATCCCTCCCCCGACGGAAGACACCACGCATCGCGGCAGTGGTTCCCCCGTCCCCTGTGTCGATCATCTTATGGTCAGACGTCCGCCTCTCCGGACATCGGCGTGTCGTCTCCGGATACCGGCGTGTCGCCGGCGAACCGATCGAGCGCCGCCAGGACATGGCCACGGGTGGTGGCGTTGAGGCCGCCGAGGTGGCCCGCGTCCTCGACCACGTGCAGCGCCACGCCCGGCCACGCCTTGGCGAGCTCCCAGGCGGTGTCGAGCGGGCCGCCCATGTCGTACCGCCCGTGCACCAGCACCCCGGGGATCCCGGCCAGCTTGCCGGCGTCCCGCAGCAGGGCGCCCTCCTCCAGGAAGGCCCCCTGCGAGAAGTAGTGGGCGCAGATCCGCACCAGCGCCGTCTGGGCGTCGTCCGGCCGGTCACCGTAGGGGTTGAAGGAGCCGCCGGTCTCGTTGGACAGCACCGCGTCCTCCCAGGCGACCCAGTCGGCGGTGGCCTTCGCCCGCACCGCCGGGTCCGGGTCCTCCACCAGGCGCGCGTAGGCGGCCACCACGTCCCCGTCGCGGGGGGTGCCCGGCGCGCCGGCCAGGAACCGGTCCCAGGCCTCGGGCTGGAACCGGCCGGCGCCCCGGTAGAGCCAGTCGAGCTCGTAGCGCCGGGTGGTGGTGACGGCGGAGATCACGATCTCCGAGACCCGCTCCGGGTGGGTCTCGGCATAGGCCAGGATCAGCGTGGAGCCCCAGGAGCCGCCGAACAGCAGCCACTGCTCGATGCCCAGGTGCTCGCGGAGCTTCTCCATGTCGGCGATCAGGTGGGCGGTGGTGTTGTGCCGCAGGTCGGTGGCCGGGTCGGACGCGTGCGGGGTGCTGCGGCCGCAGTTGCGCTGGTCGAACAGGACCACCCGGTAGCGCTCGGGGTCGAAGTAGCGGCGCGACCGGGGACCGCAACCGGAGCCCGGCCCCCGTGCACCACCACCGCGGGCTTGCCGTCCGCCCGTCCGCAGACCTCCCAGTAGATCTGGTTGCCGTCCCCGACATCGAGCATCCCGCTCTGGTACGGCTGGATTTCCGGATACAACTCGGCCATCTCGGCCCCCTCCACGTTGTTGGTACGGCGGCATCGCGTAGATGCAACAGCACTGTTACATTAGACCGTATGAGTGATCAAGCGCTTGGTGGTTATCCGCTCGGCACCCGGCTGCGCCATCTGCTGGAGCTGCTGGACGGCGATGTCGCGGCGGTCTACGACGATCTCGGCCTGCCGGGCTTCCGGCCGCGCTACGTGCCCGTGGTGCGGGCACTGGTGGCCGACGGGCCGAGCAGCATCCGGGACTTGGGGCGGGCGATCGGCGTGACCCACTCGGCCGCCAGTCAGACGGTCGCGTCGATGGTCAAGGACGATCTGGTGGTGCTGGCCCCCGGCGCCGACGCCCGGCAGCGGATCGTCCGGCTCAGCCCGCGCGGAGAGGAACTGCTGCCGGTGATGAACGCCGAGTGGGACGCGACCGTCGCGGCGGCCGCCGCGTTCGAGGCCGAGCTGCCCTATCCGCTGAGCCGGCTGATCGAGGAGGCCGTCGAGGCGCTGGGGCGCCGCTCGATGCGGCAGCGGATCGCGGACGCGGCACCGGGCCTGACGAGTGGTCGGGCCGGCGAGCCCGAGGGGTGACGGCGGGTCAACCGCCGCTCAGCACCTGGCGTATCGCCGCGACCACGGCGTCCACCGGGAAGCTGTGGCAGGCCGTCAACTCGGCCTCGGCCACGGCCTCCTGAAGCTGATCGGGGTCCGCTTGGCGCAGCCGCCCGCGCAGCAGGGCGAGCAACTCCTCGGGCACCTGGGGGCGGGCGCCGGCCAGGATCGCGGCGTCGTCCGGCTCGGCCGGGCGCGGCGACGGGGTGCGCCGCGGCGGCAGCGCGTCGGGGTGGGGGAGCGGCGCCCGGGGCGGGGCCGGGCGTGGCGCCAGGGCCGGCACCGGCAGGCGCTTGCTGGCGTAACGGGCCGCCGGCAGGCCGACCTTGCCCGGATGCACGCACACCGGGACCCCGGCCGCCGTGTAGCGAAAGCCCGTCGCCGGATCGAACGGCGCGTCCCGGGACGGCCGCCGGTACACGTCGAACCGCCCGGCCGGATACCGCAGCGCCGGGCAGAACCAGCAGACGTCATGGTCGCCGTCGTCGTCGATGAACGGCTCATCCGCAGGCATGTCATCCGCAGGCATGATTTCGCAGCCTACCTCGCACAACTCCCAGGACACTTAGGGCTCACGGGAACAGCCGGCCCGCGCTCGGGTGGTCCTGGGCGGCGTCCACGCAGATGTTGGCGCCGTTGATGCCACTGGCCCGGGGCGACAGCAGGAAGCACGCGACGTCGGTGACCTCCCGCAGCTCCACCAGCCGGCCGCGGGGGAAGTCCTCGCGCTCGAACTTCTCGAACCGCTCGGGGTGGTGCTCCTTGAACCACTCCCAACCGCCGCCCTCGGCCAGCACCGAGCCGGGGCTGAGCGCGTTCACCCGGATGTTGCGCGGGCCCAACTCCTGCCCCAGCGCAGCCGCCAGGTGGATCTCGGCGGCCTTGGCCGACGCGTAGGAGGACTTCGGACCCGGCTTCCAACCGGTGATCGAGGCGACCACCACCGCACTGCCGCCGCCCTGCCGTTCGAAGTGCGGCACCGCCGTGCGGATCGCATGCGCCGCGTGCAGCACATTGATCGCATAGGTCTGCGCCCACTCCTCGGGCGTCGAGTCCAGCAGGCCGCCGCCGAACGCACCGCCGGCATTGGCGACCAACAGGTCCAGCCCGCCCAGCAGTTCGGCGGCGTCGTCGACGGCTCGGCCCAGCTGCTCGGGGTCGGTCACATCGGCCTGGACACCGGGCAGGCCGGTGGCTGCCAGTCGCTCCGGGTCGCGGCCGCAGACGGCCACCTGGGCGCCCTCCGCGACCAGCGCCCGGGCCACGGCCAGCCCGATGCCCTGGGTGCCACCGGTGATGAACGCCTTCTTGCCCGCAAGTCCAAGATCCACGCCTGACAAGATCGCACCTGACGGCCGCTCAGGGCAAGGGAGGGCCTCAGGAAGCCCGCTCGCGCAGCGCGTCGTGCAGACCGGCGGCGAGCGCCAGGTACTCCTCGGGGTCGCCCGCCGCGAAGTGCAGATCGAGCAGCACCTCGGCGTCCAGCGCCTCGACCACACCGCTCAGATAGCCGACCAGCTGGCCGACCGTGCCCCGGCGGGGCACCTGCGCCTCGGGCGCCGGCTCGGCCGTCAGCACCGGGTTGACCCGGACCACCAGGCGCAGCGCCTGCGGGTCACGCCCGGCCGCCTCGGCGCGCTGCAGGACGGCCCGCCACATCTGGGTCAGCACCGGCAGCGGCAGCCCGCCGGCCAGCCAGCCGTCGGCCCGGCGGCCGACCCGCTCCAGGGTGGCCTGGCTGAAGCCGCCCAGCAGCACCGGCGGGCGCGGCCGCTGCACCGGCTTGGGGCTCATGATCGCCTTGGGTATGGTCCAGTGGGTGCCGCGGTGCTCGATCACCGCGTCCTCGGCCCAGACCCGCTCCAGCACGTCCAGGGTCTCCTCCAGCCGGGCACCGCGCCCGGCCCACGGCACGCCGACCGCCTGGTACTCGTCCTTGGACCAGCCCAGGCCCAGGCCGACGTCCAGGCGCCCCCCGCTGACGTGGTCCAGCGTGGTCAGCGAGCGGGCCAGCAGCACCGGCGGCTGCCAGAGCGCGTTGAGGGTGCTGCTGCCCAGCCTGACCCGGCTGGTGACGGTGGCCGCGACGGTGAGCAGGGCCAGCGGGTCCAGGAAGACCTGGTGCTCCTCGGGGGCGTTGCCGCCACCGCCGGGGTACTGGCTGCGCGGTGCGGTCGCGACCAGCAGCCGGTCGCCGACCCAGAGGCTGTCGTAGCCGATCCGCTCGGCGGTGGTGGCGGCTCGGGCGGCGAAGTCGGCATCCGCGAAGCGGCCGTACTGGGGAATGGACAGTCCGATGTGCATGGCGCTCAGCCTTCCATGGCCGGGTTGACGTTTGATGAACGTCGGATCAGCGGGTGCCGGTTCACCAGTCGTCGCCCGGCGGACCGGGCGGCTGCCGGGTCACCCGGGGGACGACGACCGTGCGGCGTAGCGGCGGCAGGAGGCGGTGGGGCTCGTCGCGGTGGTTCCTGCGGTGCGGGGTGGTGCTCGCCAGCGAACTCCCGCCGGTGCACCCCGGTCCAGCCGCCACGCCCGTCAGCCACTCCCAAGAGCGCCGGGAACCGGGTCGGTTGACGAACGGTCCGGTGCGACCTGACGATCACGCGATTCGCAGGCCGATGGCGACCATGACACGGTGGCGGCGAATCCTGCCACTGCCGCTGTGCCACCTCCGGATGATCTGATGACCGGATGGATTCCACTGATCTGACCATCGACCAGGTGCGGGTCTTCACCTGCCCGGACGGTGCCTGCGGCAATGTGCTGGGCGTGGTTCGGGACGGCGCCGCGATACCCGAGCAGCGGGACCGCCAGGAGCTGGCGCGCCGGCTCGGACACAGCGAGACCGTCTTCGTGGACGATCCCGGGCGCGGCGCCCTGGAGATCTACACGCCCAGCGTGCGGCTGCCGTTCGCCGGCTACCCGCTGATCGGCGCGGCCTGGTTGCTGGGGCTGGACCGGATCACCCTGGACGTAGCCGACATCCCCGTGCGGCGGGACGGCGAGCTCACCTGGATCACCGCCCGGCCCGACTGGGCGCTGCCCCGGACACTGCGTCAGTACCGCACCCCCGACGAGGTCGAGGCACTGGCCGTGCCCGAACCGGGGGAGTGGACCTACGCCTGGGCCTGGCAGGACGAGTCCGCCGGCCGGATCCGGGCGCGCGGCTTCCCGGGCCGCGGTGACGGCATCCAGGAGGACGAGGCCACCGGCGCGGCCGCGCTGCAGCTGGCCGGACAGCTGGGCCGTGCGCTCACCGTCACCCAGGGCGCCGGGTCGCAGCTGTTCACCCGGCCGGCCTCCGACGGGCTGATCGCACTCGGCGGACGGGTGCGGCTCGACTGACCCCAACCCCCACCCCTGTGCGAATCTTGACGGCATGACGATCATCGGAGCGGACGAGGTGGAAGCAACCGCGACGGGCGCACTCGACTGGCTGCTGCACACCGCGCGGAGGACCGACGGTGACGGGCTCGCCTGGCCCACCCGGCCGTCCGAGGACGAACTCGACCCCACCCTCTACAGCGGCACCACGACCTCGGGCGTGGTGCCGGCGCTGCTCGAAGCACGCCGGCACTTCGGGGACGACCGCTACGGCGACGCCGCCCTGCGCGGCGCCCGGAGCCTCGCCGCCACCGTGGCCGACACCCCGTTCATCGCCGGCGCTGCGGCCGACGGCTGGCCCATCGACTCGTTCCACTTCGGGCTGGCCGGCATGGCCTTCGCCCTGCACGCCGTCGGCAGGGAACTGGGCGACTCCGCCGCAGCGGCCGCCGCGCGCCAAGCGCTCGCCATGGTGCCCGAGCGCTTCGACGGGACCCGCTGGAGCCTGTTCGTCGAGCTGTTCGGCGGCAATGCCGGGATCGCGCTCGCCGCCCTCGAGGTCGGCGACATCGAGCTGGCGCTGCTGGCCACCGAGCCCTTCGCGCGCATCGCCGAGCCCACCCCGCACGGGGTGCAATGGGAGGCCAGGACCGGCCGGGAAGCCCGGCAGCACCACATCTCGCACGGCACCCTCGGCATCGTCTACGCCCTGGCCGCCGTGGGTCGGGCCGCCGACCGGCCCGACCTGCTGGAGCTCGCGGCCGCCGGCGCCGCCGACGTGGTCTCCCGCAACGAGGCCGGCCCGGCCGGGTTCCTGGTGCCGCACTCCGACCCGCAGCAGCAGCACCCCGGGCTCGAGCGCTACAACTACGGCTGGTGCCAGGGCCCGGCCGGCGACGCCCAGGTGTTCCGGCAGCTCCACCGGGTGCTCGGCGATCCGTCCTGGGCCGCGCTGGTGGACCGCTGCTGGCACACCGTGCGGCAGTCCGGGCTGCCGCAGCGCCTGCGCCCGGGTTTCCGGGACAACAGCGGCCGCTGCTGCGGCACCGCCGGGGTGCTGGCGCTCGCCTGCGACCGGCAGGTGGAGAACGGCGACGGCCGCGAGTTTGCCGACGTCCTGGTCGCCGACCTGCTGGCCCGGGCCACGGTCGACGCCGACGGGGGCAGGTGGTCCAACACCGAGCACCGAGTCACTCCGAGCGAGCTGGAACCAATGCCCGGCTGGGCCATGGGCAACGCGGGCATCATCCGCGAGCTGCTCCGCTACGCGCGGCTGCGCGCGTCCGGCGAGCCCGGGTACGCCGTGGACTGGCCGGATCAGCCGCTGGTCGCCGCTACTTCCGCTTGGCGGCCTGCTTCGCAGCCTTCTCCTGCTTCTCCTTGAGCCGGTCCGCCTCCCGGCGCACCTCGGCCTGGATGGTCTGCTCGCGCTGCAGCCACTCGGGGGCGGCCTCGCGCAGCTCCTGGATCTGGGCGGTGGTGAGCGCCTCGGTGACACCGCCGCGAGCCAGGCCCGAGGTCGAGACGCCGAGCCGGGCGGCCACCACGGAGCGCGGGTGCGGGCCGTTCTTGCGCAGCTCGACCAGCCACGCCGGCGGATCGGTCTGAAGGGAGCTCAGCTCATCGCGGGAGACGACGCCCTCCTGGAACTCGGCGGGAGTGGCGGGCAGGTAGATCTCGAGCTTCTTCGCCGCCGTGGCGGGCTTCATGGTCTGGGTCGTCTTCGGCTTGAGCGATGTCATGGGCACAAGGTTAGTCGAGTTTGGGCCCATCCCGATCACGGACGGTAGCCTGGGCCCGTGACAGAGAACCAGGCGACCTCCTCGTTCCGGCTGGCCTATGTGCCGGGCGTGACTCCCAGCAAGTGGATCCGCATCTGGGAGCAGCGGCTGCCCGAGGTTCCGCTCACCCTGCTGCCGGTCACGGTGGCCGAGGCGGAGCAGGCCCTGACCGGCGAGACGGCGGACGCCGCGCTGCTGCGGCTGCCGGTGGACCGGACGGTGCTCAGCGCCATCCCGCTCTACACCGAGACCACCGTGGTGGTGCTGCCCAAGGACCACGAGCTCACCGAGGACGAGGAGCTGCTGGTCGAGCAGCTGGCCGACGAGGTGATCTGGCACCCGCAGGACGAGACCATCCACTGGGAGACCCGGCCCGGCCGGCCCGGCTACGAGCGGCCGGCGACCACGGGCGACGCGATCGAGCTGGTCGCGGCCAACGTCGGCCTCCTGGTGGTGCCGCAGTCCCTGGCCCGGCTGCACCACCGCCGCGACCTCACCTACCGCCCGCTGGTGGACGCCCCGCAGTCGCAGGTCGCGCTCTCCTGGCCGGAGCAGCGGACCACCGACCTGGTGGAGGAGTTCATCGGCATCGTCCGCGGCCGCACGGTCAACAGCTCCCGGGGGCGTACCGCGGCGGCCGCGGAGGCGAAGCCGCAGGCCAAGAAGGAACGCAAGCCGGCTGCCGCGGCGGCCCGCAAGCCGGGGCCCAAGCCGGCCGCCCGCACCAGGGGCGGCGCGGGCGCGGCCAAGCGCGGCGGCGGCAAGCCGCGCCGGCGCGGCTGAGCGGGTCTGCTCGGGCACTCGGGCGTGCTCAAGGCCCGAGCAGACCCTGAGCCCGCCTGAGTGCCCCTGAGCAGCCTTGAGTGCCCTGCTCCTGAGCATCAGTCCCGCAGCGCCGGGTGCTCGGCGAACCGACGGATCGCGACGTCGCCCAGCAGCCCGGTGAGGGGGCTCAGCAGCCGGGCGCCGGGGAACCGGAAGCCGCCCAGCGTGGCGAACCGGGTGCCCTCGCCCTCCGGCACGGCGGCCATCGCGCCGACCACGAAGCGGCTCTGCATCAGGCACCAGCCCGGGCGCAGCACCACCTCGAAGTCGGCTTGCTGCCCGAACCGGCCCACCGCATGGGCCCGTAGCCGCTCACCCTCACCGCCGGTGAAGCGGAAGCTGCGCACCGTGGTCAGCAGGCGCGGCAGCTCCCGCTCCAGATCCGAGGCGACCGCCCAGACCCGGTCGACCGGCGCGGGCAGCAGGACCTCGCGGTGCCGCAAGGCGCCCGGGACCGTGGCGGCCAGCACCCGGAGCCGGCGGATCGGGTCGAGCTCGGCGACCATCCAGTTGTCGGTCACGACTCCCACACCTTCCGAAAGCTCCGCCGGGCCCGGGCCAGCCGGGAACGCACCGTGCCGAGCGGCACGGCCAGCACCGAACTGGTCGTCGTCTCGTCCACCCCCTCCAGGTCGCGCAGCACCAGCACCGCCCGGTGCTCGGGGGTGAGCCGGGCCAGCGCGTCCTCGACGTCGGTGGCCAGCTGCGGATCGCCGGCCGCCCGCAGCTCGTCGAGCGGTGCCGTGACCGTCCGCCCGGCCCGCTGGGCGACCCGGACCGCCTCGCGCACCGCGATGGTCCGGGCCCAGCCGAGCAGCGCCGCCGGCTCGCGCAGCTGCCGCAAGCCGCGCAGGATCACGATCAGCGCGTCCTGGGCGGCATCCGGGCCGTCCTGCCGGGCGATCGGCCCGCAGATCCGCCCGACGTACGGCGTCAGCAGCTCCATCAGCTCCGCCAGCGCCAGCGGATCGCCCCGCTGGGCGTCCCGGACCAGCGCCGGATCGATTCCGGGAGTCGGCCCGGCCTCCTGCTGCACGGCGGTCGTCACCCCCTCTCCACCTCGGGCATTCTGGCAGCCCGGAAGTGCTCCCGGGGGGCCTCGGCTACGGCGGCCGGGTTCTCCTCGGGCAGCAGGTGCCCGCCCGGCACCACGCGGACCGTGACGCCCGGTACCTCACGGGCCGGCCGGGTCACCGGATCCCGGTCGCCGCACAGCAGCAACGTCGGCACGGCCAGCCGCTGTCCGCGGTGCCGGCCGGCGGCCAGTGCCGGGATGTCGTGCAGCACGAACTGCCAGAGCAACTGCTCCGCCACCCGGGCCCGTTCGGGGGCGCGCAGCGCCTGCACGAACTCCTCCAGCACCGCGGGCTCCCAGCAGGACGGGTCGGCGGTCCAGTGGCGCAGCAGGAAGCGGGTGAAGCCCGGCCAGTGCCGCAGCACCCGCCGCCCGATCCCGGGGTACTCCCAGAACGCGGTGTACCAGAACCGCCAGGCGTCCAGCGGCAGTTGGCCCTCGGCACGGCGCCAGGGATGCGAGGTGCCGAGCGCCAGGTAGCCGCCGAACCGCTCCGGGGCGGCCAGGCAGAGCAGGAAGCCGAGCCAGCCGCCGCACTCATGGCCGATCAACTGCACCCGGGCCAATCCGAGTTCGTCCAGCACCGCGAGCACGTCCTGGACCAGCTCCGCACTGCGGTAACCGCGTCTGGGCGCCTCGGACCAGCCGCAGCCGCGCAGGTCGAGGCAGATCAGCCGGTAGTCGTCGGCGAGTTCGGGCAGCACCCGGTGCCAGGCGTACCAGTGCTGGGTGAAGCCGTGCAGCAGCAGCACCGGTTCGCCGTCCACCGGGCCCGCCTCGGCCAGATGGAAGGCGACGCCGCGCGCGCTGACGAACCGGTGGGTGACGCCCGGGACATGGGGGAGCGGCCGGTCGGGTGTGGCGTGTCGAGTTGTCCGCATGTGAACCTCCTGGCGATGTCGTCACCGAGGAAGAGGGCGCGGCTTGCCCCGACTATCCGGTGAGCTGCGTCACACTGTTGACGAGCTGTCACGAAGGGAGCTGTCCATGCCAAACCTGCGGACGAGGACCCGCGCCCGGATCGGCGCGCTGCTCGGTGCGGCGGCACTGTGGGCCGGAACCGCCCTGGCCGCCGCGCCGCCCGGCCAGGCCGCCGAGCCCGGGCTGACCGATGCGGCGCCCTGTCCGGGTGCGGCCGCGTTCAGCTGCGCCACCCTGACCGTGCCGCTCGACCACGGCGGCCGCACGCCCGGCAGCCTGAACCTGCGCGTGGCCGTCGGCGCCAACACCCGCGCACCCAAGGGCGACCTGATCTTCCTCACCGGCGGCCCCGGCCAGCCCGGCGTACCGTTCGCCTCCCACCTCGGCACCGACCTGGCGCCGCTGTTCACGCAGTACCGCCTGGTGATGATCGACCAGCGCGGGACCGGTGGCGGTGCGTTGCAGTGCCCGGAGCTGCAGCAGCAGATGGGCTCCTCCGACCTCGCGGTGCCCACGAAGGACGCGGTCACGGACTGTGCGGCGGTCATCGGCCCGAATCGCCGTTTCTTCAGCACCGCGGACACCGTCGCCGACCTCGATCAGCTGCGCCGGGCCCTCGGCGACCGGCAGTTCACCCTGGACGGGGTTTCCTATGGCAGCTTCGTGGCCGAGCGCTACGCTCTGGCGCACCCGAACCGGGTCTCCCGGATGGTGCTCGACTCGGTGGTGCCGCAGCAGGGCTGGGACGCACTCGACCTCGCCGCGCTGCCCGCCAGTGCCCGGGTGCTGACCGCCGCGTGCGCGGCCACCAACTGCGGCACCGACCCGGCCACCGACCTCGCCACAGTGGTCCGCCGCTACCGCAACGGCCCCGCGGTGCTGAACATGCTGACCATGTGGGAATTCATCGACCCGAACTTCGCCGGCATCCCGCAGGACCTGCACCAAGCCGCCGCGGGCAACCCCGCACCGCTGCGGCATGACCTCGACGTCGCCCGGCAGATCGACGTGGCCGCGCCCGACGAGCTCAGCCAGGGCCTGCACGCCAGCACCCTGTGCTCCGACGGCCACTACCCGTGGGGCACCTCCGACACCCCGGTCGCCGGTCGCGCCGCCGCCCTGGAGCGCACCCGGGACCGGCTGACGCCCGCCCAGACCTGGCCGTACGACGCCGCCACCGCCACGGGCACCGGCAGTCTGCTGACCTGCCTGAACTGGCCGCGGGAGCCGGTGCCGTCCCCACCGTCGCCCGACCGGCCGCTCCCGCGCGTCCCGGTGCTGCTGCTCGGCGGCGACCGCGACCTGTCCACCCCGCTCGCCGAGCTCTACAAGGAGGCCGCGATGGCCCCGTTCGGCAAGGTGGTGGTGGTCCCGGGCGCCGCCCACTCGGTGCAGGTCCGGGCCACCGACAACGCCGGCCGGCAGGCGGTTTACGACTTCCTGCTGCACTGACGGCTTGACGGTGCGTCAATCGACTCCCGCGCTCCGGCTGGCGCGTCAGTCGAAGCGGGCCTCCCGGGCCAGCCGGCCGGACAGCTCGTCCACCGCCGCCTCCGGGAGCCCACGCGAGACGAACCAGGCACCGACATTGCGGACGTCGCGCTCCAGGAAGGACCGGCCGCGCGGATTGGCGACCACGTCCACGATCTGCGGCACGTCGATGATCACCAGCCGGCCGTGGTGCACCAGGATGTTGTAGGCCGACAGGTCGCCGTGCGCGTAGCCGTCCCTGGCCAGCAGCACCAGGCTCTGCTCCAACTGGTCCCACAGGCTCGCCAAGTCGGCCTCCTCGGTGCGCAGTTGGGCCAGTCGGGGAGCCGCAGTGCCGGACTCGTCGCCGATGAACTCCATCAGGATCTCGGTCCCCAGGATCTGCACGGGGTACGGCACCGCGACGCCCGTGCTCCACAGCCGGGAGAGCGCGGCGAACTCGGCCGCGGCCCACTGGCCGGCGATCACCTGCTTGCCGAACTCGGTGCGGCGCGCCATCGCCCGGCTGACCCGGGACTCCTTGTGCGAGCGGCCCTCCAGGTAGCCCGCGTCGCGGTGGAAGAGCCGGTGCTGGCCGTCGCGGTAGCGCTTGGCGGCCAGCAGGGTGCGCCGGTCGGTGCCCGGCACGCCGCGCTCCAGCAGGAAGACGTCGGCCTCCTTGCCGGTCTTCACGATGCCGAACTCGGTGTCGACGGCGGCCAGTTCGGTGACGACCCAGTCAGGGCGCGGCTCCGGTCCCTTCTCGGTGGGCGTCGACTGGTCCCAGGTCGACCAGCGGTCGCCGCTGGGCGGGCCGTCGAGCTGGGCGGCCGGCTGCGAGTCGGTGTCCGAGGCGTCAGGCAGGTCGTACGGCTGGTAGTCGTACGGCTGGTACTCGTGGAAGTCCTCTTCGAAGGAGCGGCGGCCGGGTCGCTTGCCACCGGCTCCCTTGCCGCTCATACGGACGAAGGACTCGCTGTCGGAAAAGCGCTCACGCACTTCGGTGATCTCCTGTGGGAGGTGCCCACCGGAGGGTGCGTCAGCAGACGACTCGTCAGCCGGTGGGCAGGGATGAATGAAGGGAGGCTTCTGGCGCGCAGCACCGAGCGCGCCGCGTCGTGGCGGCAATCACGCTTACGCACCTCCCAGTCATCCCGTTCGGACCGGCATGCAGCCGTCCGCGTCCCGCCAACCGGAACTCTGCGAGTTTATCGAGTCGCTGCCGGGCCGCAACCGATTTATCGGGCGGGGGCGCGCCTGGTGAAGCGCCCGCCGCCCGGCGTCGACGCCCCCCGCCAGCGGCAAGCGGCCGGGGCCGACGAGTGCTTGACGTGGGGGCGGACTGGCCCGAGGTCAGGGTGCGAGCGCGCGAGGAATTGTGCGGCGCAGGGCATCGATGGCCTCGTCCGCGGTCATCCGACCCGCTCGTACTTCTTCCCCCGCCGTGTGGGCGAGGGCGATCGTCGTTGCCACCAGCCAGGTGGCGGGTGGCTCGGGGTCGAATTCGCCGCCGTCCTGGCCGCGTTGGATCAGCGCGTGCAGCCGGATGGTCATCGGTTCGTGTAAGTCGGAGTCCTGCTGGGGGCTCCGAGGCTGCTGGGCGAGGTAGACGAGGAGCGGTTCCGCGAGGGAGGCGTGCCAGGCGGCCTCCAGGAAGCGCACGACGGCCTCGGCGGCCGGCCCGGATTCCAGGTCCGCGGCATCCAGAACGGCCGTGACGCGTTGCGTGAGTTGCTGGAGGAGCGCACTCAGCAGTGCGTCCCGGGAGCGGAAGTGGGCGTAGACGGTCTGCCGTGTCACTCCCGCAGCACGGGCGACCTCGTCCATGCTCGCTTCGGGATGCTGCACCAGCACTCGTTCCGCCGCCTCCAGGATGTCGGCGACGTTGCGCTGGGCGTCCGCTCTGCGCCGCATGCGAGGTGGCCCGCTGCCCGGCTCCGAATGTTGTGCCCCGCTCCGCACATGGCCTCCAACCTTGACAGTTCTGTAAGAGATACGCACTATGTTTGACAGAAGCGTAAGAGATGGAACCTCGCTTGACCAAAGGTCAGGATGGAGATGAACCATGTCCTCTGCTCCACGAACGGCAGTTGTGCCGTCCCCCGCAACGGTTGTGACCGAGTACCTCGCGGCGTTCCTGGCCGGTGACATCGCCAAGGCGCGCTCAGCAGTGAGCGACGACTTCTCCTTCCGCGCGCCCCTGATGCCGATCAGGGGCACCAAGGAGCAGTTCTTCGCGGGAGCCGAGCGAAAGACCGGCCTGATCCGCGATTTCCGAATCCTGCGCCTCTGGCAGGACGGTGACGAGGTCTCCTGCGTGTACGAGATCGATGTCAGCACTCCCGCGGGTCAGGCCTCGATGCTGCTGCACGAGTGGCACGTAGTCCGCCAGGGACTGCTGGTCGAGACGACCATGGTCTTCGACACCCAGGCGCAGGCTGCCCATCTGATCCACGACGCCCTGCGCTGACGGCGACATCACTGACGGCGCGTCACCCCAACCCGACCAGACGAAAGATCGGCAGGATCCGCATGTCGAAGGAACGGTTCATCAAGCTGCTCACCGGCGAACGACGGCCGGGCCGTGTCGCCCTGCCTGCGCCCCTGCAGGTCAAGGCGAACACCCAGGACACCGAGGGCCGCCTCTCCCTGCTGGAGGTCACCCTCGCGCACGACATTCCCCGGCACACACATGAAGCCTCCGACGAGATGATCTACGTCCTGGAAGGTGAACTCGGCGTTCACTTCGACGGAGAGGACCTCGTGTTCCCGGCCGGATCATTCGTCCTCCTGCCCCACGGTGTGCCTCATGCCCTGAGCCGCGCCACCGAGGTTCCCCCTCGGGTGCTGCAGATGTCGTCGCCGGGCGGCTGGGAGTGCTACATGGAGGACATGGCCGAAGCCGGACCGGCAGTGCAGGGCACCGACGGACGCATCGATCCCGCGAAGCTGAACGCCATCGCCGCCCGCCACGGCATCCGATACGAGGAATAGGCACACCTCGCGTCGGCCCGATGCGGCGTCAGTCCCCGGCTGGACCCTCCAGCAGGTGCGTGTCCGCGAGTCGGAGACCGTCTGCCACGCTCTCCTGACGTTGGTGTTGCAGGGGCGGCACTCCCCGGGCCGTCGCGGCTCCTCAGCGGCTTGGACAGTCCTGGACGAGGCCGGGTCGGCGCGGTGATCTATGGTCACGGCCATGACCAGGACCACGCCGCCCCGACCGCTGGATGTCGAAGAGCTCTTCCCGAGGCTGGCCGACCACCGTGGCGTGACGACCCGGCTGCACCCGCGGGCCGGGAGCCCGGACGCCTCCGTCAGCTCGATCGGCGGCCCACTGCTCTGGCCCGTGGACGAACCGTGGCCGGTGTGCACCGAGCCGCACCGACGAGGGCGCGGCTACCGGATCGCGGACATCCGCCGGCGGCGGCAGCTGCTCGCACAGGCCTGGGCCCGCGATGCGGCCCCGGGGCCGACGAATGAGGAACGGCTCCTGCTCAAGGAGTTGGAGCGCAAGCACCGCGTGCCCGACCTCGCGGACACCGATCCGGTCCCGTTGATCGGCTTGGTCCAGCTGTACCAGCGGGACGTGCCGGGCCTGCCGGTCGGGCCGGATGGCTGCGATCTGCTGCAAGTGCTCTGGTGCCCGTTCGAGGCCCATGGTCCGAGCGGCTACGGCCCCGCCTTGCGCGTGGCCTGGCGCCGATCCGACCAGGTCAGCGAGCCGCTGCGCGCGGCACCGGAGCCGCTGCTGGTCGGGTTCGAGGGCGCGGTGCCCGAGCCATGCGTGCTGCACCCCGAACAGGTGGCGACCTATCCCTACGTGGGAACGCTGCCCGCCCGCCTGCAGTCCAAGATCGATGCCTGGGAGGAGAGGCAGGAGCGGAAGTCGGACAAGGACCCGGACGCCGACGTGCTCACCTACCAGCACGACCTGTCGATCCCGCCCGGCTACCGCGTCGGTGGCTTCCCCTCCTGGCACAGCACCGACCCGCACGCCATGACCTGCGCGGCCTGTGGCACGCCCATGGCCCTGCTGGTGACCTTGGACAGCCGGGAATGGGACGGCTGCGTCAGCTGGACACCGGTGGAGGACGGTCGCCTCCCGGCACACCTACACGACCCCAGCCCCACCCGGCTGGCCTTCGGCCGGCACGGGCTGCTGAACGTCTTCACCTGCCCCGCGAGGCCGGAACATCCGCACCGGTGGAGCATCCAGTAGGCACTGCTGGGATTCCGGCTGGGAGCAGTTCTGGCAGGTCCCGGGCGCGGATGAGCTGGCCCCGGCGGGCGGGTGCTGCTGCCTACCGGGGCTGGCGAGTGCTTGACGTGGAGTCAGATAGCTTCGAAGGAACCGTTCTTCACACCCTGGACGAAGGCGGTGAAGCCCTCGGCGGTGAAGGTCAGGGCCGGGCCCTCGGGGTCCTTGGAGTCGCGGACGAGCATGACAGCGGGGAGGTTAGCAGCGATCTCGAGGCAGTTCCCGCCGTTGCCGCTGTAAGTCGACTTCACCCACTGGGCGCTGTCGAGGTTGATGTTGCTCATTCCAGGTCCTTCCGAGCCGCGCGGATCTTGGCCAGTGAAGCCGTCTTCGAGGGCGCCTCCACCTGGAGTTGATCGTAGTCTCTCTCCAGTGCCGCTACGGCGTTCCGCCCACGCTCAAGGTGGCCCCGTAGCTGGGACTCGGCATACGCCACGACCGAGTGGTCGGGCAGGGTCAGCAGCACCACGGGCAGCAGGAACGGGCGTTGCTCCGCCAGGCTGAACGGGGCCACTTGGATAGTGATGTGAGGGCGTCGTGCCAGCGCCTCCAAGTGGTCGAACTGCTCTGCCATCACCTCAGGGCCGCCGACCGGGCGGCGCAGGCAGCTTTCGCACATGACCGCATGGATGACCGGGGGCCGCTGCTGTTCCAGGACCCGCCGCTGCCGAGCTGCGAGATAGGAGACTCGCTCGTCGGCCTGTGCCTGGGTGATGGAGCCGCGCTCTACTGCCGCTGCCTCCATAGCCGCCGCATAGCGCTGGGTCTGGAAGAGTCCCGGGATCACACCGAGTTCGAAGGTGCGCAGTCGGCGGCAGCGCGTCTCGCAGTCAGTGAATTCTTCGAAGCCCTCCAGCAGGGCCGCGGTCTTGATGCGGCGGTACAGCTCGACGAACGTTCCGCCGGTATCGAACACCTCATCGGCTTTTACTGCGAGGTGCGGGTCACAAGTGCGCTTCCCTCTTTCGATGAGCGAGATCCACCCGTGCGAGCATCCAAGGAGGTGGGCAAGCTTGATCTGAGACCACCCCCGCGACCGCCGCTGCCTGCGAAGCTCCGCGCCGAAGCGCAAAGCAGGAGATGACGTTGCATCAGGTTCACGCGTCAACTCGACCATCAGAGACTGTTACCTGCCGATCTGGTGCGGGTCAAAACACTGGCCTTCGGCCTCCTGCGTGCCGATCCTAGTGACGTACCGAGCACGGAGAGGAGTCATTCGTTGACGCAAAATCGGCGCCAACCGCCGGCTTGCGTCCCCCGGCTGGCCGCCAGGGCGCCGTAGGCGCCTCCATGGCCAGCATGCCGACCAGGCGCACTGGTGTGGATCACCGGCGCGCACAGCGCCAGGCCGCGCCCCAGCTACTCCCGCCACGAAGAGGAATCCCAATGACCATGATCATGGCCAACCGCCGTCCCGCCGATCGCCGTCTCGCATCCCTTGCCGAACTTCGCTCCCTTGGCCAGCAGTTGGACCGCCAGGTGGCCGACCGTGGCGGAGCCGGCGACCGCGAGGTGGACGCAATGCTGACCCTGATGAGGCAGGCGCACCTCGAAGTCGTTCGCTCCCTCAGGGAGGCGGCCGTCGACCCGGGGTCGGGCTGACCGCACCGTCCGGTCGACACCGGACCAACTCCGGTCCGAACAAGGGGCGTTGCCCTGCATCGGGACCGGGCAGCACCACTGACTCCCGCGTAGCCGAGCTTGGGGAAGACGGCCGCGCGGGCCGCCCGCCCCGGTTGCCGTACCGTGCACGGCGGTTGGCCGGGGCGGGCCACCACACCAGCAGGGGGCGATCCATCTGCACAGGAGTTCCGCAATGCGTCTTGTTCCTTTCCAGGCATCGATCGTTGACGGCCAGTCCGATGGCTCCGGAGGAGGCATCGTTCTCGCGCTCGTCTCCCGCTCCACGCTTCGGCTGGCGCGCCATCGACTCCGCGACCACCTCACCAGCTTTGGGCTGGACCCCGATGACGCCTGCCTGATCCTCTCCGAACTCGCGGGCAACGCACTGCTGCACGGCGGTGAGACCGCCGCCGTCGCCTGGTGCCTCTGCGGGGACCGCCTGCACATCGGGGTCGCCGACGGAAGTGCCCTGGGCTTGGCCGTGATCCAGGAGAACTGCGCCCGGGAGGGCGGGCGCGGCCTGCTGCTGGTCGATCAACTCGCCAAGGAGTGGGGCGTGCGACCGCTCGGTGCTCTCGGCAAGGCGGCGTGGTGTGAGCTTCAGGTCCGAGCAGCCTGACCGTCGATACCCAGGGCGGCGTCGGAGTTGCGGTGCCAGCACGGGCAGTGCGTCGCGTTCCGTCGACTCAGTCGGCAAGGACCTGTTCGCGCAGGATGTCGGCGTGTCCGCAATGGTGGGCCAGCTCCCGCAGAACCTGCAGGTATACCCAGCGAAGCGTGCGTGGTCCGGTTCGGTGACCGGTCACCACGGCGTCCAGTGGCAGGTCCGCGACCGCCGTCCGGGCCGTGGCGCAGGCTGCCCGGTGGGACGCCGTGACCGAGGCGATCGTGTCGTCGTCGGAGAGCCGGAAGGACTCGTCCGGACCCTGCACCAGGCCGAGTTCCTGGCGGGACGTGCCGCCGACGCACTCCTCGAACCACACCCGCTGCATCCACGTGACGTGCTTGAGTAGCCCGAGCAACGTCGTCGCCGACGGGACGAGGCGGCGGCGGGCCTGTTCCTCGGTGAGACCGTCGAGAGTCGCCTCGATGGCACTGCGGTATTCCTCGATGAACGCGGTGAGTTGTGTGCGTTCGCCACCAAGGGGCACATCGAACGAACCCATCGGAGCCTCTCATCACGTCGTGGGCCGCGGTCCACAGCAGCTTGTGCGAGCAGCGGGCGTAGAGCGAGCGGTGTGCGGTCGTAGCGTAGTCCGATGGCGTGGGCGAACTCATGGGCGCACTGGCCGAACCGGGCACTCACCCGCATCAGGTCCCGGGCAGCGCCCGCACCCGGCGCAGCGGCGAGCGGGCGATCGGCACCCAGACCAGCGCGAGACCCACCGCGGCCGCCCAGAGCGCGGCCCGCACGCCGAGGACGGTGCCCAACAGGCCGGCCAGGGCCGAGCCGACGCAGAGCGCACCCGTCAGCACGAACCGCATCGTGGCGTTCATCCGGCCCAGCATGTGGTCCGGGGTGACGGCCTGCCGGAAGCTGACCTTCACCACATTGTCGATCCCGACCTTGAAGGTGGTCACCAACCAGCCGAGGGCCGCCGCCCAGAGCCAGCCGCCCCGGTCGACCAGCGCGATCAGCAGCCCGAACGGCGCCACCGCCAGGCCCATCAGCCACAGCACCCGACCCGCGCCGAACCGCCGGGCCAGCGGCCGGGCGCAGCGCGAACCGAGCAGCACACCGAGCCCGCCCACCGCGAAGAACAGGCCCAGCACCCAGGACGGCAGGCCCAACTCGCGGGTGATCAGCAGCGGGAGCACCGTCTGGCTGAGCTGGATCGACAGATTGGTGCAGCCGCCGGCCAGCGCGATCGGTCGCAGCACCGGGTCCCGCCAGACGAACCGCAGCCCCGCGCCGATCTCCTGGCGGATCCCCGCGCGGCGATCCGCGCGCGGGGCCGGGGTGGTCCCCGGGCCGAGGCGCAGCAGGCAGGCCGCCGACCACAGGTAGCTGGCCGCGTCCACCAGCACCGCCGCCGGTGCGGCCACCGCGGCGAGCAGTAGCCCGCCGACGGTGCGGCCGCCGATCTGGGTGAGCGCGTCAGTTGTGACCAGGTGCGCGTTGGCCTCGGTGAGCCGGTCCCGTCCGACCAGCTCCGGCAGGTTGCTCAGCGACGCGACGTCGAAGAAGACCGTGGCCACACCGCTGACCAGCACGGCGGCGCACAGGTGGGCAAAGGTCAGGCGGCCCAGCGCCCAGGCCGCCGGTACTGAGCCGAGCGCGGCCGCGCGGACCAGATCGGCGGCGATCATCACCGGTCGCTTGGGTGAGCGGTCCACCCAGGCGCCGGCGGGCAGGCCGATCAGCAGGAAGGCGACCGTGCTCAACGTGGCCAGCAACCCGACCTGCGCCGCGTCGGCGTGCAGGGCGACGACGGCCACCAGCGGGATCGCCAGTGAACTCACCGCGGTGCCGAGCTTGCTGACTGCGGCGGCGGTGTAGAGGAGGCGGAACGGACGTTCGGTGAGCAGGCTGCGCGGCGCGGGCGCCGGAGGTTGTGCCAAGGTCTGCTGAGCGGTGGTCATGACGCAGACTCTCGGGGAGGTCGACGGGGCTGCTCCAGGAATTTAGAGTGTGCTGAATCCATCGCCGCCCGGCCGCCGGTACATCCTCTGAGGTTGCATGCTCGCGCTCTCGTTCACCGCCGCCGACCTCGCCAGGACCCGGTTCGCCGTGTCGCCGCTCTGGGAGGTGATGGCGAGCGCGCGCATGCTCAGGCAGCCCGGCGGGCCGGCGCTCTACCGGCCCTGGCTCGAACCGGCACGGGCCCGGTTGGCGGCCGCCCGGTTGGACTGGTCGCTGCTCGCCGCGCTGGTGCCGCTGCCGCCGGTGATGATGCCGGTGTTCATCGCTCCGCCGCCGTCGGTGCCCGAGCCCGACCTCGCCCTGGAGCTCGCGGTGCTCCGGGCCACCCCGCCCGAACTGGTCCGCGAGGCGGTCGCCGCCCTCGACCCGGCCCGCCTGACCCGACTCGCCGAGGACCTGCCGAGCCCACGCGCCGAGGACCTGCCGACCCCGCGCGCCGAGGGCCCGCTGACCCCGCGCGCCGAAGGCCCGCTGACCCGACTCGCCGAGGACCCGGAACGCGGCCTGGCCGAACTCGCCGAGACCGTCGAGGCCTACTGGGAGCTGGTGCTCGCACCCTACTGGCCGCGAATGCTCACCCTGCTGCGCGGCGACGTGCTGCACCGGGCCCGGCTGCTCGCCGAGGGCGGCGCCCAGCGGCTGCTGGACAGCCTTGACCCGGGCGTGAGTTGGGAACACGACACGCTGCAGGTGCCGCACCGCTACTGCGCCGGCGAACAGGAACTCGGCGGCCGCGGCCTGCTGCTGGTGCCCACGGTCTTCGGCGGCTCCAAGGTCTACTCGATCACCAGCCCGCGCTGGCAGCCGACCCTGCGCTATCCGCCGCGCGGCGTCGCCACCCTCTGGGAGCAGGCGCCGGCAGCAGCGCCCGAGGCGCTCGCCGCGGTCGTCGGCCGGTCCCGCGCACTCCTGCTGACCGAGTTGCACGCCCCCGCCTCCACCACCGACCTCGCCCGGCGCACCGGCATCACCCCCGGCGGCGTCTCCCAGCACCTCACCACCCTGCGCGCCGCCGGCCTGGTCACCGCCCACCGCGTCGGCCGCTTCGTCCTCTACGCCCGCACCGGCGCCGCCGAGGCCCTGCTGACGGCGGCCACGGGGGCGTGAACACGGTGCCCGGCGGCGCGTCTGCGCCACGGTGTCAGTGCCAGGCGGTACGGATGGAGGCAGCACAGCTGCGTCCCGCACTCCGCTGGAGGTCCGCGATGACTGGTCAGTTCACCACCTGTCTCTGGTTCGACGGGCAGGCCGAGGAGGCCGCCAACCACTACCTGTCGATCTTCCCGAACTCCCGGATCGGCCAGATCACCCGCTACGGCGAGACCGGGCCGGGGCCGGCCGGGTCGGTGATGGTGGTCGAGTTCGAGCTCAACGGGCAGAAGTTCATCGGGTTGAACGGCGGCCCGCAGTTCACCTTCTCCGAGGCGATCTCGTTCCAGATCCACTGCGCCGACCAGGCCGAGGTCGACCACTACTGGGACAAACTGGGGGAGGGCGGCCAGCCGGGGCCGTGCGGCTGGCTGAAGGACAAGTTCGGCCTCTCCTGGCAGGTCGTTCCCGCCGAACTCCCGGCGATGATCGGCGACCCCGATCCGGAGAAGGCCGCCCGCGCCACCCGCGCGATGATGGCCATGGGCAAGCTCGACATCGCCGCCCTCCGGAAGGCTCACGCGGGCGGCTAGGGTCTCCCCGGCGTCGCGCGCCCGGCATGATCCATAAGAGCGGCCCTAACCCCGGTAGCCCGCGCCGCCGTGCTGCTGCGGGCCGCGGGCGGCCTCGACCAGGTGGTCGGCAAGGGTGCGGAAGACGAAGAAGTTGGGGATCCGGCTGACCGCCCTGGTGGTCATGTTCAGCCAGCGGCCCTGCTGCTTCACCGAGAGGAAGCCCCGCTCGGTCTTGATCGCCTGCACCTCCGACCAGGCCACCGACTTGTCGCCCGAGCTCAACCGCTCGGCGTTCAGCGCGAAGGGGCCGAACTCCAGGTTGAGCCCGGCTCGGATGGTGGCGAGGGCCGGCGGCAGCTGCACGGCGGTCACCTGCTGCTGGATCTCCGCGCCCCAGGCCTCCGGATGCTCGAAGCCGTCGAGCGTCCCGCCCTTGACCCGGCTGGGCTCGACCCCCGGCCCGGAGAGCGTGTACACGTAGGTGGTGCGGACGTACCTGCCGTTGCGGTAGTGCTTGGTGATCTCCTGCAGGACGGACATCTCCTCCCAGCGGTACGGCACCATGGTCGCGCCGCCGGTGCCGACCACCGCCACGCCCCGGTCGTAGAAGCGCAGTTCACGGCCGACGTTGGCGCGCGTCTGGACCCTCGTTCCGGTGACACTCAGCGCGAAGACGCCGAGAATGAGCGCGATCAGGACGATGCCCACCACCGGGTTCGCGGAGGAGAGCGCGGTGGCGATCAGCCCCAGCACGCCGACGGTGATCACCATGGCGATCACCAGGCCCACCTGCTCGCCGGTCTTCCGCTCCGCCCACTTCGGCCGCCGCGCGGGCTGGAACGCTCCCCGGAACGCGCCCAGCCCGGCCTGCTCGGCCCATGCGTCGAAGTCCCCCGCCATGCCGTCTCCCTCACCTTTCGTCACCAGTCGACCGTCGCCCGACAGGACGCCGCCGACACACTGCCGGTTGCGCCCGCACGACTTCAAACCGGTTCAATCCGGCGTGGCGTAATTCGCTTTCGGCAACGCCGCCGCCTCCGGCACGATGGCCCGGTCCTGACCGACCGTGACCAGCCCGAATGAGGCCCCCGCATGCGCAAGATCCCGACGCTTTTCGCGCGCGACCCCGAGGACCGGCGGTCCGTCACCACCGAGGTCAACCCCGGCTGCGAGTGGGTGCTCGCCGGCGAGGGTACGGCGACGCGCAAGTACGACGGCACCTGCGTGATGCTCGACGAGCACGGCGACTGGTGGGCCCGCCGCGAGGTCAGGCCGGGCCGGGCCGCACCCGCGGGCTACCTGGCCGTGGACACCGACCCGGTCACCGGCAAGATGCAGGGCTGGGAGCCGATGGCGCGGTCGTCCTTCGCGGCGTTCCACGCGGAGGCGCTGGCGGGCGGTGGCGACTGGCAGCCGGGCACCTACGAGCTGGTCGGCCCCAAGATCAACGGGAACCCGGAGCGGTGCGACTCCCACACCCTGCTGCGACATGCGGCCGCCGAGGTGGTGCCCACCCCGGTGCGGGACTTCGACTCGCTGCGCCGGCTGGTGCTGGACCTCGCAGCCGCCTCCGGCGCCGAGGGCGTGGTCTTCCACCATCAGGACGGACGGATGGCAAAGCTCAAGGCCCGGGACTTCCAGATCAGTTGACGGAAAACCAGTTGTCGGCGGTCTGTCAGCCCGCCGACACTGTGCCGATGTACTCAGAAGCGGACGCTGCCGCCCTCTACGACCTGCTGAACCCCTGGGACCCCGAGTCCAACGCCGGAGACGCCTTCTACTACTCGCTGGTGATGGACGCGGAGTCGGTGCTGGACGTCGGGTGCGGCACGGGTGCGATGCTGCACCTGGCCCGGGACCGCGGGCACCGCGGCCGCCTGGCGGGCTTGGACCCGGACCGCGCCGCGCTGGACCGGGCCCGCCGCCGCACCGACATCGAGTGGATCGACGGCACGGCGGCGCAGGCGGAGCCCGGCAGCGGCTTCGAGCTGGCGACGATGATGGGCCACGCCTTCCAGTTCATCGTCTCCGACGACGAGGTCCGCGCCTCGCTGGCCGGGATCCACGGCGCGCTGCGCCCGGGTGGCCGGCTGGTGTTCGAGACCCGGCATCCCCAGGCGCGGGCCTGGGAGGGGTGGCGGCACACCAACCCGGAGGACGTCTCCGATCTCGTCGACCACGCCGGGCGGGCGGTGCGGGTCTGGCACGACGTGGACTCCGTGGTCGACGACGTGGTCGCGTTCCACGGCACGGTGGCGGATCCGGACGGCACGGTGCTGCTGGTCGAGCACGCCAGGCTGCGGTTCCTGGACCTGGCCGCGCTCAACGGGTTCCTGACGGCAGCGGGTTTCGAGATCGAGGCCCAGTACGGTGACTGGGACCGTTCACCGATCACCGCCGCCAGCCGCGAGATCATCACGGTCGCCCGCAGGAGCGGCCGGACCGACTGATCGTCAGCAGAACTCCAGGCGGTCGGCGAGCCCGGCCGCCGCGAACGCCGCCTCCAGCGCATCGCGGCCCTCGGTGAAGTGGCCCCAGCTGTCGAAGTGCACCGGGACCACCCGGCGGGCGCCCAGGATCGCGGCGGCCTCGGCGGTCTGGGGGCTGTCGAGGGTGAGCAGCGCGCCGTCGAAGAGGATCGTGCGGGCGGCGCCTGCGAACAGCATCGCCGTGTCGACGGGCCCGAACCGGTCGGCGATCTCCTTGACCACCGCGAGCGAGGCGTTGTCGCCGCTGACGTAGACGTTCGGCAGGTCGGCGGCGGTCAGCATGAAGCCGATCACCTCGCCGGTCACCGGCTCGCAGCCGTCCGGCCCGTGCTGCGCGGGCACGGCGGTGACGGTGACCGTGCCGCCGTCCGGGCGGGGCAGCTCCACCGACTCCCAGGGCGCGAGGCCGCGTGCGGTGCCGCCCAGCCGGCCCGCGCCGCTGCGGGTGACCAGGACCAGGGGCGCGGTGGCCAGGAAGGCGCGGCCCGAGGTGTCCAGGTTGTCCGGGTGCTCGTCGTGGGAGAGCAGCACGGCGTCGACCGGGCCGAGCTCGGCGGGGGTGATGGCGGTCGGCGCGGTCTTGGTGAGCACGCGGTTGCCGCCGACCGGGTAGTGGCCGGGCTGGTCGAAGGTCGGGTCGGTGAGGAAGCGCAGGCCGCCGAACTCGATGAGCGCGGTCGGGCCGCCGAAGACGCGGATGTCAGCCATGACTGATGTTCTCCTCACGGGAAAGTCCGAGGTTTGACGTGAGAGAAACTAGCCTGCCCTCACGGAGAAGCGCAAGGTTTAACATGAGAGCCATGAGAGCCAGGGCAGCCACCGGATCCGCCGGAGCCACCAGCCGGACCGCGACCGGAGCAGCGGCGGCCGAACAGGCAGTGACCGGACAGACCGCGACCGGACCGGCAGTGACCAGACAGGGCGCGACCGCCGACCCAGCCCCGCTACCGCCCGCGCCGGGCGCGGAGCAGCATGTCGCGCTCGACTTCGCCAACAGCGAGCTCACCTCGCGCGCCGGCCGCCTCGACCTGCTCGCCACACCCGACGCGGCCACCCGCTGGCTGATCGAGCACGAGCTGGCTCCCGACGATGCCGTGCTCTACGAGTACTGCGCTGGACGGCTGCGCGAACTCCGTGCCCAGCTACGGGTGTTGCTTGCGTCTCGGATCGACGGCACGCTGCCCCCGGCCGAGGCGGTGCGTGCGGTCAACACCGCGCTGACCACGGCGCCCGCGGCCTCGCTGCTGCACTGGGACGAGGCCCATGGTCCCTATCGCGCCCCGGCCCACCCGGCCGACCGGGTCGCCGAACACGCCATGGCCGCGATCGCCGCCGACGCGGCCGAGCTGCTGACCGGCCCGGACGGCGAGCGCCTCGCCGCCTGCAGCGCCAGCCCCTGCAACCGGTTCCTGGTGCGCACGCATGCCGCCCGGCACTGGTGCTCGGTGCGGTGCGGCGACCGGGTGCGCGCGGCCCGTGCCTACGCTCGCCGCACGCAGCAGGCCAAGAGGTCGGGGGAGTGACAGGACGTCACCCCGGACGCTAGGTTCGGGCGCATGCGAAGCCTCCCGCAACCCGAAGCCCACCCCACGCCGTTCGACGCATACGAGCGGCAGGCCTGGGCCGGCCGGGCCGAAGCCTTCGCCGGCAGCTTCGCGCCGCTCTGCGCGCACACCGTGCCGGCACTGCTGGACGCGGCCCAAGTCGCCCCCGGGGACCGGGTGCTGGACGTGGGCACCGGGACCGGGTCGGTGGCGGCCGCGGCGGTCGAGCGCGGTGCGGCCGTCACGGCGGTGGACGCCGAGCCGAGCATGGTCGAGCTCGCCCGGGCGGCGGTTCCCGCACTGGCCGCCGCCGAGGTCGCCGTGCTGCCTGAACTGCCCTTCGCCGACGAGACGTTCGATGCGGTGGTGGGCAACTTCGTACTCAACCACGTCGGGCAGCCGCTTGCGGCGCTGGCCGAGCTGCGGCGCGTGCTGCGGCCCGGCGGTCGGCTCGCGCTCACCATCTGGGCCGCGCCCGCGGCACCCGGGCAGGCACTGCTGGGCCGTGCCGTCGAGGCCACCGGAGTCACCAGGCCCGCCCATCTGCCGCCGGTCTCCACCGAGTTCGACTTTCCTCGCACGGCCGACGGCCTCGCCGCCCTGCTGACCGCCGCCGGCCTGCGCGAGGCGGCGACCGACACCCTGCACTGGACCCACCGGACCACCCCGCAGGGCTGGTGGGACGGCGCCGCCGCCGGTGTCGGCTACATCGGACAGCTGCTGCTCGCCCAGCGCGAGCAGACCAGGGCCGAGGTCAGGCGGCATTTCGACCGCATCAGCCAGGAATTCACCGATCCCGACGGCCTGTTGAGCCTCCCGCACACCGCGCTGCTGGTGCGCGCGCACCGCTGAGCCAAGGATGATCGGTACGATGTGGCGGGCTTCGGGAGGTGGCATGGTGTTCAGGCGCAGGTCTGCCGTGGTCGGACTGGCGGTGCTGGCGTTGGCGGGCTGCGGGGGCGGCGGCAGCGGCCCGAGCATCCCCAAGGCGCTTCAGCAGCAACTTCCTTCAGCGTGCGGTGGCTACTGGCAGCCCAAGACGGTGGCCACCGCGCTGGGGCATTCGCCGTTCAGTCACATCGTGGGCCAGTTCGACCAGCCGGCACGGGGTCACGGCAACTGCATGATCTACATCACCCTCGGCAGCTCGCCCGGCAGCCAGAGCGACAAACCGTACATGTCGCTGGAGGTGGACGACGAGCAGCAGGCGGACCGTGCGGCCGGCCTGCTCGCCGACGAGTGCAACCCCAAGCAGAACAAGGGCGACCAGACCGTCACGGGGCCGGACGCGTCCTGCGCCGTCTTCCGCGCCGACCCGCCCATCACGGCCCTGCAGGGCGGCCAACTGCTGGTGATGGGCACTGCGGGCGGGCTGTTCCTCCAGGTCACCATCGACGGGGTGATCGGCCCTACGGGTGGCTATCCCACCCTCGATTCCGACCGCGCCCACGGTTTCCAGCTGCTGGCAGATGCCATCGCGGCGGCCAAGGGCTGACCGGAGGCGTGCCGGCCGCCCGCCCCACGGCCCCGATGTGCGACCCGGCCTCCGCCACCCGGCAGCCGACCTGCTGCACCGACCGCGGATGCGGGCCTGGCCGGCCTCCCAACGAGCCGTCTACCAGCGGGCATTGCTCGCCGCCCCGGACCGGCGAGCCAGGCACGGTTCGACCCCTACGCAAGTCGGCCGCGCTGGGCCACACTTGATGACCCGGTGCGGTGGGAGGCGGGGTGGAGTCGTACTTCTTTCTCAGCTATGCGCGAGCGGACGACGACGGGGCGGTGATCGCGAGGTTCTACCAGGACCTGCGGGCCGAGCTGGCCCGGCGGGATCCGGAAGCAGGGCGGCAGCCGTCGTTCCGAGACGTGGAGGAGATCTTCCTCGGGGCGGACTGGGAGCGGAAGCTGAGCCAGGCGATCAGCGGCTGCCGCGCGCTGGTGGCGCTGTATTCGCCGGCCTACTTCGCCAGCGTCTACTGCGGCAAGGAGTGGACCGCGTTCCGGGCCAGGACCGCCGCCTACCAGCGGGAGACCGGATGGGACCCCGGCGCGCTGCTGCCGGTGCTCTGGGAGCCCGTGCCCGGCGGGCCGCCCGAGCCGGTCGGCGAAGTGCAGTACCGGGAGCCCGCGATGGGCGAGCGCTATGCGGAGCTGGGGCTGCGCCGACTGCTCGCCGAGGAGCCCGAAGGGCCCGACTGCCGGCGCGTGATCGAAGTGCTGGCCGAGCGGGTCAGCCGCGCCGCCGGCCGGATCCGGCTGCCCAGCCTGTCCGGGCTCAACCTGCGCGAACTGCAGGGCGTCTTCCCCGTCGAGCCGTCCCCGCAGGCGCCCAGCGAACCGGTGGCGGACACACCGGCGCCCCCGAGCCACCTCTTCGTCAGCTACGCGCCCGCCGAACGGATGTGGGCCGAGTGGGCGGTCGGCGAGCTCACCGCGCTCGGCTACCGCAGCTCACTGCACAGCCTCAGCAGGAGCACTGACGGACCGTCAGAGGAGATCGGCTGGACGCTGGCCGGCCAGGGCCGGGTGGTCGCCCTGCTCTCCGGCGACTACCTGCGCCACCCGCGCGCCGCCGAACTCTGGCGCGCCCTGGCCGGACACGAGGTGGCCCGCGGCGTGAGCGCCCTGGTGCCGCTGCGGGTCAGGGAGTTGGACGGCCCACTGCCCAGGCTGTTCGCCGAGCGCCCGGTCGGCGACCTGGTCGGCACCACCGCCGCCGACTCCACCGCCCGCCTCGCCACCGCTGTCGGCCGGCTCCCGACTGCCGTACCACCGACCGGCGGTGAGCCGGCCCGCCATCCCGGCGCGCTGCCCGAGGTGCTCGACGTCCCGGCGCGCAACACCGCCTTCACCGCCCGCGACGGCGAGTTGGAGGCTCTGCGCGAGGGCTTCACCGGCGGCGGCCGAACCGTCCAGGTGATCACCGGCCTGGGCGGCGTCGGCAAGACCCAGACCGCCGCCGAATACGCCCACCGCTTCCGGGCCGGCTACGACCTGATCTGGTGGATCGCCGCCCAGCAGGTCGAATACCTCGCCCCGCAACTCGCCGCGCTGGCCCCCTGGCTGGGCCTGGAAACCGGCGACGACAGCGCCGACACCGCCGGCCGGGTGCTCGCCGCCCTGCACCGCGGCGAGCCCTACCGGCGCTGGCTGCTGGTGCTGGACAACGCCGGCCCGCCCGAGCAGCTCACCCGCTGGCTGCTCGACGGCCCGGTCGGCGGCCATGTGCTGATCACCTCCCGGGATCCCGGCTGGAGCCGGCGCGCCGCCGTGCTCGAACTCGGCGTCTTCCGCCGCTCCGAGAGCCTGCGGCTGCTGCGCCGCCACAACCCCGGGCTCAGCGAGCAGTCGGCCGGCCAGGTCGCCGGCCAGCTCGGTGACCTGCCGCTGGCCATCGCCCAGGCCGCCGCCTGGCTGCAGGAGAGCGGCATGCCGGTGGCCGGCTACCTCGACCTGCTCTCCGTCACCCTCACCGAGATCCTGGACCGCACCCGGCTGCCCGAGGCCGAGTACCCGCGGTCGGTCGCCGCCACCTGGCTGCTCTCCCTGGAGGAACTGCGCCGCGGCAACGCCCGGGCCGCCGACCTGCTGGAGGTCTGCGCGCACTTCGGCCCGGAGCCGATCCCCACCGCCCTGCTGTTCAGCCCGCCGCTGCTGCACCGCCTGGGGCTCGGCCGCGACCCGCTCAGCGCCCGGCTGGAACTCGGCGAACTGGTCCGCACCATCCACCGCACCGGCCTGGCCCGGGCCGACGCGGGCCGCGAGTCACTGACCGTCCACCGACTCGTCCAGGCCGTGGTCCGCGACCAGGTGCCTGAGGAGCGCCGCGGCGAGCTGCGCCGCACCGCCCAACTCGCGCTCGCCGCCGTGGCCCCGCAGGACCCGGACGCAGCCGACACCTGGCAGGCTTTCGCCGAACTGCTGCCGCACCTGTGGCCGAGCGGCGCCGCCGACTCGGGCGAGGCCGAGGTGCGCCAACTGCTGGTCAACGCGGTGCGCCACCTGTGGAAGACCGGCCTCGGCGAGGAGGCCAGGGAGCTGGCCGAACGCACCCTGGAGCGCTGGTCCGAGGTCAGCCCGGACGGCGGCCGGGTGCCGTCCGACGGCCTGTACGCCGGGATGCTGCGGGTGCAGCTCGCCAATGTGCTGCGCGACCAGGGCGAGTTCCAGGAGAGCTACGCCATCGACCGGGCCGCCCATGACCGGTTCCGCCGCGAGCTGGGCCCCCGGCATCTGCAGACCCTGATCGCGGCCAGCAACCTGGGCTGCGACCTGCGGATGCTCGGCCGGCTCCAGGAAGCCCGGGTGCTCGACCAGGAGAGCCTGGAGGCGGGTGAGCAGTCACTCGGCCGGACCCATCCGCGGGTCGTGATGATGACGCACAACCTGGGCGTCTCCGAGGCGCTGGCCGGCAACTGGGGGCGGGCGCTGGACCTCTACCGGCGCGGCTACCTGGGCCAGCGCCGCCTGTTCGGGCCCACTGATCCGCGTGCCCTGGTCGACGCCACCACCTACGGCATGGCACTGCAGAGGACCGGGCGGCTGCGCGAGGCACTGGAGTTGCTGGAAGTCATCGTGCAGACCAACCGGCGCACCGTCAGCAGGCGCTACACCGGAGCCCTGTTCGCCGACGCGCGACTCGCCGCGGCCTACTACCGGCTCGCCCGGTACGACGGGGCCGGTGAGCTCGCCCACGCGGCGCACGAGGGCTTCCTGGAGATGATCGGCCGCAGCAGCTGGTACACCCTGTCGGCGGCCAACACCCTGGCGGCCGTCCGGCACGCCCAGGACGACGTGGCGGCGGCCGTGCGGACCGCCGCGCTCGCCCACCGGGCCGGCCAGGACCACTACGGCGGCGACCACCCGATCGCCCTCGGCCTGGCCGCCAACCTCGCCGTCCACCTGCGCGGCGCCGGCAGTACCGGCGAGGCCAGGGCGCTGGCCGACGCGGCGGTGGCCGGGCTGACCCAAGCGCTCGGCGCGGAGCACTGCTACCTGGGCCCGGCCCTGGTCAACCAGGCGACCGCGCTGGCCGACCGGGGCGATCCGGACCGGGCGGTCACCCTGGGGCGGCGGGCCGCGCGGCTGCTCGTCACCGCGTTCGGGCCCTCGCACTACGACGTCCTGACGGCGCGCGCCAACCTCGCCCTCGACCTGGCCGCGCTGGGGCACCAGGACCAGGCCGCCGAGCTGACCGCCGCCTGCACCCGCGAGGCCACCGCCGCGCTGGGGGCCGGCCATCCGCTGACCCGGGCGGTGGCGGCGGGGGAGCGGCTGTCGGCACACCTGGACTTGTGCGACTTGTAGCGGGTCGGGCCGGCGGGTGCGTCGCTATGCTGTGCGGGCCATGACTGCCCCCGGGACCGCAGCCGAGCCGGCGTCGCCGCGAACTGCCGCGCTGGACCTGCGTGTACTGCGGGCCGTCCTATTTGCGACGGTTTGCGTGCTGCTGGCGGCCGGCGGGCACCTGCTCGGCTCCGGCAGCGCGATTCCCTGGCCGGCGATGCTCTTCGGATGGCTGCTGGCCCTGGCGGCCGCCATCCACGGCGCGCGCCGGGAGCGCCGTCTGCGGGCGATCACCGGCGGGCTGGCGGGCGGTCAGCTGGTGCTGCACCTGCTCTTCGCCCTCGCCCAGGCGGTACGGGACGCGCCGATTGCCTCCGCAATGCCGGGTATGCCAGGAATGCCTGGCATGTCCGATGGTGCGCCCCTGAGTCGCGCCGCATTCGGCATCACCCCGGGCATGCTGATCGGCCATCTGCTCGCGACCGCCGCGGCCGGCTGGTGGCTGCGCCGCGGCGAGGCGGTGCTCTGGCACCTGGCCGGCAGCGCCACCCAGGCGGCAGTCGAGGCGACCCGGCGGTGCGCGGCAGCGCTGGACACCGTGCTGGCGCTGCTCACCGCCGGGCATGCCACCGGGACGCCCGGCGCGGTCAGGACTTCGGCCGTGGCGCAGCCGCCGCGCCGAGCCGGGGCGGTGGCGCTGCGGCACGTGGTGGTCAGGCGTGGTCCACCGGTGGCGGCGGCTCGCTGAACGGCACCCGCCGTCACGAGCCGACCCGGCCGACCGACCACAGCCAGCCGAATCGGAGTACCCCCATGTCCAAAACCCGCCACACCCGTACCGTCCGCACCGCCGCCGCCCTCGCCCTGGCCGGCGCGACCGTGCTGCTCACCGCGCTGCCCGCGTCCGCGCACGTGACCGTGCAGCCGTCCACCGTCGCGGCGAACGCCACCGACCAGACCTTCGCGTTCCGGGTGCCCAACGAGCAGGACAACGCCAACACGGTGAAGGTGGAGATCGACTTCCCGACCGACCACCCGATCCCGTCCGCCCTGGTCACCCCCGTGCCCGGCTGGACCGACCAGATCCAGACCACCAAGCTGGCCACCCCGATCCACACCGACGACGGCGACATCACCGAGGTGGTCTCGCAGATCGTCTGGACCGGCGGGCAGATCACCCCGAACCACTACCAGGACTTCACCGTCGACTTCGGCGCGCTGCCGGACGGCACGGACCAGGTGGTGTTCAAGGCCCTGCAGACCTACAGCGACGGCAGCGTGGTGCGCTGGATCGACGTGCCCAAGGACGGTCAGCCCGCGCCGGAGCACCCGGCGCCGGTGCTGCACCTCACCGCGGCGGGCGCCTCCGCCAGCCCGGCCGCCGCGCCGGTCTCCTCGGCCAAGCCGGCCGCCGCCTCGGCGAGTGACAGCGACTCCACCGCCCGGACCCTGGGCATCGTGGGCATCGTGGTGGGCGCGCTGGGCGTCGCCGCCGCCGTCCTGATGGGCCGACGCGGACGGACCCCGGACGGCAAGTGAGTTGACCGGCTGCCGGGGCCCCGGCCCCGGCAGCCGCCCCGACACCGGTGACCCGGCCGCGCATCGGAGGGGCGGATCGTGCGTGATGGCGATGAAGGTCTTGGTCCCGGCCGGCTGACCGGTCAGTCATCGGTTCGAGCCTGGCTCTTCCGGGGTGCGTGCGGGCTGTTCCTTCTCCTGGCCGCCCTGGCGGTTGCCGCGCTGGCGCAGTGGGGGTACGGCAGCCCCTGGTACGTGTGGCTGACCACCTACGCCCTCGCTTGTCTGGCCGCGCCCGTCCTCGCGAGGTGGGGCTTCGATGCGTGGCGCAGAGCGAAGCGGCATCTGGCGCGCGGCGCGCACACGGCCATGGCGAGGGACAGCAGGCCGCCGGTGCTCTATCTCAGGGCGTTCGCGGCCGACGCGGTCGCCGCACGGCCCGGCCGGGTGCGCGCTGCGATCGCCCGCACCGAAGAGGAGCAGCTCGGGCGGGCCTTCGCGGTCATAGGGCCGTTCGTGGCCGTCGGCCGGCCCGGGGAGACCTTGCCGCCCGCTGGAGCAGCCCGTCTCTACATGCCGGACTCCGGCTGGGACCAGGCCGTGCTGGAGCTGGTGCGGGAGGCAGGACTGATACTGGTGGGCGCGGGGACGACTCCCGGTGTCCGGTGGGAGATCGAACAGGTCACCGCGATGGTCCCACCCGAGAAGATCGTCATAGTCGTGCCTTTCGGCAAGCGGGAGTACGAAGAGTTCCGGTCGATCGCCGGCGGGTACTTTCCGCGCGGCCTGCCGGAGTGGGGCGAGGGGCGTGCGCGCAGCCGCCTGGGGTTGCGCGCGGCGGTGTACTTCGGGCTGGACTGGACGCCGCATTTCGAGCGCTTCGACACGCGGGCCCGTGCGACGGTGGAGGGAAGTTGCTTCCGGTGCCTGCTCGATGTGTACCGGCAGAACGGCATCCGGCTACCCGGCACGTTCCCGGTGGCCGGCGATTGAGCTCCGGCCGGAGCCGCCCGGGCGATGGTGTGACTCGCCATGCCGCTCCTCCTCCGGGTCGCGCCTCGCGACGGCCACCGCGTCTTCAATTTTGTCGGGGCAGTAGTGTGTGCGAGGCGTGAAGGAGGTTTGATGCTTGCTGGGCCTGGGTTCTGGGATGCGGAGATTACGGCTGCCGGGTGGTCGCGGGTGTTCTCGCCCGGGCTCGCGGAGTTTCCGGAGTTGGCGGCGCGCGGCGCGGCGTGGGGGCGGAACGCGTATGTGCGGGGCGGCGACCGCCTGGTGATGGAGTGGTCGGACTCGGTCACGCTGGCCGTGGTCCTGGTGAACGGGGTGCCGCGACAGGTGGGGTCCGAGGAGGACCTGGTGACCCTGATCAAACCCTGATTTCGGGAACCACACCCTGGATCCGGGAACCAGATCTCCCGGATATCGCGTTATCGGCGACATGGACCCGGCAGCGGCCGGGGAACGGGAGCATGCGGGATCATGACGGAGGAGTGTCCATGAGTGTGGCGCTGACGAAGGGCGGCAACGTCTCCCTGGGTCGGCAGGCGCCGGGCCTTGGCACGGTGCTGGTCGGGCTGGGGTGGACGGCCGATCCGGCGTACGAGGTCGACGCCAGCGCCCTGCTCTGCGACCGCGACGGGCGGGTTCTGTCCGACCGTCACTTCGTCTTCTTCAACAACCTGCGCAGCCCCGACGGCTCGGTCTGGCACCTGGGCGGCCCGGCCGCCGACGGCGATGCGAGTGACCGGCAGCGGATCGAGGTCGAGCTGACCGCCGTGCCGGCCGAGGTCGAGCGGATCGTCTTCGCGGTCGCGCTCTACGAGGCGGCGCAGCGCCGGCAGAGCTTCGCGCGGGTGCGGTCGGCGTACATCCGGATCACCGACCCGGGCAGCGGCCTGGAGATCGCCCGCTACCAGCTGGCGGACGAGGCCGGCAGTGAGACCGCGATGGTGTTCGGCGAGCTCTACCGGCACAGCGGGGACTGGAAGTTCCGCGCGGTCGGCCAGGGTTATGCCAACGGGCTCGCGGGGATCGCCGCCGACTACGGGGTGGTGGCGCTGCAGGCGGCCGCCGCAGCACCCACCGACCAGGCGCCCGCCGCCGTGCCGGCAGCACCGGACCCGTCGGCCGCGGCGACCGCGGCGGCTCCGCCGGCCCCCGCACCCGTGCCGCCGCCCGCGGCCACCGAGCAAGCAATGACTGGGAGTTCACCCGTGACGTGTTTCTTCGACCCCTCGCACGGCGCCGGCGGGACGGCAGTGATCTGGACGCCGCAGTGGGGCGTGCCCAGGCAGATCCAGGCGTGCGCCGTCTGCGCCCAGCGGGTGCAGACCACGGTCCCGCCGTTCTACACCCCGCCGCAGCAGCAAGCCGGCTACCCGCAGCAGACCCCGCAGGGTTACCCGCAGCAGGCCCCGCAGGGCTACCCGCAGCACGCCGACCCCGGCTGGCCGGCTACCAGCAGGGCTACCCGCAGCAGGGCCAGGTGCCGCCGGACCAGCAACGCCGCTACGGCACCGGGGCGTTGATCGGCGCGGGCGTGGCCGGCGTGCTCGGCGGGGTGCTGCTGGACGAGGCGTTCAGCGACGACCGGCCGGAGGTCGTGGTCAACAACTACTACGAGGATGACGACGACGGCTTCTTCTGATCCTGAGCGCGGATTCTCGCGAGTCTTCGAACGAGGAGCGGCGACCGGCCCACCGGTCGCCGCTCCTCGTCGTTGGACCCACCGGTGAACTGCTTCGATGATCCACTGCTACCAACTCGCCGACTCGGACACGGAATCACCCACTTCGAGTGAGACCGGCCGGGACACGCCGAGCCGTCGTCCGCGGCGCTGCCAGGATCGGTGACCGCACCAGTAGCCCGCCGCTCGCGGGCCGAATCCGCCCGTCATCCACCGGCTGTCCGGTCGCGCGCCACTGCGACCGCCCGCCCGGCGAACCGGGCTGCCCGGGTGCGATCTCCAGCGGCACGCCTCGAACGCGTGCCTCGAACAAGGGAGCACAGTGGCCGAACACACCGTGACGACCGACACCAGCCCGACCGGCACCGACCCGGCCGGCACCGACCCGACCGGCACCCCGGTTCCCGAGCCGGATGACGGCCGGCAGCAGCCCGACGAGCAGATCCGGGCCCGGGTCCGCGGCGTCCAGATCGCCGAGTCCGTCTCCACCACCGTGATGCTCCGCCGCCTGCCCCAACTGGTCCGGCGAGCCCTGGCGTTGGCCTGGCACGCGGACCGCACGGCGACCCTCCTGGTGCTGCTCTGCCAGCTGCTCTCCGGGATCTTCGGCGCCATCGCGCTCTACGCCACCACCGGCACGCTGCGCGCCCTGCTGCTGCCCGGGCCGGTCGGCGGCCACCTGCGCCACGCGGCGCCCTCGCTGGCCGTGCTCACCACCGCCACCGCACTGCGCGCCGTGCTGGCCATCGCGGTGACCAGCCTCTCCACCCGGGTGGGGCCGCGGATCAACCGGGAGGCCGACCTCGCGCTGATCGCCGCCGGCTGTGCGGCGGAACTGCGCGCCTACGACGAGCCGTCCTACGCCGAGCAGTGGGAGGCCGCCGACCGCGGCGCGGCCACCACGCCCGACCTGCTCTCCAACGCCCAGGACGTGATCGCCTCCGCGGTCTCGCTGGTCGCGGCGGCCGGCGTGCTGGCCACCCTGCACCCGTGGCTGCTGCCGTTCCTGCTGCTCGGGTCGGTGCCGGCCGGCGTCGCGGCCGTGCGCACCGCGCGGATCCACTACCTGGCCGGCCTCACCACCAACGAGGAGCGGGTGGCGCTGCGGATCTACCGCTGGTTCCTGATCGACAAGGGCCGGGCCGACCAGGTGCGTTCGGACCAGGTCACGCCGTTCATGCTGGGCAAGTACCGGCAGGCCGAGACCCGGATCGCCGAAGTCACCGAGCGGGCCGGCCGGCAGGCGGCGCGGGTGTCGCTGCTGGCCGCGCTCGGCACCGGCGCCGGCACCGCGCTGATCTGGGGTGTGCTGCTCTACCTGGTGGCGAGCGGGCGGATCGGCCTGGCCGCGGCCGGCTCGGCCACCTTCGCGCTGCGCACCGCCGGCAGCGGCGTGCAGGGCATGGTCGGCAACGGCGCAAGGCTCTACCGGATGGGCCTCTACCTGGACGACTACTTCCGCTTCCTGGACGAGGCGGGCGGCCACCGGATCCGGCGCGGCTCGGTGCTGCCCGGCGCGCCCGCCGTGCTGGAGGTCACCGGCCTGTGCCACAGCTACCCGGGCGAGCAGCAGGAACCCGCCCTGCGGGACATCGATCTGACGCTTCGTCAAAACGAAGTGGTGGCCGTGATCGGACAGAACGGCAGCGGCAAGTCCACCCTGCTCAAGCTGCTCGCCGGGCTCTACCTGCCGCAGACCGGCCGGATCAGCTGGGACGGCGTGCCGGTGGAGCAGTTGGACGCCGAGGGCATGTGGACCAGGGTGGCCCGGGTGCCGCAAGAGTTCGCCCGGTGGCCGCTGAGTGCCGCGGAGAACATCCATCTCGGCCACCTCACCGAGGAGTTGATGACCGAAGTGGTGCGGGCCGCCGAGCACACCGGCTTCGACGAGGTGGTCGGCCGGCTGCGCTCCGGCTGGCGGACCCTGCTGGCCCAGGGCTGGCTGGGCGGCGCCGAACTCTCGGGCGGCGGCTGGCAGCGCGCCGCGGTCGCCCGGGCGTTCTACCGCTCGACGCTCAACCCCGGGTTGCTGATCCTGGACGAGCCGACCTCCGACCTCGACCCGCGCGCCGAGCACCGGATCCTGCACGCCCTGCGCGGCTTCGCGCCCGGCCGGATCACCCTGCTAGTCACCCACAACATCGCCAACGCGGCGCTCGCGGACCGGGTGATCGTGCTGGACCAGGGGCGGATCGTGCAGAGCGGCAGCTGGCAGGAGCTGGCCGAGCAGCCGACCGGGCTCTTCCGCGAGCTGCTCGACCTGCAGCGGGACCGTGCCATCCCGGGCCAGCGGCCGGCCGCCGCCTGATCCGACGGTGCGTCACCGGGCTCTGCCCCCACGGTGGAGCCCGGTGGAGTCCGCTCGGACGGCATGCTAGCTTTCTTCCTAGAGATCCTAGGAAAGGAACCGCATGGCACGCGCAGGGCTCACCGCGGCCCGGCTCACCGAGGCGGCCGCGCAGCTGGCCGACGAGGTCGGCCTCGACCGGCTCACCGTCTCCGCCCTGGCCCGCCAGTTCGGCGTCAAGGACGCCAGCCTCTACTCCCACATCAAGAACCTGCGCGACCTGCGGGTGCGGATCGCGCTGCTGGCGGCCGAGGAGATGAGCGAGAAGATCGCGCTCGCCGTGGCCGGCCGGGCCGGCAAGGACGCGCTGATCGCCTTCGCCGACGCCTACCGCGAGTTCGCGCTGGCTCACCCGGGCCGGTATGCCGCCACCCAGCTGCAGTTCGACCCGGAGGAGGTCGCCGACTCGGTCGGCGGGCGGCGCGGCGTCGAGCTGACCCTCGGTGTGCTGCGCGCCTACGGCCTCGCCGAGCCCGACCTCACCGACGCCGGCCGACTGCTGCGCGCCGCCTTCCACGGTTACATCCAACTGGAGCTCAACCAGGGCTTCGCGCACAGCCGTCCCGTGCAGCAGTCCTGGTCCCGATCCCTCGACGCGCTCCATGTGGCGCTCTCCAACTGGCCGGCCCGACCCACCGGGAGCACCGAATGACGACCATCGACCAGCTCAAGGTCCCCGGCGCCACCCTGCACCACGAGCACCGCGGCGCCGGCCCGGTGCTGCTGCTGATACCCGGCGGCGCGGGCGACGCCGGCCTCTACGCGGGCCTGGCCGAACGCCTCGCCGCACACTGGACGGTGGTCTGCTACGACCCGCGCGGGCTCTCCCGCAGCCCGCTCGACGGCCCGCTCACCGACCAGCGGGTCGAGGTGTGGAGCGACGACGCGCGCCGGCTCCTCGACCTGTACTCGCCCGGAGAGCCCGCCACCGTCTTCGGCAGCAGCTCCGGCGCCATCGTGGCCCTCGACCTGCTGGCCCGCCACCCCGAGCGGCTGCGGCGCGTGGTGGCCCACGAGCCGCCGCTGCTGGAACTGCTCGCCGACCCCGCGCCGTACCGGACGCTGTTCGCCGAGACCGCCGAACTCTCGCGCACCGCCGGGCCGGCCGCCGCCATGGCCCACCTCGGCGCCGGGCTGGGCGGCGAACAGCCCGACGACGCCGGGAAGGACGATCGGGCGGCCACCGAACTGCCGCCGGAGATCCAGGAGATGGCCCCGCGGATGGCCGCCAACATGCCGGTCTTCCTGGAGCGGATGCTCCATCAGTTCGCCACCACCGCACCGGACTTGGCCAAGCTGCGCCCGATCGCGGACCGGCTGGTGCTCGCCGCAGGCCGGGACTCGCGCGAGCTCCCCGCCTTCCACGGCCCCGCCACCCGGCTCGCCGAACTGCTCGACGCAGCACTGGTGGAGTTCCCCGGCGGCCACCTCGGCAGCGTGGAGCATCCGGCGGAGTTCGCCGAGTTGCTGCACCGGACGCTGCACTGAGCCGGGCGGCCGCCGGGGGGCCGAGGCTACGGCCGGGCGTAAGGCCGGGTCAGGATC
This sequence comes from Kitasatospora acidiphila, assembly GCF_006636205.1. Classification (NCBI taxonomy): domain Bacteria; kingdom Bacillati; phylum Actinomycetota; class Actinomycetes; order Kitasatosporales; family Streptomycetaceae; genus Kitasatospora; species Kitasatospora acidiphila. The sequence goes on along the minus strand of NZ_VIGB01000003.1, from coordinate 87,377 downwards.
TCCATGTTGTGGCCGTCGGGGTCGGTGAAGTAGGCCCCGTGGCCACCGAACCAGTCGTTGACCTTGCCGGGCTCGGTGTGGTGCGGGTCGGCGAAGTACGTCACCCCGGCCGCCTCCAGCCGGGCGATCATCGCGTCGAACTGGTCGTCAGGCACCAGGAACGCGTAGTGGTTGATCTGGACCGGCTGGTCGCGCATCTCGAAGAAGTCGAGCGTGACGCCGTTGCCGAGGTCGATGGGCAGGAACGGGCCGAACGGCGCGCCGACCTCCAGGCCGAGGATCCCGGCGAGGAACTCGGCCGAGCGCTGACGGTCGGAGGCGAGGACCACGGTGTGGTTCAACTGGACGGTGGTGACGGGCACCTGCGGCTGCTGAGCAGTCATCAGAAAATTCTCCAGGTCTGGGAGTGCTGTTGGAAGCGAGGAACAGAACCTGGAAATGGCGGGCCCCTGGCCCGCCTCGCGCTCACGCCGAGGCCGGGAACCCAACTCGTGTGTGGCCCAAGGCCGACCCGGCAGTCACGAATTCGACTCTACCCAGCGCCGAAGGCCTGGGCAACCGACGCGCCGCCACCTGGGCCGCCACCCGGACGAAGGCCGCCAGCGCCGGCGAGGTGCTCCACTCCGGCCAGGCCAGCACCACGGTGGCCGGCGGTGCGTCGCCGACCGGGACGCAGACCAGGCCGCTGCGCAGTTGGGTGCGCACCGACTCCGGCACCACCGCCACCGCCTGGCCCAGCGTGATCAACTGCATCAACTGCGCGGCGTCCCGCACCTCGGGCCCCTTGCCGTAGAGCGCGGGCCGGCCGCGCCAGCGGGCGACCGGTTCGCCGACCAGGTCGGCCAGGTACAGCTCCTGACGGCCCGCCAGCCGATGGTTGCTCGGCAGTACCGCCAACAGCTGCTCCTCCAGCAGCGGTTCGACGTCGAGACCGGTGAAGTCCTCGGCCGGATGGTGCAGGAACGCCACATCCGCCGAGCCGTCCCGCAGCGCGGCCACCCGCTCGTCCTGGTCGCAGACCTTGAAATCGACCGGCACGGCGGCCGGGTCGTCGGGATAGGCCGCCAGGATCTCGGGCAGCAGATCCGAGTCCCCACCCGGCTTCAGCACCACCACCAGCCGGGCTTCCCGCTCCGCCGCCCGCTTGGTCCGCCGCACCGCGGCCTCGGCCGCGTCCAGCACGGTGACCGCCTCGCGCGCCAGCACCTCGCCCGCCGGGGTGAGCCGCACCCCGCCCGCATGCCGGACCAGCAGCTCCACACCGAGGCGGCGCTCCAGCTGCCGGACCGCCCGGGAGAGCGGCGGCTGGGCGATCCCCAGCCGGGCGGCCGCCCGCCCGATGTGCAACTCCTCGGCCACCGCGCGGAAGTAGGCCAGTTCCCGGGTCTCGACGCGTTCCATCCAGCGATCCTCGCACGCCCGCCGCCGACCCGGGGCGCGCGGTGGCCGGCCAGGCTGTCGAGCGATACCCGCAACGCTCCGGCCGATGGTGGCGCCCGCTGGTCCAGTCGAGCCATGAACGAGACCATCGCCCTGGTGACCGGCGCCAATCGAGGGGCAGTCCAATGGTGACGGTCCGTCAGTCCAGCGTCACCACCAGCTTGCCGGTGGTGTGCCGCCGGGCGAAGTCGGTGCAGGCGGCCACCGCTTCGGCGAACGGGTAGCTGCGGCCCACGGTGGCGCGCAGCCGGCCCGCGGCGGCCTCCTCGGCGACATCGCGCATGGTGGCGAGCCGGCCCGCCATGTCGAGGACCAGGGTCACGGTGACGTCCGGTCGGCCCGCCGCGTCCTCGCCGGGCGGCGGGAAGGTGATGGTGAGCAGCCGGCCGCCGCCGCGCAGGGTGCTGCCGAGCCCGGTGAGCCGGTCGCTGGGCAGCGCCAGGTTGAGCACGGCGTCCACGCCGTCGGGATGGCTCGCCCGCACCGCCGCCGGAACGTCCGCGTGCCGGTAGTCGATGACCTCCGCGGCCCCCAACCGGCGCAGCAGCGCGGTCTCCTCGGCGGTGCCGGTCGCGATGACGTGCGCCCCGGCGGCAGCCAGCGGCGGCAGCAGGGTGGTGCCGACCCCGCCGCCGGCGCCCACCACCAGGACCCGCTCGCCGGGTAGCACCTCGGCCTGGGCGAGTAGCGCCAGCGCGGTGAGACCGGCGGTGGCGAGCGCGGCCGCCTGGGTGGTGGACACGGCGCTCGGACGGTGCGCGATGAGCGGTGTGTCCGCCTCGACCACCGCGTACCGCGCGAGCATTCCGGTGCCCAGGCTCGGGCGCGCCGGGTCCGCCATCGGGCGCAGCACCCGGGGGAGTGCCAGCCCGAACACCTCGTCGCCCACCGCGTACCCGGTGACCCCGGGCCCCACCTCGGTGACGGTCCCGGCGAAGTTGTTGCCGGGGACGTGCGGGAACGGCAGCTCCAGCGTGTCGCGGAAGTCGCCGCCGGGCAGCACCAGGTCCGCCGGGTTGAGCGAGGCCGCGGCCACCCGCACCTGGAGCTGCCCGGGCCCCGCGTGCGGTATCGGCGGTTCGGCCAGTGCGAACTGCTCGGGCGGGCCGTAGTCGCGCGCGATCACGGCCGTCATCACATCGTTCACGTGGGATCCCCCAAGAAGCAGCCAACCGGACCACCCGGTCAGGTTGCTGACGCTACGACAACCGGACCGGGTGGTCAACTTAACTGGGGGTCGGCTCTGGGGGTCAGCTCTCGGTCAGCCGCGTCAGCACCGCCGCCATCGCCCGCCGCACGCCCTCGCGGGCCTCCTCGGTGTGGTCCGTGGTCTCGAAGCCGTGGCGGGTGCCGGGCAGGTCCACCAACTCGACGTCCGCGCCGCACTGTTCGGCGGCAGCCAGGAACTCCCCGACGGAGGCCGCGAACGCCGGGTCCTCCAGGCCCACCCGGGTCAGGACCAGCGGCAGTCGGCCCGCCTTCGCCACCGCCTGCGCCGGACGGAACCGGGAGTCGACGGCTCCCCAGCTCGGCGGCGGCGCCAATACCGGATAGGAGGCGGCCAGGCAGCGCAGCCACGGCGGGGGAGCGGCCAACCAGTCCGCGGTGAGCAGTCCGCCGCCGGAGAAGGCCCAGAGCGCGATCCGGTCCGGATCGACCCGGGGGTCCGCCCGGACCAGCTCCACCGCCTCGGCGACGTCCTGCGCGGCCCGCCCGAAGTCGGCCGGCTCGTGCAGCCGGTGGTCCAAGGTCACCCCGACCACGCCGAGGCTCGCCGCATAGCTGCCGTAGCCGACGAAGGCCGGCCAGTCCCTCGGTGTCGGCCGCATGCTCTCGGGAACCGGCCCGCCGTGCACGAAGACCACCGCCGGGCGGGGCTCCGTTGACGCGCCGTCGGGCAGATACAGGTCGACCCGGCCGATCCGCTCCCGGGGCCGCTCGGGCACCGGCAGCAGGAACTCCGCAGGCCGGTCGGGCTCGGCGGGCAGGGTCAGCCGATGGCCCTCGCCGGCCGCCGCCCGGCGGAGCGTGTCCGCCAGCTCCTCGGGGCAGGACAGCATCGGCCAGTGGCCGGTGTCCAACTCGAAGAAGGTCACCCGGGGATCGACCAGGGCCCGCAACTGCGGGTCGCCGAAGCCCAGTCGGGTCTCCAGCATGGCAATGGTCGAACCGTTGGCACTGCACAGGACGCCGGTGGTCGCCGGGATCGGCCGATCCGGGGCGCCGATCCGCAGCGGCTGGGTGAGGGTGCGTACGGGCTGCGGGGCGGCCAGCCGGGTGAGCCGCTCCAGGGCCGGCAGCGGCACCCCGGCGGTGCTGCCCCAGCGCGACCACTGGTCCAGCGCCGGCGCCGGGATCGGGCCGGCCTGCGGATCCTGGCGCAGCCGGTCGTGCAAGGTGTGGTCGGGCACCAGGGCCAGCGCGGGCGCGCCGTCGCGCGGCAGCCCGACATCCAGGTAGACGACCCGGGCGATCCGCTCGCGGCGCCGGTCGGCCGCGCCCACCGCCGGGTGGATGCCGTAGCCGTGGCCGACCAGCACCACCTGCTCCTCGGGCAGATGGTCGATCAGCTGCACCACGTCCTCGACGTGAGTGGCCAGATCCGTGTCCGGACCCGCGAGATGGCGGCGGTGGCCGAGCCCGGTGAGCGTCACCGGATGGGCGCCGAAGCCGGCCGCCCGCAGCCGGTCCGCCGTCTCGCGCCAGATCCAGCCGCCGGTGTGGGCCTCGGACACCAGGACAAAAGCGATCATCATGCTCCTCCTCGTTCGGCCGGAGCATAGGAACTCCCCGTACGGGAGGTTCAGCCATGACGCTGGTACGAACTGCCGCTAGTCGAAGGCCCCGTGCCGCCCGCTGCCCTGGGCGAAGCGGCTGGCGCCCGCCACCGTGTCGGTGGCCAGCGAGACCTCGCCGTGCCGCCACTCGTTGGCGAGCGCCTGCCCCAGCGGCAGCCCGTGCTGCTCGTAGAGCGACAACCGGTCCTGGCGCAGGCAGGTCTGCGGAAAGCCGGCCAACTGCTCGGCCAGCGCGACCGCCTCCGACAGCGCCGCACCGGGGGCGCTGAGCCGGTTGGCCAGGCCGATCCGCAGCGCCTCCTCGGCCCCGACCGGCCGCCCGGTGAGGATCATGTCGAGAGCGTGGGACTCGCCGATCAGGCGCGGCAGCCGGACCGTGCCGCCGTCGATCAGCGGCACACCCCAGCGGCGGCAGAACACCCCGAACACCGCGTCCGGCGCAGCCACCCGCAGATCCGCCCAGATCGCCAGCTCCAGGCCGCCGGCGACCGCGTGGCCCTCCACGGCCGCGATCACCGGCTTGCCCAGCCGCAACCGGGTGGGCCCCATCCCGGCCGGCCCCTCGCCGGGCGCGCCCACCACCACCTCGCCGCGCGCCACCGCCTTGAGGTCGGCGCCGGCGCAGAACGTCCCGCCGCGGCCGTGCAGCACGGCGACGGCCGCCCGCGGATCGGCGTCGAAGGACTGGAACGCCTCGGTGAGCAGCGCGGCGTGCTCGGCGTCGACCGCGTTGCGCACCTCGGGTCGATCGAGGCTGATCACCGTGACCGGTCCGCGCCGTTCGAGCTGAACCGCCATCAACTGCCTCCTGGGAGTCGGGAGCCGGGCCTCCCGAGGCTACCGGTGGTCAGCAGCAGCCCTGGCCGATGCCCCCGCCGTCCTGGGGCAGCGTGTTGACGACCGCGGCGGGTGCGGACGACGCGACCCAGCCGGCGCCGCTCAGCGCGAGGACGAGCCCGCAGGCGGTGCCGAGCAGCATGGCGAGAACCTTCTTCATGGTGACCCCCGGGACAGTTGCGAGAATAGTGAAGTCACCAATGCATGGGGTGACTTGTGGTGCCCAGGTGATCCAAGCGTGCTCGCGGGCGTCATGCAAGGGATCGGGACGGCGCTCCTTGAACGCTGTTCCGGGCAGCCGGCTTCGAGCGGTTGCCGTCCGGCCGCCAACCACCCCGCGATACGGTCGCCGCATGGCAGAGACCCGCTTGACCACGCCCTCCTACCTCGTGCTCGGCATCATCGACAGCCTGGGCGAGGCCAGCCCGTACGACGTCAAGGTGGAGGCGGCGCGCACCGTTGCGCCGTTCTGGTCGGTCCCGCACGCGCAGGTGTACGTACAGTGCGAGCGGCTGACCGAGGCCGGACTGGTCTGCCAGGTGCGGCAGGAGGGGGGACGCAACCGGCGGGTGCTGGCCCTGACCGACGCCGGGCGCGAAGCACTGGCGAAATGGCTGGCCGACCCGGAGTTCGTGCCCGTGGAGGCCCGCGAACGCGGCATCCTCAAGCTCTGGTTCGGTGGCCGGCCCAAGGTGCTGGCGCCCACTCAGGTGGTCGAGCACCAGGCCACCCTGGTCGAGTACGAGGGCCTGGCCGAGAGCGTCGGCGACCAGCTGACCCGGGGGCAGCGCGAGGCGCTGGAGTTCGGCATCCGCTACGAGCGGATGATGGTCGACTTCTGGCAGTGGGTCGAGCGGCGCGAACCCTGACGGCCCTCCACTCGGACAACTGAACAGCCGAACAACTGAACAGCCGAACAGCCGAAGTGCCGAACACCCGGCGGCCCGCGACCCGTTGACCCCGGCCGGGCCCGGCGCTACCTTCTCGATAGTCCAGAGAGGACTATTGAAGGGGTGCTGTCGTGAACCGGCTCCGGACCATCGCCTGGCCCCGGGTGGCCCTGCTCGCCCTGGTGCTGCTCTGCCTCGGCTACGCGCCGATCGCCGCCACCGAACTGTGGCCCTACGCGCATCCCGGCGCGCCCGCGATCGGACAGTGGCTGCTCGCCCACACCGTCTCCCAGCGGTACGTCTCCGACGCCTTCGCCGACCGGATCGGCCCCTACCGGCACAGCCTGGCCGCGATGGTCGTCCACTCCGTGCTCGGCGGCCTGCTGATGGTGCTCGGCCCGGTCCAACTGCTCAGCGCGGTACGGCGCCGGATCCGGCTGCACCGAGCCATGGGCGTGCTGTTCACCGCCACCGTCTACGCCTCGATGGCCGGCGCCGCAGACTACCTGCTGCGCACCCGGCCGGCCGACGCCTTCAGCGGTCCGACCTTCTGGATCGTGCTCGCCACCATCCTGGTCGGCACCGTGCTCAGCGCCACCATGGGCGTCATCGCCGCCCTCACCCGCCGGCCCGACCTGCACCAGCGCTGGATGCTGCTCTGCTACGGCTACTTGACGACCGCGCCGCTGCTCCGCCTGGAGTGGACGGTGCTGCCCTTCGTCTTCCCCGGGCTGTCGGTGGCCGAGATCAACCGGATCGCCGTCATGCACCTGGGCTCGGTGGTGGTCTTCGGGGCCCTGGTCGCCTCCCGGCTCCTGGACCGGCGATCCAACCTCCCGGGCGTGACCGGCAGTTGGGCGCCCGTCCCGGTGCTGGTCGCCGCCCAACTGGTGGGTGCGGCCGGGCTCGGCTGGATCAGCTCGCAGTACCTCGGCTGGGGCGCCGGCGGCCGCCGGCTGCTCCTCGCCTACCTGGTGCCCTACCTGGCCACCTGGGCCGTCATGGCGCGGCAGGCCCGGCGCGCCGGACGCACCGGGCGGCCCTGGGCCCGCGAGGAGTGGCGGCTGCACCTGGTCGGACTCGCCCTGGCCCCCGCGGTCTCGGTCGCCCTCGCCGTGCCGTTCGAGCGCTACCTCGGGCTGGACCGGCCCACCGCGCTCACCGCGGGCGTGTCCATCGGCTGCGGCCTGCTCGGCTTCTGGGCCACCGCGGTGGTCACCATGCGCGTCCTGTACGGCCGCGAGGTGGTTCGCCGGGCCGTACCCGACCGCCCGTCACGCACCCTCAACTCACCTGTCCGGATGGAGAACCGATGAGCACTCAGGTCCACGACGGCGGCGAGCTCGGCACACCGGCGGCACCCGATGGCGGCGGCCGCTGGCTGGCGCCCGGCGTGCCGATCCTGGCGGGCACGGTTGCCGTGGTCAGCATCCTGACCGGCGCGCTGATGGCCGCCGTGGCGGTGGCCGGGCACGCCTTCACGCCCTGGGTCTCGGCCGGGCCGCTCAGCCCCGGACTGGTCGGCGCCGCGATGCTCGGCGTCTCACCCGGGCTGCTGCTGGTCGGCCGGGCCACGCGCTGGGAGGAGGTCCGCACCCTGATGCTGCCGACCGCGGTGGTGCTGCTCGGCCTGCTGACGGTCAGCCTGGTCAACGGCGGCCGGCTCTACCTCGTCCACGGCGGCTCGATCGTGCTGGTGCTGTTCAGCCTCGGCTGGGTCGGCGTGCTCGCCCTGCTGGCCCTCGGCGCGCTGATCTGCCTGCTGCTGCAGTACCTCACGCCCGTCACCCCCGTGCGCGAGCGGACCGTGCCGATACCGGGCTGGGCCAAGCCGTTCCTGGCCCTGCTCGGCTCCTCCTGGTTCGGGATCGGCGCGGGCCTGCTGGGCGTGCCCGGCTTCTGGGGAGCCCTGCTGCCCTGGCGGGTCGACCGCGCGGACGCCCAGGCCCTCGGAGTCTGGGCGCTCGCCCTGGGCGTCGGCGTGCTCGGCGGACTGGTCGAGGACGATCTGGCCAGGCTGCGCCCGGCACTGCTCTCGCTGCCCGGGGTGGCGGTGGTGGCGGGCGTGCTGCTCGGCAGCCGGGCCGGCGAGGTGCACTGGGCGTCCGGGCCCGGCGTCTCGCTGATCGCGATGCTGGCCGGCCTGCTGGCGTCCGGTGGGATCGGGTACCGGCTGCTGTCACGGCGGACGACCGGACCCAACGCCCAGGCGGGCGAGGCCAGTCCCGGCGGCCCGGCCGAGCCGGCCCGCCCTGACGGCCCGGTTGGGTCGGCCCGCTCCAACGGCCCGGTTGAGTCGGCTCGCCCTGACGGCCCGGTTGAGTCGGCTCGCCCCAACGGCCCGGTTGAGTCGGCTCGCCCTGACGGCCCGGTTGAGTCGGCTCGCCCCAACGGCCCGGTCGGGCCTGCCCGCCCTGGCGGCCCGGTCGGGGCGCCAGGCGGGAACGGCTAGGGTGAGGGGATGACCACGTCCGCCCCGCGCCCGCTGCGCGCCGACGCCGCCCGCAACCGCGACCTGCTGCTCGCCGCGGCGGCCGCCGAGTTCGCCGAGCACGGCATCGACGCCTCGATCGCCGACATAGCGCGGCGCGCGGGCGTGGGCAAGGGCACGGTCTTCCGGCACTTCGCCACCAAGGACCACCTGCTCGCCGCGATCGTCCGCAGCCGCCTCGACGTCCTGGCGACCCTCGGCGAGTCGCTGGCGGGTGCGAACGACCCGGAGCAGGCGCTGCTCGAGTTCCTCGGCGTGGCCATCGAGCAGCAGCAGGAGCGCGACCTCTCCTTCCTGTTCGCAGCGGCGGAGACCGCCCTCGCCGAGCCCGAGGTCACCCGTGCCCGCGAGCGGATGTTCCAGGCGGCCTACGCCCTGGTCGACCGAGCCCGCGCGGCCGGGGTGCTGCGGGCGGACGTGACCGGGCCGGACGTGGTGCTGCTGATGTGCGCTCCGGGGCACGTCGCCGAGCCGCTGCGGGCCGGCAGCCCCGAGTTGTGGCGCCGCTACCTCGGGATCATCTTCGACGGGCTGCGCCCCGCGGGTGCCCACCCACTGCCGCAGCCGCCGCCGGCGGCGCCCATGCCTTCCTGACGGTTCGTCAACTAGCTGTGGCTCTCTGGCGATTCGTCAACTGCGCTGCCGACGGCCGAGGGTGACGGCGAACGTGACCGAACCGGCGAGCAGCGCGGCGCAGACGAGCAGCCCGGCCAGCTCGCCGAGCGTGTCGACCGGGCCGACCACCCGCTGCAGCGGATCCCGCAGGCCGGTGGTGACCGGCACGGCGAGAGCCGCCGCGACGGCGGCCCGGCGGATCGCCGCCCGCCACCGCTGACCTGACCTCCTGGGCGCCGCGATCCGCAGCACGCTGTTGCAGAGCATGCAGAAGGCGAAGAAGCCGCCCGAGGCGATGCCCACCTCGATGACGAACAGCACCGGCCCGGGCGGGCCTTCGCCGAGTGCCTGGCCGACGGCCAGTCCGAGCCCGGCCGTCAGGCTGGCGGCCGCGGCGACGGCGGTGATGTGGTCGCGGGCGAACGCGGCCAGCGCGCCGGGTGCGAGCCGCGAGGCCGGGCGGCGCAGCGGACCGGGCAGCCGCACCGTCGCCAGCTCGATCAGCAGGGCCAGATCGGTCAGCCAGTCGGCCCCCTCGGACAACTCCCGTGCCGGGCCCGGCAGTCGGCCGAATGCCTGCCACAGCAGCAGTAGGCCGACCGCCGCCGCCACGGTGAGCGGGACCAACGAGGCGATCAGCCACGGCGTTTCGCCGTTCCAGTGTTGGTGGTCCGCGCGCAGTGCCGCCGCCGTGCAGTCGGCGACCATGGTTGCCGCGACCAGCAGCGTGGACAGGCGGGCGGCGCGCAGCAGTTGGTCCACCCGGTGGAACGGCTGCGGCCGGCCGCCCCGGCACAGCAGCGCCCGCAGCGCGGTCAGGGCGCTCAGCGCCGGGACCAGGAAGACCGTGAAGGACACCACGACGTCGTACGGGTCGTCCTGCCAGGGGCTGCCGGCCCGCACCGCGCGCAGCTGGGTGGTGACATAGGCGAACACGGTGAAGGCCGTGGCCAGGGCGAACGAGAACCGCAGGGCGGCCACCGGGAGTTGAGGAGCGCGCTCGGTCACGGCGCCCACCGGATCGCTGCGCGGTGCGGGGCCTCGATCACCGCGACCGGGGAATCTGAAGGCACCGCAGGGGTGTTGGAGTTCGGCATGGCCGGAATAGTACACGGCACGTAGTACTTGTCACGTACTACTTGATGCGTAGTAGCCTGGGGGTGCATCGAGCGAGGGAGTGAGGCGGATGCAGGCGAACGACGCGCAGACGCTGGTGCTGTGCGTGCTGGCCGACGGGCCACTGCACGGTTACGCCATCAACGCCGCCATCGAGGACCTGGTCGGGGAGCGGCTCGGTCCGGGCAGCCTCTACGGCGCGCTGGCCCGACTGGAGGCCAAGCAGCTGATCGAGCCGGCCGAGGAGCAGGGCCGGCAGCGACCGGTGCGGCTGACCCCCGCCGGTCGGGAGGTGCTGGAGCGGGAGCTGCGGTCGATGGCCAAGGTCGCCCGTGCGGGGCTGCGCAGCCTGGGGGTGAATCCGGCGTGACGGTCCATCGGGGGCTTGTGCGGCTGTATCCGGCCGCTTTCCGGGACCGCTGGGGGCCCGGGCTGGAGGACGACGCGCGGGCGGCCGGCTGGAAGGGCTGGCCGAGCCTGCTGGCCGGGATCGCGGACATGTGGCTGCATCCGGCGATCTGGCCGGCCGACTCGCGGGCCCAACGGCGGGAGCGGGTGGCCGCGTTGGGAGTCACTGCCACCGTGATCGCGGTGCTGCTCGCCCGCGCCGCCACCGCTCAGGGCACCCCGCTCGCCGCGGTGCCGGGCGGCGCCTGGGTGCTGTGGCCGTGCGCCGCGCTCTTCCTGCTCGGGCTCGGGTTGGTCGCGCCGCTGCCCCGGCTGAGCCGGCTAGCGGTCGCCGCGCTGCTCGGCCGGGCGGTGCGTCGGCTCACCGGCCCGGCGCTGGTCGGCGTCGCCATGGTGGCCGCCGTGCACCGCTACCCGGCCGTGCTGGCAGGCGGCCTGTGGCATCAGCTGATGGTGGCGAGCTACTGGGGGCTGCTGCTCGTCGGCGCCGTCCAGGCCTGCCGGGTGGTCGCGGGGCTGGGCGGTGGCGTAGTGGTCGCCCCCGGGGTCCGTCGGCTGCGGCTGGGCATCGGCAGCCTGACCGCGGCCAGCGTGCTCACCGGATCGGTGGCGCTGGCCGTCGGGCTGGCCCATCCGCAGACCGACGGCCTGGCCGTCGCCGCCGGCGGTGCGCTGGTGCTGCTCGGCCGGGCGCTGACCGCCACGCTGCGGGACCTGCGGGAGACGGCCGTCGGCTGATGCCCCGGCGGCAATTGGCTGACCGTCAGTCCTTGCCGCCCTCAAGGGTCGCCAATGTCCGCTCCAGCCAGGCCAGTTCGGTCTGGCTGGTGGCCCGGGCGATCAACAGCAGGCCCTGCCGGAACGGATCCGTGATGTCCTCGGCGCCCAGTGGCCGGTCACCCTCGTAGAAGAAGCTGCTCGGCTCCCGGAGGAAGGCGAGCCGGCGTCGCAGCACCTCGGCCTGCTCGGCCGGCGCGTCCAGCAGGCGCAGGAAGGCGAGCACCGTGAACCAGTGGTTCTCGTCGGTGATCTCCACGCCGTCGGCCCCGCGCAGCCGCCGGGTCAGCTCCGCCCGCCCCTCGGTCGTGAGGGTGAGCACATGCCGCGGCGCGGCCCGGGTGCCCGGCTCGGTCTGCCGGGTGAGCCAACCCGCCTTCTCCAGCCGCTTGATCGCCGGATAGAGCGTGCCGTCGGCGATCGGCCGGACATGCCCGGTCAGCTGCGCGACCCGCCGTTTCAGCTCATAGCCGTGCAGCGGCTGCTCGTACAGGAACCCCAGGATCGCCAACTCCAACACAACCGCCATTATGCCTCACTGTCGCTATACATCGGTGTCGATGTATAGTCCCGGCGATGCTTGAAGCCGGCCGGCGCCCGTCGGCCGACCCCTGAGCCGGCGCCCGTCGGCCGACCCTTGAGGAGGAGCAATGCGCGATGCCCAGGTGACCGAGTCCGGAGCCCGGATCCGCTGGATCGAGCTGCCGGGCAGCGAGCCGAGCCGGGTCTATCTGCACGGACTCGGCGCCAGCAGCGGGCCCTACTTCACCGCCTCGGCCGTCCACCCCGAGCTTGCCGGCCACCGCTCGCTGCTGCTCGACCTGCTCGGCTTCGGCATCAGCGACCGTCCCACCGACTTCGGCTACACCCTCGAGGAGCACGCCGACGCCGTCGCGGCCGCACTGGACGAAGCCGGCGTCGAAGCCGCCGAGGTGATCGCCCACAGCATGGGCGGCGCGGTGGCGATCGTGCTGGCGGCCCGCCACCCGCGGCTGGTCGCCAAGCTGGTGCTGGTGGACGCCAACCTCGACCCCCAACCGGCCGCCCGCACTGCCAAGGCGGGGTCCAGCGGGATCGCCTCCTACTCGGAGCAGGAGTTCCTGGCGGGCGGCTGGAAGCAGGTGCGTGACCGGGTCGGCCCGCACTGGTGGTCCACCATGCGCCTGGCCGGGCGCGAGGCCCTGCACCGCTCCGCCGTCCACCTCGCCGCCGGCAGCACGCCCACCATGCGCGAACTGCTGCTGGAGCTGCCGATCCCGCGCACCTACCTGCGCCCCGCGGCCGACCCGGCCCTGCCGGGCGCCGAGCGGCTCGCCGCGCACGGGGTGTCGGTGGTGTCCATCCCGGACTGCGGGCACAACATCATGCTGGACAACCCGCAGGCGTTCGCCCGGGCCACCGCCTACGCCCTGCGCGGCGCCCACTGAGCTCGGCCCGACCCGATGACCCGCTGACCCGCCGGCCGGCGCCCGCTGAGCTCGGCCCGCCTCGCCGACCGTGGCCACTGCCCGGCCCACCGCCACCCGCCGAGCTCAGCCCGACCCGCCGACCGGCGCCCCGCTCCGCCCGGCCGGGATCCCGTTGGCCAGGTCCTCCGCCAGCAGCCGCTTGGCGATGCTGTCCGCCGCCGCCCGCAGCTCGGCACTGCGAGGGCGGCCGGCGTCCGCCTCCAACTGGGCGTTGAGCCAGTCGGCCCAGGCCCGGTCGAGCACCTCGGCCTCCGTCCGTCCCGCCTCGGTGTGGTCGAGGAAGTCCTGTTGCCGAGTCAGGTACCCCTCGTCGACCATCCGGATGAAGACCGGCTCCAGCACCTCCGGCGGCACCCGCCTGCGCGCGGCGATCAACCCGAGCCGGGCATGCCCCACCACCCGGATGAGCTGCTCGACCTCCATCACCGCCCAGGCCCCCGCGAGGTCCAGCCTGGTCCCCGAGCCGGCGATGACCCTGCGCGCCGTGTCCAGATCCGCCTGGCGGATGATCCGGCAGACGGAGTACTCCAGGTGCTGCATCGCATCGCTGCCGATCGGCTGCGCGAACCCCTCGCCCATGTCGGTCGACCCGGCCCGCGCGCTGTCGCGCAGCTTCACCTGCTTCAGGAAGAGCGCCACCACGAAGCCGAGCCCGGCCACCGGCACGGTCCACAGGAACACCGTGTGCAGGCTGTCGGCGTAGGCCGAGATGATCGGTGCCGCCTCGGCCTTCGGCAGCGCGTGCAGGCCCGCCGGACTGCCCGCCGCCGTGGCCAGGTGGGCGGGTTCGGCGCCGGTCAGCTGCGCGGAACGGCGCACGCCGTCGGCCAGGTTGGTCTTGAGGGTGTTGGCGTAGATGGTCCCGAACACCGCGGTGCCGAAGGAGCTGCCGATGGTGCGGAAGAACGTCACCCCGGAGGTCGCGGTGCCGAGGTCGGCGTAGTCCACGGTGTTCTGCACGGCGATGGTGAGCACCTGCATGCTGAGCCCGATGCCGGTGCCCAGCACGAACATGTAGAGCGAGGCCAACCCGGCGCCCGTGCTTGGCTTCAGCAGCGACAGCAGGTACAGCCCGACGGCCATCACCGCCGTGCCGACGATCGGGAAGAGCCGGTACTGCCCGGTCTTGCTGACCACGTTCCCGCTGAAGACGGAGGCCAGCAGCAGACCGGCCACCATCGGCAGCGTGCGCACCCCGGAGACCGTCGCCGAGTCGCCGTCCACATACTGCAGATAGGTCGGCAGGAAGGTCATCGCGCCGAGCATGGCGAAGCCGACGATGAAGGAGAGCACCGAGCAGACCGCGAACACGGGAGTGCCGAACAGCCGCATCGGCAGCATGGGTTGCTCGGCCCGGGTCTCCGCCCAGCAGAACCCGGCCAGCGCGGCCACGCCCGCCGCGAACAGCCCGGTGATCGCCGGCGAGGTCCAGGCGAACTGGTTGCCGCCCAGGCTGGTGGCCAGGATCAGCGCGCTCGCCCCGACGGTGACCAGCCCGATCCCCAGGTAGTCGATGACCGGCCGCACCGCCGACCGCAGCGCCGGCAGCGTCCGCGCCGCCGAGGCCACCACCACAACGGCGATCGGCACATTGACGTAGAACGCCCAGCGCCAGGAGAGGTGATCGGTGAACAGCCCGCCGAGCAGCGGCCCGATCACCGTGGCCACCCCGAACACCGCGCCGATCGCGCCCTGGTACTTGCCGCGCTCGCGCAGCGGGATCACATCGGCGATCAACGCCATCGACGTGACCATCAGACCGCCGGCCCCCAGGCCCTGCAGCGCTCGCCAGGTGATCAGCAGCGACATGTCGGTCGCCAGCCCGCAGAAGAACGAGCCGGTGATGAAGACGATCGCCGAGACCTGGAACACCAGCTTGCGGCCGTACAGGTCGCCGAACTTGCCGACCAGCACGGTGGCCACGGTCTCGGCCAGCAGATAGGAGGTCACCACCCAGGACATGTGCGCGGCGCCGCCCAGGTCGGCCACGATGGTCGGCAGCGCCGTCCCGACGATGGTCTGGTCGAGTGCGGCCAGCAGCATTCCGAGCACGATGGTGCCGAAGACGATGTTGCGCTGGCGAACGTCGAGAACGGGTGGTGCGGCCTGCGAACCCTGCGGACTCTCGTCGAGCGTCGTCATAGCGGCAAGGCTCGTGCCGACAACGATCTTCCGCGAGCGGAGCGACCGGCCGCTCCGGCTTTATTGCTCCGAACGGGCGATGCACGCTGCGTACACGATTGGCCACCCGAGCGCCGGGTACGGCACCAGGACCGCAGCCCACCCCTCCCGGAGAGGAACGTCCGCACGCCCATGAGCGACCTCCACACGATCCCCGAACGTGCGCGCCTCGCAACCACCGCCCGCGCCTGGGCCCACGCCCTCGCCGAGCATGCCGACCCGCACGAGGACCTGGTGGTCTACGGCGGGCCGGACAGCTACCTGATCGGCGTCGGCAGCAGCGCCCGGCTGGCCCTCGACGGCACCGAGACCGACCCCTGGCCCGCCATCACCGATTTCCTCGAACACGCCGCCGGCGCACCCGTGCTCGGCCACCTCGGCTCCGACCTGCTGCGCAGCCTCGAACCCCGCCTCGCCCGCGCCGACTACCCGGCCAGCTGGCTCAGCCTGCCCCGACTGCTCTTCCAGGTCGACGCGACCGGCCCGACCGTGCTGCGCGGCCGCCCCTCGGACGCCTGGGAGACGCTTCGCCCGCGCCTTGCCCACACCGTCAGATCCGTGCCGCTGACGGACCCGAGCGAGCAGGGGCGCGCCGCCTACGAGGACGCCGTCCGGCGCGCCCTGGAGTGGATCGGCGACAGCACCGACCACCGCTGCACCGTCGCCCGCCGGGTCGAGGTGAGCACCCGGTTCCCGCTCACCCGCCAGCTGCTCACCGGCCCGCCGCCGACGCAGACCAGTCGACTCTTCTACGTCCGCCACGGCGGCTTCGAGATGGCCGGCAACAGCCCCGAACTGCTGGTCCACGGCAACCTCGCCGCCTTCCGCTCCTACAAGCTGGCCGGCACCTACCCCCGCCACCCCGGCACCACCGACCACGACCTCGCCGCCGCCTTCGTCAGCGACGGCAAGATCCTCGCCGAGCACGCCTCGGCACTCAGCGCCTGGCGCCGCTCGCTGCGCCGCCTCGGCGCGGTGGTCGGCGCCGGCACCTCCGTGCTGGACCGGGCTCGGCTGCGGCACCTGATGACCGTCCTCACCGTCCAGTCGGAGCACGCCACCCTCACCGACCTGCTGCGCGCCGCCCTCCCCACCCCCTGCAACCCGCCCGCCGGCCTCTCCCTCCTCGCCGACATCGAACCCTTCCCCCGCGGCGCCTACCACGGCCTCGTCGGCCGCTTCCAACCCGGCCGCCTCTCCCTGTCCCAGACCCTGCGCACTGTGTTCCGCACCGGCGGCGACACCTTCACCTACGTCGGCGCCGCGGTCACCCGCGACTCCACCCCGGCGGGCGAATGGGCGGACACCTGCCACAAGTTGGCGGACATCGAGATCCCAATGGAGAGTTGACGGTCCGTCAGATCCCTTGTGGTCGCAGCACCAGGAGCCCATCCACCGGCGCGGCGGCCATCGCGAACGGATAGCGGTCGGCCTGGAGGCAGAGCGGGACGTCGTCGGGGTGGACCCCGCGGTAGCCGCGACGCAGGCCCTCGGCGAGGCCGGCGGCCGCGGGGGAGCGGGCGGCGCGCCGCAGATAGGGGGCGGGGTCGGCGGCGGGATCGGCGGTCCGGCGGGCGATGTACTCGGCGCAGGCGCGGTCCTCCGGGGCCGTGCCGTCGTCGCCGGTGATCACGAAGGTCACCGGCGACGACGGCCGGCCACGCAGCACGCGGGCCGTCGCGTCGGCGACCGCGAAGCTCGTGCAGAGCACCAGGCCCGCGTCGCGGACGGCCAGCGCGCCGACCGTGCCGGCGGTCGTCTTCTGCACCACGGTGCGCCCGGCCAGCGGTACAGAACGCAGCAGGCCGGGGGAGTTGACCGCGTCGAACCCGGGTGTGGGCGCACCGTCCTTCAGTGCCACCCAGTCGGGGTGACGCTCCCTCAGTGCCAGCGCCTGGTCCAGCGACTCGGCCAGCACGATCCGCTCGGCTCCCCGCGCGAAGGCCTGCGCCGCCACGGTGAAGGCGCGCAGCACGTCGATGACGACGGCGACCGCGGGTGGCTCGGCCGCGTCGGCCACCTCGGCGATGCCGGCGTAGCGGAAGGTCATCTGCTGCCTCACGAAGGCGAGTTGAACAGTCGGTCGAGGTGCTGGTCGATCGCGGCGAGCACATCCTGCGGCTCGATCACATGCAGTTCGAGCAGCGTGGTGAAGCCGGTGAGGGCGAGCAGCAGGTTGGTCTCGACCACCGGGTCGCGGTCCGCGCCGATCTGCCCGTCGGCGATCGCCTGGCGTACCAGCTGCTCCACCACCGAGCGGCCGTGCGAGATCCCCTCGCGGGCCCGCTCGCGGATGTCCGGATTGTGCAGCGCCTCCAGGACGTAGGCGGCGCTCATCCGGCTGGTCGCCCGGGCGCCGGGGTGCAGTGGCAGCAGCTCCACCAGCATCAGGCGCAGCACATCACGCGGGTGCGGCCGGTCACCGAGCCGGGCGAGGCCCTCGCCGACCCGGAGGGTGCTCTGCTCCGCCGAGAAGTCCATGGCGAAGGACAGCATCGCCTCCCGGGAGGCGAAGTAGTGCTGCAACTGCCCCAGTGAGATGCCCGCCTCCTGGGCGACCACGCGCATCGTGAGATGCGGCACGCCGCGCTGCTCCACCACACGCCACAGGGCACGGGCGATGGTCTCCCGGCGTTCCTGGTGATCCACCTGTCTCGGCATCAGGTGCTGCTCCCCGCAAGGCTCTTGTTTTCAATACGGTTGACATAATACACCTGACCCAACAACCTGGATGCTGCCCTGAGGGAGGAAGCGACATGTCCGAACGCGGCACGCCTGGACGTGAGATGCCTGATCGCGGCAAGGCCGTACAGCCGACGGTGCGAACCGCCGAGGGCGTGCTGGCCGGCCGCTGGCGGCAGGGACACGCGGTGTTCCGCGGCATCCCCTACGCCCAGCCGCCGGTCGGCGCGTTCCGCTTCACCGCCCCCGCCCCGCTGCTGCACTGGGACGGGACCAGGCAGGCCGCGGAGTTCGGGCCCAGCGCGCCGCAGTCCGGTCCGGCGGGAACGGACTCGGCGATCGCGGGCCGTGCGGCGGACGGCAATTGGCTGACCCTCAACGTCAGCACACCGGATCCGGGGGCGGCCGGCCTGCCGGTGCTGGTGTGGATCCACGGCGGCGCCTACTTCGGCGGGGCCTCCAGTGACCCGATGTACGACCCGGCGGCGCTGACGGCGGCGGGAGTCGTGGTGGTGAGCATCAACTACCGGGTCAGCGCCGAGGGTTTCGCCCTCCTCGACGGAGCCCCGCCGAACCGCGGCATCCTCGACCAGATCGCGGCCCTGGAGTGGGTGCGGCGCAACATCGCCGCGTTCGGCGGCGACCCGGGCCAGGTCACGTTGGCCGGCCAGTCCGCCGGCGCGGGCTCCATCGCCGCCCTGCTGACCATGACGCGGGCGCGCGGCCTGTTCCGGCGGGCCATCACCCACTCGGTGCCCGCCTACCACGGCACGCCCGCCCTCGCCGCCGAGGTGACCGCCGAACTCGCCGCCCGCCTTTGCACCTTGCCCACCGCCGCGGCCTTCGCCGAGATCGAGCCGCAGCGCCTGGCCGACGCGGTGACCGCGCTCAGCGGCGACTTGCCCGGCTACCGCGAGCGCTGGGGCCGCCTCGCCCAGGCCGGCATCGCCGTCTGCCCGGTCGTCGACGGCTCGGTGCTCCCCGAGACCCCGTGGCCCGCGCTGACCGGCGGGCGCGCCGACGGGATCGAGCTGCTGGTCGGCCACACCCGGGACGAGTTCCGGCTGTTCAGCGTGATGACCGGCCGGCTCGGCAGCTTCACGGACGAGGACTCCCGAACCGCCCTCGACCTGTTCGCCCCGGGCGCCGTCGGCCCGCAGGCCTACCGGGCCTCCTTCCCGGAGGCCACGGCGGAGGAGATGCTGGAGACGGTCTACTCCGACGCCCTGTTCCGGATCCCGTCGCAGCAACTAGCGCACGCCAACGCCGTGGCCGGCGGCACCTCGTACCTGTTCGAGGTGGCGCTGCCCTCCCCGGTGATGGGCGGCATCCTGGGGGCCTGCCACAGCCTCGACGTGCCGCTGGCGTTCGGCACCTTGAGCAGCCCCGTCGGCGCCCAGCTCTTCGGCCCCGAGCCGACCCCGGAGGCCGTCGCGGTCTCCCGGGAACTCCAGCGGGCCTGGATCGACTTCGTGGTCAAGGGCGACCCGGGCTGGGCACCGTACCGGCCCGACCAGCACCTCACGCGAGTGCTGGCCGCCCGGTCGACCACTGCCCCCTACCCGGAGGACGCCTCCCGCCGGATCTGGGAGGGGCACACCCCGGAGCCGTTCGACCTCCCTTGACCGGCTCGCGGGGGCGGCCCTCCCGAATGGCGGCCCGCTCGTCGGAACGGGCCGCCACCCGGCGCGTCAGGCGCCGGCGATCGCCGGGTCGCTGGTGCTCGCCTGGCCGGTCTCGATGTGGCCGGCCAGGCGCCGGCGGTAGCCCGGGTCCCGGTCCGAGGTGACCGTCAGGTCGTACCAGCCGTTGCTGCGGTGCGGGTGGGCCACATGGGTCACCCGGGCGCCCGGGCGCAGCTGGTAGGCGGCCTCGTGCTCGTTGCCGTAGCCGTCCGTGATGGTCAGCCGCACCGGGGTGCTGCCCTCGTTGGTCAGCTCGAGCTGGAGCTGGCCGCTGCTGCCGTGGTGACGAGCCGTGAGCTCGGGGCCGGCCGCGCCAGCGGTGCCCTTGAACTCGCGCAGGAAACCGTTGGGGCCGTACACCGCGAGGGCGTAGCCGCCGGTGGCCAGCTGCCACTCACCGGACAGTGACCGGCCCGCCTCGACGGTGTAGTTCCACGGGCCGCCGGCCTGGGTCGACGAGGTGACCAGGAAGTGCGCGCCGGCCGCGCCGTGGCTGGCGAGGTCGATCCGCAGCCGGCCGTCCGCCCCGGCCCGGCCGTCGGCGGCCAGGTCGTAGGGGAGCGGACGGGCGGTGCGCAGGCCCGGCTCCTGCTTGGGCAGCTCGGGGTCGGCCGGCGGGGTCGGCACATAGCTGGGGTGGCGGTTCTGGTCCGGCGGCAGGTAGCCGTCGGTGTCCGGCAGGTCCGGCACCTCGGCGTCGCCGTGCCTGAAGTCGAAGGCCGCGGTCAGGTCACCGCAGACCGCCCGCCGCCACGGCGAGATGTTGGGCTCGTGCACACCGAAGCGCTGCTCGATGAACTGGATGATCGAGGTGTGGTCGAAGGTCTGCGAGCAGACCGCGCCGCCCTTGCTCCACGGCGAGACCACGAACATCGGCACCCGCTGGCCGAGACCGTACGGGCCCGCCGCCGAGGAGTTGCCCGCCGCCGGGGTGAAGTGCTCAACCGTGGTGTCCACGGTGGAGCCGCCCTCGGCCCCCGAGGCCGCCGGGTAGGGCGGGAGCACGTGGTCGAAGAAGCCGTCGTTCTCGTCGTAGGTGATCAGCAGCGCGGTGCGGCTCCACACCTCGGGGTCGGCGGTCAGCGCGTCCAGCACCTGCGAGATGTACCAGGCGCCGTAGTTGACCGGCCAGTTGGGGTGCTCGGTGAAGGCCTCGGGCGCCACGACCCAGGAGACCTGGGGCAGCTTGCCGCCCAGCACGTCGGCCTTCAGGTGGTCGAAGAAGCCCTCGCCGGCCTTGGCGTTGGTCCCGGTGCGGGCCTTGTCGTAGAGCGGGTCGCCGGGCTTGGCGTTGCGGTACTGGTTGAAGTACAGCAGCGAGTTGTCGCCGTAGTTGCCCCGGTAGGCGTCCTCTATCCAACCCCAGCCGTGGTCGCCGTCCAGGCCGTCGCCGACGTCCTGGTAGATCTTCCAGGAGACACCGGCCTGCTCCAGGCGCTCCGGGTAGGTGGTCCAGGAGTAGCCGGCCTCGGCGTTGCTGATCACCGGGCCGCCGCCCTTGCCGTCGTTGCCGACGTAACCGGTCCACATGTAGTACCGGTTCGGGTCGGTGGGGCCGAGCAGCGAGCAGTGGTAGGCGTCGCAGATGGTGAAGGCGTCGGCCAGCGCGTAGTGGAACGGGATGTCGTCCCGGGTCAGGTAGGCCATGGTGGTGGCCGACTTGGCGGGCACCCACTGGTCGTACTTGCCGTGGTTCAGGGCCTGGTGGGTGCTGTTCCAGTCGTGCGGCAGGTCCTCCAGGAACTGCAGGCCCAGGTTGTCCGCGGTCGGGTGGAACGGCAGCACGTCCTTGGTGCCGTTCGACTGGTACCAGACCGGCTTGCCGTTCGGCAGCGCCACCGGGTGCGGGTCGCCGAAACCGCGAACCCCGCGCAGGGTGCCGAAGTAGTGGTCGAAGGAACGGTTCTCCTGCATCAGCACGACGATGTGCTCGACGTCCTTCAGGCTTCCGGTCCGGCGGTTGGCCGGGATCTCCGCGGCGCGCGCGATGCTGCTCGACAGCGCAGAGAAGGCGGCGGCTCCGCCCGCCAGCTGGATGAATCGACGGCGATTGAGGGTGCTCATGGCAGGCAGGTCTCCTGTGGCTCTCCGGGAGTGTGCGGAGACAGTCTGCTCAGTCCGCCGAGAACGCGATGGCGGAACGAGTGGAAATACCGGGCGAACACTGTGCCAATCTACGGTGCTTCACACCCCGTAGGCGGTCGGCGCGCGGTATGACGCCGCGTCAACCACCGGTTGGGTGACGCGGCGCCGGTGCGAGCACGGGCGGCCCGACGCTCACCCGTGCCCGCTCACCCGTGCACCGGGAGCCCGCCGGTGCATCCACAGGGCGACGGCCGCCACGGCGAGCAGTGACGCCTCGACGGCGAGGCTGGCCAGGCCAAGCGGTTCGGTCCAGTTGCCCCGGTCGTCGCCGTAGTCCGGCAGCCCCGGTCCACGGGAGAGCAGGTAGCCGATCAGCGGACCGGCCGCGATGCCGCCCGCCAGCAGCCAGGGGAGCGCCGACCGGGCGAGCGGGCGCATCGCGTAGGCGATGAGTACCGCCGCGGTCAGCACTCCGCCCGCCTCTACCAGGTAGTAGCCGATCCCGACGTAGCGCGGGCTCTTGCTGCCGGGGAAGCCGCCCTGGTCCTGGACGTGGATCCAGGCCACGACCAGGCACAGCAGGGCGGCGGGCAGGGCGATCAGCGGGTGGGGGCGGGGGAGGGCGAGGGATTGCTCGCGGCGAACGATGAGGACGGAAGGCATGGCAGTGCCTCCTGAGGGGGTGGGGGTACGCGGGGTGCCGGGAGGTGGCAGCTCGTCCAGCGGGCCGGTGGGGCGTCTGCTGAGTCAGTCGTTGCCAGGCGTCTTCTGGATCGTCTGCCATGGGGTACGCGGCGCGGCCCGGACGGGTTCAATGCCGCTCGGGTGTCCTTTCCCCGGGACGCGGCGAGCGCCCCTGGGGCACCGCCGCGGACATGCCGGTGGCCCGGCAGCGCGGGGTGCGCTGCCGGGCCACCGGGGGTGCGTCAGAGGCAGAGCAGGGTGCTCACGGTGCTGGCGCCGCAGTTGATGACGCTCAGGGTGCTGCTCATCTCGTTGGCGTCGGTCTCCTCGGCCGGGGTCTCCAGGGCCTGCAGCTCCAGGATCTCCATGATGGTGTTCCTTTCGGGGGTGGTGGTCCCGGCCGCGGCGGCCGGGGGTCGGTGGGGGCACGTCGGGCGTGCCCGAGGGGAGGGAAGTCAGCGCGGTCGCAGCGGGCCGGTGAGCGGCAGGCCACCAGTGCCGGCGAGAGCGGCACCCAGGGCGAGCAGCACGCCCGCCGAGCCGGTGGCCAGATCCGTCGAGAGCCTCAGCAGCTGTTCTCCCGGAAAAGCCAGTTCGGACCGATAGGGGACCAAGTGCCAGGCCAGCGAACGACGGTGGCTGTCGATCAACCCGTCCAGGGCGAGCTCGGGATGGCAACGGCGCTGCTCCGCGAGGTAGAGGATCAGTCCGGCCCGGCCGTTGAAAAGACTGGGCTGGATGATGAACTCCGGCTCGGCGGAACGCCGGATCGGCCCGGCGGAGGCGGCCAGGGGTGAGCCGGGCCGGTGAGTCAGGAACTCTTCCAGCGCCAGGCCGATTCCGGTGCCGCCCTTCTCCAGATAGGGCAGCACCCGGGCCTTGTCACGCACCTGGAGGGTGCCGTCCGAGACGGTCGCACAGCGCGCGAGGTCGTGGTCGAGGGCGCGCTCCGCGCAGTCCAACAGGTGCTCGTCGCCGGTGCGTTCGAACAGTCGCAGCAGGGCCAGGGCCTGCCCGCTGCCGCCGCGCAGCAGCCCGATCGGGGCGGTCGGACTCGGCTCGCCCTTCTCCTGCCGCTCGGCCAGCAGGCTGCCGGCGGACCTGGCGAGGTCGAGCAGTTCCGGGCGATCGGCGGCGAAGTGCAGCAGGGTCAGCACGGTACCCGCCAGCCCGGCCGCCAGGTCCTCGCCCTGGTCGTCGAGTGGCAGTTCGGCCAGCTGGTCGATGAGCTGCCGGGCGGTGTGCCGTTCGCCCAGCAGGTCCAGAACCACGGCCACACCGTGGCTGCCGGTCCACAGCCCCGGGCGCGGGGTGCGGCGCCGTTCGGCCTCCACCAGCCAGCGCACGTGGTCCGGGTCGACCGGCGCACCGGTGCTGTGCAGCGCGTACAGCACGCCGGCCGCGCCGTACGCCAGCCCGAGGGCGTCCACCGAGAACTGGGCGATGTCACCGGGGAACAGCCGGTCCTCCCGTTCCGGGGTGGCGGCGGCCATGATGCCCCGGGCCAGCGAGTCGCGCAGGGCCGGCCAGTCGGCGGCCGGGGCCGACAGCAGGGCGGTGAGCCTGGCCCGTTCGGCCGCCGAGCCGGCCGGGGTGGTCCCGGCGCTGGAAGGAGGCGCCAGCTCCCGGCGCGCCCGCTCGGCGAACCCGGCCGGCAGGGCGAACCGCTTCGCGGCGGCATCGGCCAGGTCGCCCGCCTTGCCCGGATCGAGGGCCAGCAGCTGCTGAAGCGGCAGGAAGAACCAGAGCCGCAGCGCGGCCAGCGCCCGCAGGTCGACGTCGAAGCCGGTCAGACCGGGCACCGCGAAGCCCGCCGCGCCGAGTGCCGGCTGTATGAACTCGTCGATCGGGCTGGCGAGTTCGAAGTCGATGAAGACGATGTCACCGTTCGGGCGGACCATGATGTTGTGCGGGTGCAGATCGCCGAAGACCACACCGCGCAGGTGCAGGGCGGCGACTGCGGCCTCGATCCGGTCCAGCAGCGCGAGGGCGTCGGCGGCGTACTCGGCCACCTCGGCCTCGCTCGGGTCCGGGTGGATCAGCGGGTAGTGGCGGGTCAGCCAGGCGTTGAGGGTCTCGCCCTCGACGTACTCCTGGGCCAGGAACTCGTGCTCCCAGGCGGTGAATCGGCCCAGCAGCGTCGGCACCTGCGCAACCCCGCCGAGCAGTTCGAGCATCCGGGCTTCGTGCCGCAGTCGGGTCGGTGCATCGGCGCCGCGCTGGTCCAGGCCCGCGTGCGGGCGGCCTTCCTTGAGCACCACCTGCCGGCCGGACTCCGGATCGCGGGCCAGGTAGATACCGCCCGCGTTGGAGAAGTGCAGGGCCCGTTCCACCTGGTAGGGCAGTTTGTCCGTGCCGCCGCCGCGGGCGGCCTTCCGCTCGGCCAGTGCCTCGCGCAGCACCTCGGGGACCGGCGCCCAGTCGGGCACCTCGAAGACGGGTGCCCGGACGTCGGGAACCAGGGTGCCTTCGGGATCGGTGAAGGCGAGTTGGGGGATGCCGTCGGCGTCGCGCAGCCAGCGCTCGATGAACGCGCCGTACCGCACGTACAACGGGCCCCGGCGCCAGCGCAGGTCACTGAGGATGTACGGGCCCGGCTCGCCGTCCAGGGCCGCGCCGAGCTCGGCCAGGCAGCGCGCCAACTGCTCGTCGTCGACGGGGTAGAGGGTGCAGAACTTGCCGCTGGCGGAGCGCGCCGCGTACTTGGCGTTCTGCAACTGGACGACCGGAAGGCCGCGCAGGAACTTGAACGGCAGCCGCTCGCCCAGGCAGTACTCGCGCACCGTCTCCAGCACCTGCCCGGCGTTCTCCAGGGTGGCCGAGACGTGGACCTTCCAGCCCTGCTCGGGAAGGCGCCGGCCGACCGGATGGAGCATGACCCAGATGCCCCGTTCGCCGCGCACCCAGCCGCTCGGCGCCGGTTCGACGCTCGCGGTGAACTCCTCCGCGGCCCCCCAGCGCACCGGGGAGTCGTAGAAGAGCGGGTCGGCGAACGAGTGCACCTCGTACCGGGTGTCCATCCCAGCCCCCACATATCGAGACGGCGGCCCCGCTTGCTGGTGCCCATGGGCGGTCCCAAGCAGGGTTTGGATAAAGGCAAGTGACGAAGCGTCAGAAACCGCTGAAGCCGAGTTCCTCCACCGGGACCGGCTGGCGTCATGGGAGAGCATGCTCTGCCGCGACGGGCCTCGGCCAGCGGATCCTGAGCAATGGCCGAATCTGCTTTCGGTTCGCGGACGGAGAAGCGAGTCACGCGGATCGGTTACCAGGAGTGGTTGCTCGACATCGTGCCGTGTGCGCTCGGGTGGGCTTGATCGACGGGTTCCGCTAGGTCAGGACCGTCGCCGTGGGCCGGCCTCGGCAGCTGTGCCGGGAGCAGCGGTCAGTTTGAAGGATCGTCACACGGATACCGTCGAGACACAGGCGTGCCAGGAGTTTCTCATCCGGCGACTGGGCCGCACTGACCGGATTTCTATCCTCCCGTTGCGGTCCTGTGGCGGTGGTGTGTCCTCCGCAACCGCCCGCCGCTGCATCTGAGCAGCGTGCGCGGCCCCCAGCGCGCAGCGCGCGATGGGGGCGCTCAATAATCCTGAGCGCCCCCATGTCTCGGCCCGGCCGCCCTGCCACGCGCCCGCGTACTCGCTCGCACTCGGACCAGCACGTCGCCGCGTCTGCCCGACCACCGCCACCGCCCCGGACACGATGTGACCATGGGTCGGCAACAGCAACCGAGCGTCAGCCGCGCCGACATCCCGGCCCGGCTGGACCGGTCGCCCTGGTCGCGCTGGCACTGGCGGATCGTCATCGGCCTCGGCACGGTCTGGATCCTCGACGGGCTGGAAGTCACCGTCGTCGGCAACATGCCGGGCGGATGGCGGATGGCGGATGGCGGATGGCGGAGCGCGGCAGCGGCATCACGATCACCACCGCCCAGGTCACCACGGTGGCCGCCGCACTCTACGTGGCCGGCGCCTGCACCGGGGCGCTGTTCTTCGGCTGGCCCACCGAACGGCTGGGGCGCAAGATGCTGTTCATGGTCACCTTGGCCTGCTACCTGGCGGCCACCGCGGTCACCGCACTCTCCTGGACCGCCTGGTTCTTCTTCCTCTGCCGCTTCTTCACCGGCTTCGGCATCGGCGGGGAGTACGCGGCCATCAACTCGGCGATCGACGAACTGATCCCGGCCCGGATCCGAAGCCGGATCGACCTGGTGATCAACGGCGGCTTCTGGGTCGGCGCGGGAATCGGCGCCTTCGCCTCCATCGCCCTGCTCAACACCGCCCTGTTCGCCACCGACCTGGGCTGGCGGCTGGCCTTCGCGATCGGGGCGGTCCTGGGGTTGGTGATCCTGCTGGTGCGCCGGCACGGTCCGGAGAGCCCGCGCTGGCTGGTGCTGCACGGCCGAGCGGCCGAAGCCCGGCAACTGGTGGCCGAGGCCGAGCGAACGGTCGTCGAGCAGACCGGTCGGGCGCTGCCGCCGGCCCACGGCACCCTGGCGATCCGGCCGCGCGGGGCCGTCGGCCTTCGCCACCATCGCGCGCACCGTCATCCGCCGCTATCCCCGGCGCACGGTGCTCGGCCTGGCCCTCTTCATCGGGCAGGCCTTCCTGTACGGCAAGACGCGGACATGGGGCCGGGGAGCGGCCCAGCGCGTCGATCACCCGTCGCCCAGGGTTTCGCCCGGGGCCGGTCCCACGCAAAGAGCCTCTGTTGGCCCGCCTCAGGCGCTCGGTCGTCGGAAATCGGGTGACGGCACTTCCGTGAGGACGCGGCCGGGCCCGTTCCGGAGACGACGACCTCCGGCGCGCCGGTATCGGTATCGGTGTGGCGGGCGCTCGAGTGCCACCGGGCTGAGGAAGGCGGCGGCTTGAAATGCTGCCCAGACAGGCCCGCCGCGGCTACGACGGCAGGATTCGAAACAGTGACAGCCGGCAGCGATGGCGAGACTGCGGGCGGCCGCCACGAGACACCCCAGGAACGGGCGGATCGCCTCTGGAGCGACATGCTCCAAGAGGTACGGGTCGCCCAGACAGGCGCACTGACCGGGAGGGCCCAGCATCGGTGAGGACGTCGGTCTGCCGATCCTGTGGCGGGTCCTGGCTCCTTCGAATTGAACGTCTCGCGACATCCAACCGGCAGGCGACCGGCCAACGCCAACCCGGTGAACCTTCGCGATCAGAGCACCAGTGGAGCCGGTCGCAGGCCCCGCATCGCCATCCGCCGGCCACGGTACGAAGTCACGGGGCGTCGGGAGGCGGCGTCAGTTTGCCACGCGGGCCCGTTCGGTGATGTTGCGGGCCATACCGCCGAACACCACGGCGTGGAACGGCGCGACTGACCACCAGTAGGCGTGTCCGGCGAGACCGTGCGGCTGGAACATCGCCCGCTGCCGGTAGTGCGTACCGCCGGCGCCGTCGGATGCGACCGACAGCTCCAGCCAGGCCAGGCCTGGCAGGCGCATCTCGGCGCGCAGCCGCAGCAGTCGTCCCGGCTCGACCTCCTCGACGCGCCAGAAGTCCAGCGAGTCCCCGACCCGCAGCCGGGCCGGGTCACGGCGGCCCCGACGCAGCCCTACACCTCCGACCATGCGGTCGAGCCAGCCGCGCAATGCCCAGGCGAGTGGGAAGGAGTACCAGCCGTTGTCGCCGCCGATCCCCTCGACCACCTGCCACACGGCGGCCGGTGGCGCGGCCACCCCGCGTTCCCGGACGTCCTGGTAGAGGCTGCCGCCGGCCCAGTGGGGGTCGGTGGGCAGCGGGTCGCTCGGTGCGCCGGGCAGTGAGGCGCAGGACCATCGGGTGGCGACGTCGGCGTCCTTGATCCGGCGCAGAGCGAGTGCGACGGCCTGGTCGAATCCGATCAGGCCACCCTCCGGGTCGGGCAGCCAGCGGGCGATGTCGTGCTCACCGCAGACGACTTCGTACCGCAGTGACTCGACCAGTGGCCGGGCGATCGCGTTGGGTACCGGGGTCACCAAGCCGACCCAGTGGCTGGAGAGCCTGGGAGTGAGCACTGGTACGGGGACGATGACCCGCCGGGGGAGCTCGGCGATCCGGGCGTAGCGCTCCATCATCCGCCGGTAGGTGAGGACCTCGGGACCGCCGATGTCGAAGCCCCGGTTGACGTCGGGTGGCAGGTGGGCGGCGCCGACCAGGTAGCGCAGCACGTCGCGGACGGCGATCGGCTGGATTCGGGTGGAGACCCAGCGCGGGGTGACCATCGCTGGGAGGCGCTCGGTGAGGTGGCGGAGCATCTCGAAGGACGCGCTACCCGAGCCGATGATCACGGCGGCGCGCAGTTCCGCCGTGGGGACGCCGCTGTCGCGCAGCAACCGCCCGACCTCGGAGCGGGAGCGCAGGTGCGGAGAGAGCTCGCGTTCGGGCACACCGGCCGGAGTCAGGCCGCCCAGGTAGACGATTCGGGTGACGCCTGCGGCCGCGGCCGCCGCGCTGAAGGCCCGGGCAGCCTCCCGGTCGGTGGCCTCGAAGGTCGGTCCGCTGCTGAGCGAGTGGACGAGATAGTAGGCGACGTCGATGCCGTCGAAGGCCTCGGTGAGGGTGTCGGGTCGGGTGACGTCGCCGGTGGCGGTGTCCACCCGGGGCCGCCAGGGCTGGTCGCGCAGTCGCTGGGGCGCGCGCACCAGGCAGCGTACGGTGTGGCCCTGCGCGAGCAGTTCGGGGACGAGGCGGCCGCCGATGTAGCCGGTGGCGCCGGTCACCAGGCAGCGCAGCGAGGTGGGTGGCTGCTCGTTCATACCAGTTCCTCCGCCCGGTGGCCGGGGCCGCCGGGTCCTGCTCGGGGTTCCCGGGCGCTGGGTCGCTCGTACCAAGGATCTCGCGTGGCGTTCCACTGGCCGCGGCGCCCGAGCCGTGATGACCGGACGGTCAGGGATGCCGGTAGCTGTTGGTCCCGTCGTGACGGTCAGCCTTCCTGATCGTCGAACCAGGAGCCGCCTTCGGCAAGGTGATGGAAGCGAACGCGCGCCGCGGTCGGCATCGCTACGGTCACCGACCGCATGACGTCCTCGCGGGGGCCAAGGTCTGGACGCCGGGCCGTCCAGACCTTGAAGTCACCGACGGCGCTCACCTGCCCGTGCGGATAGTCGGGGGCAAAGGGAGGTCAATTACGTTGGTGTGCCAGGGGCATGGAGGCAGCCAGCGGTGTCCTCGCCTGCAGTGGGTTCGCCTTAGGAGCGCGGTCCCGAAAGGTGGCTGCACCGCTCGGCCGGCACCGAGAAGCCGTCTGCGGTGCGGGCGACCACCGCCGCCATCTCGTTGGTCGTCCGACAGCTGAGGGTGCCTGGCCGCAGACCGCGCCATCGGACTTCCGGTGGCAGCTCTGTGGGACAACGCGACCAGCCGGGGGCCAGCCGGTTTCACTGCCGTGAACCGGGCAGACGCGCGGCGAGGAGGTATGACGATGGTTCCCCTACTGGCGCTGCTGCTGGCGCTCATCCGGGCATCGCGGCGGGTAGCGCGTGCACTCCGGCGCCGGCGGCGGCACGTCTAGCTCTACAAAGAGGCCGAGGACCCGGCTTCGAGGCCGGTCGAAGACAAACAAGAGTCAGCCGGCGAGCGCTCCCGGCCGCAAGCCGAGCTGACGAGAGGTCAGTAGGACAGAGCATGAGTACCGTGACCGAGTCGATCGAGGTCGACGCACCGTTGACCACCTGCTACAACCAGTGGACCCAGTTCGAGACCTTTCCGGAGTTCATGGACGGTGTGGAAGAGGTCACCCAGCTGGACGATCGGCACAACCACTGGCGGACCAAGATCGCCGGTGGGGAGCGGGAGTTCGATACCGGGATCGTGGACCAGCGAGCGGATGACCGGATCGTCTGGCGGACTGTGGCCGGCGAGGCCGAGCAGCGGGGGATGGTCTCCTTCCAATCCTTGGACGCGACCCACACCAAGGTCTCGCTTGCGATGGAGTTCGACCCGCAGGGAATGGGTGAGCGGACCGCCGACGCGCTCGGGATGGTGGACCGCAGGGTCAAGGGGGACCTGGGCCGGTTCAAGGAGCTCATCGAGCACCGCGGCAGTGCCACTGGTGGATGGCGCGGCCGGATCACCCCGGGCTGAATCCGGACCGGGTGCGGCGGCTCGGCCGAGCGGTGTCCGGCCGCGCGCGGCCGCCGC
This sequence comes from Kitasatospora acidiphila, assembly GCF_006636205.1. Classification (NCBI taxonomy): domain Bacteria; kingdom Bacillati; phylum Actinomycetota; class Actinomycetes; order Kitasatosporales; family Streptomycetaceae; genus Kitasatospora; species Kitasatospora acidiphila. The sequence continues at coordinate 57,081 of NZ_VIGB01000003.1, read as the reverse complement.
TGCGGCCTTGGTGGACTGGTGCCGTCCAAGGATCCCGCTCGCCCGGCGACCTGCCCCCGTACGAGGGCTGTGCAAGCCCCCGCGGCGCTCCAATCGGCCTGAGTCGGTGTCGCATCGGGAAGACCAGGGCAGGCGCATCATGCCGGGCCGTGGCCGGCCCCGACTGAGGAAGGGCGATGAATCCACTGGAACGTACGGTGTGTGCACTGGACCGGGCGCAGCAGCGGCACCCGGCGCCGGCGGTCGTTTTCGGCGTCGTCAAGAAGTATGGAGACGACCGGGGCGGCTACCTGGCCGCTCTGATCACCTACTACGGCTTCCTCTCCCTGTTGCCGCTGATGCTGCTGCTCAGCACGGCTCTGGGCTTCGTCCTGAACGCTCACCCAGGTGCGCAGCAGGCGGTGGTCAACTCCGCGCTCGCCGACTTCCCGATTATCGGCTCGCAGTTGCGGGAGAACGTGCACTCCGTCCAGGGCAACGGATTGGCGCTGGCCGTGGGCGTGCTCGGTCTGCTCTACGGCTCCCTCGGGGTGGCTCAGGCCCTCCAGCACGCGATGGCGCAGATCTGGAACGTCCCCGGTTCGCGCCGGCCCGGGTATCTCCCGCGGCTGGCCCGGAGCTTGCTGCTCTTCGTGACCCTCGGCAGCGGCCTGCTGGCCAGCACCGCGGCCGCGGCCTTGATCGCCACGGCAGTGGGAGGAGTCCCGGCGCGCATCGGCGCCCTTGTGTTGTCGGTTCTGCTCAACGTCGCTCTCTTCCTGGCCTGCTTCCGCATTCTCACGCCGAAGGACATCGGGCTGCGTGCCCTCCTGCCAGGATGCCTGCTGGCCGGCCCCCTGTGGACGGCTCTCCAGGCTTTCGGCGGCCTGCTCGTCACCCATCAACTGCGCCACGCCACTCAGATCTACGGATTCTTCGCGACCGTGATCGGGCTCCTGGCCTGGCTGTACCTGGGCGCCCAACTCACCGTGTACGCGGCCGAGGTCAACGTCGTGCTTGCACGCAGGCTCTGGCCGCGCAGCATGGTGCAGCCGCCCCTCACCGTCAAGGACGAGCAAGTGCTCGCTGCCATCGCCCGCCAGGAGGAGAGGAGCCCCGAGCAGCATGTCGATGTTGACTTCCAGCCGGGACGGCAGCCAGAGGGCACAGATCCCACCAGTCCGGCATCTCCGGCCGAGGACAAGATCGAGGGCGAGGGGCCCGACGACTCGCGCGAGTCTCCGCCCACGAGAGAGGGAGAGACGGCCCGGAATGACCAGGGCCCGCCTCTATCGCCTCTCGTCCCACGAGGTCTTGTCGTCGGCTAATGGAGCACGAGCTTTCGCCGGTTGGCGCGGCGGCGAAGCCGGGGCAGTCGTCGGACCGCGGCAGCGGGAGCGTGCCGCTGCCGCTCGTAGAGCACACCGTAGGCGAAAGCATTCCGGTCGGCGGCGGTGCCTTCGCTGCTGAGGGTGGTCAAGACCTGCCGTGTCACCACACTGTCCTGATGGCTACCCAGCACCTTGTGGCGTTTCTTCACCCGGGCGCCGAATTTCGCCAGGCGCTTCGCAGCTCGCCGCGTTGTCGTCGGCTGGGTGCTCTCAGCCGTGTACCGGGCGCGCTTTGCCGGTAACTGTGGGCGTAGCGCTCGGTGATCAGGCCTCGCAGAGCGCCCTGGAGCATCAGGGTGGGCACCGCGTCCAGCCCGTCCACCAACTGGTCGCCGAGTACCTCCTGGTCGCGGACCTCGCCCAGTAGCCGCCCGAGCCAGCGCAGTTGCGCGTCCATCGGATCGGCTCGACGACGGTCGAAGAGCCGCCGGTGGGCCTTCAACAGACTCCGCAGACGCCGCGCGCTGACCCCCCAGCCGGTGCACTGAGTCCACCTCCCCACGGCGCACGGCCGCATCCGGCGAGAGGAGCCTGCCGAGCTGTACGCGGAAGCCGTCGACGACGACGGCGTCGGCTGAGCCGGTTCCGCCAGCGGACGTTGCGGGCACGGGCGCGGGCGCACGGGACCGGCCGAGTGCGTGGGCGAGCTCGACGGCCAGGGGGAGCAGACCAGCCCGGCCGCGGCGAACGCGGTGTCGATCCGGTCCAGCAGCACTAGCGTGCCATGCTCCAGCTCGACCTCGAACTCGGTCCACCCGGTGGCTTCCGTCGTGATGCCGCCTGCGGACGGTGCAGTCGTCGCCCACCGGTCCGCCGGGGCGCCGACTGCGTTCGAGTCGAGCATCTCACCCGAACAGTCGAGCTGAGCTTCCCGGTAACCGCGCCGAAAGGGCGCTCCGTGGTGGCATGGCCGTTAAGGAGCCGGGTCTGGTGCGCTGAGCGGCAGGTGTCAGCAGGACCGGTGCGTGGAAGGCGCGGGACAGGATGCTTCCGCCGAGCCGCGGGAGCGGGCGGGATCGGGAGGAGGTGAACCACCGTGGTCACGGGACCCTTTGGTGACCACGTCAGAAACCTGGGCCGGAATATCAAAGCTTACGGGCGGGAAGTCTGGCGCAGCGGCCAGGAGATCGAGCTGCTTCATCGGGCGATGGCCTTCGCCGCGTTGTTCTTTGTCACGCTCGTTCCGCTGCTGGTGGTTGTCGCCGCGGCGCTTCCGAGCCGGGGCGGCGGGATTGCGGAATGGATCAACGTCGGTCTCGCGTTGTCTGGCCGTTCGGCCAAGGCCGTGGCCGAGCTGTTCGCTTCGCGCAGCGAAGTGCTCAGCACCACCACCGCGTTGAGCCTGGCTGCGCTCGCCGTTTTCGGGATCTCGCTGATGGCTGCGGTTCAGCGGGCCTATGAGCGAATCTGGCAACTGCCCGCCGGCTCCTGGCACGCCGCCTGGCGCCAGGTGGTCGGGCTGGCCGGGCTGGTCGCCGTCCTCCTGCTCACCACGTGGCGGGACCTGTTTCCGCGTGACCCCACCGTGTCCACGGCGCTGCGGGTGGGCCTGAGCGTTTGTGCAGGAGTGTTCTACTTCTGGTGGCTACAGCACCTGCTGCTCGGCTCCCGGGTGCCGTGGTCGGCCCTGCTGCCGGGTGCGGTGGCGACGGTGGCCGCCTTCGCGGGTCTCCGCGTCTTCTCCCAGCTGATCTTCGCGCCTCTCATCGTCTCCAATGCTGTCTCCTACGGCTCGGTCGGGACCGTTCTGGTCGTGCAGTCCTGGCTGATCGGAGTCGGGTACACGGTGTACGCCGGCGCGCTGGTCGGCCATGCCTGGCGCCGCGGGCGTCCTCGAAAAGACCAGTAAAGGCGTGGCTGGCACCGCCCTGCCTCCGGACGCGGACGGGTGGTGTACGGGTGTGTTTGGTGACCTTGGGGCCCGGCAGGCGCACCGACCTCATCGACACCCGATCACGTTTCCAGGAGAGCCCTCATGGACGACCTGCCACGAGGCAGTGCGGGCGGCGTTCCCCTGCACCATGACGACCACATCCTGGGCACCCGGCCCCGTTCGGGAGGGGATCCGTGCCTGCCGAATCGCCTCCGCAGCGCCAGGCGTCGGCACAGCCGCCGGCCGGGCAGCCAGGCGGTCTGCCCGGACAACTGGACTCACCACCAGCGGCTCGGGACGCCCCGGTCGCTCGGGAGGACTCAGTCGCTCGGGACGACGCCGCAACCAGTGCCGGGCGGCGACACTCCCGCTGGCATCTCCACTTCGGGCACTGAACCAGGGGTACCCCGATCCGAACCGCCGAGGGTACTTCCCGGGCTGCTGCGCGAGCACGGACGAAACCAATACCGACAAGCCGGCGTCCCCTCCGGGACAAGCCCTCACCTCGATACCAGTTGCTGGTGCTCACACCGTCCTGTGCTCGGTCCGAGCGGATCAAAAGATCTCACTGTCCGTCAGGTACCTCGCGGGCTGGCGGCCAAGCCCGTGCGCAGACACTGGAAGCTGTGGGTGAGCAGCCGTGAGACGTGCATCTGGGAGATCCCGAGGCGCTGCCCGATCTCGGCCTGCGTGAGGTCCTGGGTGAACCGCAGGGCCAGTATTGTGCGTTCACGCTCAGGCAGTGCGGCTATCAGCGGTTTCAGGGACTGTACGTCCTCCACTATGGCGAGCGCCTGGTCGCAGCAGCCCAAGCGACACTCCTGGGTGCTGTCCGCGTCGCCATTGTCCAACCGCGCGTCCAGTGAGGTTGCGGTTCGTGCGGCGGCAACTCGGAGCGCTTCGACCACCTCGTCCTGTGGCAGCGAGACATGTACGGCGAGTTCCTCCGTGCTGGGCGCCCGACCAAGATCCTGCTCCAGCTCGTACGTGCCCCTGACGACGGCGAGCCGGGCCTCCTGAAGAGGTCTGGGGACATGCACCGCCCAGGTCGAGTCGCGGAAGAACCGGCGGATCTCGCCGATGATCGTCGGGAGGGCGAAGGTGGTGAACTCCACTCCACGGTCCGGGTCGAAGCGGTCGATGGCCTTGATCAGGCCCACGGTGCCGGTCTGGATGATGTCGTCCATCGATTCGTGGCTGCTGCGGAAGCGTCTGGCGGCGAACTTGACGAGGGAGACGTTGAGTTCGATCAGCGTCCCGCGCACATAGGAGTGCAGCTCCGTGCCCTGCTCCGCCTGCCGCAGGCGGAGCAGGAGGACGCGCGACAGTTCCCTCGCCTCGGTGGTGCTGACGGCCAGTGGATCGGCGATTTCCGGCAACCCGTGCCGGCGGGGGCAGAAACCCGAATCGGTGCCCGTACTCGGCTTGATCCCCGGCGCCACCGTTGTCGGCATAGCCATTGAGTGTTCCTTCCCCTGGTACCCCATCCACCTTGTCCACGTTGGCCACGCGCTTCGGACGCGCTCGATTCGCACCGATCGCCCGTGCGTTCCGCAGCGAGGCTGCCGAAGCAGGATGCGTCTGCCCGGTCCCCGCAGACCCAACGCCGAGGCCGGTCCGGCTGCGCAACGGCACTAGCTCAGGCTGGCCTTGGACGACTCTCGTCGCTCCGAAGGAAGTGGACTCGCTCCTGCACATCCTCGGCCTCCCAGAAGCGGCGGCCCACGCATGTGAGCGGGGCGAAAGCGGCGGCCCACGTCCGCGTGTGAGCAGCACCGTCCGGGATCATCGAGGCCAGGGTCGGCCGCGCGCAGGTTCGGAGGACGGAGCATGTCGATGTCCGCCTTCGGCTTGCTTGACGCCGTCCACCAGCGAGCGCGATCGGTCATGCCGACTCGCCGCCATTGAGGGAGCCGAGCACTTCCCGGGTACCGGTGACGTCGATGAGCCGCGATACCTGGGGGCTCACAGAACTCACCCGTACGGCGCATCCAATGGCTGCGGCGCGGTTGCGCGCCCAGAGCAGGACGTTCAGACCGGCGCAGTCGCAGAACGACAGACCCGCGAGGTCCACTTCGAGCCCGACGGGGCACTCCTTCAGAGCGGTCGCCAGCGCGTGCCTGAACGCGTCGGCGCCGTCATAGTCGACCTCGCCGACCACTGCTAGCAGGGCCGACCCATCGGCCTGTTTGGTGATTTCAACGGTGAACCGGACAGCTGCGGACTGTGGCCCCAGCGTCGGCGTGCCCGCGGCGGTTGGCGATACCGGTGAAGCCGACTGCTGGCGCGCCTGGTGACGGGACATGGCCGTTCTCCTCCCGCGAGAGGAAGGGTTCTAGACCGATCGTCTGTCTGTCATTGAAGCATGTCAAGGAATGCGTGAAACTTTGTTCGCATATTTGAGGACGTGAAATGCCGATCGTACGATGGGCAGATGGACGCGAATGCCGCCGGCCGTCGGACGTGGACGTTTCTGACCAACCACGCCCGGGTGCTCTCGCTGATCGCCAAGGATCCCGGGATCCGGTTGCGTGACGTGGCCGCGACCTGCCAGTTGACCGAGCGCGCCGTGCAGACGATCGTCGCCGACCTGGAGGCGGACGGTTACCTCACCCACTCGCGAGAAGGGCGGCGCAATCGCTATCACGTCACGCCCGACACCCAGTTGCGGCACCCCGCCGAAGCCGGCCACACCGTAGCCTCCCTGCTCCAGCTGCTCGACGAGGAACCCACTACTACCGACGAAGAGCCGGACCATCCCTCTGAACGCCCTGCCGAGCGGAATTCGTGACCGCCACGGCTCCGCGCTCCCGCACGGGTCCTCCACTGGCGCGGCTCCCCGCATCGGGCCAAGGCGGATGTGCTCCACATGGCCGGCAAGCTCATCGGCCGCGGCATGGTCCTGCTCGGCCTCACCATCCGGAGCCGCGTTCCCCCTGCTGCTGCGGACGGCCACGGCCACACACGCTGCTGGCCGAGGTTCGCAGCGGCTGCGTTCTGGCCCAGGTCGCTGCCTCGTGGCTCGTCCTGCCGCTGTTGACCTTGTGCCGAACCGAGCGACGCAACTCCCGGCGGCAGCACACATGCTGAGCGGTGAGAGAAAGCGGGACTCGTCGGTATGCCGTTCCCGCAGGCACGAGACCTCGGATGGAGGTTCATGTGTGTAGTCGCGCGTCGTGGGTACGCGCGAACCACAGCAACCTCGCCGCGCAAGGCTAGAACCAACAGGACCAGGCGGAGGTGACGGGGTGAACAGCATCGTGAGAACCGGAACCGGTGGCGCCCGCCGCGGGTTGGGCGATGCTCGCCGTCTCGACCTTTCCACGGCGCAGCACGCGGTCATCGCCGCTCGCGACTTCACTCGAGGCGTTCTCGCCGACTGGGGGCTCGGCGAGCCCGTCGGAAGCGACGCCGTCCTCGCGGTGTGCGAGCTGGTCGCGAACGCCGCACAACACGCCGGAGGCCCTCGAACGCTGCGGCTGCACCACTCCAAGACGGCGCTGCGCATCGAACTCAGCGACCCGGATCCCGCTGCACCAACACCCCGTCCCCCGGGTATCGGGCGACCCGGCGGATACGGGCTGATCGTGCTCCAGCGGCTGTGTCACCTCTGGGGCAGCGATCCGCGCTCTACTGGGAAGACGGTCTGGGCGGAAATCCTCCTCTCACCACCGGCACCCGGCCGCTTTCGCGTACCGGTGCCAGCGCACCAACCTCGGTAACCTCGGCGCCCTAAAGCCGGCCCGTGAGGCACTGGAGCGTCCCGTGGTCCGCCCCGAGCCGGTGGGAGCCGCCGGCTCCGGCAGGAACGGGCCGGCACTGGGTGGCTCCTGCCTCTGCATGAACGCCCCTGTTCGGGGAACGTGCACCGCGCGTTAACCCGGCCGGAGCAAGCCGGCCCGGGCGTCGGCATCATCCAGCATCGAGGAGAACAGCCATGAGCGGCGAGGACAAGGTCAAGAACGTCGCCGAGAAGGCGAAGGGAAAGGCGAAGGAGGCTGCGGGCAAGGCGGTCGGCAACGAGCGCCTGACTGCGGAGGGGAAGGCCGACCAGGTCAGCGGCGACGCCAAGCAGGCGGGAGAGAAGGTCAAGGACGTCTTCAAGCACTGACCATCTCGAGGAGGGGCCTGTCGGTTGCACCGGCGGGCACCCTCCGGAGGGGGAACGCGATGCGGATTCGACTCGCCCGACCGAATGCCGGGGGCTTGGGGCGCGACGACCGCCGGAGCACCCGTGCCGCCGCAGCGTGGGTTGGCGCGACCCTGTTCGCGCTGGTGCTTCTGATCTTGTTGATCTTCGTTCTCGAGAACGGCGATTCTGTGGAGGTGGCGTTCTTCGGCGCCCACGGAAGTATCCCGCTCGGGGTCGCGCTGCTGGCCGCGGCCTTCGGCATCCTCCTGGTCGCCGCTCCCGGCACGGGCCGGATCCTGCAGCTGCGCCGCAGGCTGCGCGGCCAAGAGACGGCGGCGGAGCCCGTCGTCCGCCCGGTGCGAACCCCCGGGCGGACCGATCGCACCACCTCCGGGAACGGCGACGGCCCGATTTCCTGAGGTCGCATGGTCGGTGAGGCCTGCACGCGTGGAACGACGAACTGCGGGCAGGCGCCGAACATGAGCACCTCGCACATCGAAGCGGAACGAAAGTTCGAACCGGCGTCAGGCGCCAACACCGCCCAGGGATCTTCCCCGCGGCTGGACAGCGTCCCCGGTGTGGCGGACATCCGCAAGGCGGACTCGCAGACCCTGGATGCGGTCTACTACGACACCGTGGACCTGCGGCTGCTCACCCACGGCGTGACCCTGCGTCGGCGCCTGGGCGGAACGGACGCCGGGTGGCACCTCAAACAGCCGCACGCCACCGACACCCGCCAAGAGGTCCGGCTGCCACTGCAGGCGGGACCGCCGAACCGGATCCCACCCGAGCTGACCGCCAGGGTGAGTGCTCTGGCGCGAGGCCGCACGCTGACGCCGGTGGCCCACCTGCGCACCAACCGCGATCGCCGGCTCCTGCTGGACCGCAGCGGACGCGCCTTGGCCGAGGTCACCCAGGACCGGGTCATCGCCCACCACTTCGACCCGGCAGCTGGTCCACACCCGGATTCACATCGGCACGGCACGGGGACCGGCTCCAGCACCGAGGCCACCAAGTGGACCGAGTACGAGGTAGAGCTGAACGAGGGCGGTCCAAGCCTCCTCGACGACGTGGAGCAAGCCTTCGCGGAGTGCGGGATCGTCCGTTCCGCGTATCCTTCCAAGCTCGCGCATGTCCTGATCCAGGCCGCACCGGACACCCTCGCGCCTCCTCCTGTCCCCGAGGACGGCATCGGCGAAGTCGTGGTCCGCCGCCTGCGTCAGCTGTTTGCGACCCTCCTGGCGCTCGATCCGGCAGTCCGCGACGACCGACCCGACGCCGTGCACCGCATGCGCGTGACCACCCGCCGACTGCGCAGCACGCTCAAGGCCTACCGCCGGTTCTTCGACCGCCGTCGGAGCGAGCACCTGGCCGGAGAGCTGCGCTGGCTCGGGCACCTGCTTGGTGCGGCACGCGACCACGAGGTGCTGGGCGACCTGCTCATCACCCGGCTGGACGAGGTTCCGCACCAAGCGCGGCAGAGCGCGCTGCGCGGGCGACTCACCGCCTGGTCAGCACGCGAGTACCGGCAGGCCTGGCAGCAGGCAGTCACCGAACTCGACGGCCCTCGCTACTACGCACTGCTGGACGACCTGGAACTCTTCCTCGACGACCCGCCGCTGTCCGCCCGAGCTGGCCGGCACGCGCGCAAGCAGCTATCCAAGACGCTCCGACGCGAGCAGACCCGGACGATCCGGCGACTCGACGCCGCCCTGAGCCTTGCTCCGGGCCCTGACCAGGATGCGGCCCTACACAGCGCCCGCAAGGCCGCCAAGCGGGCCCGCTACGCCGCGGAGACCGCCCGCCCGCTCGCAGGCAAGCCGGCCAAGCGCTTCGCCAAGCGCATGAAGAAGCTTCAGCAGGGCCTGGGCACCCACCAGGACTCCGTCGTAGGACGCCGAACCCTGCTCGCTCTCGCCTCAGCACCCACGGCCGACGCACCCTGGCACCTCTTCGCCTACGGCGTCCTCTACGCCCTCCAACAGCGCAGCGCCGAAGTCGCACTCGAGGAACTGCCCGCCCTGCGCTCACGCGTTCTTGACCGCCGACTCTCCCGGCTCTGATGAGGACCGGGTCGGCTGACCACCTCTCCCGTCCCACCCGACATACTGACGGCCCAGCAGGGACGTGCCGCGCAGAAGTCCCCGGTCTCTCGAACGCCTAGCAATGCTCTGGCTGTTCGCCCCCGGTGAGGGGTTGTCCTGTATCACGTGTCCCAACCACTGCCGAGAACCCCACCTCGCCGGCCTCGACCTGCCCCGCCAGCCGGCGGGCCGGTGCGCGCACGCATCACCGCGAGGGGCCCTCGGGCCGCAATGACACCCTCGACCTGTTCGACATCCGCGAGTCCATACCCACGTCTGCCACCGCCGCGCAGCCGAGCCGCCGGGTGGTCGATCCACCGTCACGGCGCAGTGCGCCAGCGGTTGGGGGCCTGGCCTGGGCCGGCGTCGACGAAGGCACGTTCTTCCGGCACTCCCGGACAAGCGCGAGGTGCGGGCCTGACACTCCGTAGCCACCGCCGCACGACCTGGGCCAGACCGGGAACGGCTCTGGTGCCGATTCCGTGATCCGGGCGCAGTCCGTAAAACGGAAGGGCGTCGTGGAACAGGCGTCCTGTGTGGGCTGTGCGCGCACGGCTGGCTACGGCAACGCGGCAAGCGGCCGGTTCGAACTGGCCCCCGCGTCACCTGCCGGGCCACGGGTGGCCGAGGCAGCGCCGGTGGTCGGCTGATATCCCGCCAATGCCCGAAGGGCTGCCTCGGCCTGGTGGCTGGGACCGTCCTTCGGGCATTGAGGGTGATGGTGGGTCAGCAACCGCACTCCTCGCCGCGCCACGCCTCGATGCCCTCGCGCACCGCAAGGCCGGCAACCAGCAGACCGACGACTGGGTCGAGCCACCACAGGCCGAACAGCGCGTTGGCGAGCAGGCCGACCAGAACGGCAGTGGCCAGGTAGGCGCACAACAGGTTCTGGGTACCCTCGCCGGAGGTGGCACCGGAATCCAGGGCCTTGCCCAGTCGGTGCTTGGCCCGGCCGAGCAGCGGCATGACGATCAGTGACGACCTCAACGAACTCCAGGAGCTCGTCGACAACCCTGACGAGACCGACGACCTGCTGCGGCTGGGCCTGCACCGGCTGCCGATCGGCGAATTCCCCCTCCTGCGCGGTCTCGCGACCGCCCTGGCCTCTTATGACGGCGCTGCCGAACTCGAACGCGGCCTCGACATCCTCCTCGCCGGCCTGAGCACCGCACCCGCGTAGCGCACACGCCCCAACTCCGATGACGTAGGGCTGGCCCCGAGCCGGTTGCTGGTCGTGATGTCCGCCAGGCGCCCGCAGCCGCCGCAGCCGTGTCCCGCGCGGCAGAGAGGGGGCAGAGGGGTAGGTAGAAGGCATGACATCTCGACATCCTGTCGAGCGGGGCGGCGGCCACCGGGGCCGTTTCGAGCGGTTTGCCGAGCGCGCATCGAACCTTTCCAGTTCGCCGCTGTTCTTCTCGTTCTCTCTGCTTCTGGTCGCTGTGGTCATCGGCGTCCACATCGCCGGCCTGCCGCTGGACTGGCAGTACCTCGCCGGAGACGCAATGTCGGCGGTGATCTTGCTGCTGCTGGCCCTGCTCCAGAACTCGGAGCGGCGCGCGGAGCACGCGATCCAACGCAAGCTCGACGCCATCGCCGGCGCTCTGCTGGACCAGCGGCAGGGCAAGACCAGCAAGGCGTTCGAATCGCCGGAGGAGGCGATCCGGATGGAGCAGGAGACCTGAACGGCACTCTCCGCCAACCGAGCCTGAACCCGGTTCTGCCGGCGGGCCGCGTGGCACCGGGCCGGGTGGCGTGCTGAACGGGGAAGATTACGGCGCAAGGACACTCATGCCTGATGCCATCGTGATCGGCGCCGGCCCCAACGGGCTGGTGGCAGCCAACGTCCCGGCCGACGCCGGCTGGCAGGTTTGAGGTCGCTCCTCACGTACGTGCCCTCGCTCGCGGCTTTCAGCGTCGGGGTGCCGGTCCTGAATCGTGCGCGACGACTCGGCGCGGCTCGCGAGAACGAGAGACAGCCAGCGCTCGCGACTGCCGGGTTTTGCGGCGGCGACACGGGTGAGACGCGTCGTGGGACACGATTTCGTGACCGAGGAGGGAGCACCTCATGACCAACACCTCGCGACTGCCCGGCGCCTTCGACCACTACTGGGAGTGGCAGCTGCGGGCGGCCTGCCGCAGCGTCGACACCAGCCTGTTCTTCCATCCCGTGGGGGAGCGCGGCGAGGCCCACGACAATCGGGAGCAGGCCGCCAAGCAGGTCTGCAAGCGCTGCCCCGTGCGCGAGACCTGCCTCTCCCACGCCCTGCGAGCGCGGGAGCAGTACGGCGTCTGGGGCGGCCTGACCGAGGACGAGCGCACCGAACTCCTGCGCCGCGAAAGGGGGGCCGGTGCCGGTCGAGTCAGTCCTCGGTCAGGAGGGCGGCTCGCAGGTCGGTCAGTGTCCGGTTGAGGAGCCGTGAGACGTGCATCTGTGAGATGCCGAGGTGGCGGCCGATCTGGGCCTGTGTCAGTTCGGCGCCGAACCGCAGCGAGAGGATCGTGTGCTCGCGCTGCGGGAGTGCGGCGATCAGTGGTTTGAGGGCCTCCAGGCAGAGCACGGTCTCGAACGCCCGCTCCTCCCGGGCGACTTGGTCGGCCGCCAGGCCGCCGCCCTCGCCGGGTCCGCTGCCGGGGGCGGTTGTGTCGAGGAAGCCGGCGCTCTGCGCCTGGGCGGCGGTGAGGCCTTCCAGTACCTCGGTCTTGGTCAGGTCGAGGTGTGCGGCCAGTTCGGCGGGGGTCGGCTCCCGGTCCAGCTGCTGCTCGATCGCGTCCGTGGCCTTGGCCAGAGTCAGTCGCAGCTCCTGCAAGCGCCTCGGGACGTGGACCATCCAGCTGGTGTCGCGGAAGAAGCGCTTGATCTCGCCGCTGATGGTCGGAAGTGCGAAGGTCGAGAACTCGACGTTGTAGGACGGGTCGAACCGGTCGATGGCCTTGATCAGGCCGATCGTGCCGACCTGGAGGATGTCGTCCATTGGCTCCTTGCGGTGGGCGAACCGGCTCGCGGCGAACTTGACGAGCGCCGTGTTGAGCTCGATCAGGGTGCCGCGCACGTAGGAGTACTCTGCGGTGCCGTCCTCAGTGGCGCGCAGCCGTGCGAGGAGCACCCGGGACAGTTTCCGAGCGTCGTCGGGGACGGTCTCGGCGGGGTCGCCCAGGTCGATGTCCAGGTCTGCGGCGAGCCTGACGAGGTCGGCCAGGCCGGTCAGCTCACCGGTGTCGGGTGCCGGTTCGGTGAGCCGGGCGCCGTTGACGCGGGCAGTTGTCGAGGGGCGGGACGCGGCGGTCGGCATGCTCTCTCCTCTGCTGGTGGTCACTCGCTCGGGCCAATGGACCTCGGGTGCCCCGTTGACGCCAAATCAGCCGTGGATGGACCGAATAACCACGCTATGTCCACTCCGTGTCCACGAGCGGTGTGATCCGGCCGCGCATGTGCCCAGCGCCCGCTCGGCGGGAGGGTCGCCCCGTACGGTCGTTGCAGCAGAAGCCGGTTGACTAAGAAGGAATGGGGTTGGGAGCCCACCGCGGATCCGGAGCAGTGGGTGGGGCCGACGACGTTCTGCTCCTCATGTCCGAGCTGGTCACCAACGCCTGTCAGCACACGGGTGGTGCGGGTCAGTTGGTCCTCTCAGCGAACCCCCGTCTGCTGCGCGTCGAGGTACTGGGCAGAGCCGTCGCGCCTTCGGGAGCCGAATGTGTCCGGGCGGCCGGGCGGCCGGGCGGCCGGGCGGGCACGGGCTGCACACCGTCGCGCTGCTCGCGAGTCGCTGGGGTCACCTGCCGCGCAACGACGGCCCGGGCAAGGCGGTCTGGGCCGTGTCCGGTGAATCGTCATTCGATCTTGGAACCGGACCACCTTCCTTGATCGTTTGTCTGGCGTGGGACGTGGCGATCTGACGAACGAGGAGTGGGCTCGGCTGGTGCCGTATCTGCCTGCCAACGGTGGGCGGGGCGGGCAGTGGAGCGACCACCGTCGTGTGCTGAACGGCATCTACTTCCGCGAGCGCACGGGCGTCCGCACGGTGCCAAACTCGGCATCGACGTCGAGGTCGTCCAGGGGGATTCGCAGGTCAAGGGGTTCGTGCCGGTGCCCAAGCGGTGGGTGGTCGAGCGGGGGTCGTATGCGAGAGCTGCTGGAGAAGACCGTGCGAATCGACCGGCTGGCCCGGGGCTCAGCGGGCGGCCGTCCACCCGCCTTCGATCGCGCGGCGTACAAGCGCCGCAAAGAGGTCGAGCGCATGATCAACAGGCTGAAGGGCTTCCGCGCCGTGGCGACGCGCTATGACAAGCGCGCCTACGTCTTCCACGGCACCCGTGGTTGTCGCCGCGATCCGTCTCTGGCTCCGTGACTGATGCGTCACCGTCGTCAGAGTTGCGGCAGTCGGTCCGCGACCGTGGGAGAGCGTCGCTCCTCAAGCCAGAAGAGATAGACGCGCAGGTGCGATGCCAGCTCGCCCTCGAGGTATGCGGCGTACTTCAGGGCAGCGGCGGCCACACCCTGTCCTGCCTTCGCGTCGTCGGCCTCCCAGTCGGCTCGCCGGTTCGCCAGATACTCCCTGACCCGCCCTCGATCGCGCCACCATTCCCGGACCGCTGCCGGCGTCCAGCGGGTGTCGCCATTGCAGCCGTAGCCGGAGAATGCCTCGGCCTCCGCCGCGTCGACCAACTGCTGAAGCTCCTCCGCGGTCCGGGGCTGCCGGTACACGTACTCAGTGAAGTAGTCGGCCTCGTAGAGCACAAGCCCGGGGGCGTGAATACGGCCCGTGCCGCAGTTGTCGGTCTCGGCCCCGTAGAACGGTCCGGGCACGTTGAGCCACTTCCGATCCGACCAGCGCCCCAGGAACGCCGCTCGCGCATCGTCGAGCAGAGGCACCGGATCGAAGTAGAGGTCCACGGCAGAAGGTTAGCCATGTCCTGAACGATTCACCGGACACGGCCTGATCGGAGGTCGACCTGCCGTAGCGCCGCCGGCCGCGGCGAACGGCCAAGCCGGGGACGTCACCCCGGCGACCGGCTGAGCCCTGACGGCCCGCCAGTTCGTCAGTCAGGTCGGTGGACGACTCCGACTCGGGGCAGCGCCTCGGGAGCGTGCTCGCGCAGGTAGGCGAGCAGTCGTTCACGGATCCAGCAGCGCAGTTCGAAGGCGTCACCGGCGTTGCGGGCGGTCATCAGGGCGCGGACGACGATGGTGCTGGGTGTGGTGTCCACGAGTTGGAGTGCGCTGCCGGCCCCGTCCCACTTGGGGCTCTCCTTGAGCAACCGCTCGAACTCCGCGCGCAGTTCGGTCATCGGCGTGCGGTGGTCCAGGTGGAGCAGCGCGGTCCCGGTGATCGCGGGGTCGCGGCGGGACCAGTTCTCGAACGGCTTGCCAACGAAATACGACACCGGCATCACGATCCGCCGCTGGTCCCAGGTGGCGACCACCACGTAGGTCAGCGTGATCTCCTCGACGGTTCCCCAGTCGCCCGCGACCAGCACCTCGTCGCCGAGCCGGACCATGTCGCCGAAGGCCAGTTGGATACCGGCGAAGACATTGGCCAGGGTGCTCTGCGCCGCTACCCCGACGACCAGGCCGACGATGCCCGCCGACGCCAGCAGGCTGGCGCCGACCGCACGGACTGCGGGGAAGGTCAGCAGCGCGGTCGCCAGGGCGAGCACGGCGATGGCCGCGCCGGCCAGCCTGCCCAGCATCCCGGTCTGGGTCCGAACCCGGCGGATCCGGGCCGGGTCGCGCCCCTCGCTCGCGTACCGGGCCAGTGAGGTGTCGATCAGCAGCGCCACAAGCCGCGCGGCCAGCCAGGCGCCAGTGGCTAGCGAGGCGAGCAGTAGCGCGTGCCGCAGCGGTGCGCGCACCTCGGCCGGCAGGCCCGCACCGGGCTCGACGGCGAGCAGAAGCAGTGACCCGAGCGTCAGCAACACCGGTATCCGACAGGTGCGCAGCAGCCCGCGTAGCTGTGGACCCGGCAATGGCATGTTCGCCCGACGGGAGAGCAGCAGCACCAGACGGTCTGCCGCCAGGACGGCCAGCACGACCGCCGCGGCCAGTGCGAGCGGCCTGACCAGGTTCCACACAGTTGTCTCAACTCCTCATCCGCGGCTCACGGCAGGTGGGCAGGTCGGCAGGGCCGGAAACCCGAGCCGACCGCCTCCGGCCGGACTCGTCTGCCCGGCAATACCACTCGTAAACCGGTCCGAGGCGCAGTTGCTCTGCCAGCGCGCCTTCTCTCGCCGCATCCGGGCCGTGTCCACCACCGCGTTCAGCAACAACCCGGTGTCGATGAAGTACCGCGGGCTCCTCAAGCCCACCAAGTGCGGCCCCGCGACCGACAACGCCTGGAACTTCCAACTCCAGTACCAGGAGCCCATGGGTAAGTACGACCTCGCCACTTGGACCACGACGTGGGGCACATCCGCCCGCCCGGACCCCGGAGAGCAGCATGTGAACAGCAGCCAGATCCAGAACCAGGTGTACGTCGCCTGCAACCCGCTCGATGAGTGCCGCCGGATCCGCATCCTGGCTTCGTTCACGTGAAGTAGCAGCGTTCGGTCAGCGGTTTGGGCGGCAGTTGGCGACCTTGAGTGCTGCGGATGTTCACGAGAAATAGCGTCAGCGGCGGTGACGGCCCTTCGACTGGAGGACGGAGGGCCGTCGACTGGAGCCTGTCCTCTCCGACTTCAGGTTGATCGAGCCATGTGCGATGGTGGTGGCCATGCCGCAGCTTGGTCACCGCCTCCGTTCCTTCAGGTTGATGTTCGGGCTCGCTCCGACGGGTTTCGCTGCATGCCGGGAGACAGACAGCCCGGCTCTGGAGCACGCCTTGGACGACATGGTGACGCTCTGTGGCATACCTCGGAGCCAGGTGACGGTCTACCGGCATTTGTTCGTAGCAACGAAGACGTCCGGAAGATGCTCGGACTGCAGGGCGAGGCAGCCGATGCCTCGACCGTGCCCTGAGACAGGCAGGCCATGAGCCTGCGGCGGTCAGCTTGCCTTCGCGGGCGTTTCGGTCCGCGCCCGGGTGCTGGCGAGGCGATAGGAGTCGGTGCCGGTCTCGGTGATGCCGTACACCTGTACATCCTCATCGCCCGCGGACGGGTCGACCTCGCTCACCGGGACAACCGCAGCGACCGGGACACCGACGCTGACCTCGGTCAGGTCACCGTCCGGGCTGTCCGGAGTGACCGGCCGGGCACGCTGACCGACGGTCAGGACAGTGCCGGTGACCCGAGTTCTGCTCGGGCGGTCAGCCACCCGGTCACTGCTCCCGAACAGCAGCCGCAGCTGACCTCGGTCACTCCGGTCAGGCCCGTTGGCCTGGGCGGTCACCGGCCGGCCCCGGCCGGTCAGTGACCGACCGGTCGGCGACGAGCCGGTGACTGCTACTCAGGGCAGCCTGACCCAGGTCGCTGACCTGGGCGGTCATCCGGTCAGTGCCCGGCCGGGTAGCGACCGGACTCCGGGGGAGCGTCGCACTGACCTGGACACGGAGGAGCTGCTGACCACCGTCCGACAGGCGGTCAAAGAGGAGGACAAGCTGACCCCGCCGGGTGGTCGCCGACGCGATCACGGTCCATCAGACGAGTCAGCAAAAGGTCAGCAAGCGTACGAGCAGACCCTGCAATACGCGTGTGAACCTGAGAATGATGCAGCGGTTCAGCGTGACCCGAACTCGGCTGGGGCTTCGAGCAGGTGCAGCTGAACCTGCAGGGCACCGGCTATCTCGCCCCGCCGCCCGGCAAGTTCAACGAGGGCTCGACCGGCGGCCGCAGCGCCACCTCCGCCCAACCCTGGTACCAGCGCGGGGTGGTGCCCCAGGCGCTGGCCACCGCGGGTGGCACCGTTCCCGCCCATCGCGAGGTGCCGGACATCTCGGCCGACGGCGACGGCGTCACCGGCTGGCTGATCGGCTTCGCCAACGGCGGTTCCTACCACGAGGTCACGGAGGCCGGCACCAGTGGCTCCGCGCCGCTGGTCCCGGGCCTGGAAGCGGACGCGGCGCAGGCCGCCGGGCATGCGCTCGGCTTCGCCAACCCGCTGCTGTACTCGCTGCGCGGCACCCCGGCCATCCACGACGTGCTACCCGCCCCGGTCGGTAAGGCACCGCTGGCGCTGACCTACCGGCCGTCCTGGAGCGCGGCGGGGACGTACACACCTACCTGGACACCTTGGACCAGGACAGCACGCTGCACACGGCTCCCGGCTATGACGACGTGACCGGCCCGGGCGGGGTCACCGCCGCCTTCGTCTCCTCGTTCGCCAAGCGCTGAGCCATCTCCGGTCCTTTCCCGGTCCCGTCAGGCGCCGCCCGGATCAGGGCGGCGCCATCGGTGTGTCGAACGCGGCGTGGGCCGGGGTCAGCCGACCGTCACGGCCGCCGTCATCTCCCACACCAGGGCCTCGGCGCCGTCGGGTCCGCCGGTGATCCGCCGGCCGTCGGAACCGGTGATCCGGGCGGCGTCGCCGGTGCCCAGCGGGCCCGCTCCTTCGAGCTCGGCGCTGCCCCGCGCGATGAACAGGTGGGCGAACGGCGAGGTGGGCAGCTCCAGGGTCTCCCCGGGCCGGATCCGGGAGACGTGCAGGGCGGCGTGCTTCTGCCGGATGCCGATGGCGCGCTGGTTGGTGTGCTCGGGCATGCCGGAGGCCAGGGTGACCCAGCCGCCGCGGGTGAGCTCGTCGTTGATGTCGAGCTGCTCGTAACCGGGCTGGATGCCGGCGGCGTCGGGGATGGTCCACATCTGCAGGAAACGGACCGGCGTCTGGTGCTCGGGCTGGCCGGTGAGCGTCCAGGAGTCGTTCTTCTCGCTGTGCAGGATCCCGGCGCCGGCGCTCATCCGCTGGGCCAGGCCCGGGTAGATCACGCCGTTGTGCCCCTCGGAGTCCTGGTGGACCAGGGAGCCCTCGAGCACCCAGGTGACGATCTCCATGTCGCGGTGCGGGTGGGTGTCGAAGCCGGTCCCGGGCGCCACCACGTCGTCGTTGGAGACCAGCAGCAGCCCGAAGTGGGTGTTGGCCGGGTCCCAGTGCCGGGAGAACGAGAAGGAGTGACGGGAGTCGAGCCAGTCGGTGCGGGTGTGGAAGCGCTCGTCGGCGCGGCGGACGTCGAGTACGGATGCCATCGGAAGTCCTCCTTCGGTGTTGTTGATGATTCAACAATACTCCTCGCGAGGTATTCCCACCGTCGGCGGGTGCGTGCATGCGGCTGCCGTCCGGAAGGAGCAGCCTTGAGACATGGACACCGACATGCGCAAGGATGCGATCGCCGAGGTGGCCGGCATCGACGCCGACGCCCGCTACCGCCTGGTGCGCTTCCGCGGTCACAACTGGGAACCCGTGGACGAGCAGGAGTTCCGCGCCGAAGCCGCCCGCCTGTTCCCCGCGACCGATCCGACCGAGCCCGGCCGCGTCGCCTGGCAGGACCACCCGTGGGAGTGGCCCAGCTGGCACGCGGGCGAGGCATAGCGGCGAGGCATAACGCAGAACGGCCGCTGCGGCGGGCCGCCACGCAATCCGCTGTTTGACCTCTGGGCAGCGGTAGCGGATTCTTGCGCCGTGGACGACATCGATCTGCAGATCTTGCGCGAATTGCAGGCCGACGGGCGACTGAGCAACCAGGAGCTCGCCGACCGGGTGGGCCTGACCGCGTCGCCCTGCATGCGGCGGGTGCGGCAGCTGGAACGCGACGGGGTGATCCAGGGCTACCGTGCCGTGGTCGACCCGGACGCGGTGGGCCGCGGCTTCGAGGTGCTGGTCTCGGTCGAGGTCCGCCGCGAGCGCGCCGCCGTGGAGGCGTTCGAGGCCGCGCTCGAGGACATCCCGGACGTGATCGAGGCCTACCGCCTGTTCGGCAGCCCGGGCTGCCTGCTCCGCATCGCGGTGGCCGACCTGCAGGCCTATGAGCGGCTCTGGATCGAACGGCTCACCGCGCTCGCCGGGGTGACCGAGGTCAACTCGCAGATCATCATGAAGCGGATCAAGGAACCGCGCGGCGTCCCGGTGGGCCGGCCCAGGCCCGCGGGCGGGGGCGGACTGCGCGCCTGACGCAGCCGCGCGCAGTCCTGAGCCGCACCGCGGTCCCGGGGCCGGTGGCCCATGCGCCCGGGACCTCGGGCGGGTCATGGTGAAGAAGTACCACGTGCGCGAACGGCACGCTTCCGGTCCGGGTTCCGGCCGCTCACTCGCACGGTCACTCCCAAAGGCGACCGGCGAACGGGCGCGCTACGACTGGAGTCCGGAAATCCGGTCGCTGCCCGCCGCGGGCGCGCTCACCAGTTGGGAACCCCGCCATGAACGACCGCTCGACCTCGCAAGCCACCGTGGGCGCCACCGTGCACCTGATCCAGCCGGACGGGAGTGCGGGGCCGGCCCTTGCACCGGGCTTCCTCAACGGAGCGAGCACCGTCCTGGTGCCCGACCCGCCGCAGGCGGTCAGCGATCCATGGAGCCGCTACCAGGTCCAGATCGCACCGGACGCCGATCCCGGAGACGCGGTCGAGGCGCTCCGGGTGGCCGGTGTCAGCCTGGCCGCGCTCGACCTGGACACCGGCCGCACCGCAGCGGCCATCCTGGCCCTCGGTTCGCCGTCACGTCAGACCCAGGCCGCCCCCGCCATCACCCTGGGGGCGCTGACCGAGAGCGTACGGAGCCACCCGGCCGACCTGTGGGCCGCATACGCCGAGCTCGGCTACCCGATCACCCGCCCGGCGTCGGAGCCGGCGGCCGAGTCGGCATGGTGGCTCCACCACGCCACCGGCGACGTCGGGAGGTTCTGCGCGCTGATCTGCTGCCCCACCCACAACTGCGGTCCGTGCAGGTGACCGGCGCCGGCCAGCCCGGCAAACGGCCGTGATCGGAGGGCGAGAAGGTGGACGAGGTGCACATGGTCGGCCCCGAGCGAGCCCACCGACGGCCTGGCTGCCGCTGGCTGCAATCCACCCTGCTGCAGGACGCCGCACTCGCGCTGGCGATCACCCTCGCGGAGGTGTTCTTCTTCGGTGTCCCGCTGGTGCCGGGCACCAGCTGGCAGCAACAACTGGAGTTGGTGGCCTTCGCGGTTCCCGAGGTCATCGCCCTGGCCTTCCGGCGCCGCTGGCCGATCCCGGTGTTCGCCGTCGTCCTCGCCGCCGCCATCGGCGCGGACCTGCTGACGGTGCGCACCGACTTCGCCTTCACACCGTATTTCGGCCTGCTGCTCGCCCTCTACACGGTGGCCCGGCAGAGCCACCGGCCCGCTGCTCTCGCCGCCCTGGTGCTGGCATTCGTCCCCGCCGGGCTGGACAGCTGGGACACCTACTCCAAGCAGGCGGCCCCCGGCTACCAGACGCCCGCCCTGATCGCCAACATCGCCTTCTACCTGCCGATCACCGTCGCCGCCTGGGGAGTGGGCCGCTGGACCCGCGCCGCCGCGGCCGCGGCTGAGCACGACCAGCGTGAACTCGCCCGGGCCCGCCAGGCCGTGGCCACCGAACGGGTCCAGATCGCCCGCGAGCTGCACGACATCGTGGCCAACGCGGTGGCCGTCATCGTCATGCAGGCCGAGACGGCCCGCAGCACGGCGCCCGCCGAACCGGCGCGGCTGACCGACACATTGGCCGGCATCGAGGACCTCGGCCGCAGCGCCATGGCGGAACTGCGCCGGATGCTCCGGCTGTTGCGCACCGCCGACGCGCCCGTCGAGGAGGCCGCGGGACGGCGCGGCCTGGGAGACCTGGAACCGCTGCTGGAGGACGCCAGGCGGGCCGGAATCCTGATCGATCTCGATGTGCAGGGCACCCCTGCGCACTTGGACGACAGCGTCGACCTGACCGCCTACCGGTTGGTGCAGGAGGCCGTCACCAACATCATCAAGCACGCGGGCTCCGGCAGCCATGCGGCGGTGCGGATCACTTGGTCCGAGGTGCTGAGCCTGGAGGTGGTCGACGACGGAGCAGGGCGCAGCTCCCAGGTCCGGCGGGAGCTGTCGACCGGCCACGGCCTACTCGGCCTCGCCGAGCGCATCGCGCTGTTCGGCGGGGAGTTGACCGCCTCGCCCTACCGCTCCGGCTTCCGGGTCACCGCCACCCTGCCGCTCGCCCCGGCCCGCACCGCGTCGTAGGCCCCGGCACTCTCCTGCCCGCTACGCCTCCGCGCCGACCAGCTCCGGCTCCTTGATCGGGATGTCGCGCATCCCGCGCAGCGGCGAGAAGTACAGCCACAGGCCGGCCGTGCAGCCGCCGATGACCGCCACCCACAGGCTGGTCCGGATCCCCAGCGTCGAGCCCAGCAGGCCGGCGGCCCCGCGCCCAACGGCAGCGTGCCCCAGGTGATCCAGCGCGAGGCCGCACTGATCCGGCCGAGCATCTCGGGTGGGCAGACGGCCTGGCGGTAGCTCATCAGTGAGATGCCGCTGAGCGTGGAAGCGAAGGTCCAGGAGATCCAGCCGAAGCCGAAGAGCACGACCGACCAGCCGGGCCGGGCCAGCGGGATGAGCACACCCGGCAGCGTCAGCACGGTCATGGCGATCCAGCTGATCCGCGCCGAACCGACCTTGCGCGCCAGGAAGTTGCTGGCCAGACCGCCGATGATCCCGCCGACCGCGCCGAGCGCCAGCAGCAGGCCGACATAGCCGGGCCGCAGCTGCAGGGTGCGGATCAGGAAGACCGGGCCGAGGGTCTCGACCACGATGACGAAGAAGTTGGCGGTGCCGTTGAACGCCACCGAGTTGCGCAGGATCGGATCCCGCAGCAGATAGGAGAGCCCCTCGCGGATCTGGGTCCGCAGCTTCGGCCGCTGCTCGCCGCTGCCGACCGGGGCGGGCTCCGGCGCCCGGATCGCCAGCAGTGCGACCGAGCAGATGGCGAAGGAGATCGCATCGGCGGTCATCGACCCCGCCGCGCCGACCAGAACGACCAGGCCGGCACCCAGGCTGGGGCCGGCGACCTGGGCGAAGGAGCGTGTGGCAGCGAGTTTGCCGTTGCCGTCCAGCAGTTGGTCGCGCTGCAGCAGGGTGGGCAGGTAACTCTGGTAGGACACCGTGAAGAAGACCTCACACAGGCCCGACAGCAGTGCCACCACGAAGAGCTGACCCAGCGTCAGAGCACCTGCCAGCTTGGCCACCGGAATCGAACCGATCAGGACGAACTGGACGGCATTGCACATGATCATCATGGTGCGCTTGCGGCTGCGGTCCACGATCGCCCCGGCGGGCAGCGCGACCAGGAGGTAGGCGCTGGTCTCCACCATGGAGAGCAGGCCGACCTGGAACGTGCTCGCATTGAGGACCACGACGGCGACCAACGGCAGCGCGAGAACCGTGACTTGTGAGCCAAGCTCGCTGACCGACTGGCCGCCCCACAGCAGCATGAACTCGCGGTGACGCCAGATGGCAGGGGATCCCCCGGTAGTGTCGGACACGAACCGATGCTGGCAAGCACGATGCGGTCTGTCCACCGGTTCCCGTCAACGGCTCCGGTTCGCCGGGAAATTCAGGAGGCTTCCGCCGGAAGCCCGCACCCGCACCCGCACCCGTTGGCGCGGGCCGGCTGCGGCTCGGACTGGCTCGGACTGGTCAGGTCGTCGGCCCGACTACCGGGATTCTGCCGGTCGTTGGCCCCAGCAGCTGATCAACGGGGCGGTGGTGACGTCGAGTTCGGTGTCGCGGAGGTTCGCCAGGTGCTGGTCCAGGTCGGCGTCCGAGAGGTCGGGGCCGACCAGTTGGCCGCGCAGTTGGCGGACCGTCGCGGCTTCGAGCTCGCGGCAGGCGCGCGAAGTGATGGGGGAGTAGGCCTCGGCGGCAACGTCGGTGAGGCCGGCGGCGCGGAGCAGCCGGGGCAGGGTGCGGCCGAACGCGAGGTCCACGCCGCGTTCGGCGAGGCGGGCGCGGAACGAACGGCGGACCCGGTTGGCCAGCTCCTCGTTCGGCCCGAATTCGTCGGGGCAGGCCAGGGGTTGCAGGGCGGGGTCGGCGTCTTCGATGACGAGCCAGCCGCCGGGCCGCACGCTGGACGCCAGCTTGCGCAGGACTTCGGCCCGGTCGGGCAGGTGGACCAGCACGAGACGGGCGTGGACGAGGTCGAACTGCTCGTCGGGCAGCGGGTCCTGGGTGATGTCGTGCCGGCGGACCTCGACCGTGCCGGTGGGCAGTGCGGTCAGCCAGTTGATGTCGAGATCGCTGGCCAGGACCCGGCCGGTCGGGCCGACCCGCTGCGCCAGCGCCCGCGCGATCCCCGGCCCGC
The DNA here is from genome assembly GCF_006636205.1 of Kitasatospora acidiphila. Taxonomy (NCBI): domain Bacteria; kingdom Bacillati; phylum Actinomycetota; class Actinomycetes; order Kitasatosporales; family Streptomycetaceae; genus Kitasatospora; species Kitasatospora acidiphila. The sequence goes on along the minus strand of NZ_VIGB01000003.1, from coordinate 33,414 downwards.
CCGCGCCGACCTCCCAGCAGTGGTGCCCGGTGGTCACCCCCAGGCGGTCCAGGTGCTGCAGGGTCCATGCGTCGAACAACTCGGCGATGGCGTCGAATCGTTGACCTGCTTCGGGCTGCCGGTTGTCCAGCAGGTAGGCGCGCTCGTCGGCCATACTGTCCCACCTCTCGGGTCGCTTCGCCTGCCAACGGGTGTTGCGGTCGCTGGCGATGATCTTAGGCGATGGGCGCGGGGTGGGTGGGGATGCCCCGGTGGCGCTGCTGCGATGCTGAGCGTCAGGTGGCTGCGGGCGGCATGTGTGCGTGTACTGCGGCCTGTCGGAAAAACGGAACGGGCCGTCACCGGTGGCTTCGGTGGCGGCCCGCTGTGCTTGGGGTGGTCATGCGCTCAGATTGGTCAGGGCGCGGCGCGCACGCTGGGTGGTGCGCTCGGCGCGGCTCTTGAGTCGCAGGGCGCGGATGACGCGGTATTCGGCCGCCTCGCGCAGGCGCTCGTCGATCGTGGCCCGTGCGGCGTCGAGTTGGTAGGTCATGGCAGTCTCCCCCTTTTGGGTATGGGCGGCCTGTCGGCATCGTCGTGGTGCCTCTCCTGCAGGTCGCCCTGTCACTAAAGATTCTACACCCAACTGGGCCGAGCTCCTTGCATTTTTCGCCCCACCCCGGGGAATTGCCTGCTGATCGAAGGGTTTGGCGCCGGTTGGGGGTGTGTTCAAGTTCCGTTGCGGGTGGGTTTGTCGGAGTTGGCTCCGCCGACACGAGGTGGGCAGGGGCTTTGGCACAGCCGGATGCAGCCAGGTGCCGTCGGGCACTGGCGTGCCGTCAGTACCGCGCGCGCCGGCGGCGGTCAGCGGCGCAGCGGCGGGACCAGGCGCAGCACGGTGTTGAGGACCGAGTCGATGCCGTCCTGCGCGGGATCGGCGGTGGCCTGGCTGAGCAGCCGCAGGACCACGCTGATCGCGGTCGGGCTGGTCATGATGCGCCGGCTGACCAGCGGCCGGTAGCCGACCCGGCTGAAGAGCTGCGCGGCAACGGTGTTGCCCAGCCGGTAGTAGCGGCCCCAACGGTGGTCGAGCTCGGCCGAGTACCGGTGGAGCGCCTGCTCACGGCGTGGTCCGGGCGGCCGGGTGAGGGCGAGCGCGATGGTGTCGGCCGCGATCTCGGCGGCTTCCAGGGCCTGGGCGATGCCCTCGCCGTTCCACGGGCTGATCATGCCGGCGCTGTCACCGATCACGAGCAGGCCGTCGCGGTATTCGGGGCGGCGGGTGAGGCCCATCGGCAACGCGGCACTGCGTGACGGGCCGTCGGCGTGCTGCTCGTCGAGGTCCCAGCCGGCCGGCAGCTGATCGACCCACTGGCGCAGGGTGCCCTGCAGGTCGGTGGCGCCGTGCCGGCGGTGCGGCAGCCCGCCGAGGCCGACGTTCACCCGGTTGTCGGCGAGCGGGAAGATCCAGCCGTAGCCGGGCAGGTCGGCTCCGGTCCCGGCGCAGCGCACGTCGGCCCAGAAGTGCAGGTAGTCGTCGGTGAAGGCGCCGGAGCGGTAGTAGCGGCGGATCGCGGTCCCGAGCGGGCGGCCCGGGGCGCGCTGCCAGCCGGTGGCCAGGGCGGTCCGGGCGCTGGCACCGTCGGCGGCGATGACCAGCGGTGCTCGGAACTCGGTGGCGGCGCCGTCGGCGGTGACCGCGGTGACGCCGGTGAGTCGGCCGGCCGCATCGGTCAGTGGGGCGGTGACTTTGGTGCCGGTGTGCAGCCGGGCGCCGGCCGCCTGGGCGTGTCGGGCCAGCAAGTGGTCGAAGTCGTGGCGGGTGCGGGTCAGGCCGAAGTCGGGGAAGCCGCCGTGCGCGGGCCAGTCCACGTCGGCCTGCCGGCCCGCGCAGTGCACCCGCACGCCGCGGCTGCGCCGCCAGCCGGGGTCGTTCAGGTCGATGCCCAGCCGTAACAGCTGGTGCACGCCGCGCGGGGTCAGGCCGTCGCCGCAGACCTTGTCCCGGGGGAAGGTGCTCTTCTCCAGCAGGAGGACGTCGATGCCGGCCCGTGCGAGATGTGCGGCGGCGGCCGAGCCGGCGGGGCCGGCACCGACCACGATGACCTGTGCGTTCATGCGTTCGGCCATCTCGGCTCCTTCGGATCGATGACCCTCGTCCGCCTCGGCAGTGCCCTCCCCGGCCTTTACCCGGGTTGGAGTCGGACGAGTCTCACCCGATCGGGCGCTTGACCGAGCGCCAAGCCGTGGGTTCTGGCTCGGCGCCCGGCCGGTGCCCGACCCCCGACGGCCCGGCCGACGGCGCCGCATCACCCGGTCCGTGTCCGGCTCAGTCGACGATCGGGCGGCTGCGGCCGCGCTTGATCTCGAAGAACCCGTCGGTTTCGGCGAGGAGGAGGACGCCGTCCCACAGCCTGCCGGCCGCCTCGCCTCGGGGACGGGGCTGACCACGGGGCCGAAGAACGCGTTGACGCCTCCGTCCGGGCGCGGGATGTGGATGGCGGGCACACCCAGGTCCTCACCGATCGGGTCGAGGGCCGCGCGGTTGCCGGCCAGCAGGGCCTGGTCGAGATCGGTGCTGTCGGCGGCGTCGGCCAGCTCGACGGGCAGACCGCACTCGGCGAGCGCCGCCAGGCTCAACGCGCGGTCGATCGGGGCCTTGTCCAGGTGGATGCGGTTGCCGAACGCCGTGTAGAGGTCGCGCAGCGCCTCGTTGCCGTGGGCGCGTTCGGCGGCGAGCATCACCCTGGCCGGCCCCCACCGCTCGTCGAGCCACTCGCGGTACCAAGCGTCCACCTCTCGGCCCTCGTTGTGCACGGCGAGGCTGAACACCTGGAACCGGGTGCGCACTTGACGGACCTGCTCCACCTCCAGCAGCCAGCGCGAGGCGATCCACGCCCACGGACACACCGGGTCGAACCACATGTCGACAGTTGTCACGTCCGTACTCCTGATCATCGGTCTTCCGTCTTCCGGAGATAGACCGTATGGGGCCAAGTGGGCCTGGACCGAGCCCCACTTCAGGTCGATTGGATTGGCCCACTCCGCGGACAGGCGTGACGACCGAGTCGTGGGCAGTGGGTCCCCGAGTGGTCAGTGGCAGGCGGGAACTGGGGTGGGTCAGTGGCAGACGGCGACTCGGGTGGCCTCGGCGTCGGCCGGCTCGGGGCGGCGTGCGCTGCGCTCCAGGGCGGCGGACCAGAGGGCGAGAGCGAGGGCGGCGGCGGCGAGGGCGGCGCCGACCCAGTTGGGGGCGGTGTACCCGAGCCCGGCGGAGATGACCATGCCGCCGAGCCAGGCGGAGAGTGCGTTGCCGAGGTTGAACGCGCCGATGTTGACGGCGGAGGCCAGGGTGGGGGCGCCGTGTGCCTGGTCGAGGACGCGCTTCTGCAGCGGGGGGACGGTGGCGAAGCCGAGCGCCCCGACGAGCAGGATGGTCGCGGCGGCGAGGACCTTGCTGTGGGCGGTGAAGGTGAACAGCGCCAGTACGACGGCGAGCCCGCCGAGTGCGCTGTACAGCATGGGCATCAGCTTGCGGTCCGCGAACCTGCCGCCCAGGAGGTTGCCGAGGAACATGCCGATGCCGAACAGCACCAGGAGCCAGGTGACGGCGCCGTCGGAGTAGCCGGCGACGTGGGTCATCATCGGGGCGATGTAGGTGATCGCGGCGAAGACGCCGCCGAAGCCGAGCACGGTCATCGCCATGGCGAGCACGACCTGGGTGTTGCGGAAGGCGGCCAGTTCCCGCCGCAGGTGGGCGCCTTGGGAGCGTGGCAGGGCCGGCACGAGCTTGGCGATGCCGAGCAGGCCGACGATGCCGAGTGCGGCGACGGCGGCGAAGGTGGCGCGCCAGCCGACGGCCTGGCCGATGAAGGTGCCCAGCGGTACGCCGACGATGTTGGCGACGGTGAGGCCGGTGAACATGGTGGCGATGGCACCGGCCTTCTTGTCGGGGGTGACCAGGTCGGCGGCGACGACTGCGCCGATGCCGAAGAAGGCGCCGTGGGCGAGGGAGGCCACGATCCGGCCGGCGAGCATCACGGTGAAGCTCGGCGCGACTGCGGAGAGCAGGTTGCCGACGGTGAACAGGCCCATCAGCAGCATCAGCATCGTCCTGCGGCTGGTCTTGGTGCCGAGCGCGGTCATCAGTGGCGCGCCGACGACGACCCCGAGTGCGTAGCCGGTGACGAGCAGGCCGGCGCTGGGGATGGAGACGCCGTAGTCGCCGGCGATCTGGGGCAGCAGGCCCATGATCACGAACTCGGTGGTGCCGATCCCGAAGGCCCCGATGGCCAGGGCGAGGAGCGCGAGAGGCATGAGGCAATCCTCCATGCGATGCGATTGCTGGTGCGTATTACAGGCTTCGACAATAATTGCAGACGCCGCATATAAGCAAGTGCGGGCATTTCGCCGCACTGGAGACCGCGCCCGCGCCGCCTACAAGATCGGCAACACCGCGACCGCCCTCGGCGTGACCCCGACCGTGTTCGAGCGCCACCTGGCCGAGCTGGCCGACGGCTGGTTCGACGCCACCACCGGTGAGTTGGACCGCGCCGGCACCGCACCCGTGGGAAACCATCCTCGGCACCCGTGCTTAGTGACGTGGGGAAGTAGCTCAAGCTCTTCCGCAGAAGTGAGCCGAGGTTCAGTCGCCGGTACTCTGACATTCGCGTGGGGCCGAGTTGCCTGGAGGGGCACCGTGGGCTTGCGCTCTCTCGTCATCGACGCCTGGAGCTGGCTGAACTACGAGCCGATCGTGACTGATCCGCGTGGTCCCGGGTGGCGAGCCTTCCCTCAGCCGGCCGCGACCTGGGTGCCCGACGAAGACCTGGCCCGCCTCGCCGCCTAAGGCCGGCTGTGCCAGTGAGCGGACGACGAGCTGCTGCCGCTGCGGATGCAGCAGGCCGAGTGGACCGCCGTGTTCACCGGGGACGCGCTGTATGGGCTCGCCTGGTAGCCGCCGAAGGGTCGCCCGACGCTGCGCAGCTCCACGAGATGCGAGCACCCGGGAGCGGGCGGGCCGTCAGCGGAACTCCCGCAGCCGTGGGCGGACACCGAGTACGGTAAGGGTGATGGCGGCCGCCAGGGTGGGGCCGCCGGCGAGGGTGACCCCGAGACCGAGACCGAGATCGGAGTCCGCGACCGCCCGGTCGAGAGCGGTCTGATTGATCGTCAGGACACTGTCCAGGGCGTGGTTGAGCTGGCCGAAGTCGGCGTCGGACTGGCCGGGGGCGGTGCCGGTGTCGAACCGACGTTCATCCGGCGCTCGACGCCGCATGGTCGATCGCCATCGCAGCGGGCCTCCTCGCCGTGATCGCTTGGGCCGGCCTGCGCGGACATCGGCGACGGTGCAAGCCGTAGCGCTCCCTTCCGGTGTGCCGAGTCGGCGCGGATGGGCCTGGCGTGCTGGGCAAGTGACGGCACGAAGCCTTGAGGCGACCCTGACGGCTGCTCGGACGGACTAGGTAAAGGCGGTGGGCGCGGACCCGGTATCCGAGAATCTGGTGTACCGGCTGTTACGTTCGGTCACTGGATGGAGCGCGATGACGGACTTGGTCTTCATCGGTGTCACGGTCCTCGTGTTCGGCGTCCTTGGTCTGATCGCCAAGGGCGTGGAGCGGCTGTGACCGCCGACAACATCCTGGGGCTGATCGTTTCGGCGGTCGTCGTGGTGTACCTGGTCGTCGCGCTCATCCACCCGGAGAGGTTCTGACGTGGACGCCGCACTCGCCGGTTCGCTGCAGGCACTGGCCTTGGCCGGGGCGCTCGCCCTGTCGTACCGCCCGTTGGGGGACTACCTGGCGCGGGTGCTGACCAGCGGCAAGCACCTGCGGGCCGAGCGCGGGGTCTACCGGCTGATCGGGGTGAACGGGGATTTCGACCAGTCCTGGACGGCGTACCTGCGCAGTGTCCTCGCCTTCTCCGCCGTCTCGGTTCTCTTCCTGTACGCCTTCCTGCGCCTGCAGAACCACTTGTGGCTGTCGCTCGGCTTCCCCGCCCTCCGGCCCGCCCTGGCGTGGAACACCGCGGCCTCCTTCGTCACCAACACCAACTGGCAGTCGTACTCGGGTGAGTCGACCATGGGCTACCTGGTGCAGATGGCCGGGCTGGCGGTGCAGAACTTCCTGTCCGCCGCCGTGGGCATCGCCGTCGTGGCGGCGCTGATCCGGGGCTTCAGCCGCGACCGGACGGACCGGGTGGGCAACTTCTGGGTGGACGTCACCCGGCTGACCCTGCGCCTGCTGCTCCCGGTGTCGGTCGTCTTCGCGGTGGTGTTCGTGGCGGCGGGCATGGTCGAGAACCTGCACGCGTTCAGTGGGATCACCACGGTGAGCGGAGGCTCGCAGACGCTCACCGGTGGTCCGGTGGCCTCCCAGGAGGTCATCAAGGAACTGGGCACCAACGGCGGCGGCTTCTACAACGCCAACTCCGCGCACCCGTTCGAGAACCCCAACCCGCTGACCGACTGGCTGGAGATCTACCTGCTGCTGGTGATCTCGTTCTCGCTGCCCCGGACCTTCGGCACCATGGTGGGCGACCGCCGCCAGGGCTACGCCATCGTCGCCGTGATGGCGCTGATCTGGATCGGCTCGGCCGGGCTGCTGACACTCTTCGAGTGGCAGCACCACGGCAGTGCGCTCCAGGCGGCCGGGGCCGCGATGGAGGGCAAGGAGGTGCGCTTCGGCATCCCCGGCTCCACCCTGTTCGGGAGCTCGACCACGCTCACCTCGACCGGTGCTGCCAACTCCGCGCACGAATCGTACACGGCGCTGGGCGGGGGAGTGCTGCTGGTCGACATGATGCTCGGTGAGATCGCCCCCGGCGGCACCGGATCCGGCCTGTACGGCATGCTGATCCTGGCCATCGTGACGGTGTTCGTGGCCGGCCTGATGGTCGGCCGCACCCCCGAGTACCTGGGCAAGAAGCTGGGCGGCCGGGAGATGAAGTTCGCCTCCCTCTACGTCCTGACCACCCCGGCGGTCGTGCTCATCGGCACCGGCACGGCGATGACCTTCCCGGCGGAACGGGCCGCCATGCTCAACAACGGTGCGCACGGTTTCTCCGAGGTCCTCTACGCCTTCACGTCGTCAGCCAACAACAACGGCTCCGCCTTCGCCGGGTTGACCGCCACCAGCACCTGGTGGTTGACGGCGCTGGGTCTGGCCATGCTGTTCGGCCGGCTGCTGCCGATGATCTTCGTGCTGGCGCTGGCCGGGTCACTCGCACGGCAGGGCCCGGTCCCGGTGACCGCCGGTACGCTACCGACCCATCGTCCGCTGTTCGTGGGAATGCTCTTGGGCGTGGTGCTGATCGTGGTCGGGCTCACCTACTTCCCGGCCCTGGCGCTGGGGCCGCTGGCGGAGGGGCTGAGCTGATGGCCGACCCCGTCGTGCTCGAGCCGACCGAGCCGCACCGGGTCTCCCGCGGGCTGCTGAACCCGCGTCAGCTGGTCGTCTCCTTCCCCGACGCGGTGCGCAAGCTCGACCCGCGGGTGATGGTCCACCACCCGGTCATGTTCGTGGTGGAGATCGGCTCGCTGCTCACCACGTACTCGGCCATCCGGCACTCCAGCGTGTTCGCCTGGCTGATCACCGTGTGGCTCTGGCTGACGGTGGTCTTCGCCAACCTGGCCGAGGCGGTGGCGGAGGGGCGCGGCAAGGCCCAGGCCGACACGCTGCGCCGGACCAGGACCGAGGCCGTCGCCCGGCGGATCACCGGGCCGTGGCGTCCCGGTGCCACGGAGGTGGCCGAGGAAGCGGTACCGGCCGCCGAGCTCAGGCTCGGGGACCATGTGATCGTCGAGGCCGGGCAGGGCATCCCGGGCGACGGCGACGTGGTCGAGGGCGCCGCCTCGGTCGACGAGTCGGCGATCACCGGTGAGTCCGCGCCCGTCATCCGGGAGTCCGGCGGCGACCGCTCCGCCGTGACCGGCGGCACCAGGGTGCTCTCCGACCGGATCGTCGTGAAGATCACCTCCAAGCCGGGGGAGACCTTCATCGACCGGATGATCGCCCTGGTCGAGGGCGCGGCCCGGCAGAAGACGCCCAACGAGATCGCGCTCAACATCCTGCTCGCCTCCCTGACCATCGTCTTCCTGCTGGCCGTGGTCACCCTCCAGCCGATGGCCTCGTTCGCGGGTGCCGAGCAGACCATCGTGGTCCTGGTCGCCCTGCTGGTGGCGCTGATCCCGACCACCATCGGCGCGCTGCTCTCCGCGATCGGCATCGCCGGCATGGACCGCCTGGTGCAGCGCAATGTGCTGGCCATGTCCGGCCGCGCGGTCGAGGCGGCCGGCGACGTCTCCACCCTGCTGCTGGACAAGACCGGCACCATCACCTTCGGCAACCGGCAGGCCGCCGAGTTCACCCCGGTCGGAGGGGTCGAGGTGGAGCAACTCGCCGACGCGGCACAGCTGTCCAGCCTCGCCGACGAGACTCCCGAGGGCCGGTCGATCGTCGTGCTGGCCAAGGAGCGCTACGGTTTGCGCGGTCGGACCGAGGCCGAGATCGGGCACGCCGAGTGGATCGAGTTCTCCGCCCAGACCCGGATGAGCGGCGCCGACTTGAGCGAGGACAGCGGTGTCCGACGGATCCGCAAGGGCGCGGCCAGCGCGGTCGCCGGCTGGGTGCGGGACAACGGCGGCCTGCCGGGCCCGGAGATCGGGCCGCTGGTCGACGGCATCTCCGCCGCGGGCGGCACGCCCCTCGTGGTGGCCGTCCGGCACGGAGGTGAGCCGGCCCGCGTCATGGGCGTCATCCACCTCAAGGACGTGGTCAAGCACGGCATCCGGGAGCGGTTCGAGGACCTGCGGAAGATGGGCATCAGGACCGTCATGATCACCGGCGACAACCCCCTGACCGCCCGGGCCATCGCGGGAGAGGCCGGCGTCGACGACTTCCTCGCCGAGGCCACGCCCGAGGACAAGATGGCCCTGATCCGGCAGGAACAGGGCGGCGGCAAGCTGGTCGCGATGACCGGCGACGGCACCAACGACGCCCCCGCACTCGCCCAGGCCGACGTCGGCGTCGCCATGAACACCGGAACCACCGCGGCCAAGGAGGCCGGCAACATGGTGGACCTGGACTCCAACCCCACCAAGCTGATCGAGATCGTGGAGATCGGCAAGCAACTGCTCATCACCCGCGGCGCGTTGACCACCTTCTCGATCGCCAACGACGTCGCCAAGTACTTCGCGATCATCCCCGCGATGTTCGCCGGCGTGTACCCCGGTCTGAAGCACCTCAACATCATGGGCCTGCACAGCCCGACCTCGGCGATCACCTCGGCGATCATCTTCAACGCGCTGATCATCATCGGGCTCATCCCACTGGCGCTGCGCGGCGTGCGCTACACGCCGTCCTCGGCCTCCGCGCTGCTCGCCCGCAACCTGTGCATGTACGGCGTGGGCGGGCTGGCCTCGCCGTTCGTCGGCATCAAACTCATCGACCTGGTCGTGCAGTTCATCCCCGGACTGCACTGACGGCAAGGAAGCCACGCCCATGCCACGATCCCTGACGGCCCTGGTCCGGCTGCACCTGACCGGACTGCGCCTGCTGCTGGTGTTCACCGTGGTGTGCGGCCTGGCCTACCCGCTGCTGATCACCGGGTTCTCCCAGCTCGCCCTCTCCCAGCAGGCCGACGGCTCGCAGCTGAGGCAGGACGGGCGGGTCGTCGGCTCCAGCCTGCTCGGGCAGGCCTTCAACCTCCCGAACCAGGCTGGGCCGGACCCGAAGTGGTTCCAGCCGCGCCCGTCGGCGGCCGGCACCAACGGCTACGACCCGACCGCCTCGGGGGCGTCCAACCTCGGACCCAACGACAACGGCCTGACCGGGGCGATCAGGAACCGCCGGACGGCGATCGCCGCCTTCGACGGCGTGCCCGGCAACCAGCTCCCACCCGACGCGGTCACGGCCAGCGGCTCCGGCCTCGACCCGCAGATCTCCCCGGCCTACGCTTATGAGCAGGTCAACCGGGTGGCGAGGGTGCGCCGACTGGACCCGAACACGGTTCGACAACTGGTCCGGGACCATGTGCAGGGTCGCATCCTGGGGTTCCTCGGCGAGCCACGGGTGAACGTCGTCACCCTGAACCTCGCTCTCGCCAGGCTCGGTTGACCAGAGCCTGCCGGGAGGAGGCGTTCGATGACCGCGCAGTCCGGCTCGCATTCCCCGCCCGGGATCCGTCCGGGCCGCGGCCGGTACAAGATCTACCTCGGCGCCGCACCCGGGGTGGGCAAGACCTACCGGATGCTGGACGAGGGCGTGCGCCGCATGTCCCGTGGCACCGACGTGGTGGCCGGCTTCGTGGAATGCCACGGCCGGCAGCGCACCGAGGCCATGTGGACGGGCTGGAAGTCGTCCCACCGACCCGCCACGCCTACCGCGGAACCGAGTTCACCGAATTCGACGTCGAAGCGACCCTCGCCCGCAGGCCGCAGCTGGCCCTGGTCGACGAGCTCGCCCACACCAACATCCCCGGCGGGCGGAACACCAAGCTCTACGGCTCCGCGTACACCGTCCGGATGGTCGGCCGCGCCTCCCTCGCCCCGGCCGCCGCCGTCGACGTGGTCGGCCGGCACTGCGAGGCAGGCGACGCGAGCAGGGGTCCGCCGGCGTCGCCGAGTTGGGCCGCGCCCATGGCCCCGCCAGGCCACGCGGTCGGCGCCGGGCGGGGCGCGGCTGACCCGGGGTCAGTCATGCCCGAACCGGACGTGCGAGCATGACCGGATGACTGCACGTTCCCACGAGCTGCACCGGGTGACGACACCGGTTCTGGAGATCGCCTACCACCGGACCGGCGAGCGCCGCCGGAAGGCCGACGCCCCGGTGATCCTTCTGCACGGCTTTCCCTACGACGCCCGGGCCTACGACGAGGTGGCGCGGCTGCTCGCTGAGGCCGGCCGGCAGGTGCTGACGCCGTACCTGCGCGGCTACGGGCCGACCGGGTTCCTGGCCGAGGACACTCCGCGCAGCGGCCAGCAGGCCGCGCTCGCACAGGACTTGGTCGAGTTCATGGATGCGCTGGGGATCCGGCGCGCTGTGGTCGCCGGCTACGACTGGGGCGGGCGCGCGGCCTGCGCGGCGGCGGCGCTGTGGCCGGAGCGGATCCACGGCCTGGTCACGGCGGGCGGCTACACCGTCCAGGACATCGCCCGCGCGATGGAGCCCGCCGCACCGGAGGCGGAGCACAGGTATTGGTACCAGTACTACTTCCACTCGGAGCGCGGTCGGCGGGGTCTCGAGCAGAACCGTGAGGAGCTGTGCAAGCTGCTCTGGCGCCTGTGGTCGCCGACCTGGGCGGAGGCGGAGCAGGCCTTCGCCGCCTCCGCGCCCAGCCTGCACAACCCGGACTTCGTGGATGTGGCGATCCACTCCTACCGGCACCGCTACGGCTTGGCGGCGGGCGAGCCGTGTTACCAGGTTTTGGAGGACCGGTTGGCGGAGCTGCCGCCGGTGACCGTTCCCACCGTGGTGCTGGTGGGCGAGGAGAACGGCGTGATCCCGCCCGCCGACCAGACCGGCACCGAGCGCTTCACCGGCCCGTGCGAGGTGCGCACCCTGCCCGGGGTGGGCCACAACGTGCCGCAGGAGGCCCCGGCGGCGTTCGCGGACGCGATCCTGAGCCTGCCCGGCTGAACGGCGCTCGGCCGGTCGCCCCGGGGAGCCTGCGGGGCACGGGCATCCGTCCCGGAGCGACCGGTGGAGTGGGGCGGCCGGCGCTGGAACGGCTGCGAGGTGGTGCACGACACGGTGATCAGCGCCCCTGTGGAGGCCGTGACGGTTGCTACTCTGTGTCGCTGCGAAGAAACCGTGAGCAACTGCGAGCACCTGTGAGAGACGCATGAGGATCGCATGTATCGGTGGTGGCCCCGCCAGCCTCTACTTCTCGATGTTGATCAAGCGTCAGGATCCGGCCCACGAGGTCACCGTCGTGGAGCGGAACCCGGCCGGCTCCACCTATGGCTGGGGGTGACCTATTGGGGCAGCCTCCTGGACCGCTTCGAGCGCGACGATCCCGCCACCGCGCAGGCCGTGAGTGCGAGTTCGGTCCGCTGGAGCGACGGTGTGGCGCACGTCCGCGGCGAGCGCGTGGTGCACCACGGCGACGAGGGGTTCAGCATCGGCCGCCACCGCCTGCTCGACATCCTGACCCAACGGGCCGAGGACCTCGGCGTGCGGGTGCGGTTCGAGCAGGAGGTCGAGGCTGTCTCCCAACTGCCCGACGCTGACCTGATCGTGGCCGGGGACGGTGTCAACAGCCGACTGCGTGAGCACCATTCGGCTGAGTTCGGCACCGATGTCTCCGTCGGGCGCAACAAGTACATCTGGCTTGGCACCCGCAAAGTCTTCGACTCCTTCACCTTCGCGTTCGTCGAGACCGGGCACGGCTGGATCTGGTTCTACGCCTATGGTTTCAGCAGCGACCTCAGCACCTGCATCGTCGAGTGCTCGCCTGAGACCTGGACGGGTCTGGGCTTGGACGTCCTCGGGCAGGAGGACGGCCTCGCGCTCCTGGCGGAGCTCTTCGCGGAGCCGCTCGACGGCAACCCGCTGATCGGCCGCACCGGTGACGGCGGCCCCGCCCAGTGGCTGAACTTCCGTACCCTGACCAACCGGAGCTGGTACCACGGCAACATCGTCCTGATCGGCGACGCCGCCCACACCACCCACTACTCGATCGGTGCCGGCACCAAGTTGGCCCTGGAGGACGCCGTAGGCCTGGCCGGCGCGCTCGCCCGCCACGACGATCTCCAGTCGGCGCTCGAAGTCTACGAGCGCGAACGGAAGTTCGCCGTACTGCCGTTCCAGAGCGCCGCCCGGTACAGCTCCCAGTGGTTCGAGATCATCCCGCGCTACATGCAGCTCCAACCCGAGCGGTTGTTCTCCCTGCTGGGACAGCGGCACTCCCCGCTGCTGCCCCATCTGCCGCCGCAGGCCTACTACCGGATCAACCAGGCCGTGGAGCAGTTGACGGCGCTTCGGCAGCTGCGGGGCTGGCTCGGCCCCCGCGTCGCCCGCGCCATGCACGCCCGTTCGCGGTCGTACCGTTGAACCAGCCGGAGCCGTCCGCGGAGGGCGGCTCCTCCAGCTGCGTCCCGTCGTGGAGGCGCACCCCCGTGTCCCGTCAGAGCGGTGGTGCGGCCGGCGCCGGACCGAGCGTGGTGGTTCCGGGGGCGGCCTGGTGGCCGAGGCCGCTGCGGTAGACGTCCAGGGCCTCCTCCGGCCGGCCGGTGCGGCGCAGCAGATCGCCCAGCAGCCGGCACAGGTCGGCCAGGTCGGCGGTGGCCCCGGCCTGCTGCAGCAGCTCCAGTGCGGTGCGGTAGTGCTGCTCGGCTTCGGCGTGCGCGCCGCGCTCCTCGGCGATGAGCCCCAGCAGCCGGTGGGCGGCGCCCGCGTGCACCGCGCCGCGCTGGGGGTGCAGTGAGCCCAGCAGGTCCGCCAGCAGGGCCGCCGCCTGCGTGCTGCGACCCGAGCGGCGCAGCACGTCGGCCAGCTCGACGTCGATCTGCTGAGTGTAGAGCGCGGCCTGACGGTCCGCCAGAATCCGTCGGGCGGTGCGCAGTTCACGCTCGGCGGCGGGCAGGTCGCCGTTCTGGGCGCGCAGGTAGCCGCGCATCCAGTGGCAGTGCGCGAGTTCGGTGCGGATCCGCAGCTGCTGGTAGAGCTCCTGGGCCCGGGCCAGGGAGGCATCGGCCTCGGCGGCCCTGCCGCCGGCCAGCAGGGTGCGGGCCACCGAGCGGTGCAGCCGGGCCACCGCGGCGGGATCGTCCACCTGCGGGGCCAGCGCCAGGGCGAGCTCGGCCGCCTGCGCGGCGCGCTGGTGCGCGCCCAGGTCCAGGTAGGGGGCGATCACCGCGGAGTAGAGCAGCAGCAGGGCCTGCGGGTCCGGCAGGCCGTCGGCGTTGAGCTGGTCGATCGCGCTCTCCAGCAGGTAGCAGGAGTACCGCAGGTCGCCGGCCAGCAGATGGGCCACCGCGCGCCCGCGCAGCGCCGGGACCCGCAGGGGCAGCGGGGCTTGGCGCAGCAGTTCCTCGGCGGCGCGGAAGTGCCCGATGGCCTGGTCGAGTTCGCCGGCCTCCAGGGCGCAGTCGCCCAGCCCGACCAGCGCGTCGGCCTGCTCGTCCGCCAGCCCGTGGCGCTGCGCCTCGGCGGCCAGCTCGGTGAACTGCGCGGTGGCATCCGCCGCTTCGCCGGTGTGGAGCGTCTGGCGGGCGTCGGTCAGGCGCAGCCGCAGGCCGGTGGCCAGGTGGGGCGGGCGCCCGGTCTCGAGCTGCTCCGCGCTGACCCCGAGTCGCTCGGCGAGGTAGCGCAGCGCGGTCTCGGAGGGACGGGCCTTGCCGGATTCCAGCGTCGAGACGTACGCCGCCGTGTACGCGGGCTCGGCCAGGGCGCGCTGGGTGAGCCCGCGTTCGGCCCGCAGCCGCTGGATCCGCCGGCCGATCCGCAGCCGGTCGTCCTGGTCGCCCGTCATGCCGCCCTGCCCTCCGCTTCCGTCACACTGCCGCGCCCAGGCTATTGCGTGCCGGTACGGCCACCACTAGCTTAACTCTCAATGTAAGCGAGCTTACGTCAGTATTTAACACCCGGGCCGGACTTCGCCCGACCCCCGCTCTCGCACTCGCTGAATGGACCCCATGCGCATACGGCAAACCACCCTCGGCACTGCCGCCACCCTGGCTGCCGCGCTCGGCCTGCTGATCGCCACCCCGGCCGCCGCCGAAGCCTCGACCACAACCCCGGCAGCCTCGACCGCATCCCGGGCGGTCGCCGCCCACCCGCTCCCGCCGGCCGTCCCCTCCGCCGCGCCGCCGGCCAACGGCTCGGGGCCGGTCTGCTGGTTCGGCGCCTGCTACGACTACGTGTCGGGCCGTCAGAAGACCGACGCCGCCGGCGCGAGCATCCTCATGCAGCAGTCCGCCCCCACCATCAAGCCCGGCGACACCGACTCCCACTCGCTGCAGGAACTGGCCGTGCAGTCCGCCGACCAGAAGTCCACCGTGGAGGTCGGCTGGACCGTCGACCTGGGCCTCAACGGCGACCTGCTGCCTCACCTGTTCGTCTACCACTGGGTGGACGGCCAGGAAAGCTGCTACAACGCGTGCGGCTTCGTACCGGTCTCCCGCACCGTCACCGCCGGCATGGCGCTGCGGCCCGGCGACGCCGCCCGCTACGGCATCGTGAACCTCGGCGGCGACTGGTGGATCTTCTACAACCACCAGGCCGTGGGCTACTTCCCCGGTTCGCTCTGGAGCGGCGGCTACACCCGCACCCAGACCATCACCGCCTTCGGCGAGGTCGCCCACGCGGCCGGCAGCACCTGCGAGTCGATGGGTGACGGGCGGTTCGGCAGCGCGCCGGGCTCCGGCTGGATCCGCGACTTCCAACTGCTGGACGCCACCGACTCGGCACAGCTGACGGTCACCGCGACCAGCCCGGCGCTCTACGACTCCGGCCGCGTGACCCCGACCGCCTTCCACCTCGGCGGCCCCGGCGCCGGCCCCTGCTGACGGCCGGCCTGGACAACCGCCACCGGGAGGTCCCGGTCCCGGCCGATGGCATCGGAATGCTCCTGCGGGCGGGGCGCCGAGGATGCTCCGGCAGCCGCCGACGTGCGACTCGGCGGCACCGGCCTCGAGGGGAGGACCGCCGGCCCGGCCCTGGCGGGGCCGGGCCGGCGGGCTGTTCGAAAGGCGGGCCCGGCGCGCCGCACCGCGCCCGTTCCGCGTCCCGCGCGCTCGGGTGATGGGCGTCTCCCATGCGCTGTCGAGGTGGGCCGTGAGCGCGGTGGCAGTCTCGCCGGAGGTCCGGTCCGGGGCGCCGGTCCGTTCGCCGGTCCGCGCGGGGCGCCGTCGCGTACCGGCCCGCCCGGTCAGTCCTTGGGGCCCCGGTCGGGTCCAGGCGCCACGAATGTCTCCAGGAGGCGCCCCGGCGCGGCCTGCTTCCAGGAGTCGACCAGAATGTCATACAGCTCGGCGATGTCCTCCAGGGCGCCGAGTCGTACCCGCACCCAGGCGGAACTCGCCTCGTGCGGTGGCACCCAGAACTTCTCCGGCTCCGAAGCGATCAGCTCGGTCCGATCGTACTTGGGGCACCGCACGGCGAACGAGGTCTGATCATCGGGGACCGTGACGAACATCTTCCCGGCGACCCGGAACGTGGGCATGCTCCACGCCTCCTTCTCCACGGTCTCCGGGAGGGACAGCGCGATACGACGGACATCATTGGCATCCAGCACAGTCATCACCGTAGACGTGCCTGCCGACAGTGGACGTGCGGCCAGGCGGAACGCCACCCGCCCGCCCGCACACAGGGGCCCGCGCCCGGCTGCCGACCGCTCCTGTCCGGGGTGGTCGGCCCCGGCATCGTCGCCCGGTTGGAGGAACTCCTGGGCGAGACCCCAGCGCCGGAGGCGAGCTCCCGCAGGCGTCTTGTACAGGCTCGTTACCGTCCGGTAACTTGATGGGTCGTCACCTGTTCCTCATCTCACCGTCACGGGGGAAGCCATGAGAATGCCCGCCGTCCGGCAGCTGGCAACCGCATGCGTTGCTGCGCTGGCCTTCGCTGTCACCCCGGTGGCCACGGCCGTGGCCGCCCCTTCCGGGACGCCGGGGGATGCGGCGAAGGACCCGTTCTACGGCTACGACGGCAGCACGCCGCTGTCCTCGTACGAGCCCGGAGCCGTACTGAAGACCCGGACACTGACGTACCACATCGAGGGCATCCCGACGCCGCTGACGGCGGTCCAACTGCTCTACCGCACCACCGACGCGCAGGGCCGGCCGACCGCCAACGTGACCACGGTGGTGCGCAGCCTGCGGGGGGACGGCGGCAAGGCGGTGTCCTACCAGTCGTTCTACGACTCCCTCAACCCCGCGGACGCGCCGTCCCGAGCCATCGCCGGTGACGTCCGTCTGGGCGGTGTCCTGGCCAACTCCGAGAACATCTTCCTGGTGCCCCTGCTACTGCAGGGCTACAACGTCATCATCCCCGACACCGAGGGACAGAACGCCGACTTCGCGGCCGGCCCCGAGTACGGGACCGACACGCTGGACTCGATCCGCGCCGCTACCCAGTCGGCCGCGGGCACCGGCATGAACGCCGACACCCGCATCGGCCTGCTCGGCTACTCGGGCGGTTCCATCGCGACCGATTGGGCGGCCGCGCTCGCGCCCGGCTACGCGCCCGACGTGAACGCCCGGCTGGTGGGCTTCGCCGAGGGCGGCCTGCTCGTCGACCCGGCGCACAATCTCACCTACGTCAACGGCTCCCTCCTGTGGTCCGGGGTGATCCCCATGACCATCATCGGGATCGACCGGGCGTACGGCAGCGGCCTCAAGTCGTACCTGAGCAGCTACGGCACCGAGGTGTACGACAAGCTGGAGCACGGTTCGCTCTTCGACGCACAGGGTCACTACCCCGGGCTGACCTGGCAGAAGATGATGAAGCCGCAGTACGCCGACCCGGACTCGGTGCCAGCCTTCGTCGATGCGGTGAACAAGCTGAACCTTGGGTCGGCCGCCACCCCGACCGTGCCCGGATACCTGGCCCAGGGCGGCCAGGGCGGCACGGAAGGAACCTTCAGCAGCCCCGCGGGCATCGGAACCGGTGACGGCGTGATGGTCGCCGGAGACGTCCGCGCGCTCGCCCGGCAGTACTGCTCCACCGGTAACGAGTCGATCGAGTACCAGCAGTACGACCTGCTCAGCCACGTCCCCACCTCCGCCGCCTGGGCGCCCAACGCGATGGCCTGGCTGCGCGACCGGTTCGCGGGCAGGCCGGCCCCGTCCGACTGCGCCCGCATACCGGCGGGCAACTCCCTTGCGCCGCAGGAGCCGACGTCGTCCACGCCCTGACGCCTGCGCCGGCGCCGGCCGGGTGCCCCGGCTTCCACGTCGCTCTCCATGGGGCTCGCCTGTCTCCCGCGTCCTGCACGCAGCCACCGCCCGGCCCGGTAGTCCGGGCCGGGCGGTGGCTGCTGGTGGTGCGGTTGTCGCGGTAGGCGCGGTGGTCGTGGATGAAGCTGCTGGAGGTGTGGGTCAGAGTGCCGCGATGCCTTCGCCGCCCGCGCCGCCGGGGACGGTCTGCGAGCCGATCATGGTGAGTGAGCCGTCGTGGTTGACGGTGAACTCGTCGAGGATCCCCTTCACGCCGGTCTGTACGTAGAGGTGGCCGTCCGGAGAGGCAGCCGCGTCCACGGTGCCCGGGTCGGTGGCCGTGTTGCCGAGGACGGTGAGGTGCCGGCCGTGGTCGGCGGTGCGGATGCCGGTCAACGTCGAACTGCCCGCGTTCGAGGTGTAGATGACATCGCCCACCCGGACCGCCCAGCAGACCGCCGCCTGCCCGGTGTCCGCCGAGGCCTCCCGAACGGCCTTCCCGTCGGCACCGATCCGGTACGTGGCAAGGGAGTTCGTGCCAACCTCGGTCAGGAACAGGCCGTGCCGCCCGTCCGGTACGAACCCGAACGGCACCGCGCCGGGCACGGTGGTCACCACGGGGGACTGCGACGGTGCGCCCGAGCGGTCGATCCCGAACACCGCGATGCTGCTCCCGTTGGCCTTGGTGGTCACCACCAGCTGCGAGCCGTCGGCCAGGAACCCGATCTGCCCGGGCGTGTGGGTGAACTGCGGCGTCGCGTTCGGGTCCAGCCCGAGCCCGCGGTTCCACCCGGCCTGTGTCATCAGGTGCCCGTGCACCAGCCGGTACCCCTGGACCGACCCGCCGCCGAGCGCGTTCAGCACGTACACCCGGTCTCCGTTCACGGCAACGCTGACCGGGAACACGCCACCCGAGGCCACGATCTGATGGAGTGTCAACGTCTCGCCCTGTACGGAGAAGACCGACACCGAGTCACTCCCGGCGTTCACCGCATACAGCAGCCGGTGCGCCGCGTCATACGTCAACGCCCCCTGCGATGCCGTGTGGTCCGCGACCGCTCCCTGCAGCACGCCGCCCCGGCCGCCGGTCGCGTACACCGCTGCCTGCGCCAACGTCCCGTCGCCGGCCCGGTGGTAGGCGACGATCTGGTTGCCGGCAGGGTTGTCCGTCTGCACGAACACGGGACGTGCCGCCGGTGCGCCCGCGGCGGAGGCCGCGGGCGCGAACACACCGGCCGTTGCGAGCGCGGCAGCCACGGCAACGCCGATACGGGTGAGCCTGTTCATGGTGATTGCTCCTTCGAGAACCGGTGGAGTCGTCCTGCACGCAGGCTATGGCGCGTTCGGGGCGCCAACCCTGGAATGTGGCCGGACGTCAGACTCTCGTTAGAGGATGCTTCATCCTGCGGATGGCGCTCTGGTCTCGGTATACCGGTTCTCGCCGGCTCGGGTGGATCCGCTGGTGAGGCGGCGGTTTTGCGCGATCCAGCCCGGCGTGCGTTCGATGGCCCACTGGGGCGCTGCTGGCGCTGCCGCCATTGACGCGCCGCGCGCCGCCTCATTCCTCGCTGGGTCCGCCTTGCGGGGCGCAGCTCGTGTTCGGGTAGTTGTTGGCCTGCTGGGGAACTCCGTCGCGGGTTCGGGTGACCTGCGGGGTGAGGGCGGCGACCTCCTCGGCCAGCTGCTGATACGTGGCTCGGGCGTGCAGGTCGGCGGGATCGGGCTGGTCGACCGTCGGCAGTGGCTCGTGCGCGGCCGCTGCCAGGGAGTTGATGGCTCCCTGGCCGTAGGTCGCGACGATCTGTTCCAGCGAGAAGACCGGAATGGTCTTCTGGCCGAGCGTCGCCAGCAGCCGTACGTCGTGCACCAGCGGCGCCAGTGTGGCGTACGGGGCGAGGCCGGCGACGCCGATGGTCAATTCGCCTGCGTCGCCGAGGTGTTGGTGTGCGGACTCGTAGTACGAGGTGATCAGGCCGGGGCTGATGGCGGAGCCGAAGTCGGTACTGAAGTCGGAGCGGTATGCCTGGAAGTAGTTGGCGTCCCAGGTCGCCGGTGGGTTGCTGGTCGCGTTGAGGGTGTCCTGCAGGGCCAGGGTGCCCGCGTCGAGATCGTCCAGCGACTGCGGCATCGCGGTTTCGTCGAGGGCGAGGCCCTCCCGGTGGGCGCGCTTGATCAAGGCCTCGTTGGCGGCGACGGCCTGGCACTGCTGGGCTGGATCGATGTTGGCGCTCAGCAGTTGCTGCTCGGCGCTCTGGTCGCCGGCCATGGCCTTGCCGACCAGGGCCATGGTCTGCGCGGTGCCCTCGTCATCGATGACGATGCCTTGGACGTGCAGCCGGTCGGCGTCGAGCCAGGCGTGGATTGCGTCGACCTCGGCCTGGGTCTGGGCGCTTGTGGTGTCGTTTCCGCCCGTCCAAATGGTGACCGGCAACGCCAGGCGGTTGGCCTCGCCGATGATGTCCGTGGCCCAGGTGTCGGCGTCGGGGCGGTAGTCCCCGTCGTTCACCTGCACGAACAGGCCGACGTGGTTGCGCGCCAGGGTCTGCCACAGCTGCGGGGTCCAGATCGTCATGGTGTGCGAGGACGTCCACACCGCGAGCTGCCCGTGGCGGCCGTGCCCGGGTGCGGCGTCGGCCGGGGCGCCGACGGCACCCAGGGTGAGAGCCGTAGCGGCGAGGACAGCGACGCAGAGGTACCTGTTGTTCATGGTGGCGCTCTCCTGCTCTCCTTGGGGATGGCGGCGGGCTTGCACCGCGCAGGCACGTTCAGACGTTTCCAACTGACTTGAGGAGTAAGCATGTTGAATGTACTTCCCGTCAAGCGGAAGCCTTGAGCAGCGGCAGTTCGACGCCCTTGCCTATACCAACGGCGCCCTTGCCTACACCAACGGCGTCCTCGCCTACACCCCCACCGAACGAGCCGATCTCGCCGACCAAACTGCGTCGTGCCTACGAGCGCTTCGCCGACGACTGCTGCGCCGCGGCCAGGCGGCTTTCGGCCTCCTCGGCCCGCCGGTGGGCCGGCTCCGCCTGCTTGCGCAGCCCGGCCAGTGCCGTGCGGGCCCCCCGCTCGGTTTCCTTGTCCTTTCCTTGGTCAGGCCAACGGGGGAGCGTCGGGGGCTTCGGCCAGGAGCTCGGGCCCGTTGTTGCGGACGCTGTTCACCGCCGTGGAGACCGGGCGGATGGCCAGGTGGCCGTCGGCGGGGGTGTGGAGCAGGGGCCGCAGCTGGGCGGGGTCGGTGTGGTCGGGGTCGAGCCAGGCGTCGAAGTCCTCGGCGGCGATCGCCAGCGGCATGCGGTCGTGGACACGTCCGGCATCGTCGCGGGCCCGGGTGGTGATGACCGTGGTGGTGGTCAGCCAGGCGAGCGGGTCGTCGTCGGGGCGGGTGGGGTCGCGCCAGAACTCGTAGAGACCGGCCATCGCGATCAGGGTCCCGTTGGCCGGGGCGATGAAGTAGGGCTGCTTGTAGGCCTTCCTGCCGTCGGCGGCCGGGATGGCGACCCACTCGTAGTAGCCGTCGGCGGGCAGCAGGCACCGACGGGTGGCGAAGGCCTTGCGGAAGGCGGGCTTCTCGTGGACGGTCTCGGACCGGGCGTTGATCATCCGTGCACCCACGCCGGGGTCCTTGGCCCAGGACGGCACCAGGCCCCAGCGCAGCGGCCGCAGCTGATGGGCGAGTTCGCCGCTTTCGCGGTCGAGGCGCTCCATGACCGCCCACACCGGGTCGGTGGGCGCCACGTTCCAACTGGGGGCGAGGGTCTCGTCCGGGTCCCAGCGGGAGGCACCGAACAGGGTGGCCAGGTCCTGGGGACCGGTGGTGGAGACGAAGCGACCGCACATGCCGCCAGCCTGCCATCTACGCGGTGCGGGCGGGAGGTGCGGGCCGCCCTGCGGTGATCGGAAGCACGGCAGACGGCGCCAGGCCGCCACCGGTGAGCCGGTGGCTCGTTGCACGAACCATGGCGGAGGATGCTGGGCGCGAGCCCGTTGCGGTGCTGTGGGCGTTCGTGGTGCGAGAGGCGACGCAGGGGTCGCCGTTCGCGCAGGCGTTCGTGGAGATCGAGGAGCGGCGCTACGGCGAGCTGCTCGATGATGCCCTGAGCAGCGGCTTCGAGCTGGCCGGGGGTGATCCGCCCTCGACCAGCGCGGCGGTGCTGGTGCGCGAGGAGCAGCTGGTCGAGCTGGCGCTGGCGGGCGGGCACCGCGGCTGGACCACGGCCGAGCCGCCCCTGCTGTCCGCGGACTGGCTGGCTGCGGCCGCGAGCCGGCAACTCGTCGTGGTCGTCCTCCTCCCGCCCGGCACCATGGCGCAAGCCACTGGGGCACCGATGCCTGCGGATCCGGCGCCGGGGATCGGTGCCGACGCGTTCATGGGCGCGGTGGACCGGGCGCGTTCGGCCGGTCGGGTCTTTCACGGGATCGCGCGCCTGATGGCGGTATGACCCGGCCGGGGCGCACTGCGGTCTCCGCCAGGGGCCGGCCTGCGGCTGTACGCCCACGCGCTGGAGGCGACGCTGGACGGCCGCACCGCGCTCCAGCCGTCAATGGACGGCCCGTCACCGTGACCGCAGGTTCAGGACGAGGTCGCGCGGCAGGCCGTGGGTGTCGTGGAGGTAGTGGAGGTCGTCCTCGCTGAGCGGGCCGCGGAATCGAGGACGGGACAGCACCTGCCGGCCGCGCTCCAGGAGGCGGTCGAACCGGCGCTCCTCGTCGAGCAGCACCCGGTGGACCACGTCCGAGCCCACGTCCTGTCGGAAGCGGTCCAGGGTGTGCCGCACCAGCTCGTCCGGCAGGTCCCCGAGGCCGTGTTGCGGGTCGTCCCGGCGGAGCACGGTGAGCACCCGGCGCACCAGGCGGCGCAGCACGTAGCCGCGCCCGGTGTTGGACGGGCGTACACCGTCGCCGAGGACGACGATGGCCGAGCGCAGGTGGTCGCAGACCAGGCGCAGTGACGGTTCGTCCAGCCGCCACAGGGTCGGTACGAGGCGGCGCCAGGGGTCGAAGACGTCGCAGTCGAACACCGACGACCGGCCCTGCAGCAGGGAGGAGAGCCGTTCCAGGCCGAGGCCGGTGTCGAGGTTGCGTTGCGGGAGCGGGACGAGCGAGCCGTCGTCGAGCCGCCGGTGACGCATCATCACGTGGTTCCACACCTCGACCCAGCGGTCGTCTCGCGTGGGCGTCGATTCCGGCGGGGTGTCGCCGCTCCACAGGAAGATCTCCGAGTCGGGGCCGCACGGGCCGGTCGGTCCGTTGGACCACCAGTTGTCCTCGACGGTGAGCTCGACCGGGACGCCGTGGCCCTGCCACAGCTCCAGGGAGGCGGTGTCCGGGCCGACTTGGTCGTCTCCGCCGAAGACGGTGACGTGGAGCAGGCCGGGATCGATGCCGAAGCCGTCGGTGAGCAGTCCGTAGCCCCAGTCGAGGCTCTGCGGGCCCTCGTAGTCGCCGAGCGACCAGGTGCCGAGCATCTCGAAGACGGTGAGGTGGGTGCGGTCGCCGACCTCGTCGAGGTCCGTGGTGCGCAGGCAGCGCTGCACGTTGACCAGCCGCCTACCGAGCGGGTGCGGGCGCCCCTCCAGGTAGGGCGTGAGGGGGTGCATGCCCGAGGTGGTGAACAGCACCGGGTCGCCGGGCGGGGCAGCAGGGTCGAGCCGGTGATCCGGCGGTGGCCGCGCTCCTCGAAGTACTCGATGAAGGTGCGGACGAGCTGGTCGGTGTTCATGGGGGGTGGCTCCTTCGCGTGTGTGCCAGGGGGCACCGGACAAGAGTCCACGCGATCAACGGAACCGAGGAGGGAACGCCTCGAAGCCACCACCGGCGGACCGTTTCCGGTCGCCGGGGAATGACGTACGTCAGGCGGCGGCAACCGGCGAGCTGGTCGCTCGCGCGGCTGCGGTGATGTATCGGCCCAGTACGTCCATGCCTGGGAGGCTAGCGCCACAGTCGCACCCCGGGCCACACAATTTACGGGCAGTCGCCGACCCGTCCCCGGCTAGGCCGGCCACCCTGCACGCACACCGCGAAGCCTTCAAGTAGGCCCTGGCCGCGGCCCGTTGACGCCTCCTCGATCGGCGACTCGCCGCCGTCGCCGAGATCACCGCCCCGCCCCGGGCGGCTGTCCGGCAGGCGGTCCGGGGTCGCCTGGTGCAGGCTGGCAGCATGGATCTCGCGGGTGCGAACACCGGAAGGGCGGGGAACTCCGAAGCTGAAAGCGGCACGGCGCTGTCAGGGTGCGTCGCGCTGGTGACGGGTGCGTCCAGCGGCATCGGGGCCGCCACTGCCCTGGCGCTGGCCCGGGAGGGGGCGGCAGTGGCGCTGGTGGCCCGCAGCACCGAACGGCTGGAGGAACTGGCAGCCACGATCCGGGGCCATGAAGGCTCGTGCGCCGTTATCAGCGCTGATCTGCGCGACAGGGTGCAAACCCGGGCCGTCGTCGAGGAGGTCGCCGAGCGCTTGGGGCGACTGGACGTGCTGGTGAACAACGCCGGTTACGTCGCGATGGGGACTGTCGAGGAGGTTGCCGCCGAGGACGTCGACCGGATGGTCGACCTCAATCTGACGGCTGTCTTGCACCTGTCGCAGGCGGCGCTGCCGCATCTGCTGCGTGCTGCGGCGGGCGGCCCCCGCAAGGTCGCCGACCTGGTCAACGTCAGCTCGGCTGCCGGCCGTGCGGTGCGCCGCGGCAACGGCGTGTACTCGGCAACGAAGCACGCGGTGTGCGCGTTCAGCGAGGTCTTGCGCCAGGAGGTGACCCGGCGCGGTGTGCGGGTCGGCGTGATCGAACCGGGGCTGACCTCGACGCACATGGCAACCGGTCCCGGACTTGCCTCGGCTCGCGGCATGGCGCAGGAGCTTTGGCTGCGGGCGGAGGACATCGCCCGCTCCATCGTCTTCATGGTCACCCAGCCCCCACACGCCGCGATCAACGAAATCCTGGTGCGCCCGACGGCCCAGGAGCACTGAACCCCCACCCCGCATACGCCACCCCGACAGCGGGCATGGCCACCAGGGCCCGTTCACCCAAGCCCGCCCAAAACCCCCGCGCAACCTCCCACCAGTGGACGCCGCTCGACGCGAGGACTGCGGGACAACCCACCTGCCCCTATGGGCACTTCACCGACCAGTCTCTGGACACAACTGGTTTGTGATGCAAACCTTGACCTCATGGCGACTCAACCCGTTCCGTCCTCAAGTGACCCCCGGCACCTCCTGGCAATGACCGGGGCTCTGGTCCACCGTGTCCGCCGTGAGCAACGCGGCGCCTGGTTCCCGCTCCTGGTCTTCGCCGCCGTGAGGTTCGCCGCGGCACCGATCGTCCGATACGGCCAGGGCCCCTGCGATACGGCCCACGGCGGCCTGGGAGGGATCTGCGTCAACTCCCTGCCCCCTGCGATGTGGTACTGGCCGGTGGCGCTGCTGCTCGCCTATGTCGCGATCAGCTGGTTCTACCTCCGTCGTTCCGCCAGGCTTGGCCTGGGTACCCGGATCCAGCCGTACCTGGCGCTGGGTATCGCCCTCGCCTTGCTCATGGCCGCCGACGAGGCGTGGACGGCGGCCCACCCGGGGTTCGTCGCCGAGCTGCACGGGCCGGGGCCGTTCTCCCTGTTCGCCGACACCGTGGTGAGCCCGGCCGGCACGATCGGTCTGGCGTTGCTGCTGCTCGCCCGGATCGAGCGCAGCTGGCCGCTTCTCGCCGTCACCTGCGGGTACCTGCTCACCATGCTCGGCTCCGGTGTCCGTCCTGACCCGTCACCGTGGGCCTTCCTCCCGAGCCTGCTGCTGCAAGGCGGCGTGCTTCTGCTCGGCGGCGTGGTCCTCGGTCTGCTGCACCGGGCCCAGGGGCGGTCGGCCGGATGACCGAGCACCCCACCAGCAGCCTCGACGATGTCGTGCACCAGCGCGTCCGCCTGGGCATCCTCGCGGTGGCCAAGCAGGCCCGGCGGGTGGAGTTCACCTTCCTGCGCAGCACGCTCGGTCTCACCGCCGGCAACCTCTCCCAGCACCTCGGCGTCCTGGAGAAGGCCGGTCTGGTCACGATCGACAAGGGTTACGAGGGCAAGCGCGCCCGCACCTGGATCCAGCTGACCAAGGCCGGCAAGAAGGCCCTGCACGACGAGATCACGACGCTCAGGACCCTGATCCACCAGCTCGAAGGATTTGAAGGACATGACGGGGGAGTCAACCCCGGTTCCGCAGCCGATCCATCGCCTGGCTGAGGTTCCCGTTGGCACCGGCACCTTCTTTGCCAAGGGGACTACCTGCCCCACGACCTGTCGCCGCGCGGCGCGGTGTGCTCCCTGCGACTTCAGACCGGAAACGTCTCACGCGCCGTCAGCCAGTGCTCCGGCACACCGCCGAGCCCGGTCCTGGCGGCGACCACCCCGGCGGTGATCGCGCAGGTGGTGTCGGTGTCGCCCCAGCCGCCGAGGCAGGTCCAGATCGCCTCCGGCAGGTCGTCAAGATGCCCGGCCGCCGCCCACAGCGCGAACGGCACGGTGTCCGGCGCTGACAGTCGGTAGCCCGATCCGAGTACCGCGGCAGCGTGCCGCACGCTCGTGCCGGCCGGCATCCGAGCGGCGATCCGCAACCCGGACCGCACATCGCCGTCCGGCAGCAACTCGGCGACTTGAAGCAGGAAGTCGGGCCGTTCGGGCGCCGCCGTCCCTCGGCTCCGGGCTGCCAGGGCTGCCGCGAGCGCGACGGCCACGGCCCCGGCGGCCGCCTCCACGTGGAAGTGCGTGGTCTCCGCCGAGAGCCGGGCCTGCTCGGCGACCCGGTCCAGGTCGGCCGCGAGCCAAGCCCCCAGCGGTGCTACCCGCATCGCGGCCCCGTTGCCGTGCGAGCCCTGCCCGCCGAACAGCTCCGAGGTGACGGCCCGCCAGTCGCCGCCCTCTCCGATCGCACGGAGTACCCGGTGCATCGACGGCCCGTACCCGCGCTCGGGGTCGGCGGCGTACCCGGCAGCGAACCCGCGGGCCAGCACGTCCTGGTGGACCTCCCCGTACTCGGCCAGGTGGCGCACCAGCACCAGGGCCATCGCCGAGTCGTCGGTCCAACCCCACGGCGCGGGGCACAACTCCCGTGCGGCGTACCGCGCTTGCGCCTCGTCGACCGACAGCGCGAGCCACTGGTCGCCGAACGCGTCGCCGAGGACCAGCCCGTGCAGACTGTCGAGCGCGGGGGAGTGACGGGGATGGGCATTGGAGTCTCCGGGTCGGGTTGGCCTGCGGCCCGATTGTGCGGGTGCGGGCGGGGCAGCCACCAGCTGTTTTCCGTCAGGTGCCCCAACGTGAACGGGCAAACCCGACACTCTCGCCTGGCGCGGGGTCTGCTGTCCCTGGATTATCGGCAGCATCGGCGAATCGGGCGCTGCGGGTGACGGCGGCGGTCCGCCGCCTGGTTGCGGCCCCGACGGAAAAAGGCATTGCTCGTGCCTGCGGTCCCTGTGGCACCCTGACGCGGTGTTCATGACGCTCGCCCCCTCGAACCTGGCCTGGGACGAAGTGGATCCCGCCCGGCACCCTTTCGACCCCGCGGCGGCGGCGCAGGTGGTCCACTCGCTCGGCCCGGCGCAACGGGTACCGTCTCGGGAGGACCCCGCCTTCGATCCGACCAAGCGCAACTGGGCGTGGGAGGTGGCCAGGCCTTGGGCTGACGCCATGTCACAGGTCCTGATGGAGCACTACGGTCGGTGGGCGGCCGGGTGGCGTTGGTCGCTCGGCGAGGGGGACTTCGACGGCGGGCCGGTCGGCAGCTGGTGTTGCGGCTCGCACTCGATCACCACCCCTGAGCAGACCCTGGCCACGGTGGTTGCGGGGCTGTGCGAGTGGCGTGAGTGGCTGGAGAGCTTGGCGGGGTGGTTCGAGGTCTACCCGCTGGACCCGGCGACCCTCGCCGAGGACCGGATCCTCTGGGAGCGTGCCGCCCGTAACCTGATCCTGCAGGTGTCCGACCGCACGGGTGCCGAAAGCGGCTGGTACGGGCACTGCCGGCAGGTGCTCGGCTGGTTCCTCACCTACTGGGGCGTCGCCCCCGTGCTCGCCGAGCGGCTGGTGCAACAGGCGGTCGGCGGCCGGTTCAGGAGCTGGACCGGGCCGGACACCGTCCTGGTGGACGACGTCGCCGAACACCTTGCCGGCGCCCTGCGACCGGAGCTGCTGTCGCCTCCACCCGCCCGGCCGGGCTCCCGGACCACCTGGAGCGCTGGCTGTCGGTGCGTGAGAACGTGCCGTGGCCGGACGGCGGCGAGCAGGGACCGGTGACCGCCGCCCGCGACGGTGCGGCGGAGGACATCCGCTCCTTCGACGCCGCCATCGACCCGGCGCGCGCCGCCGGCCTGCTCGCTGCCCTCGAGCTGGTGCGGGCCGATGCCGCGCGCGGCGCCGTACTCGACTTCGAGCTGCTGCGCCGCTGGCAGCAGCACGTGCTGGGCACGCCCGACGTACCGGCGCTGCGGACCCTGCCCGCCTTCGCCAAAGGCGGCGCGGAGCGCTACGGGATCGGCCCCGACACCCGCGCCCGCCTGGATGCCTGCCTGGCTCAGGCCGCAACCGGTCCGCTGCCTCTCGCCGCCCGGGCCGCCCGGGCCCACTTGGACGTCTGCTTCTTCCACCCGTTCGATGACGGCAACGCCCGCGCCGCCTTCCTCACCCTCCTGTTCGTGCTGGCCCGCGAGGGCGTCAAGCTGGACTCGGTCGTGCTGATCCGCCGGGTCGCCTGCCGGGCCGACGAGCCGCAGGACGCGCTGAGCCTGTACCGCTCCATCGAGTTCCATCTCCGGGACTCCCGCGCCGCCGCTCAGTGACCGCCCACGTGCATCGCCTCCGCAGCTTCAGTGCTGCACTGTCGCTGTGCAGGCTGCGGCGTCCCAGGCGGGTAGCCACCAGCAGAGCCCCACGACACCTTGGCCGACCGACCTGTCCCGCATGCCCGCCCCGCAGAGCCGGCCCGGCGGGGTGTGCATGCGGGTGACGCCGAGCGCGCGAGACGCCTCCATCTGGGCGCCCCGCTCGTCGCCGTAAGCCTGCTTGACGATGGATGCGGCCAATACCCAGGCTCACCCGTTCGGCGCACCGGCGGGCGTGGACACGCGGTCGGCGGGGCAAGCTGAGCGGATGCAGACTGCCCGCGCCGCCCGCTGGGCCAGCGTTGCCCGGTGGTGCTGGGCGTACATCCGCCGGGCCCCGGGCACGTACATCTGGCTGGCCGTGCTGTTCGCGCACAGTGTGGTGCTGCGGCACGTCTCGCCGCAGACCGCCGACCGGATCCTGGAGCAGCGCTCGACCAATCTGCACTACCTCGCGGTGTCACCCGTCCGGGTGCTGATCAGCAGCGCGTTCTGGATCGCGGGGGCGGCTGGTTCTCCTACTTCGTGCTGTACAACCTGGTCCACGTCCCGGTCGAGCGCCGACTGGGCACCGCCCGCTGGCTGGCCGTGATCGTCATCGCGCACGTCGGCGCGACGTACCTCAGCGAGGGCGTGCTGTACTGGGCGATCCAGCACGGGCACGCGCCGCAGAGCGCCCGGTACACCCTGGACTACGGCGTCAGCTACGCGCTGGCCGGTGCGGAGGGCGTGCTCACCTACCTGCTCACCGCGCCGTGGCGGTACGCGTACGTCACTTGCTTGCTGCTGTTCTACGGCGTCGCGATGCTGCAGAACCGGGACTTCACCAGCGTCGGCCACTTCACCGCCGCGCTGCTGGGCCTGGCCTGCTACCCGCTCACCCGTGGCCGCGGCGGGCCGTGGGACCCGGTGGCCGAGGCCCGGGCGTTCTGGCGTCGGCTGCGCGGGCGTGCGTGATCATGGTCCGGCCTGGTGTGCCTGATCCGCTGTCAGCGCCCCTGGCCGCCGTCAGCTTCCCGTCGGCCTCCGGCTCTTCTGCGTGCCTGGTTGCCTTGGCGGGGACGGCGAAGGTCCGACCCGACGGCATCGGTCCGGTACGAGGACGAGTCGGTACGTGAAGTCCCCTTCTTGCAGTTGCGGTTGGCGGACTTCGTGGGTTCGCTCCGGTGCCGACGGGTCCGTTCGCAAAAGGAGTTTGAGGGCACTGGCGCGCGTGTTGTACTTGGCGCATGGGGGTTGGCGACGGCCGGATGCGGTTGCGGGTGACGAGCCATCATGTTGCCGATTCGGGATCCGGGCTCTGCCGGATCCTGAGCGCCGGTCCCATGCTCCGCAACACTTTCGTCCACCCGCCCAACGACCAAGTCGGGTATCTGAACGCCAGCCGCGCCGATCTCCTTCGGCTCGGCGCTCTGTTCCGCGTCGCCGCGACGAGTTCGCACAGCGCGATTCACCTCCCGGTCCCGCCGGGCGCCCAACCGATGGCCTCCGCCGGTGGCGACATCCATCCGCTGCCTGTGCTCCTGGCCGTGAGGACACGGGACTGCGGCCTTCCGACTGGCCGGATCTGCGGCACCGGATGCGCCGCGCCTCGGCACCCTTGAGGGTGACCGCCCCAGCGGCACGATCTCCCGACCGTCCCGACGACGTCCGTCGCCGAGCCGATCGCCACCCCGCCCGCTTCGCCGAGCACGCCGCGACGATCGTCATCACCGCCCGTGCTGAGCTTCCGTTCTGGATGGGCGACTGGCTCACCGACGTCGGCGACCGCGTCGCCCAAGACCCTCGCGTCCATCGGCACGGCGAAAGCTTCCTCGGCGACATGGTCGGCTTCTTCGACCCCGGGGGCACGGACCAGCCCATGCACGCGTTCTGCGTCGTCGCCGTCGAACCGATCTTCCACCAGGTCCGCTGGCGGAAGCAGCGAATGCCCATCGGATAACCCGAGGCTTCCGGCCGTCCAGCGCTCCAGCCCCGCGCCGGTGTGGGTCGGTGTACGTCCCCGCCCGCGCGGGGCTGGAGCGCCGGCGGGCCACAGGTGCTCGGCCAGCACCCGGTGCACCCGCTGCCAGGCATCCTCGGCACGGGCGGGGTCGTGGTCGGCGGGCCGGTCGGCGCAGGTGATGCCGTGGCGGGCGCCGGGGTAGGTGACCGGCTCGTGCGCCACCTTCGCTTCGGTCAGCCGCTGCTCTGCGGCCTGCCACTACGTCGGCGGGAGGATGTGGTTCAGCTCGCCGCAGAGGCCCAGCGCGAAGACGCCGCTCCCGGCAATCCGCTCGGCGGTCTCCGGCGGCGGCACCGGACCGACCAGCGGTATTGGGGAGTTGAGCGGCCAGGCCGGGTAGTAAACGGCCTGGCCGCTGCCGGGCCGCAGCTCGGTGGCCAGCACCTCGGGCTCCGGGTCGTCGGTGCCGGCCCCCCCGACGGCGGCGGGAGATGCGGTACGTCCAGCAGGACCTGACAAACGGCACCGCCTGTCCTGGCCGGCCGGCGGGCTGCGGGCCGGTTGCCGGCCTCACGGGCCGACTCCACCGCGGTGCGCAGTGCCTCCGCGATCCGTGCCTGCGTCGACCACGCGCAGCGCGGCGTCGCGGACCGCTCGCCGCTCGGGGCTTCGCCGGCCGCCTGGTCGAGTGGGCCGCTCAGATCCTGGGCCGCGACCTGGAGATCGTCCGGAAGGACCCCGGCCGGCGCGGCTTTCAGGTCCAGCCCAAGCGGTGGGCGGTAGAGCGCACCTTCTCGTACAGACCAAGGAACCCTCGACCTCGCGTTTCAGGGCAGGCGGCACGTCAGCCAACTCCGAGACGATCAAGCGGACCTCCGACCCGAGTTCGGGGGATCCGCTCCAGACCTCCGCACCCCTGGTGAGCACGGCGGCCAGCAGATCGCCTCGTACATGTCGCCTTCCGCCAGTGGGTCGACCCGAAGGACCTCCACCGCCAGCGGCAGGAGATCGGCAAGGCCCACGTCCTGCTTGATGAGCAGTCGCATGTCCTCGACCGTCAGGTCGCCGATCGGTTTGCGCCGAAGCTCGCGCACGGTCGCCATCAGCCGGGTTTCGCCGGCCGCCCGGGTCGACCAGCGGTCGCGCTCAAGCTCCTCAAGGGAGCAGTCACGGTTCACGAGTCGAGTCACCGACCGATCGTCCCATGCGGTCTGATGGTCCGATCAGGTCCCGTCCTCGATCGCCAGCTGGGGCACCGCCTGCTCCCGTAGTCGCCGCCGGGCCAGCGCGGTGCGCCAGGCCGCCGCCAGCTTGCGGTCCGCCCCGCCAACGCCCGGCGCCAGAGCGAGATCGGTGTGTCGTCGGCTATTTCGTGCAACCCCTGCTCCAGGTCGCGCAGTAGCCAGGTGGAGCTGTTGCGCGGCTGAAAGGCTGTACCGAGCACGGTTCCTGACGGCAACTCGGCCTGCCAGACCAGGGCGGTCACCATCGGAACGAGGGCGGCTGGCCCTGGAAGCCGGCCAGCCAGCGGCTCGCCGGCACCGGTTGCCCGGCGACCCAGTACTCGTTGAGCGTGCCGAGGTAGCGGTCGGACGCTCGGCGCAGGACGGCCAGTTGGGATCGGAGCGCGGCGTAGCGGGCCGGGTGGCGCTCGCGGACGCGGGTCGGCACGCCGGCCAGGGTCTTGCCGTGTTCGTTGCGGAAGACCAGCTCCACTCGGCCGGTGGGCGCGGTCTCGAAGACTGCCGTGTACGGTCCGGCCGGGATCTTGAGCGCGTGCGGGTCGAAGCCGGCCGGCAGGTCCCGCAGTTCCGTCAGGGCTTGCCGGGCCAGCCGCAGCGGGGCCGGTTTCGGGTCGGCGAGCAGACGCCGGTGCTGGCCGGCCCCCGGCTCGCCGGTCATCGCGGCGAGGGCGGCCAGGGTGGCGCGAAGGAAGTGGGCCGGGCCGGCGTCGAGTTCGTCCAGGGCGCAGCGGGCGTAGCCGGATGCGGCCAGTCGGAGCTGGGTGATCGCCTTGGCGTCCTGCGACACGCATGCGGCCCAGGCCAGTGCGCCGAGCAGTTGCCCGGAGGAGATGCCGAACGCGGCCGGGCCCGCGCCGTCGACCACCGCGGCCGCCAGCAACTCGCGCAGCGCGGCGCACAGGTCGGTGTGGTAGCTGAGCAACTCGCCGGCCTGGCCGAGCCATTCGTATGACGGGCGGACCCCGGTCGCACGGGCGCACAGCTCCAGCAGCCGGTGCGTCTGCGGCTGGTACACCGTGCTGCCCATGCGCAGGCGCACCGCAGCGCCGTACGGGTCGGTGAACGGCAGCAGGGCATCCACGTCGGCAGGCAGTGGGGGCAGCAGCGAGCGGAGTTCATCGGTGATCCGGGCGCGGTCCTGCGCGGTCCCTGGATCGTCGGTGGCGTTGACCACCGTCAGCACAGTGCGCAGCTGCGGCTGGAAACCCAGTCGCTCGCTCGGCGTCAGCGCCCGCAGCGCGGCAAGCGGCAGCAGCAGGCAAGTCTCGGCCTCCGCGTCCCAGCGCTGGGTCGGGTGGTCCGGATCCACGCCCTCCAGGGCCAGGTGGAACAACTGGCGCACATCCTCCGCCCGCCAGCCACACGGCAGTTCGGTGAGCGCGACGGAGGTCTTCCGCTCCAGGTCCGAGCAGCGCAGCCCGGTGCGCTGGTACTGCAGCGTGAGCGCGATCTCCCGCCGGGTCTCCTCGGACAGCGTGGTCAGCAACTCGGTGGTGTGCCGCCCAGGCGCCACCGCCGCCCCCGA